>NZ_CP028158.1:3205371-3846445 GCF_003030345.1 Plantactinospora sp. BC1
CGGAATTCCGCTGTTCGGTCGCCGGGCCGAGTTCGACCCGCGCAACTGGCAACTCACCGACCACGTCGTGCTGGGCAGCGGAGCGGCCTACCTCACCTACACCCGCGCGCCCACCGAGTAGCCACCGCGGTTCACGATCAGGCACTCGATTCGGTGGCGGATTCCTCGGCTACGGCCGCGCGGTGGCCGAACCAGCAGACGTAGCCGAGGAAGCCGAGCCAGCCGAGTACGCCGATCCCGACCCGGATCCCGGTGGGTACCGCCGCCGGGGTGACGAAGGCCTCGATGAGCCCGGCGACCGCGAAGAGCCCCACCAGGCCGACCGCGACCAGGACGCCGGAGCGGCCGGCCCGGGCCACCGCCTGGCCCCGGGTCAGGTCGCGCGGCGGCGCGATCCAGGCCCAGCCGATCCGCAGGCCGACACCGGCCGCCACGAAGATCCCGGTCAGCTCCAGCAGGCCGTGCGGCGTGATCATGCTGAAGAAGACGTCGGTACGGTCGTAGGCGGCCAGTACCCCGCCGGTCACGCCGATGTTGAGGGCGTTGTGCCAGAGCAGGTAGAAGACCGGCAGGATCAGGATGCCGGAGGCGAGGCAGCGGGCGGCGACCCAGGCGTTGTGGGTCCACAGCTGGAACGCGAAGCTCGGTGCCGAGTATTCGCTGTAGTAGCCGACGAACCGGGCCTCGAACGCCTCGGCCGCCGCGTCCTCGCCGATCAGTGCCACGGCGTTCTCCGGATGCTCGGCGATCCAGTACATCAGGAAGCCCGCGACCAGGACGAACCCGACGCCGACGGCGCTCCACCACGGCCAGGCCCGGTAGACGGCCAGCGGGAAGCCGGTGGAGAAGAACCGGCGGACGGTCGCCCAGGAGAAGCCGGACCGGCCGGCGAGCCGGCCCCGGGCGGCCAGCACCAGCTGGGAGAGCTGGGCGACGAGTACCGGATCGGGCGACCGGCTGCGTACCACCGACAGGTGCGTGGCCACCCGCTGGTAGAGCGCGACCAGCTCGTCGGCCTCGTCCGCGCCGAGCCGTCGCCGCCCGGTCAGCTCGGCCAGCCGTCGCCATTCCCGGTCGTGCTCGGCCGTGTACGCGTCGAGATCCAACTCAGCTCCCCAGGGTTCGCGACCATAGTGTTCACTGTGCTGGTGACAGCGCAACCACCGAGGTCCGCTCCGGCCCGGCCGGCGCCTCCCGCCGGGTACGGTGCGGACGCCGGACTGGTCAGCGGCGAGGCGGTCGAGTTGGATGTCCGGGCCGCCCGGCTCGGCTCCCGGGTGCTGGCGCTGCTGATCGACATCCTGACGCAGCTCACCCTGGCGGTGGTGCTGCTGATGTGCGCGGGGATCCTGCTCACCTCGCTGGTCGGCCCCGGCGCCTTCGACGGGGCGACCCTGCGCGGCCTACAGACCGTCGGCGTGGTGCTGGTCCTGGTCGGCTACCCGGTGGCCTGCGAGACCCTCAACTCCGGCCGTACGGTCGGCAAGCTCGCCGTCGGGCTGCGGGTGGTACGCGCCGACGGTGGCCGGGTCGGCTTCCGGCAGGCGCTGACCCGCAGCCTGGTCGGCGTGGCGGTGGAGTGGCCGGGTCTGGTGCTGCCGCTGCTGACCTGGGCGGTGGGGGTGACCGTGATGCTCACCGATCCCCGGGGGCGGCGACTCGGCGACCTGGCCGCCGGCACGCTGGTGATCCACGACCGGAGTCCGGCCGGCACCGGCTACGTCCCGACCATGGTTCCGCCGCTGGCCGGCTGGGCGGCCACCCTGGACCTGACCCGGCTGGACGACGGCCTGGCGCTGGCCGTACGCCAACTGCTGAGCCGGACCTCGACGTTGACCCGGGAGGCGCGGCGCGGGCTGACCCGGTCACTCTGGGCGGAGGTGGCGGCGGTGACCTCGCCACCGCCCCCGCCGGGCCTGCCCGAGTGGGCGTACCTGGCCGCCGTACTGGCCGAGCGGCACATGCGGGCCCGGCAGCGGCTGGCGGCCACCCGGTCGGTGACCTCGACGCTCTGGCCGGAACTCGCCCCGCCGGTCGCCGAGCCCGCCGGGGCGGCACCGCTCCGGCCGGCGGTGCCGGCGCCCACGGAGCCGGCGGTGCCGCAGCCCGGGATGGTCCGCCCCGTGGTGGCCGGTTCCGGCACGCCGAACGGGTCGGCCCGGTGAAGGCGTTCCTGCCCTGGCTGCTGGTCCTGGCGGTGGTGATCGCCCTGAACGCGCTGCGGCTGCGGCCGCTCGCCACCGCGGTCGCGGTCGCCTGGCTCGGCTACTGCCTCTGGACCTGGTTCCGGCCCCGACCCCGATGACTTGACCGGCGCCAGACGGGCGAGCCCGGAACGGCAGGGCTGCCGTTCCGGGCTCGTCGGTCGATGCTCAGCTCGTCGGTCGAGCGCTCAGCTCGTCGGTCGATGCTCAGTAGCGGTAGTGCTCGGGCTTGTACGGCCCCTCGACCGGGATGCCGAGGTAGCTGGCCTGCTCCTTGGTCAGCTCGGTCAGCTTGGCGCCGAGCGCGTCCAGGTGCAGCCGGGCGACCTTCTCGTCCAGGTGCTTCGGCAGGGTGTAGACGCCGACCGGGTACTCCGCACGCTTGGTGAAGAGTTCGATCTGCGCGATCGTCTGGTTGGCGAACGAGTTCGACATCACGAAGCTCGGGTGGCCGGTGGCGTTGCCCAGGTTGAGCAGCCGCCCCTCGGAGAGCACGATGATCGAGTGGCCGTCGTCGAACTGCCAGACGTCCACCTGCGGCTTGATGTTGATCCGCTGCACGTCGGAGCGCTTGGCCAGCCCGGCCATGTCGATCTCGTTGTCGAAGTGGCCGATGTTGCCGACGATCGCCTGGTGCTTCATCCGGGCCATGTGCTCGTTGCGGATGACGTCGAAGCAGCCGGTCGCGGTGATGAAGATGTCGGCGGTCTCCACCACGTCGTCCAGGGTGGCGACCTGGTAGCCGTCCATCGCCGCCTGGAGCGCGCAGATCGGGTCGACCTCGGTGACGATGACCCGGGCGCCCTGGCCGCGCAGCGACTCGGCGCAGCCCTTGCCGACGTCGCCGTAGCCGAGCACGACAGCGGTCTTGCCGCCGATCAGCACGTCGGTGGCCCGGTTGATGCCGTCGATCAGCGAGTGGCGGCAACCGTACTTGTTGTCGAACTTGCTCTTCGTCACCGAGTCGTTGACGTTGATCGCCGGGAAGAGCAGCGTGCCGTTCTGCTGCATCTCGTAGAGCCGGTGCACACCGGTGGTGGTCTCCTCGGTCACGCCCTTGATGCCGGCGGCGACCCGGGTCCAGCGCTGGCCGTCCACGGCGAGCGAGCGGTGCAGCAGGCCGAGGATGACCGCGTACTCCTCGGAGTCGGCGCTCTCCACCGGCGGTACCGCGCCGGCCTTCTCGAACTGGGCACCCCGGTGCACCAGCAGGGTGGCGTCGCCACCGTCGTCGAGGATCATGTTCGGCCCCTGGCCGTCCGGCCAGAGCAGCACCTGCTCGGTGCACCACCAGTACTCTTCGAGCGTCTCGCCCTTCCAGGCGTAGACCGGGACCCCGGACGGGGCGTCGGGGGTGCCGTCCGGCCCGACCACGATGGCGGCGGCGGCGTGGTCCTGGGTGGAGAAGATGTTGCACGAGGCCCAGCGGACCTGGGCGCCGAGCGCCACGAGGGTCTCGATGAGCACCGCGGTCTGGATCGTCATGTGCAGCGAGCCGGTGATCCGGGCACCGCGCAGCGGCTGCTCGGCGGCGTATTCGCGACGGATCGACATCAGGCCGGGCATCTCGTGCTCGGCGAGTCGGATCTCCTTGCGCCCGAACTCGGCGAGGGAGAGGTCCGCCACCTTGTAGTCGCCCTCGGCGACGGTGCCGGGCCGGGGCGCGGCGGACGAACCACCCGTGGGTGCCGGGAGAGTGCTGGTCATGAAGGCTCCTGTCGTACGGGTCTGCGGCGCGACCCTCCACGTTACGCCCCGGGCCTACCGCGACGGATTCCGGCCGGGTCGCAATCCGGACAGTACGGGTCGGGTCGGGGGCTGCCCGAACCGGGCGGGACGTCGCCGGACCGACGGCCGGACAGCGCGCGGGGCGGTCGGTCCCGAACGGTTTCCCGCCCAGTCTCCGGCCGCCCCGCGCATCCCCCCGGTTTGGTTCCCCGCGCGTGTCTCGGACCTGCGTCGCGATAACGCTGCGTACCCATAGCGTCACACTGAGCAAAGGAGGTGTCAAGCCGATCCGCAAATTTCCGTTTCGTGCCGACTCGCGTTTGGCCGTGCATCGTGCCGGAACAGGGGGTGCACCGTGCCGGAACGCGGGGTGAAGCGTGCCGGAACGCGGGACGGACGGCTCAGGAGAGTCCGACCGAGGCGACGTAGAGTTCGCCGTCGCCGCTGACCGTCAACGGCCCGCCGTCGGCCCGGCCGATCGCCGCCGCACCGGGGCCGAGCAGCGCCGACCCGGCGCCGTCCGCCACGGTGACCTCACCGGCCAGGCAGAGCGCGATCCGGGGCCCCCGCAGCTCCAGCCGGGCCGATCCGACCCGCCCGTCGAGGCGTACGCCGTGCAGGGCGAAGTCGTCCACCGGCACCGGCCAGGTGACCACCCCGGGACTCACCGGCACCGGGCTGACCACCGGATCGGCCAGCACCTCGAACCGGAGCACCCGGAGCAGCTCGCGCACGTCCACGTGCTTCGGAGTCAACCCGCCCCGCAGCACGTTGTCGCTGGCCGCCAGGATCTCCACCCCGGCGCCGTAGAGATAGGCGTGCAGGTTGCCGGCCGGCATCCAGATCGCCTCGCCCGGCGCCAGGTTGACGTGGTTGAGCAGCAGCGCCACCAGTACGCCCGGATCCGCCGGATAGCGTCCGGCCAGCTCGCGGGCCAACACGGCCGAGGCGGCGAACTGCTCGCCGACCTCCGCCGCCACCACCGCCGCGACCAGCTCGGCACGCTCCGCCGACGGCCAGGTGAGCAGGGTACGCACCGCGTCCGGCAGCCCGTCGGTGCCGGCCCGCAGCGCGGCGACCACCGGATCGAGCACGGCCAGCCCGAACGCGTCGAGCAGATCCGCCGAGTGCTTCGGATCGCGGAACCCGCAGAGCGCCCGGAACGGCGAGACCGCGACCAGCATCTCCGGCTTGTGGTACGGGTCGACGTAGTTGCGGTGGGTCAGCTCCGGGTCGGTGGTCTCCGCCGCGTACCCGGCCCGGGCCTGCTCGGCGTCCGGATGCGCCTGCAACGACAGCGGCGCCTCCGGCGCCAACACCTTGAGCAGGAACGGCAGCCGCTGGCCGAACCGGTCGATCACGTCGGCACCGAGCCAGCGCCCCGGATCCTCGGCGAAGGCGTCGACCAGGCTCAGCGGCGCCCCACCCCGGTGCAGCATGCTCGGGTCACCGGGATGGGCGCCCAGCCACAGCTCCGCCTCCGGGCCGTCGCTCGGCACGGGACGGCCCTGCAACTGCGCGAGGACGGTCCGCGACCCCCATGCGTAGTCGCGGATCCGGCCGTGCAGCGGTTCCACCGCTCAGGCCCCCTTCAGTTCCGGTACCCCGTCCGCGGGCTGCTCCACCTGGCGGTAGATGTCCGGCTCCAGATAGATCACCCGGGCGATCGGTACGGAGTTGCGGATCCGCGCCTCCACCGAGTTGATCCCCTCGGCCAGCTCGGCCGCCGTCTCGTACGGCCGCACCGCGACCTTCGCCGCGACCAGCAGCTCCTCCGGCCCCAGGTGCAGGGTCTTCATGTGGATGATCCGCTCGACCTCGGAACCCGAGGTGATCGCCTCCTCGATCTGTCGGACGTCCTCCGGAGTGGCCGACTCGCCGAGCAGCAGGCTCTTGGTCTCCAGCGCCAGGATCACCGCGATGGCCACCAGCAGGATGCCGATCGCCGCGGTGCCGGCCGCGTCCCAGTAACCGTTGTCGGTGATCAGGGTCATCGAGACGCCGATCAGGGCGAAGACCAGACCGAGCAGCGCGCCCAGGTCCTCCAGCAGCACCACCGGCAGCTCCGGCGCCTTGGCCCGGCGGACGAACTCCTTCCAGGAGGCCTTGCCCCGGATCGCGTTCGACTCGACGATCGCGGTCCGGAACGAGAACGACTCCAGGATGATCGCGACCACCAGCACGACGATCGGCAGCCACTGCCAGCTCTCGATCCCGCCCGGGTGCACCTGCTGCTCGTGCCACTTGTGGTACGCCTCGTAGAGCGCGAAGAGGCCACCGAGGCTGAACAGCACGATGGAGACGATGAAGGCGAAGATGTAGCGCTCGCGGCCGTACCCGAAGGGGTGTTGCGGGGTCGCCCGGCGCCGCGCCCGACGCCCGCCGAGCAGCAGCAGCGCCTGGTTGCCGGAGTCGGCCACCGAGTGGATCGACTCGGCGAGCATCGACGACGACCCGCTCAGCGCGAACGCGACGAACTTGGTGACCGCGATGCCCAGGTTGGCCAGCAGGGCCGCGACGATCGCCCTGGTACCGCCACCCGCGCTCACGACCGGCCCTCCGCCGCGTCGGCCGGGGTCCGGGCCACGGCGGACCCGCCCCGGGTGATCTGCTCGGTCACTGGTTGGACAGCTCCTTCATCTCGGTGATCGCCGGTACGGCCATCGGGTCGAGTCCGTGCGCCAGCGCCAGGTAGATCGAGGCGAAGTCGGGCACCGCGGTCAGCGAGGCGAGCCGTTCCAGCGCCGATCCGCCCTCGGCGGTCACCACGTCGCAGCGCACCCCGCGCCGCTCGGCGAGGGTCTGCACGGCGTCGGCCCGGCGCTCCTCCACCACCAGCGGCTCGTCGGTGTCGTCCTCGGCGTTCAGGCCGCCGTCCCGGAGCAGCACCAGCCGCAGCCGGGTGCCGGTCGCCTCGTCCTCGGGGTCGGCGAAGATGTCCCGGCTCGACTCGCCGAGGCCGCCGAAGACGCCGTCGAGCAGGCCGACCCGGCCCCGCCCCGCCTCGCCGAGGGCACCGGCCACCACCGGGTAGCGGGCGTTCGCCGAGAGGGTGTCGCCGAACCGCCGGGCCGCCACGGTGGCCAGCGGCGACGAGCCCCAGACGATCGGCACCGAGCCGGCCAGGCCCAGCGCCAGCGACTTGGCCGGGTTGACGAAGGACTCGGCGGACGGGCGGCACCGGTCGGCCTCCGCGTCCAGCCGGGCCGCCGTCTCGGCCAGGTCCGCCTCGTTCACCTTGACCAGGCCGAGCGCGCGGGCGGCGAGCAGCACCGGCACGGTGAGCGCCCAGAGGCTGGCCCGGGCCGGCGCCCGGCGGGGCACCGGGACGAACGGCGCCCGGACCCCCTCGGCCACCGACTGGAGCTGCGAGTCCGGCGCACCGACCGCGACCAGCCGGGCGCCGCGCCGGGCGGCGGCCTCGGCCGCGCCGAGCGCCTCGGGGCTGCGCCCGGAGGCGCTGACCGCGATGACCACGTCCGCCGCGCCCACCCAGCCGGGCACCCCGGCGCTGCGGTGCTGGATCACGGGTACGGGGCAGCGCGGGCCGGCGACGGTGGCCAGCACCTCACCGGTACGCGCGGCGGTGCCGATGCCGGCGATCACGACCGCCCGGGGGCGGCCCTCGTCGGCCAGCACCCCGAGGTTGGCCTCGGCGGCCAGCGCGGCCGTCTCCCGGACCTGCGCACCGGCCGCGGCGGTGTGCCGGAGCATCCCGCCCGGATCGTTCTCGTTCATCGCGGCGACGTCGTCGAGCATCCCCTCGTCGGGGACCGGGCGGCCGCGCAGACCGGCCGTACCGTCCATCATCGCTGGTCCGCGCTGCCGCCGGGGGTCGCACCCGGACCGGCCGCCGGGCCGCCGCGCGCCTCGTCCAGCAGCAGGACCGGTACGTCGTCGCGCACCTCGAAGATCCGCGCGCACTCGGTGCAGGTCAGGGTCTGCGCCGCCGGGTCGTAGTCCAGCGGTGCGTGATGGGTGTCCGGGCAGGCCAGGATCTCCAGCAACTGCGGGTCGAGGGCCACGGTGCGGCTCCTTCCACTCCTCGTGCGGTAGGTCGGGTACGGCGGGTCTCCGACCAGCGCGATGGATCTTATCGGCGAACCAGTCCGAGCACCTCGTCGCGGAGTGCCACCATCCGTTCCGGGGTGGGCGCCTCGACGTTGAGCCGGAGCAGCGGCTCGGTGTTGGACGGGCGCAGGTTGACCCAGGCGCCGTCCGGGAAGCGCAGGGTCAGCCCGTCCAGCTCGTCGGTCTCGGCGTCCGGGTAGGCGGCCCGGACCTCGGCGAGCTTGGCCCGCTGGTCCGGTACGGTCGAGTTGATCTCGCCGGAGGAGGCGTACCGCTCGTACGCCCGGCCGAGTTCCGACAGCGGGCCGTCCTGCTCGCCGAGCGCCGCCAGCAGGTGCATCGCGGCGAGCATCCCGGTGTCGGCGAACCAGAAGTCCCGGAAGTAGTAGTGCGCCGAGTGCTCGCCGCCGAAGGCCGCGTTGGTGCGGGCCATCTCGGCCTTGATGAAGGAGTGGCCGACCCGGCTGCGCACCGGCTCGCCGCCGTGCTCACGGACGATCTCCGGCACGGCGCTCGACGTGATCAGGTTGTGGATGATCGCCGCGCCGGGGTGCTTGGCCAGCTCGCGTACGGCCACCAGGGCGGTGATCGCCGACGGGGAGACCGGTTCGCCCCGCTCGTCGACCACGAAGCAGCGGTCGGCGTCGCCGTCGAAGGCGAGCCCGAGGTCGGCCCGGTGCTCGCGTACGGCCGCCTGGAGGTCGACCAGGTTCGCCGGGTCCAGCGGGTTCGCCTCGTGGTTGGGGAACGAGCCGTCGAGTTCGAAATAGAGCGGCACGATCTCCAGCGGCAGTGACGGCAGGGCGGCGTCGCCGAGCACGGCCGGTACGGTGTGCCCGCCCATGCCGTTGCCCGCGTCGATCACCACCTTGAGCGGGCGGATCCCGGTCAGGTCGACCAGGGTGCGCAGGTGGGCCGCGTACGCGGGCAGCAGGTCCCGGTGTTCCAGCGGCGGCAGCGGCTCGTCCAGCGGCCGGGTCTCGCCCTTGTCCAGCAGCGCCTGCGCCCGGTCACGCAGCTCGGTCAGCCCGGTGTCCTGGCCGATCGGCCGGGCCCCGCCGCGACACATCTTGATCCCGTTGTAGGCGGCCGGGTTGTGGCTGGCGGTGAACATCGCACCGGGCAGGTCGAGGCTGCCGGAGGCGTAGTAGAGCAGGTCGGTGCTGCCGAGGCCGAGGTGGAGCACGCCGAGCCCCTCGGAGCGGACCCCGGCGGTGAAGGCGGCGGCGAGGCCGGGTGACGACTCCCGCATGTCGTGGGCGACGGCTACGGTCCCGGCCGGCTCCCCGGAGGTACGGAGAAGCTGGGCGAAGGCCGCGCCCAACGCCTCGGCGGCCCGCTCGTCCCACTGCTCGGGAACGGTACCCCGGACGTCGTACGCCTTGACGATAGCGGACAAATCAGACAAGATCTCGCCCCTCAGCCGGACATTCGGTCAACGGCCTGAGCGTATCGGAGCCGGACGCCACGCCCCGCCCCAAGGCGATCCACCGGCGGCGAACAGCCGCTGTCAGCCCTGTTCGGCGGGGGCGGGCCGACCCCGACACGCCCGGCTGGCAGCGGCATCGGCGGACTACCGCTGGGGACGCTGGGACGGCGGCAGGATCAGGGTCGCGTCGGGTCCGCCGGCCGGGGGCTGCTCCGGCGGTACGGATCCCTCCGGCCGGGGCGGCACACCCTCCGGTCGGGCCGGCGCAGTCTCCGGTCGGGCCGGCACCTCGCCGGGGGTCGCCGAACCGGTTCCGGCCGGCGGCACCACCTGGGCCGGGAGCGTTCCCGGCTGCCGGGGCGGCGTCGAGGTGGCCGGTCGCGGCAGAACCGCGCCGGAGGCGGGCAGGATCAGGGTCTGGTCACCGACCGCCGACACGCCACCCGGCGCCGCACCGACCCCGCCGACCGGCCCCACCCCGTCGACCGGCTGCGTGCCGGGCAGGGGTCCGGCGGCGCCGACCGGACCGGCACCGTCACCCGGGGCACGGCCGGCACCGGCGGCACTGCGGAAGACCGGGCCCACCGGCGCGTTCCGGGCCGTCGGGTCCGCCGGGGGAATCCGGGTGGTCCGCTCCGCGCCGAGCACGATGATCCGGGCGGTCTTCTCCGCATCGTCCCCGGACGCCACGGCCACCCGGCCACGCTCCGCCCGGCTCCGCCGGATCAGGAGCACCATCAGGGCGATCCCGATCCCGACCATCACGATGCCGACCACCATCACCATGCCGCCCAGCCCGAGCGACCCGCCGGACTCGTCCTCGGCGGCGACCGGCTGCGCCGGCAGGGCCGCCGCGACCTCCTCGGTGGCCGGTGCGGCCGGCTCCTCGGTGGCCTGCGGCGTCGCCGACGGGATCACCAGCTCGGGAGTACGCTGCGTCGCCGGGGCGTCTCCGGTCCGGCCGGTCAGCCGGGCCGAGTCGGTGTCCCGGCCGAGCAGCCGGCCACCCGCCCCGTACGCCTCGGCGAGCAGGGTCACCCGGCCGGCGGGCGCGCCCTCGGCCAGACTCACCCGGTACCGGCTGGAGACGCTCTTCCGGGCGCAGAGTTCGGGCTTGTCCGGTGCGGTGCGCTCCCCGACGACCAGCCCGTTCGCGCCCTCCGAGACCGGCACCCGGCGCCAGTCACCGTCGGCGGCGACCCGCACCTCGACCCGGTCGGCGGTCAACCCCGGCAGGTGCACCCCGAGCACGGTACGGACGTTCACACAGCCGCCGCCGCGCATCGAGACGTTCACCGTCACCGAGGCCGGCGAGCCGCCCGCGCTGATCGAACTCGGCGCGCGGACGCGTACCGATTCGCCCTCGGCCACGGCCGGGGCGGCGGCGAGTGACACCGTCGTACCGACCAGCAGACCGACGGTTCCCAGCCAGGTCGCGCCACGCCGTACCGACATGATCACCTCGCTCGTCGCAGTGCAGATCCGGGCACAGGCTACCGGTGCAGCGGCAACCGTCCTCTCTCATGCCCGGCCGGCGCCGCGCCGAATCCTCCGGCTGCCGGAGCCGACGCCATCGGCACAGGAAGCGGGCGGACGGCTCCCGCCGTCACACCCCGGCGAACCTGCGCAGTTCGGCCCGGCAGAGCCGGTCCGCCTGCCGGGTGGTCTCCGGCAACCGGTAGGCCGGGGTGAGCCGGAGCACCTGGGCGCAGGCGTTGTCCAGGTCCATCCGGTGCCCCACCGAGACGAAGACCGGCCGCACGTCGTCCCGGGTCCGCAACACCCGGCCGACCTGCTCGGCACCGTCGACCAGCGGCGCCCAGGACCCGCGCCGCCGGTCCGGCCCGCTCCACGTCCCGACCAGCGGCGTCTTGCCGACGCCGATCGCCGGCCGGTCGGTGAGCACGCCCAGGTGACAGGCGAGCCCGAACCGGCGCGGGTGGGCGAGCCCGTGCCCGTCGCAGACCAGCAGCTCCGGCTCGACGGTCAGCCGGGCGAGCGCGGTCAGCAGGGCGGGCAGCTCCCGAAAGGCGAAGAGCCCGGGTACGTAGTCGAAGGCGGCCCGCCCGGTGGCCACCGCCGTGTCCAGCACCTCCAGGGTGGCCGGGTCCAGCACGGTCACCGCGGCGGCGAGCCGGTCGCCGTCCTCGGCGTACGCCACGTCGAGCCCGGCCACCGTGCGGGGTGCGGCCGGCCCCGGCCCGGTCAGGTCGACCAGCGGGCGCAGCCGGTCCTGCACCGCCTCCGCCTCGGCGACCGTGCCCGGGATCTCGATCGCGGCGACGGTGGAGAACTCCGGCGGCCGCGCTACCACTCGATCCCGCTCAGCACCATCACCCGGGACTCGGTGTAGTCCTCCATCGCGCTGCGTACCCCCTCCCGGCCGACGCCGCTGCCCTTCACCCCGCCGTACGGCATCTGGTCGGCCCGGTACGACGGCACGTCGCCGACGATCACGCCACCGACCCGCAACGTCCGGTACGCCGCGAACGCGGTCCGCAGGTCGTGCGTGAAGACCCCGGCCTGCAACCCGTACGCCGAGTCGTTGACCGCGGCGAACGCGGCCGCGTCGTCCGGCACCGGCGCCACCACCAGGACCGGCCCGAAGACCTCCTCGGTGTTGACCCGGCACTCCGGTCGTACCCCGGTCAACACCGTCGGCGTGTAGTGCGGGCCGTCCCGGCGGCCGCCCAGCTCGACGGTGGCACCGGCCGCCACCGCCTCGTCCACCCAGCTCTCGACGCGCCGGGCCGCGGCCTCGTCGATCAGCGGCCCGACCTCGGTCGCCTCGTCGGCCGGATCCCCGGTGTGCAATGCGGCGACCGCCGCGACCAGCCGGGGCAGGAAGCCGTCGAGCAGCCACTCGTGCACGAAGACCCGCTGTACCGCGATGCAGCTCTGCCCCGCCTGGTAGTTGCCGAAGGTGGCGATCCGGCGCGCGGCGTGGTCGAGGTCGTCGGTGCCGGCCCAGTCCGCGCAGACCACTGCGGCGGCGTTGCCGCCCAGCTCCAGGGTGACGTGCTTCTCCGGCACCGACCGCCGGATCGCCGCACCGACCGGTCCGGAGCCGGTGAACGACACCACCGGCAGCCGGGGATCCCGGACCAGTTCACCGGCCCGGTCGTTCGGCAGCGGCAACACCGAGCACATCCCGGCCGGCAGGCCGCTGCCCGGACCGTCCGGCTCGGTCACCTCGGCCAGCAGCTCGCCGAGGAGCAGCGCGGTCAGCGGGGTCGCCGGGGCCGGCTTGACCACGATCGGCGCCCCGACCGCGAGCGCGGGGGCGACCTTGTGCGCGACGAGGTTCAGCGGAAAGTTGAACGGCGTGATGCCGAGCACCGGCCCCCGGGGCAGCCGGCGGACCAGCGCGACCCGCCCCTCCCCGGCCGGCTCGGTGTCCAACCGCTGCATCTCGCCGGACCAGCGCCGGGCCTCCTCGGCGCCCCACCGGAAGGTGGCGACCGCGCGGGCCACCTCGACCCGCGCCCACCTGACCGGCTTGCCGCTCTCGGCGGTGATCAGCCGGGCGATCTCCTCGGCCCGCTCGGCGAGCCGGCGCGACACGTGCGCCAGGGCGTCGGCCCGGACGTGCGCCGGCAGGGCGGCTGCCCGCTCCGCCACCTCGGCGGCGGCGGCCACCGCCGCCTCGACCTGCTCCGGGTCGGCGTGGCTGGTCCGGCCGACCTCGCGACCGTCGGGATGCCGGACCACGAGCGGATCGCCGCCCCGGGCCGGCCGGCCGGCGAGGAGGAACGGCACGGATTCCACGTCCGGCAGCCTAACCCTCCGGTACCGGCCGACGGATCGCCGCTCGCCTCCTCTTACCCGGGCACGCTGCTCAGGTGGCTGGCTCGTCACTCTCGCCGGGTGCGATGCCCAGATAGTCGTGCAGTCGGCTCGACCCCTCCAGCATCGCGGTGGCCCGTTCGGTCAGCTCCAGCCGGCGGCGCTGCACCGCGGCCCGCAGCGCCGCCGTACTCCCGGTGCGGCGCAGACCGTCGAGGATCGGCCGGATCTGCGGCAGCAGGTAGCGGCTCCGCCGGAGCATGCTGATCATCTGGGCGTCCCGGATCTCGGCCGGGCCGAACCGGCGGTACCCGGTACCCGGTTCCCGTTCCGGTACGAGCAGGCCGGCGGCCTCCCAGACCCGCAGCGCCGACGTACGCACACCCAGTCGGGCCGCCAGCTCGCCGATCCGCAGCGTCAGCCGGGAGACCGTCGCCGGCTCGGTCTGCTGCCCGGCGACCGCCTCCAGCGCGGTGGCGGCCTCGGCGAGCGCACGGCGCTCCTCGTGCAGCCCGGCATGACTGGCGTCGACCAGGGCGAGCGCGGACGGCAGATCCCCGGCGTGCACCGCGTGCATGATCGACCGAGCGGTCTCCCAGCCGTACCCCCGGGCCAGCGCCCGGTACGTCAGCAGCGCCCGGCGGTGCCGCTCGTCGAACTGGCGGTATCCCGAGGCGCTCCGGGGTGCCGGGGGCAGCACCCCGGCGTCGAGATAGTTGCGGACCTGCTGGGTGGAGATGCCGGCCAGCCGGGCGAGATCGACGGGTCGGAGCCTCCGTTCCGGCCGGCTCACCGGGCCGGGACCGCCGAGTTGAGGGTTGTCAGGCGCATCCGCCCAGGATAAGCCCGGAGGTGGCCACAACCCTCAAGGCGTTTCGGAGCAGCGCTGAAAGGCGGGCCGGCTGCTCGCCGGCCGTACCGTCGAGCGGTTCGCCGGCGATGCGGACCTGCCGGCGAGGTTGTCCGGCAACAGAGCCCGGGTTCAGCCGGCGGCCTGGAACGCCCGGCCCACGGCCGTCGGCTGGTCGCCGCCGCGGAACAGCCCGGTGCGGTCCCGGTCGGTGGCGGGCAGCCCGAACCAGGCGTACCGGTGCAGGTAGGAGAGCCCGCCGAGCATCCTGGTGGCGGCGGTCAGGAACGCGGCCTGCTGCTGCTCGCCGGGGAACCGGGTACCGCCGTTGGAGAAGTCGATCAGGGCGAACTCGGTGAGCCAGATCGGCAACCGGTAACGCTGGTACACCGCCTGGAGATACTGCCTGAGCTGGTTCACCGCGTTCGCGGTGACGAAGTCTCCCCCGTACCAGTGCAGGGCGATGAAGTCGACCCGGTAGCCGCGCGACCTGGCGCCGGAGATGAACCGGTCGAGCCAGCCGCCGGGGGTGGCCCCGCCGAAGGCGACCGCCGGGCTGCCCAGGGTGGCACCGGTCGCCTGCAACCTGGGCCAGAGCCGCAGCGCCTCGTCCACGCTCATGTCCGCCTGGCCGGCCATGTCCGGCTCGTTGAACCCCAGCAGGTACGGCCCGGCCGCCTTCGCCTGGGCGAGGGTGCCGCTGTCGACGTTGTCCCGACCCCAGATCATCGGTACGAACTCCGCGCCCCGGGGCGTCTCGACCCCCTGGTGGTGACTGGCCCAGGTGTAGTACCAGCTCGCCTTCGAGTTCGCCAGCGCCGGGCTGACGCCGGGGAAGTTCCAGACCGCCACCCCCTTCTTGTCGGAGGTGCGCGCCGGACCCGCCGGTACGGCCGGCCGGATCGACGTACGCGGCTTCGGCGTCGGCGTGCCCCGGCGCGGCGTCGGGGTGACCCCGGTGACCGTGGGCGTGGCGGTGGCGGTGATGGCGACGACAGGTGCTCCGGCGAGGTCGGCGGTGGCGACGTCCGGAGTGGACGGTTCGGCCTGTTCGGTCAGCCGCACCGCCACCAGGACCGCCGCCACCAGTACGGCGAGCGCCGCCGCGACCGCGACCGGCCCGACCAACCGGCGTGCTCCGGCCGCCGGGGACCGGCCCGACGGGCGGGCGGGAACGGCCGCCGGACGGTTCGAGCCGGCGCCCGGATCGACACCGGGAACGGCACCCGGATCGGCACCCGGAACGGCGGCGCGGCCCGGGCCGAGGTCACCGGTGTCGGCTCCACTGTGGCCGGTTCCGGACATGCTGGCTTCCTCCCATCGGTCGGCGTACCCGTGCCGGGGCACCGGGGACGCCAGTCGCCCGCTCAGCAGACCGGGCCACTGCCAGCGGATTACGGATTTTTCCCGCCGTCGGTTCACCGGCGTTGACGGCGACGACCGAGGACTTCTATGGTTCTTCGGTAAAGTAAAGAACCCAAGAAGCAGGTTGACATGTTCGACGACCGGAGCCCGATCTACCGCCAGATCGCCAGCCGGATCAAGGCCGACGTGCTCAGCGGCACGCTGAAGGCCGACGACCAGGTCATGTCGACCAACCAGTACGCCGCCTTCTATCGGATCAACCCCGCGACCGCCGCCAAGGCCTTCCAACAACTGGTCGAGGAGGGCGTCCTCTACAAGAAGCGAGGTATCGGCATGTTCGTCAGCCCCGACGCCCGGGACACGCTCCGGGCCCAGCGCCGCGAAGGGTTCTTCGCAGACGTGGTCGAACCGATGATCGCCGAGGCCAGGGCGATCGGCATCCCGCTGCGCGACGTGATCCGCCGCATCGAGGAGCGGGACGGGCGATGAGGATCGACGTCGAGGAGCTGGTGCTGCGCTACGGCGACACCACCGCGCTGGACGGTCTCACCTTCAGCCTGGCCGGCGGGAAGATCTACGGGCTGCTCGGCCGCAGCGGCTCGGGCAAGACGAGTCTGCTCTCCGTGCTGGCCGCCTTCCGCCGGGAGTCCGCCGGCCGGGTCCGGATCGACGGCCGGCCCGTCTTCGAGAACGCCGCCGTCACCCGGCAGATCGTCATGATCCGGGACGGCGGTGAGACGACCCGGATCGGCACCGTGGCGGACGCGATCTATTTCGCCGAGTGGCTCCGCCCCACCTGGGACGGCGAGTACGCCCGCAGCCTGCTCGACCGGTTCGCACTGAAGCCGAAGGCGCGGGTCGGCGAGATGTCCAGGGGGCAGCGCTCGGCACTGGGCGTCGTCGTCGGGCTGGCCAGCCGGGCTCCGCTGACCATCTTCGACGAGTCGTACCTCGGCATGGACGTCCCATCCCGGTACGCCTTCTACGAGGCGCTGCTCGCCGACTACATGCGGCATCCGCGCACCATCGTCCTCTCCGCGCACCTGATCGAGGAGGTCGCCCCGCTCCTGGAGGAGGTCGTCATCATCGACCGGGGCCGGCTGGTGGTGCACGAGGAGACCGAGAGCCTGCTCGCCCGGGGCAGCGCCGTCACCGGACCCGCCGGGCAGGTCGACACCTTCACCGCCGGACTGACCGTGCTCGGCAGCCGGGAACTCGGGCCGACCAAGTCGGCGATGGTCTACGGCGAACTGGACGAGACCCAACGCCGCGCCGCCGCCGAAGCCGGGCTGGAACTCGAACCCATCGCCATGCAGGACCTGTTCGTGCACCTGACCGGAGGGCCCCGATGAGATTCCCCAGCCGCCTGCTGGCCAGCACCATGGTGCACGCCTCGATGCTCTGGGCAGGCTTCCTCGCCGTGGTCGCGGTGATCGTGCTGGGCATCGCCGTCTTCGGCCGGGTGACCGCAAGTGCCTGGGAGAAGGCCGCGGTGTTGCCGCGCTGGTACGTGCTCTTCGTCGGCATCGCGCTCATCCGCGAGTTCCTGCCGCTGTACGTGGCGCACGGGCAGACCCGACGCCGGTTCGGCGTACACGCGGCCGTCACGGTGACCCTGCTGGCCCCGTTCCTCTCCGCCCTGCTGGTGGTCGGCTACCTGATCGAGACCGGGGTCTACTCGCTCGCCGGCTGGGAGCAGGCGCTGGACCGGACCCACCTGTTCGGCGAGCCGACCCAACTGCACCTGGTCTTCCTGGAGTACGCCCTGGAGTTCCTGGTCTGGCTGGCCGGCGGGGCGTTCATCGGTGCCGCCTACTACCGGTGGGAGGCCGGCGGCCTGCTGATCGGCATCCCGGTGGGTGCCGGGCTGATCCTGCTCACCCAGGCCATGATCGGCGCCGACTTCGGGCTGCCGGTGGTCGGCCGGATCCTGGAGTCGAACCCACCCGGGTCGCTGGCGCTGGCGGTCGCCGTCGGGCTGGCCTCCTTCGTCACCTGCCTGGCGCTGACCTGGTCGACGATCCGCGACATCCCGCTGCGCAACAACATCGGCTGACCGGGCCACGACGGCGACGGGCGACGGGCCCCGGGTCGGTGGCCCGGATATCGGGTACGCCCACGGCGCCGATCCGGTTAGCCTGGATCCGTGGCCAGTTCCGCCGGTAGCGCGTACCCCGACCTTCCCGGTCGGGTGGTGCCCGCGTCCGGGTCCGCCCCGACCGTGGGCCGACGGCGTCCGGTGGCTCGTTCCCGAGCCCGCCGAGGCCGCCTGAGCTGACCACCTGATCACTGCCGGCGGACCGATCCGCCGGTATCCCCGTACGCCGATCAGTCCGCTCCGTCCCGTCCGCCACGCGGACCGGAGCCAGAGAGGCGTACCTGGATGAATCTCGAAAGGCTGCTCACCGACCGGCTGGCGCCGTCGTTCGCGGCGCTGGCCGGCGGCCCGGTGGACCCGGCGGTCCGGCGTTCCCGGCACGCCGACTTCCAGGCGGAGGCGGCGCTGCCGCTGGCCCGCCGGCTCGGCCGGCCGCCCCGGGAGATCGCCGCCGAGGTGGTCGAGCACGCCGCACTCGTCGGCCTGTGCTCGTCGGTGACGGTCTCCGGTCCCGGATTCGTCAACCTCACGGTCGCGGACGACCTGCTCGGCGCGCTGCTGTCGAGGATGGCCGCCGACCCCCGGCTCGGCGTGCCGACCGTGACCACCCCGGAGACGGTGGTGGTGGACTACTCGGCGCCGAACGTGGCCAAGGAGATGCACGTCGGGCACCTCCGGTCGACCATCATCGGTGACGCCGTCGTCCGGCTGCTGGAGTGGCTCGGGCACCGGGTCGTCCGGGCCAACCACCTCGGCGACTGGGGTACCCCGTTCGGGATGCTGATCGAGCACCTGCTCGACCTCGGCGAGTCCACCGCCGTCGCCGAGTTGTCGATCGGCGACCTGGACTCGTTCTACAAGGGAGCGCGGGTCAAGTTCGACGCCGACGAGGCGTTCCGGCGGCGGGCCCGCGAGCGGGTGGTGGCGCTACAGGGCGGGGACGAGGCGACGCTGCGGCTGTGGCGGCTGCTGGTCGAGGAGTCGGAGTCGTACTTCCTGGGCGTCTACGACCGGCTCGACGTGCTGCTGACCCGGGCGGACTTCGTCGGCGAGAGCCACTACAACCCGATGCTCGGCCCGGTCACCGACGAACTGGACCGGCTCGGCCTACTCGTCGACAGCGGCGACGCGGCCTGCGCCTTCCCGCCCGGCTTCCCCGGCCGGGACGGCGAGCCGGTGCCGCTCATCGTGCGCAAGCGGGACGGCGGGTACGGCTACGCCGCCACCGACCTCGCCGCGCTCCGGTACCGGACCCGGGAACTCGGCGCCACCCGGCTGCTCTACGTCGTCGGGCTGCCGCAGCGGCAGCACTTCGAGATGGTCTACGCGGTCGCCCGGCAGGCGGGCTGGCTGCGGCCACCGGCCCGGGCCGAACACGTCGGCTTCGGGCTGGTCCTCGGTCAGGACGGCCGGAAGCTGGCCAGCCGGGCCGGCGACTCGGTGAAGCTGGTCGAACTGCTCGACGAGGCCGTCGACCGGGCGGCGGCGCTGGTCCGGCAGAAGAACCCCGACCTGACTCCGGACGCGGTGCTCGAACTGGCCCGGGCGATCGGCATCGGCGCGGTGAAGTACGCCGACCTGGCCAGCGACCGGACCCGGGACTACGTCTTCGACTGGGACCGGATGCTCGGGCTCTCCGGCAACACCGCCCCCTACCTCCAGTACGCGCACGCGCGGATCCGCTCCATCTTCCGGCGGGCCGGCCGGGCGGCACCGGAGGGCGTACCGGTCAGGGTGGTCGAGCCGGCCGAGCGGGCGCTCGCGCTCGAACTGCTGGACTTCGGCGCGGTCGTCGACGCCGTGGACCGGACCCTGGAGTTCCACCGCCTCGCCGGTCACCTCCACGCGGTCGCGGTCGCGTTCAGCGGCTTCTTCGAGCACTGCCCGATACTCCGCGCCGAGCCGGCCGTCCGGGAGAGCCGGCTGGTCCTCTGCGACCTGACCGCCCGGGTACTCCGGCAGGGCCTGCACCTGCTCGGCATCGCCACCCCGGACCGGATGTGACCGCATTCCGGTCGTAGGCGGTGTGGCCCGCCCCGGTTCGCCGCCCAAGGGAAGGTGGCGAACCGGGAGCGGGCCGGTCGGGTCACGGAGCGGAGCGGTCAGCGACGGCGCGGGACCCAGTAGAGGATCTGGCCGGTGACCAGCGCCGGATGCGTGTCGGGCAGCGCTTCCAGCGCCCGGACGAGGTGCGCGGCCAGGTACATCAGCAGTCCCACCCGGTCACCCCGGAAACCGATCAGCAGCGCCAACCGGGCCGGCGCACACGGCCACGGGTCGGCACAGGTCCGGCAGCGGTACGCCGGCGCCGGCAGGTGCCGGCCGGTCGGGTACCGCCGCCGCATCCGTCGTGCAGCCCGGTACCAGCGTTCCTGCGGCCCGATCACCTGTCACACCCGCGTACCGTGCCGGGCACGCGTGACTCGTCCCGGCTCCAGCACGCCCGTGCGCCCGTTGCGCGGATGTAAGCGGCTCGGCGCGTCCCGGGCCGGGCGGCGGTTGTCCCCCCGGTAACGGATCGGCGGGGCCGGCACGTCTTGGGACGACGGCCCCCGGGCCTCGGCACGACGAGCGGCCCGGTAGGTCGCGCCGGTCAACGGCGGCACCACCGGCGCGTACGGCATCGGCACCAGGTCGACCGAGTCCGGACACCGCCAGCGGAGGCCACACCGGCAGTACCGCCAGAGCCGACGCCAGTTCCGGCGGTGATACGGCTTCGTCCCGCGACCGATTCTCATGCTGCCCTGCCTTCCGAAGAGAAATCCGACGGTGGAATGTGCCGGAGCCGACGTGCTGGTTGGCCATTCCGCCACCACCACATCGGTCGGACTTTTCACGTCACCGCGACAGCCCGAGGACCGCGCGGAAATGTTCGGTTCCACCCTGGACGCATAGCCCCTACGCTGGGAAGATGGCGTGCGTCTATGGATAGCGCTGGCCAATCTCTCAGACGCCTGAATGCCATTGAATAGCCGTGAATAATTGATCTACATCCTGGGGAATTCTGATGATCGAAGTACCGGAACCACTGGCCGCCTTCATCGTTGTCGAGATCCGCCAGGGCAGGCAGGCGGCCAAGATGACCCAGGAGGCGTTCGGCCGGTTGGCGAACTTCTCCGCATCCCACGTCAGTGCCGTCGAGAACCGGACCCGCGCCCTGACGATGGACTCGATCGCCGGTGCCGACCGTGCCCTGAAGACCGGCGGGGTCTACGAACGCCTCGTCGCCAAACTCGGCGCGCCGACCTGGCTGCGCGAGTGGATCGACCACGAGCGCGAAGCAGTCGCCCTGCGCTCCTTCGAAAACGCCGTGCTACCCGGCCTGTTCCAAACCAAGGCGTACGCACACGCGCTGCTCAGCGGCGCGTTGTTCACCGCCGAACAGGTGCAGCAGAAGGTTACTGAGCGACTCGACCGGCAATCCATCCTCAACCGCGACGATCCACCCCAGGTCATTGCGATCATCGACGAGTCTGTGCTCCGCCGGGTCATCGGCGGACGCGAGGTGATGCGCGAGCAGTTGGCCCACCTACTCAAGCTGGGGACTACTCCCCTGGTGCAGATCCAGGTAGTACCTGCCAACGTCGGGTCGTACCCTGGACTCGGTGGGCCGTTCGTGGTGGCGACCCTCCCGACCAACGCCGACGTGGGCTACCTGGACAACCAGTTGCACGGGCAGGTGGTCGAGCGGGCCGCCGACGTGTTGCAGTTACGCCGCGCCTGGGATGCGATCCGAGGCGGTGCACTAGCGGTCCCGCAGTCGACCGAGTTGATCACGGAAGTGATGGAACAGCTATGAACCTGACTAGCGCCCAATGGCGCAAGAGCACGCGCAGCAGCACTAACGGCGGGAACTGCGTCGAGGTCGCCCGCAACCTCCCCGGCATCGTCGCCGTACGCGACAGCAAGGACACCACCGGCCCCGTACTCGCCTTCGCACCGACCGCATGGCGGACCTTCGTCAACGAGATCGCACACCGCCCGTAGCCAGGGATGGGACGGCAATGAACCTGACCGCAGCCGAGTGGCGCAAGAGCACGCGCAGCAGTCCCAACGGCGGAGACTGTGTCGAGGTCGCCCGCAACCTCCCCGGCATCGTCGCCGTACGCGACAGCAAGGACACCACCGGCCCCGTACTCGCCTTCGCACCAGCCGCATGGCGGACCTTCGTCAACGAGGTCACACACCGCCCGTAGGCAAGGATGGAACAGTTATGAACCTGACCGGCCCCGAGTGGCGGAAAAGCACGCGCAGCAGCACTAACGGCGGAGACTGCGTCGAGGTCGCCCGCAACCTCCCCGGCATCGTCGCCGTACGCGACAGCAAGGACACCACCGGCCCCGTACTCGCCTTCGCACCGACCGCATGGCGGGCCTTCGTCACCGAGGTCACACACCGTCCGTAGCCAGGGATGGGACGGCAAATGAACCTGACCGGCGCCCAATGGCGCAAGAGCACGCGCAGCAGCCCCAACGGCGGGAACTGCATCGAGGTCGCCCGCAACCTGCCCGGCATCGTCGCCGTACGCGACAGCAAGGACACCACCGGCCCCGTACTCGCCTTCGCACCAGCCGCATGGCGGGCCTTCGTCACCGAGGTCACCCAGGGTTCTTAGCGTCGAACGACGGAAGTCCCGTGGAGAAATTTTCTGGCAGGGCGTCGGTTTCGGGACGGGTCGTTCGTAGCACAGGTGACGGTGGCCGGAGGAGGCCGCCGGAACAAGGGAGTTCTGGGATGACCCGATACCTGATCTCGTTCGACGACGGCGCGATGGACCACATCCCCGCCGGGGAGATGCCCGACGTGGGCAAGGCCGCGCACGCGGTGATGCAGGAGGCCGTGAACGCCGGCGTGTTCGTGTTCGGCGGCGGACTGGAGCGGCAGCCGGCGAGCATCGTGGCCACGGACGGGACGGTCACCAACGGGCCTTACCCGGAGACCAAGGCGGTCGTCGGCGGGTTCGTGGTCGTCGACGTGGCCGCACACGAAGAGGCGCTGACCTGGGCTGCCAAGATCGCCGCCGCCTGCCGCTGTGCCCAAGAGGTCCGGGAGATCATGCCCGACCCCGAGACCGACGCGATGCTCCGCCAGGCTGACAGGCGATGACGAACCCGTAGCGGATGATCCCGGGGGTCGGGCGTGCGACGACGCGCGGTCTCCGGGCACTGGCCGGAGGTCAGGAGATCTCGGCGAGCATCCCCTCGCAGCTGCGTACCACGACCCGGGCGGCGCGCCGCTGGTCGACGCCGCGCAGCGGGTCCTCGGCCAGCTCCTGCCAGCGGCGTACCGCCGCCGAGCCGCGCGCCCACAGCTCGTCTCCGGTGACGTCGTGTTCGACGCCGAGCCGGGCCGCCAGGCTCGCCCCGTCCCCGCCGATCAGCCGGTTGGCCTCGGCGGCCAGCTCCGGGTCGAACCGGAGCTGCCCGCCGAGCAGCGCGGCCGAGAGCCGCAGCTCGCGGAACTCGTGCGCGCCGGCCAGTACCTGTTCCAGCCGGGCCAGCAGCTCGGCGGCGCCCGGCCGGGGTTCGGCCCGGAGCAGCGACTCCAGCGCCATCAGCACCGCCCGGGCCTTCAGCACCGGGGCGCGGTCGACGAAGTACCGGGCCATCGACTCGCGCAGCTCGGTCAGGCCGCTGCGCCGGACCAGCTCGGCGGCGAGCCGGGCCCGGCTGTCCGAGCCGGTCCGGACCAGCGTGGTCGACAGGCGTACCCCGAAGATGCCGAGCCGGTCGAGCAGCCGGCGCCGGATCTCCACGTCGAGCGGGATCGGGAATTCGGCGGCCAGGAAGCGGTCGGTGGAGAGCAGCAGCCGGTCCGTCTCCGCCCGGGGCAGCCCGGCCAGCGCGGCCAGCGCGGCGTACTCGGACTCGCTCAGCATCCGGCCGGCGAGCGCGACGAGCCCGCCGAGCGCGACCACGCTGAGGCAGTGGGCGTTGACCCTCGGGTCGCGGCGGTGCCGGCGGGCGAGCTGCCGGGCGGTGAGCAGCGCGTCGACCCGGCCGCCGCCGAGTTCGTCCACCCTGGACAGCACCAGGAGTACGTTCACCGGCGCGGCCCGGGCCACCGAGCCCGGCTGCGCCGCCTGGAACGGCCGCAGGTCGTCCCCGCTGCCGTCCCGGCTCAGATAGAGCACCGCGTCGGCCTCGTGCACGATCCGCTGCACGGTGGCCGCGCCGCCACCGGCACCGCCGACCAGTTCGGCGTCCCCACCGGCGGTCGGCCCCGCCGCGAGCGCCAGCCGCCCCCGCCCGCCCCCGGCATCCTCGCCGGCCGTCCGATCGTCGGGCCGGTGGCTGACCGCCGGAGTGTCGATCAGTACGGCGTGCCGCAGCGCCCGGGTCGGCCACTGCACCACGATGTCGTCGACCTGGTCCCACCGCCCGCCGCCGAGGTCGACCCGCATCCCGCTGGCGGTACGGGTCACCGCGAGGTCCCGGGGCGCGCCCCCGGCCGGGTACGCGGTGACCCGGGGTTCCGGCCCGTCCTCGTACCAGGTGAAGACCTGGCGGCCGTCGGCCACCTCGACCGGTGCGACCGCCTCACCCATCACGGCGTTGACCAGCGTCGACTTGCCGGACCGCCAGGGCCCGGCGACGGCGATCCGCAGCGGCTCCTCGAACCGGGCGAACTGCCGGTGCAACTGCTCCACCGCCCGGGGGTCGTTGCCGTAGACCTCCAGCGCCTCGTGCACCAACCCCCAGGCCGCCTCGTCCAGCCGACCCACCCGGCTCACCCGAGCCCACCCCCGTTCGGGCTGACGGACCCGGACTCCAGGTTGGTGCGCGCGGCGCCGAGGGACTGCGCGCCGGCCAGCGCCTGCGCCTTCTCGTAGAGGTCGGCGAGGCGTTTCATCTCCAGCGCGATCCGGCGCTGCCGCTGGTCACGCTCGGCCGCGTCGGCCTCGGCCGCCTGCTTCGCGGTCCGGAACGACCGCACGATGCCCTCCTGCAACTCCTCGGTCAGCGCGGTGAAGTGGTCCCGGAGCATCCGCTGCACCTGTCGGGCGGTGTCCTTGCAGTCCTTGCTCAGCCGGAGGAAGAAGTCGTCGACGTGCCGCTGGGTCGCCGTCTTGACCGCCGCCTGCCGGCGTTTGAGCAGCGACTTTCCCTCGTCGCGGACGCTCTTGCCGCCGAAGAGCGCGCCGGCGCCGAGCGAGATCGGGTTGATCAGCGGCATCCCGGCCAGCGTGGTGGCCAGGCCGAACATCAACACACCGCCGTACGAGCCGCGCAGGCCGGTGACGAGCTTCTGGGTCCGGGTGAACTTCTCCACCGTCGGCTGCTCCATGATCTGGATCCGGTCGCTGAGGTTCTCCGGTACCCGTACCGACCAGCTCGGCAGTGCGTCGAAGCCGTACCGGTCGAACTGGCTGGCGACCCGGTTGGCGATCCAGCCGCAGCGCTCGGCCAGCCAGGCGTAGTTCGCCTCCGCCGCGTCGGTGAGGTTCTCGGTCAGCCACTCCTGGAAGGTGTCCCAGCCGGTCAGCGGGTCGGCCTTGTCGAACGCCTCGTCCACCTTGCGCAGGATCTGCCGGGTACGGTCGCGCAGGTCGTACTCGACGTCGGAGATCAGGTCCGCCATCTCGTCGTTCAGGGTGTTCTGCCAGCGCACCGAGCAGCGGCGCAACTCGTCCACCTCGCGCTGGGCCGCGTGCAGCTTCGTGATCGGGCCGGACCGCTCGACGTCGATTTCCTTCGCGACCGCGAGTTCGGCGCGGAGCGGCGCCGCGAGCTGTTCGAGTACGGTCCGGGCGCTGTGCGCCACCGCCGCCCGGGCCAGCGCGTCGGCCTTGCCGGCCTGGTCGCGCTTGATCCGGTTGAGCAGTTCCGGGAAGTGGGACTCGGCGTTGAGCTGCTTGTCGTTGCTCCGGGCCGCCTGTAGGCGCAGCGTCGCGGAGACCGGGATCAGCGCCGCCGGTACGCCCGCGTCGGCCAGGTGCTGCCGGTTGCGCTCGACCACCGTACGCCAGTGCGGCACCAGGTCGATCTTGCTCTGCACCACGGCCAGGTTGGCGTGCGACTGCGCGATGTGCAGCAGCAGGTTCAGCTCGGCGACCGAGAGTTCCCGGGTCACGTCCGAGACCAGCAGCACCAGGTCGGCCTGGTTCGGGGTGGCGGCCGGACTGATCGCCCGACCCGGGTCCGTGCCGTCCACCCCCGGCGTGTCGACGAGGACGAGCCCGGAGGCGAGCAGCGCCCGGGGAATGCCGATCTCGGCGTGCTCCAGCCCACCGCCCGGGCGTCGCCGCAGCGTCCCGCCGCCGCCGACAGTACGCCCACCGCCGTCCGCCGAGCCGGCCGGTACGTCGCCGATCCCGCCGCTGCGGCCGCTGATCCGCGCCACGATCTGCTCGATCGGTACGGCGATCCGCTGCGCCGGGCCGGGCACCGCCGTGCCGGGGCGCGCACCCGGCAGGGGCTGGCCGGCCGGACCGGTCCGCTCCGGTGGCCCCGGTGGGGCGTCTCGTCGCCGGCCGGCGGGGTGCTGCGGATCGGAGCCGTCCACCGGCCGCCCCAGCTGCTCCGGTGCCTGCGGGGGGCTCCAGACCAGCGCGGCGGTCGGCGCCTCGGCGTGCCCGACCACGGTCGGGATGGTGGTGCTGATCCCGTCTCCGACCGGGCAGACCGAGGCGTTGAGCAGGGCGTTGACGAGCTGGCTCTTGCCCTGCTTGGGTTCGCCCACGATCAGCACCCGCAGCCTCGGGTCCAGCAACTGGGCTCGTCGACGCCGAAGCCAGGAGATCAGGTCGCCCCGACCGTGCGCGCCGGAAACCCGCACGATCTCGTCGAGTACGTCAAGCCAACTGGGCGCCATCACCGCACCAAGTGTGCCGGTTGCGCCGGAATTATCAAGAGGACCGAAGGCCGGACCGTGGGACCACGGTCCGGCCTTCGGTGGGCCTCACGGACTTCCCGCGCTCAGAGAAGGTCGTCCGTGATTCCCAGGAGGCCGCCGGAGGTGGAGGCGTCTACTTCTCCGGCGGTGCCGCTGTCACCAATGACACCGGAGGTGGTGTCACTGAGCGTGTTGCCGAGGCTGCCGGTCAGGTCGGACACCGTCGAGGTGGTGTCGTCGAGCACCGGCGTGCCGGTGGAGCCGAGTGGTTCGAGGTCGAGTGCGTCGCCGACCCCGGTGACGGTGTCGGTCACGCCGCCGACGGTGTCCGTCACCCCGCCAACCGTGCCGGTGACGCCGAGCGAGTCGACGAGCCCGGTGACGTCGTCCAGCGTGCCCCGCACGGTGTCACCGGCGAAGTCGACCAGGCCGATCTGGCCGCCGTCCACGGCGTTTCCGGGCAGGCCCTCGGGGGTGCCGACCACGCCGGTGGTGTCGGTGAGCACCGGCTCCACCACCTCGGAGTCGAGGGTGTCGGCGACGTCCTCACCGGTCGGCACCAGCGGGTCGACCAGACCCAGCGGGTCGGAGAGCTGGTCGGTGCCGAGCCCCGGCAGGACACCGCCGAGCGCACCCGGCGCGACGCTGATCGCACCCAGCGTCGCCGCGCTGACGTCCGAACCCGACGAGTGCGTGGAGACACCGAGCTGCGTGGCCACGCTCTGGAGTTGGCCGATGACACCGCCCGGGTCGAGCTGGAACTGACCGAGGCCCACGTCCTCGCCGACCGGCGCCAACGAGGTGAGGCCCTGCACCGGCGCGTAGTCCACCACCAGCGGCACCACGTCCTGGACGTCCGCGACGCTGATGTCCGCCAGTCCGGCGTCGCGCAGCGTCCCCTCCGGGTCGATCTCGAAGGCCGACCGGGCGTCCGGGTTGGTCAGCAGGTTCAGCACGAAGTCGTGCAGTGTCTGGGGCGAGCCCATGTGCCGGTCTCCTCGGTGCGGTCGCCGCCCGGCGCGGGTCCGGAGCGGTGTCGTGGCGGCGACGGATCCGCGTCCGGTGGGAGCGGACCCGTCTGAGGTGGCGCAGGTGGTGCGGGGGTGTGGCACAGGTGGTGCGGGGGTGGAGCCTCCGGCGGCGGCGCGCTGCGTTGCACCGCCGCCGGATGTCTGAAGCAGACGCTAGACGGAATCGGCCGCGCCGGACATCGGGGACGACGCCGGGGTTGCCCGGCCGGTTCGCTAGGGCCGCGCCTTAGATCTGCGTTAGGGGCATAGGGGATGCGTTCCGGCAGAGTTAGGGTCCCGATGGCGGATAGATCTCTGGTACGAAAAGATGACTCCCTAACGGCCCACCGGGCGATCCCAGCCGCCCGGGGTCGTCCCCGGTGAGGCCACGAAACGGTACGCGCCGTCCCGGGGTCATGACTCGCGGTGAAGGAATGGTCGGATGCCCTACGTCCTCGGAATCGATATCGGCAGCACCGCCACGGCTGCCGCTGTCGCCCGGCTCCGGGGCAGCAACTGGGATCCCCCCGAACCCGTCCGGCTCGGGCCGGCCGGGCACACCGTGCCGTCCGTCCTGCTGATGTCGACCAACCGGTCGATCACCGTCGCCGACCCCGACGAGTACGACGGTCCCGTCGACAGCGGCTGGGTCGCCCGCGACTTCGGCAACCGGATCGGCGACGGCGTACCGCTGCTGGTCGGCGGCGAGGCGTGCTCGGCGCAGGCGCTCACCGCCATGCTCGCGATGTGGGTGGTCGAGCGGGTCGTCGACCAGGAGCGCGAGCGTCCGGAGTGGATCGTGCTCAGCCACCCGGCCGGCTGGGGCGACTACCGACGACACCTGCTCGGCGAGGCGCTCTGGGACGTCGGTCTCGCCGACGTCTCCCTGCTGCCCGCACCGGTCCTCGCCGCCGCCAGCCACGCCGCACACGGCTTCTCCGGCCGTACCCTCGCCGTCTACACCCTCGGCGGGCAGACCTACTCCACCGCCGTCGTCGACCGGGCCCAGCCGCTCGGCTTCGACCTGCGCGGCGGGGTGGCCGACGCCGAACCGCCCGCCGGAGCCGACTTCGACGAGGCGCTGGTCGAGCACGTCCGCACCAGCCTCGCCAAGGAACTCGCCGACCCGACCGACCCGCTGGTCCGGCACGCCCTGCTCGGCCTGCGCCGGGAGTGCCGCCGGGCCAAGGCCGAACTGACCGTCGCCGACACCGCCGACGTGCTGGTCCGGCTCCCCGACCGGCAGACCCGGGTGCCGGTGAGCCGGACCGAGTTCGAAGACCTGATCCGGCCCGCCGTCACGCTGACCGTGGACGAGCTGACCCGCACGGTCCGGTCCTGCGGCCTGGCACCGCACCAGCTCGACGGGGTCCTGCTGGCCGGCGGCTCGGCCCGGATCCCGCTGGTGCGGGAACTGCTCGCGGCCCGGTTTCCGGTACCCGTCGAGGTCGAGGCCGACCCGCAGCTCACCGTCGCGGCCGGTGCGGCGGTGGCCGGCTGCCAGCTCCTGGACCGGCAGCGGGGCAACCGGCCGCCGCCGCGCCCGCCGGTGATGCGCCCGCCCCGACCCGGCGCCCGGCGCGGCGAACCACCGGCCCGCCGGCAACGCGGCCGCTCCGGCGACGGCCGCGAACCCGCCCGGTACGACGAGGAACGGCCCCCGCTGCCGCCCCGGCCACCGATCCGGATCACCCCGCTGGAACTGCCGATGCGAACACTGTCCGGACGGGTGGGCTCGGTGAGGACGACGTGATGCTGCGCACCGACACCGAAACCCCACTCGTACTCGACGAGCAGACCACCGCCTTCCTCAACCGGGTCGACGCCGACCCGCAGGCCCCGCTCTGCACCGCCGTACAGGCGGCCGGCGGGCACGGCAAGACGGCCGTACTCGCCCGGCTGCGTCGCGGTTACCGGCAGGCCGGCGTACCCGTGCTGGACTCCTGGCGGGAGCTGGCCGGTGCCGGCGACCCCGACTGCGTCGTACTCGTCGACGACGCCCACCTGCTCGACGCCGCCGCCCTGGCCGAGCTGCGCCGGCTGGCCGAGACCGGCCGGGCCCGGCTGGCGGTCGCGTTCCGGCCCTGGCCCCGCCCCGCCGGCCTGACCGAGCTGGCCGAGGTACTGCACCGGGGCGGTCCGCCGGTGCTGCCCGGCCCGTTCACCGAGGCGCGCACCGCGGCCTACCTCGGCACCACGTACGGGTCGACGGTGCCGCCGGGGGTCGCCCGGCTGGTGCAGGAGCAGACCGGTGGCGTACCCCGGTTCGTCGAGTGGCTGGCCCGGGCGCTGCGCCCGGCCGACCGCCGGCCCACCCGCGCGGAGCGGCCGCCCACCGGTGCCGAGCGCCCGACGCCGACCCTGGAGGTGCCCCGCTCGGTGCTGCTCCAGTTCGCGCCCGAGCTGGAGAGCCTCGACATCGAGGTACGCCGGCTGCTGCTCGCGATGGCGGCCGGCCCGGCACTCCCCACCGACCTGCTCGGCGCGCTGCTCTCCCGGCAGCCCGACGAGCTGGACGAGTTGCTGGCGGCGGCCCGCGCCGCCGGGCTGCTCGGGCCGGACGACCGGCTCGCCCCGATCGTCCGGCGCGCCATCGCCGCGCTCAGCCCGGCGAGCCAGCGGGCGGCGGTCTGGCAGCGCCTGGCCGAGTTGCAGCTACAGCGCGGCGGGCGGGTGCTCCCGCTGGTCCGGTCGATGCTCGACGGCGGTTTCGGCGGCAGTTGCCCGCCCGGCGTCGCGGAGGCCGCCGGTGACGAGGCGCTCGGCGACGACCCGGCGCTGGCGGCCCGGCTCTTCGCGGTCGCCGGAGCCGCCGGGCGGCCCGTCGCGGCCCGCCGGGCGATGGCGGCGGCGCTCTCCGCCGACCTCGACTCCGCGCTGCGGCTCGCCGACCGGCTGATCGCCACCCCGGACTCGCCGGACCGGGCCGACGGGGCGGCGGTCGCCGCGACCGCGCTGGTGCACCGGGGGCACACCGACCGCGCGGTCGAGCTGTACCGCTGGTCCGGCACCCCGTCGTCGCTGGCGTTCGCGGCTCTCGGCGCGGCCGGCACCGGCCGGGTCGACCAGCTCGACCGGATCCTCGCCGATCCGCCCGCCGACGGTCCGCCGACGCTGCTCGCCAGCGCGGCACTGCTGATGGCCCGGGGGTTGAAGGAGACCCTCTCCGGCCCGCCGACCGCCGCGCTCTCCACCCTGGTGCAGGCGTCCGCGCTGCTCGAACCGGCCGGCCGGTCGGTCCTGCTGCCGGAGACCCCGGCGGCGCTGGCCGCCCTGGTGGCGCTGCACTGCGGTGAGCTGGACATCGGCGAGCGCGCCCTGGACCGGGCCGTCGCCGCCGGGCTCGGCGCGACGTTGACCGCCCGCCGGCACCGGCTGCTCCAGGCCTGGCTGCTGATGGTCCGGGGCCGAGCCACCGAGGCCGCCGCGCAGTTGGCGACGGTCGCCACCGGCCCGGTACCGCTGGAGTCCCGCGACCTGATCTTCGCCGCCGCGCTGGAACTCGGCACCGCCCGCCGCAACAGCGACCTGCCGGCCCTGCAACGCGGCTGGGAACGCGCCCGGGAGGCGGTGGTACGCCACCCGGTGGACCTGTTCACCCTGCTGCCTCTCGGCGAGTTCGCCATCGCCGCCGCCCGGCTCGGCGAACTCGACCGGCTCGCCCCCTATCTCGGCGAGGCCCGGGACCTGCTCGCCCGGCTCGGCAACCCAGCACTGTGGACGACTCCGCTGCACTGGAGCTGCCTGCACGCCGCGATCCTGGCCGACCGGCCGGCGGTGGCGGACGAGCACGTCGCCGCGCTGGCCGCCGCCACCGGCCACACCCGGTACGCCTCCGTGGTGGCCGCCGCCGGGCAGAGCTGGGTCGAGGTGCTGCGCGGCGTCGTCGACCCGGTCCGGGTGGAGGCCGCCGCCCGGGGCCTGCACGGCATCGGCCTCTGCTGGGACGGCGCCCGGCTCGCCGGTCAGGCCGCCATCCGCACCTCCGACCGGAAGGCGATGACCACCCTGCTGGACTGTGCGCGGATGCTCCAGGGCCGACCGGCCGGGGCGAAGGGCGGGACCCGGCCCACGGGTACCGGAGCCGCCCAGGTGGCGGACGCGATCGCCGTACCGGTGGAGAACCGGCTCAGCGAGCGCGAGCGGGAGGTCGCCGAGCTGGTACTCAGCGGCCTGACGTACAAGCAGATCGGCGACCGTTTGTTCATCTCGGCGAAGACCGTCGAACATCACGTGGCCCGGATGCGTCAGCGGCTGAACTGCGCCAACCGTGGCGAGCTGCTGGCCAGGCTGCGCACCATCGTCGAGGAGCGCTCCGGCGGTCGACCGGCCGGCTCGCCCTGGCCACAGCGGACGGCACGGTGAAGGGGGCGGCGCGCCGGGTAGCGGCGCTCGGCTCCGGGCTCCGGCGAGGGGGCGCGCTCCCTACCCCCGCCGACGCCGCGCCGGTGAACGGTCCGGTCGACCGGTCGGGTCCGGCGGACCAGCCGGCCGACCGGCCACGGCCGGCAGAACAGCACCCCGACCGGCCGCGCCCCACCGAGCATCCGAGCGGCAGGCCACGACCACCGGAACAACCGGGCAGCAGGCCACGACCAGCAGAACAGCCAGCCGGCAGGCCACGGCCAGCAGAACAGCCGAGCGGCAGGCCACGACCACCGGAACAACCGGGCAGCAGGCCACGACCAGCAGAACAGCCGGGCAACAGGCCACGACCACCGGAACAGCCGGGCAGCGGGTCGCGGCCGCCGGAACAGCGCGGCAAGCGGCCCCCACCGGTGGCACGACCGGCAGACCCGAATCGGCCGGGAGAACAGCCGGGCAACAGGGTACGGCCGGTGGAGCACCCGGGTAACCGGCCTCGGCCGGCGGAGCGGCAGGTACCCGACGGCAAGCCCGACCCCGGACCGGGGCCTGCGCGCGGCGAGGCTGGGACGGTCGGACGCGGCGGGGCCGGGGCGCCCGAGCCACCATCCGTAGCGCCGCCAACGCCAACGCCAGCGCCGCCAGCGCCGACGCCGAGTCGGATCATGGTCAAGGCCGCCGCCCTGCTGGTCGTGCTGACCGTGCTCTGGGGTTACGCCACCTTCCTGACCGCCCGGGACGCGATGGACCTGCTCGCGGTCCGTACCCTCGGCAGCCAGCTCGGCCAGCCGACCGACGCGCTCATCCTGGCCCTCCAGGCGGAACGCCGGCTCAGCATGGTCGAGCTGGCGGCACCGGGGCGGCACCGGGCCGCCCTGCTCGAACAGCGCAGCCGCACCGACGCGGCGGTCGGGGCGCTGCGGCGGTTCACCGGGGGAACGGATCTCCGGCTGATCACTGTTGGCGGGGTCCGGGAGCGGGCGGCGGAACTGGTCCGGCGGCTGGACGACCTCCGGCCGCTCCGCGACGACGTCGACGGCGGCCGGGTGGACCGGGCCAGCGCCGCCGCGTCGTACGGCAGCATCATCGACGCCGGCTTCGCCGTGTACGGCTCGCAGTGGGCCAGCCGGCGCAGCGACCTGATCGAGGAGACCCGTACCCTCCTCGCGCTCTCCCGCGCCGCCGAGCTGCTCTCCCGGGAGGACGCTCTGGTGGCCGGGGCGCTCGCCTCGCCCCGGCTGACCGAGGCGGAGCACGCCCGACTGGTCGACCTCGTCGCGGTGGCCCGGTTCGTCCGGGCCGAGGCGGGGGCCGGACTGCCCGAGGCGGGGCGGGCCGGCTACGAGCGACTGGTCACCGGTCCGGTCTTCGCGACCCTGCACGCCGCCGAGACGGAACTGCTGGAGGCCGACTGGGACGGCGGTAGCCCGCCGGTCCAGCCCGCCCGCTGGCAGGCGGCGACCGAACCGGCCCTGTCCGAGCTGCGGACCCTGGTCACCGTCGGGGTCCGGGACAGCGTCGACCGGGCAACCCGGGGCGCGGCCGGGGTGGCCGCCCGGGCCGGCCTGGTCGGCGGTCTCGGTCTGGTGGTACTCGTCGCCGCCGCCGTACTGACCCTGCGCGGCACCCGGCGGGTCGTCGCCCGGCTCGACGAGCTGGGCAGCGAGAACGCCGCGCTGGCCGGTGCCCGGGACGACCTGGCGACGGAACTGGCCGCCCAGCGGGACCGGGCCGCCAAGCTGACCGACCGGGCCGCCAAGCTGACCGACCGGGCGGCCGAGCTGGCCGCCCAACGCAAGCGGCTCGCCAGCCAGCGGGAACAGCTGGTGGCGCAGACCGGACGTCGGCAGGCGGAGACCGAGCGGGTGGCCGAACGGGCCGCGCAGATCTCGGCCCGGCTCGCCGCACACCAGCGGGCCAGGGAGGTCAACGTCTGGTTGACCCGGGAGAACCAGAGCCTGCTGCACCGGCAGATCGGTCTGCTCGACGCGATGGAGCGGCGGGAGACCGACACCGAGGAGCTGGCCGAGCTGTTCCGGCTCGACCACCTCGCCACCCGGATCCGGCGCAACGTGGAACAGTTGATCAGCCTCTCCGGCGGTACGCCCGGCCGGCGCTGGCGGCGACCGGTGCCGCTGGTCGACGTCGTCCGGGGCGCGGTGGCGGAGGTGTCGGACTATCCACGGGTACTCGTGGCGCCGAACTGGTCCGGTTCGGTCGCCGGGCGGGCCCTGCCCGACCTGATCCACCTGCTCGCCGAGGTCATCGAGGCCGCGCTCTCCGGATCGGCCCCGACCACCACGGTCCGGATCGCCGGTGAGGTACGCGACGACGGTCGGGCGATCATCGTCAGCGACGACGGCGTGGGCCGGGGGCCGGCCGAGCTGGACGCCGTCAACGAGTTGATCAGGGACACGCCCAACACCGGGCCGCTCAACGGTGCCGTCGGGATGTACGTGGTCGGCCGGCTCGCCCGCCGGCACGGCGTCACCGTCGAATTGACGGCCGGGCCCCGGGGCGGTACGGCCGCGATCGTGCTGGTGCCGGCTACTCTGCTGGTCGAGACATCCGAGCCCGAACCGACTCCTGCCCCGGGCACCACCACCGCCTCGGGGCGGCCGACCGACAGCGGCGTCGTCGTCGGACAGTCGACTGGTGCGCCCCGACCCGGGGCGGCCCCGGCTCTGCCGGTTCGGGTACGCCGTCCGGACCCGGACACCCCGGTCGGCACCCCGAGTCGGGCCGCCGGCCCCGCTCCGAACGGCGCGCCCGTCCGGCGTGCCGCAACCGACTGGTCGGCGACGATGGAGCTGCCGGTAGCGCTCCCGGCACCCGGCGCCGACCAACCCGAAAGCAGCGAGAGGACGACAGGTGACTCACGCAGTGGTCACGACGGATAACCTGGTCCGGATACTCGACGAATTCGTGGACCGGGTCTCGGCGGCCGAGCATGCCGTGGCACTCTCCCCCGACGGGCTGCTGCTCGGGGTCTCGCAGGGGGTCGGTGGCGAACTCGCCGACCAGCTCTCCAGTGTGGTCGCCGGTTTGCAGGCGCTGGCCCAGGCCGCCGCCCGGTATTCCGGCCCCGGTGGGGTGCGGCAGGTCATCGTGCAGATGCACCGCGCGTTCCTCTTCGTGGCCGCGACCCGGGGCGGCGCGATCCTGGCCGTGCGGTTCGCCGGGGACGCCGACGTCGACGAGATGGCGTACGAGGTGGCGTTGGCGGCCGGCCGGGCGGACTCGCACCTGCCCACCTTTCCGGTACCGGCCGATGACCTGACCGGGGGGTGACACGCGGTGCGCACCGGTGCAGGAGGTCGGCACGACGACGCCTGGTACGACCAGGACGCCGGGCCGGTGGTCCGCCCGTACGCGATGACGCGGGGCAGGACGCAGCCGATCCGGGGACAGTTCGATCTGATCTCTCTGGTGGTGGCCCGCTGGCCGGTGCCGCAGCGCGCCGAGCTGACGCCGGAACAGTCGGAGATCCTCACCAGTTGCCGCCGGCCGCTCTCGGTCGCGGAGATCGCCGCCGCGCTCGACCTGCCGGTCGGCACCGTACGGGTGCTACTCGGCGATCTGCTGGACGCGGGTCTGATCGACACCCACGAGCCACCTGTGCTGGACGCGCCCTCGGAGGATCTGCTGGAGGCTGTGCTCGCCGGGCTGCGGGCGCTCTGACCCGCTCGGCCCAGGTCTGACGGGCGGGGGCGGCACGGCGTCGCCACCCGTGCAGCGAAAGGGAAGTCACGTGCGCAAAGTTCGACAACGTCCGGCGCGTACCCTGCCGGTCGCCGTCCTCGACGTGCTGCTCGCCGGGGTGGCGGCGCTGCGCGCCCTGGTCCGCCGGATGGCCCGGCTGCTGCCGGTGGGCCGGGGCGACCGGGTGACGGTGAGCCTGATCGTCGCCGCGGCGCTGGTCGCGGTCATCGGCACCGGGTTCTTCGTCGTCGCGCTGCTCCGGACGCCGGACCGGTTCGCGCCGCTGGGTGTGGCGCCGCCGCCGTCGGCCGAGATCGAGGTGGACCCGGACGGGACGGACGGCGCCAGCGGCAGCGCGACCCCGCCCGCGTCCTCGCCGCTGCCGCCCGCACCGACTCCGCCCCGGGCCGAGCCCCGGAGCAGGCCGGAGCGGTCCGCCTCCCCTTCTCCGACGCCCCCGCCGGTGCTGGCCGCCCGCTACGCCACCGAGGACGTCACGCTGCTCAACTACACCGCCTCGGTGACCATCACCAATCCCGGTCCCGGTCCGGCCAGCGGCTGGCGGCTGGTCATCACCCTGCCCCGGGCGACCCAGTCCGTCGGCGCGGTGGACGGCGCCGAGGCCAGCCGCGAGGGCGCGACCTGGACCTTCGTCCCGGACCGGGCGACGAATCGGGTACCGGCACGCGGCTCGGTGCAGGTGCGCTTCCGGGTCGACGGTGCGCTGATCGACGGCGAGCCGACGGCCTGCACGATCAACAACCGCCCCTGCCAGGCGTAGTACCGCCACCCGACGCCCCGGCCACCCGGATGCGGCGGTCCGCCCCGGTGGCCACAATCCGGGGATGGATCAGACTTCGATCGAGATCGGGCCGGTCTTCTTCGCCGTCCTGGCGGCGCTCGCACTGCTCGGCGCCGGGGTCGTCGGCTGGGCCCGGCTCGGTCCGGGCCGGTCGGTACTGACCGCCTCCGGTCGGGCCGCGATCCAGCTCGCGGCGGTCTCCGCGATCATCGTGCTGGTCCTGCGCTTCTGGTGGTCGACGCTGCTCTTCGTCCTCGTGATGTACGTGGTCGCGGCCGGCACCTCCGCCCGCCGGGTCACCGGTGGACGCACCGGCTGGCTCACCCTGCTCCCCATCGGGCTCGGCGTCGCCCCGGCGTTGACCCTGCTCGTCGGCACCGGTGCCGTCCCGCCGACCCCGCTGGCCGTACTGCCGACGGCCGGGATCCTGATCGGGGGCGCGATGACCGCGACCAGTCTGGCCGGCCGGCGCGCCCTGGACGAGTTGCGCACCCGGCACGGCGAGTACGAGGCGGGGCTCGCCCTCGGCTTCACCGACCGGGACGCCGCGCTGGAGGTCTGCCGTACCTCGGCCGGCCAGGCCCTGGTGCCGGCCCTCGACCAGACCCGTACGGTCGGACTCGTCACGCTCCCCGGCGCGTTCGTCGGGGTACTGCTCGGCGGTGCCGGCCCGGTGCAGGCGGGTGCCACCCAACTGCTCATCCTGGTCGCGCTGCTCGCCGTGGAGGCAGTCGCCATCGCCGGGACCGTCGAACTGGTGGCCCGGCACCTGCTGACCGCCGCACCGCAGGCGGGCGGCTCCGACCCGACCCGCTCCTGACTGCCGTCGGCCGCTCTCCGATGCCGCTGCATGGATCGGCGGAAGCGCCGCCCGGCCGGACGCTATCCGATCGTCCAGTCGAGCCGGCCCTCGGCGTCGACGGTCGGGCGGTAGCGCCCGGCGTACGGCTCACCGGTCTCCAGTGATCTCGCCACGCCGGCCAGCAGTTCGGTGACCGACGCCGGCCAGCGGTCGAAGCCGGTGCCGTCCTCGGGATAGAACTCGCCGACCCGGCCGTGCCCGCCCGGCCGCTGGTCGACCAGCAGGCTCCCGCCGTCGCCGGCCGACGCGAACGGTACGAAGGACGGGTGCCACCAGTCGTCGTCCATCGACATGTCGCTGCGGACCTTGCAGTTCACCGCCCAGTCGGCGGCGATCTGGTCGAGCGAGAGCGGTCGGTAGAAGGGTGGCAGGTCGAAGTCGTTCGCCCCGTCGTGCCGGCGCAGCGAGGCGACCAGGTCGGCGGGGAACGGGACCGACATCCGGGTCTGGAGCGCGGAGATCCGGGCCGGCGCGGCGGGCGGGCGCAGGCTCGCCCGGCTGCGCGGGGCGTGCCGGGCCAGCCAGCGTTCGATGCGGAGCCAGGCGGCGTCGACCCGGGCCGTGGTCGCCGCGTCCGGCACGGTCGCGGCCACCGGGCTGGTGTTGTGCGAGCAGACGCCGATGGACGGCGACCGGGTCGGGGTCGGAATCGAGGTCTGCACCGGCATCCGGAGCCGGGCGCTCGGCACCGGGTCGTCCGGCACGTCCCGCCGCTCGGTGATCCGGTATTCGCTGACGACCGCCGGACCGGTCGGTGCGATCAGGGTCAGGCCGCAGAGCAGCAGGAGCGAGGCCAGGAAGGTCAGGAGCAGGGCGATCAGCACCCGCTTGCCGCTGAAGGTCCGGCGGGCGGGCACCCGGACCGCCCCGTGACCCGCCGGTCCCGCCACGACGGGGTTCGGCCTCCCCCGCTCGTCCCCCGGAACGGCCGCGCCTCCCGCATCGGTGACGGCCGCCCCGTCACCCGCCGACTCCGCTGCCCCGCCACCCGCCGACTCCGGCGAGCTGTCGACCGCCGACTCCGCCGCCACGCCATCCGCCGACTTCGACGAGCCGTCGACCGCCGACTCTCCAGCCACGCCACCCGCCGACTTCGACGAGCCGTCGACCGCCGACTCTCCAGCCCCGGCACCCGCCGGCTCCGGCGGGTCGCCGGCCGGCGCGGGGACCGGTGCGGCCTGCGGTGCCGGCGGGGCGGTGGTCCGGACCGGGCGACGGGTGGCGTGCAGCAGCGGGTCGAGCCAGCCCGGGGCCGCCGTCCGGAACGCCTCCGGCCGGTCGGCCGCGTCCGCCGGGATCCGGCCGGCCAGCCCGATCGGCAGCCCGGCGAGTTGGTCACCGTCGCCGACCGCGACGACCGTACCGGTGAGGTCGCGTCCGGCGAGCACGTCGAGGGCCAGCGTGGCGTGGTTGACCGCACCGGGTAACTGGTCGACGACGAGCACCACCGGAGCGCCGAGCGCCCAGGCCAGGTCCGCGAGAGTCCAGCCGGCACGACCCAGCGGTACGGCGAGACCGGGTGCCCCGGTCACCAGGACCAGCCCGTGGGTACGGGAGAGCGCCCGGACGACCCCGACGAGGTCGTCCACCCCGATCGGGTCGGCGGCACCGGCGCGCACTTCCAGACAACTGGCGAGGCTGTCGGGCAACGGTATGGGCGGGGCACCGGAGGCGTCGGAACCGTCGTGGACGATCCGCAGTACCGCCGGTCGTGCCGTCGACGCCGCGCAGAGGGCGGCCGTGACCACGGCCCAACTCGGGCTCGACGAGGTCGTGGCGACCACCCAGGGTCCACCGTCCGGCCAGGACATCGACGCCTCCCCAGGTCGCCCGCAGCCTATCGAAACCGCCCGGTACGCGGAGACCCCGCGCGTCGGCCGGAAGCCCGTCTGGCCGGAAGCGCGTCGGGCCGGAAGCGCGTCGGGCCGGAAGCCCGTCCGGGCCGGAAGCGCGTCGGGCCGGAAACTGCTCGCCGCGCCGCCGTGCCCTGTTTCGGCCGGGACACCGCCGGGCATTTATAGGCCGGCGAGGTGCGGAGAGCAGCTCGGCGAGAAACTGGAGGACACGATGGGCATGGGAGACAAGATCCGGCACAAGATCGAGGAAGTCGCCGGAGCGGCCAAGGAGAAGACCGGCGAGGCGACCGACAACGACCGGCTGCGTGCCGAGGGCGCCACCGAGCAGACCGAGGCGAACGTCAAGCAGGCCGGTGACCACGTGGTCGACGCCGCGCGGGACACCCGGGACGCGTTCCGGCCCTGATTTCCACCCGGACCCGGGTGGTGGGTGCCCAGGATCGAGGCACCCGCCACCCGGGTCCGTCATGCTGCCGGCAGCCCCGCTGAGCTGCTGGTTAGGCGTGGCTTATCTTACTTAGGTGCCCCTAACCCTCCGCGTCCCGGCAGCACCGGGCGAGGCGCCACCGCGACCAGCCCGGAGTACGGCCGGTCGGCGTACCGGGTTGGTGCTGGTGCTGCTCGCCGTGGTTGCGCTGACCTGCCTGGCGAGCGTGCTGATCGGTTCCAAGCACGTACCGCCGGGCGAGGCGTTGCGGGCGCTGACCGGCGACCGGAGCGGGGACGCGCTGCTCGTCGCGGAACTGCGCTTCCCGCGTACGCTGCTCGGCCTGCTGGTCGGGATCGCGCTCGGGGTGGCCGGCACGCTGGCCCAGGAACTCACCCGCAATCCGCTCGGCGATCCCGGGCTGCTCGGCATCTCGGCCGGGGCCGCGCTGGCGGTGGCGACCAGCATCGGCGTCTTCGGCCTGACCTCGCCCTACCAGTACGTCTGGTTCGCCTTCCTCGGTGCCGCCCTGGCCGGCGCCCTCGTCTACGCCATCGGCGGTGCGGCCCGGGCGTCGGCGAGCCGGGGCGGCACCTCCCCGGTCAAGCTCGCCCTCGCCGGCGCGGCGGTCACCGCGCTGCTGATGAGCCTCACCAACGCGCTGGTGCTGCTGGACGTGCGCACGCTGGACCAGTACCGGTTCTGGGCGGTCGGTTCGCTCGCCGGCCGGGACGGCGGCCTGGCCGGCCAACTGAGCCCGTTCGTCCTGGCCGGGTTGCTGCTGGTGGCGTTCATCACGCCGAGGCTGAACGCGCTCGCCCTCGGCGACGACCTCGCCGGTTCGCTCGGGGTGCGGGTCGGCACCACCCGGCTGCTCGGCGCGGTCGGGGTGATCCTGTTGACCGGCGCGGCGGTGGCCGCCGCCGGCCCGGTCACCTTCGTCGGGCTGGTCGTGCCGCACCTCGTGCGCACCTTCACCGGTCCGGACCTGCGCTGGCTGCTGCCCGGATCGGCGCTGGCCGGCGCGGCGCTGCTGCTCGGCGCCGACACCCTCGGCCGGCTCCTGGACCATCCCGGTGAGGTGCAGGCCGGGGTGGTGACCGCGATGATCGGCGCCCCCTTCCTGATCATGCTGGTGAAGCGCGGCAGGTTCCGGGAGCAGACCCGATGAGCCTCCGCAGCCTCCGCCTCCCCCGGCGGGGCCGGGTCGGCTGGGAGCTGGCCGGGCTCGGCGGGATCGTCCGTCCCCGGGTGCTCGGGGTGCTGCTGGTGGTGCTGGCGCTCGCCGCCGCCGGGCTGGTCGCCTCGGTCTCGGTCGGCGAGTTCCCGATCCCGGTCGGTGACGTCGTCGCCGCCCTCACCGGCACCGGCGGCGCGGACGCGATGCTGATCGTGCGCGAGCTTCGGCTGCCCCGGGCGCTGACCGCGCTGCTGGTCGGCTGCGCGTTCGGGCTGGCCGGCGCGCTGATGCAGGCGGTCACCCGCAACCCGCTGGCCAGCCCGGACCTGATCGGCGTGACCGCGGGGGCGAGCACCGGCGGGGTGGCGGCGGTGCTGATCGGCGGGGTGACCTCGGCCGGCGCCGGCTCGTACGTCAGTGTCCCGTTCGGCGCGCTGCTCGGTGCGCTGGTCGCGGCGAGCATCAGCTACGGGATGGCGTTCCGGGACGGGACCATCACCGGGTTCCGGTTCGTACTGGTCGGCCTCGGCGTGCAGGGGGCGCTCACCGCGCTGACGAGCTGGCTGCTGGCCCGGGCCGACATCGACGAGGCGTCCCGGGCGATGGTGTGGTTGACCGGCTCGCTGAACGGGCGCGGCTTCGAGCACGCCTGGTGGATCGGGCTGGCCCTGCTCGCGGTCGTGCCGGTGGTGCTGGGACTGGTCCGGCCGTACCAGTTGCTCCAGTACGGCGACGACACGGCGCGGGCGCTGGGCCTGCCGGTGGACCGGGCCCGGATCGTACTGCTGCTCGCCTCGGTGGTGCTGGCGGCGGTGGCGACGGCGGCGGCCGGCCCGATCGGTTTCGTCGCGCTCGCCTCGCCGCAGATCGCCCGGCGGCTCACCGGCACCGCGAACCTGCCGCTGCTGGCCAGCGGCTGCGTCGGCGCCGCCCTGCTGCTCCTCGCCGACCTGGCGGCCCGGCTGGTACTCGCGCCGATCGAGCTGCCGGTCGGCGTCGTCACCGGTGCGGTCGGGGCGCCGTACCTGATGTGGTTGCTGGCCCGGGCGAACCGGGTCGGCCGGGCCGGTTGAGTGTCCGGCGGGGACGCCCCGGCCGGCGGCGGCGACCGGCGAGGCTCGACGATCATGTGGAGGACGAGATGACCGCGCTGCTCGGCAGCGACCTTCGGCTGGGGTACGGCGACCGGATCGTGGCCGAGAGCCTCGACATCGAGCTGCCGGCCGGCAAGGTCAGCGCGCTGGTCGGGCCGAACGCCTGCGGCAAGTCGACGGCGCTGCGGGCGCTCTCCCGGCTGCTGGCACCGGCCGCCGGGGTGGTCTATCTCGACGGTGACCCGATCGCCAGCCTGTCGAACCGGGACCTCGCCCAGCGGTTGGCGCTGCTGCCGCAGTCGCCGATCGCCCCGGACGGGATCACCGTGCGGGACCTGGTGGCCCGGGGGCGTACCCCGCACCAGCACTGGTGGCGGCAGTGGTCCCGGGCCGACGAGCAGGTCGTCGACGCGGCGCTGGCCGCCACCGGTACCGCCGAGCTGGCCGAGCGGAGCGTGGACGAACTCTCCGGCGGCCAGCGGCAGCGGGTCTGGATCGCGCTGGCGCTGGCCCAGGACACCCCGGTACTGCTGCTGGACGAGCCGACCACCTATCTGGATCTGGCCTACCAGGTGGAGGTGCTGGAGCTGGTCGCCGAGTTGAACCAGCGGGACGGCACCACGGTGGTGATGGTGCTGCACGACCTGAACCAGGCGTGCCGGTACGCCGACCACCTGGTCGCGATGCGGGCCGGCCGGGTCGTCGCGGCCGGCCCGCCGACCGAGGTGGTGACGCCGGAACTGGTCCGGGAGGTGTTCGGCCTCGACTGCCGCATCATCTCCTGCCCGGTGGCCGGTACGCCGATCGTCGTACCGGAGGGTCGTGCACGCCGGGTCACCGGCGTGGGAGGCACCGGGCAGCACGGTGACCAGGGGCGACCCGGGACGGCGTGACCGGCCTCGCAGTTTCCCTTCGGCGGTGAGCAAGGCTAACCTAACTGCGAAGTAGGCGAGCCTTACCTTAGTAAAGAGCTTCAGCTACACGCTTTAGTAACAGGAAGAAGGAACACTCCATGCGTCGATTCGCGCGCGGTCGCGGTGCAGCCCTCCGGCTCACCGCCGGTCTGACCGGGCTGACCCTGGCCGTCGGGCTGTCGGCCTGCGGCACCTCGGAGCCGGCGGGCGGGTCCGACACCGGTCAGGGGGCTGCCGCCGCCGACGCCGGATTCCCCCGGACCGTCACCCACGACAAGGGCAGCACCGAACTCAAGGCCAAGCCGCAGCGGATCGTGGCCCTGGACAACAGCCTGGTGGAGGCGGTCGTCCTGCTCGACCGGCCGCTGGTCGGCGGGATCGCCAGCTACCGCAACCAGAAGACCTTCCCGGACTACCTCGGCGACGCGGTCAAGGACACCAAGGACATCGGCCCGCTGGACAACCCCAACCTCGAACTGATCGCCTCGCTCCGGCCGGACCTGATCGTGTCGGCGACCGTCCGGCACGAGGCGCTCTACGACAAGCTCTCCGCGATCGCGCCCACCGTCTTCGTCAAGACCACCGGTCCGATCTGGAAGGACAACATCACCCTGCTCGGCAAGGCGCTCGGTGAGGAGGCCAAGGCCGCGCAGGAGCTGGCCGCGTACGAGGCGCGGGCCAAGAAGATCGGCGACGAGGTCAACACCAAGGCGAACAATCCCTCCGTCTCGGTCGTCCGGTTCGTGGACGGCCCGACCCGGCTGATGGCCAAGGCGTCGTTCATCGGCATCATCCTGGCCGACGCCGGGTTGAAGCGCCCCGCCTCGCAGAACGAGGAGACCTTCGCCACCGAGATCAGCGAGGAGCAGATCGAGCTGGCCGACGCGGACCACATCTTCGTCACCACCTACAGCGGCGGCGAGAGCTATCGGGACAGGTTCCAGGCCAACCCGCTGTGGAACCGGCTCGCCGGGGTGCAGGCCAAGCACGTGTACGAGGTCAAGGACGAACTCTGGATGACCTCGGTCTCGGTCCAGGGCGCCCACTTCGTCCTCGACGACATCGCGCAGACCTTCCAGGTCGACCCCGCGAAGTAACGCCGTGCGGCTCTACCTGACCGCGCTCAACCCGACCGACTCGGTACTCGACGGCTTCCTGCCGGCGGCCGCCCGGCTCGGGCTGCCGGTGACGGTCCTGACCGACCAGCCCGCCGCCTGGCCGACGAGTACCGAGCGGCGGTCCGGGGCGGAGGTGGTCGGCGCGGACGTCCGCGACGTGCGGGGCGTACTCGACGCGGTGCACCGGGGCGAGCCGCCGGTCGCGCTGCTCTCCAACAGCGACCACCTACAGACCCCCACCGCGCTCGCCGCCGCATACCTCGGACTGCCCGGCAAGGACTGGCGGGCGACGTTGCGGAGCAAGGACAAGCGGCTGACCCGGCGTACCGTCGCCGACGCGCGCCTGGACCGGGTGGCCGCGGTGGCGCTCGGCCCGCAGGACGCTGCGGAGCAGGCCGCCACCGTGCCCTTCCCGGCGGTGGTGAAGCCCCGGGAGGGTGTGGCCAGCGAGGACGTCTACCTGGTCGACGGTCTGCCCGAGCTGCGCCGCCGGGTCGCCGAGATCCGCGCCCGCCGCCCCGGCCAGGACCTGCTGGTCGAGGAGTACCTGACCGGCGACCTGTACACCCTGGAGACCCTCGGCGACGGCACCCGCACCGCCGTGCTCGGCGGCTGGCGGACCAGCCTCGGGCCGCCGCCGACCTTCACCGAGGAGGCCGTCGACTGGGCCCCGGACCTGCCGGCGCCGGTACTGGCCCAGGTGCTCGCCCAGCTCGACGCGCTCGGCGTCGGCTTCGGCGCCTGCCACACCGAGTTCGTCGTCGCCGACGGCCGGGCCCGGCTCGTCGAGGTCAACTACCGGCTGATCGGCGACCGGGTCGACCTGGTGATGGCGGAACTGCTCGACCTGCCGCTCTTCGCGTACGTCATCCAGCTGCACGCCGGTGACCCGCTGCCGGCGCTGCCCGACCCGGTGACGCTGGACCGGTACGCCCGGGTGGAGTGGGTCTGCGCCGACCGCTCCGGGCGCCTGGTCGCCGCGCCGGGCCCGGTGGACGCGACCGGGCCGGCCGGGGTCCTGCTCGGCTGCCGTCCACTCCGGACTGTCGGGACGACCGCGCCGCTGACCGGCACGAACCGGGACTACCTGGCCGCGCTGCACGCGATCGGCCCCGATCCGGAGTCGGTGCGCGAGGCGCTGCGTGACTTCCGGGCGGCCCACCGTTGGAAGATCGAAGCATGACCACGCGACGGCGATCGGAACAACGGGCCGCACCCGGCGGCGGCGCCCACCGGCTCTCCCGGGCGGTGCGGTGACCGGGGCCGGCGCCGACGCCGCCGAGCGGCAGCTCTTCCAGCGGGTACTGGACGCGCTGCTCCGGGAGGACCACCTCGGCCTGACCGGCAACGGGTACCGCAGCGGGCACTGGTGGCTGACCCGGATCCCCGGCGCCCGGCTGCGGCTCCCGGTCCGGCCCGACGGCTTCCAGCACGACCTGCGCACCGCCCGCCCCGAACTCGTGGCACTCCCCGACGCCGAGCCGACGGGGGTCGCGGCGCTGCCCGACGGCGAGCCGCCGGAGACCGTGGCGCTGCCGGACGCCGAGCCGCCGCAGACCGTGGCGCTGCCGGACGGTGAGCCGGCCACGGGGCGGGTGGTGCGGCGCCTCGACGAGTTGCTGGATCTTCTCGCCCCGGTGGACGATCCGGACGCCGAGGCGGGCTGGGAGGCGTTCCGGGCCGAATGCCGGGACGATCTCGTCGCCCGCCGGCTCGCCGCCGAGACCCGCTCCCGGGTGCACGCCGATCTGCTCGCCGCCCGCGCCGTGACCCCGGACGGGATGGCCGGGGCGCTGCTCGACGACGTACTGGCGGCCCGGACCGATCATCCCGTCTATCCGACCAGCCGGGCCCGGATCGGCCTGGACCGCGGCGCCCTGCTCGGGTACGCCCCGGAGCACGCCCCGACCTTCGCGCTGCGCTGGCTGCCGGTGACCCGCGCCGAGCTGACCCTCAGCGGCACGCTGCCGCACTGGTGGCCGCCGTCCGGTGAGCCGGAGACCGTACTGCTGCCGGTGCATCCGGTCACCGCCGACCGGCTCCAGTTGCCGGTCCGCGCCGACGTGCCCGAGGTGCTCGTCCGGCCGACCCTGTCGACCCGGACGGTGGCGCTGCTCGCCGACCCGTACACGCATCTGAAGCTGCCGCTGGCCACGGCGACGCTCGGGGCCCGGAACATCCGTACCATCGCACCGGGCACCCTGGTCGACGGCGCGGAACTGCACCGGCTGCTGGCCCGGATCGCCGCCGCCGAGCCGGCGTTCGCCGGGCGGATCCTGCACGCCGACGAGGGCTGCTACGGCCATGCCGGCGACCCGGTCCGGTCCTTCCTGGTCCGCCGCTTCCCGACCGCCGAGCTGGCCGGGCGGGTCGTGGTACCGGCCGCCGCGCTGGCCGCCGAGGACCCGGCCGGCGGTACGGTCGCGCAGCGGGTGGGTGGGCCGGACCCGCGCCCGCTGCTGGAGTCCTATCTGGACCTGCTGGTCGACTGGCACGTCTTCCTGTGGCTGCGGCACGGCATCGCGCTGGAGGCGCACCAGCAGAACATCCACCTCGTCCTCGACCCGCCCGGTGCCGCCGTCCAGGGCAGCCCCGGCCTCCGGCTGCTCTACAAGGACAACGACGGCGCCCGGCTGGCCCGGCGCGCCGGGCCCGGGCTGCGGGACGAGCGGATGTGGGTGGCGGATCCCGGCGAGCTGGCCGACGTCTTCACCACGATCACCCTGCACCTGGCCGCGACCGCGCCGCTGCGCTCCCTGGCCGAGCGGGGCGTGCCGGTGCCGGCTCCCGGCCCGGCGCTGCGGCACCGGCTGCGCGCCGCCCGGGACCGCTGGACCGCCGCCCGGGACCGCTGGACCGCCGCCCCGGCCCGCACGCCCCCGGACGGCCCGGCCGGCTGGGACACCGCCGCCGCCGGACGGCTGCTCACCGAGCGCGTCCTGACCGCCGACCGGCTGCCGGTCAAGGCGATGCTCACCGCCGGAACGCTGCTGCCGAAGCAGCGCACCGGCTGTGCCGACATCAACAAGTACTACCTGCGTACCGGCCCCAACTACCTGCGGTCCGATCGGTGACCGCGGTCGGGCGCGGGCCGCGTCGCGACGAGGAGCTGTCGATGACCGCCGCTGTGTCCCGGCGTACCGCCGACGTCGCCAGCACGCACACGCTGCTCGGCTGCGTCGCCCGGGAGGTCGCCGGCCCGGAACGGCAGACGACGCTGGCCGACGGGCACGCCGTGGTACGGCTGCCGCGCAGCGCCGTACTGCTGCGCTGTGCGGTGGCCCGGGTCTCCGAGGTGGGGGCGCACCGCTACGAGGGTCCGGTGCAGCGGTTCTCCGCCGGTGCCTGGTCACCGGTTGACGCGGCCGGGCTCGCCGCCCTGGTCGCCGACGAGCTGACCCTGCGCACGGGGGTACGCAACGACGAGTTCACCGGGCAGGTGGTGGCGAGCCGGGACGCGCTGGACCGGGTACTCCGGCTGCGCCCGCCCACCGACCCGGACCCGACCGGCGACCCGGTCGTCGACTCCTATGTGGACTCTGAGCAGTCACTTGTGCACGGTCATCCCCGGCACCCGGCCCCGAAGTGGCGCAGCGGCGACGTCGAGGCGTGGAACGCGTACGCCCCCGAACTGCGCACCAGCCTGCGGCTGCGCTGGATCGCCGTACCGGAGGCACTGCTCGGCTCGGAGGGACCCTTCGACGAGCTGATCGGGGCACTCGATCCGCCGGTACCGCCGGCCGGGCACGCCGTACTGCCGGTGCACCCCTGGCAGTACGAGCTCTCCGGGCCGCTCGACCCCCGGCTGCGCGACCTCGGCACCGCCGGTGCGGTACTCCGCCCGACCGCCAGCGTCCGGACCCTCTACGCGCCCCGGGCCGACCTCTTCGTCAAGACCAGCCTGCACATCCGGATCACCAACTGCGTACGCAAGAACGCCCGCTACGAGTTGACCGGTGCGGTGGCGCTGACCCGGCTCCTCGCCGAGCTGCCCCTGCCGGCCGGGGTGGCGCTGCTGCCCGAGCCGGCGTACCGGACGGTGGAGCTGCCGGGGCTGGACGAGACGTACGGGGTGATCCTGCGCGGCGGGTTGCGCCCGCACCTGGCCGAGGGCGAGACCCCGCTGATCGCCGCCGCCCTGGCCGCCGCCCCGCTGGCGGTGCCCGATCCGGTCGGCTGGTGGGACGCGTACGTCCGGCTGCTCGTCCCGGCCGTGCTCGAACTCTGGTGGCGGCACGGGGTGGTGCACGAGGCCCACCTGCAGAATGTGGTGGTGGTGCTGGACGCCGACCGGTGGCCGGTGCGGATGCTGTTGCGCGACCTGGAGGGCGTCAAGCTCGACACCGAACGCCGGGCCGACTGGCTCGCACACCTGCCGGCCCCGATCGGATACGACCCCGAGCAGGCGTTCAACCGGGTCAGCTACTGCCTCTTCGTCAACCACCTGGTGGAGCTGGCCGGTGCGCTGGCCGACGCGCACCCCGGGGTCGAGGCGCGGCTCTGGGCGGCGCTGCGCGAGGTGGTCCGGGAGACCTCCAGCCGGCTCGGCGACCCGCCCCGGCTGCGTGCCCTGCTGTCCGGGGTTCCGCTGCCGGTCAAGGCCAACCTGCTGGTGCGCTGGCAGCGCGCCGCCGACCGGAACGCCGGCTACCTGCCGTTCCCCAACCCCATCGGAGAGCGCTGGTGAGCGCGAACGAAAGGCAGGCCCGTGAGCGCGAGGAGTGAGCCGGGGTTGCGAGCCCCACAGCGCGAACGAAAGGCAGGCCCGTGAGCGCGAGGAGTGAGCCGGGGTTGCGAGCCCCACAGCGCGAGCGAAAGGCATCGTGGTGACCGAGCACGTCAAGCCGAGTTACTGGTACGACCTGGCCGGGCTGGACGGTTCGGCGGCGGCGATCCGGGCTGCGCTGCCGCCCGGGCTCGAACTTCTCTACGCGATGAAGGCGAACCCCGATCCGGGAATCCTGCGCACCCTGGCGCCGCACGTCGACGGTTTCGAGGCGGCCAGCGGCGGCGAGCTGCGGCACCTGGCCGAGGTCTTCCCGGGCACTCCCCCGGCGGCGTTCGGCGGACCGGGCAAGACCGATGCGGAACTGATGGCCGGGCTGGCCGCCGGGGTACGCCGGTTCCACGTCGAGTCCCCGACCGAGCTGCGTCGGCTCGCTCGGCTGGCCGTGGACCGGGGTACGGTCGCCGACGTCCTGCTCCGGGTCAACCTGCCGGTACCGGTCGGCGAGGCGGTACTCGTGATGGGCGGTCGGCCCAGCCCGTTCGGGATGTCGCCGGAAGATGCCCGGGCCTGTGCCCGGCTCGACCTGCCGGGAATCCGGATCCGGGGCGTGCACGCCCACCTCGGCAGCGGGCTCGGCGCACCCGGCGCCGCCGCCGTGGCCCGGACGGTGGTCGAGTGGGCGGTGGCCGAACTCGACGCCCGCGAGGTGAACGTCGGTGGCGGCATGGCGGTCGACTACACCGATCCGGCGGCTCGGTTCGACTGGTCGGCGTACGGCGCCGGGCTGGCCCGGCTGCTCGCCGAGTATCCGGGCCGGACACTGCGGATCGAGCCGGGCCGGGCGATGACCGTCTACTGTGGTCGTTATCGGGTCGAGGTGCTGGACGTGAAACGCTCCGGTGCCGAGTGGTTCGTGGTGGTGACCGGCGGCACGCACCAGCTCCGTACCCCGGCCGCGAAGTCGCACTCCCAGCCGTTCTCGGTGCTGCCCCGCCCCGAGTGGGGGTACCCGTTTCCCCGGCCGGTTACCGGGAGCGGGCCGGTGACGATCGTCGGGCAGCTCTGCACCCCGAAGGACGTACTGGCGCGGGTGGCCGACGCGGCCGAACTGCCGCCGCCGGGCCGGATCGCGGCCGGCGACACGATCGTCTTCGACATGGCCGGCGCGTACGCCTGGAACATCAGTCACCGGGACTTCCTGATGCACGACCCGCCAGAGTTCCGGACCGGAGTCCCGGAGGCTTGACCGCCGCGAGACCTCCACCTACAGGGTGTCTCCAAGATTCTTGGAGAAGTGTGGTTCGTCGGGAACCATAGATCGCCAAGAATCTTGCTGGCCATTCCACACCGTGGGCGGTGCGGGGCCGTCCCGGCCGGCCGCCGCCGACGTCGCAGCGGCCGGCACTGCGCTTCTCCACCTGTCGTCGCGGCGCCGCCGCAGGACTGACCGCCGAAAGATCTCTGACTATAGTCAGAGGAATGACCGGGATTTCTGCCCAGGGGACCATGCTCGACCAGGCGCGGTCGGTCCGCGACTTCAACCGCTACTACTCGCAGCGGATCGGGCTGCTCACCGACCGCTACCTCGGGCAGGATCGACCACTCAGCGAGGCCCGGCTGCTCTACGAGATCGGCACCGGCGCCACCGTCCGCGACCTGCGCAGCCGGCTCGGCTGGGACTCCGGCTACCTCAGCCGGTCGCTCCGCTCCCTCGAAGGGCAGGGCCTGGTCCAGCTTCGGGCACACGAGACGGACGGCCGGGTCCGGGTGGCCGAACCGACCGACGCCGGCAGCGCCGAACTCGCCGAACTGGAGCGCCGCTCGACCGCCGCCGCCGGCCAACTGCTGGCCCCGCTCACCGCAGCCCAACGGGCGGAACTGATCACCGCCCAGCAGCGGGTCCGCCGGCTGCTCCGGCTGGCCGCCGTCACCGTCGAGCCGACCGACGCCGGCTCGGCCACCGCCCGGGAGTGCCTGACCGGGTACGCCGCCGAACTGTCCACCAGGTTTCCCGAGGGGTACGACAGCCGGGCGCTGGCAGACCCGGCCGAACTCGGCGGGACCGGCGGCGCCTTCCTGGTCGCGTACGAGCAGGGGCACCCGATCGGCTGCGGCGGAATCCGTACCCTCGCCCCGGGCGTCGCGGAACTCTGCCATCTCTGGGTGCACGGCGACGCCCGTGGCCTGGGGCTCGGCCGCCGACTCCTCGCCGAGTTGGAAGGAGAGGCGGCGGCCCGTGGCCTGCACACCGTGCGGCTGGGCACCCACCGATCGCTGCCCGAGGCGGCGGCGCTCTACCGCTCGGCCGGCTACCGGCAGATCCCGGTGTACGGCGACAGCCCGTACAACCAGCTCTGCTTCGAGCGGAGGCTCGCCGGCGACGTACCCGAAGGTCCGCTGCCGTCGCTCGACGGCCGGCGGTTCCGCGCGGTGGCCGAGGTCGACGGCGGCGAGGTCGGGGCCGCGACCGTCTTCGACTACCGCGAGCGCGGCGGGGAGATCTCGGCGGTGTACTCCGGCGGCAGCATCCGGAGCGGCCACCTGGTCGGCACCCGGGACGGCGACAGCCTCGACTTCCGCTACGTGCAGCTGAACACCGCCGGTCACACCTCCACCGGTCACTGCCGCAGCCGGATCTCGCTGCTGCCCGACGGCCGCCTACGCCTACACGAAACCTGGACCTGGGAATCCCGCGAAGGCTCCGGCACCAGCACCGTCGAGGAAATCCCCTACCGGTGACCCACTTCAGACAGCCCGCACATGTCACACCCCCGACGGGTACGTCTCCAGCTCGCCCGGGGCGGTGGGGGCGGGGAGCGGGTGCAGGGCGGTGGTGTGGTCGCACCAGATGAAGGCGTCGTACCGGTCGCCGAGCCGGGTCGGCACGTAGTTGCCCCACGCCTCGAAGGACGGGTCGTAGACCACCCCGATCGCCCGGTGGTCGGCCTCCTCGTCCAGCCAGTCCGGCCGGTCGCCAGAGTCGAAGACCAGCAGCGCGCGCTCGGGCAGCAGGTGGTGCAGCCGCTCCTCGATCGACCCGGCCCGGGCCACCGGCACCGTCATCACCTCGGCCGGCGCGCCCCACCGGTTGGCGGCGACCACACTGCCCTGATAGCTGCCGAAGCCGACCAGCACCACGTCGTCGGTGCCGTGCCGCTCGCGGGCGAGCTGGCCGATGTTGACCATCCCACCGGCGGCCATGTCGGTGGCCCGGGCATCCCCGACGTGCGTGTTGTGCGCCCAGACCACCGCCCGGGCCTGCGGGCCGTACCGGTCCAGCAGCCGGTCGAGGGTGTCGACCATGTGCCTGTCCCGGACGTTCCAGGACTGCGGACCACCGCCGACCATCGCCCGGTAGTACTTCTCCGCGCCGGCCACCACCTCCGCGTTCTGCCAGGCGGAGAAGGCGTCGGCACCGTCGGCGGCGGCCCGTTCCCGGGTACGCGCCAGCAGCCGTACCACCTCTTCCTCACAGCGGGCCGAGACGAACCGGCTCGCCAGCCCGTACTCCTCGATCCGGGTGCCGTACGGCTCGAAGCACCGGTACGCCTCCTGGGCGGTCTCCAGCGACGCCGGATCCTCCTCGCCCAGGTAGTCCAGGATCGCCTGCATCGAGTCCCACAGGCTGTAGACGTCGAGCCCGTGGAAGCCGGCCCGCTGCCCGTCCGGCCGGTCCAGGTTCCAGGCCCGCAGCCAGCGGCAGAACCGGGACACCTCGGCGTTCGCCCACATCCAGGTCGGCCACCGCTCGAACCGTTCCAGCGCGCGCTGCGGGTCGTCGTCCCCGCCCGGGGCGCCGGTCACGGAGCGGTGCGCCAGGTCGCAGTCCGGCCAGTCGCCCTCGACGGCGACGAACGAGAAGCCGCACTCGGCGATCAGCCGCCGGGTCAACTGCTCGCGCAGCCGGTAGTAGTCGTACGTGCCGTGGCTCGCCTCGCCGAGCATCACCACCCGGGCCGAGCCGATACGCTCCAACAGCGGGTCGAAGTCGTCCGGGGCCCCGAGCCGGTGAACCTGCATGGGCGGCGGCTACCCGGCGGACCGGCCGGGTAAACGCCGGGTGTGGCGGGGCCGGGATCGGGTATTCGACCAGCATGCGAGCTAACGCGATGCAGTTGCAGGAGTCGCTCGCCGGTCTGGACTACCCGGTGTCGAAGGAGGACCTGGTGCGCTGGGCCCAGGAGACCGGCGTCGACACCCAGACCCTGAAGTTGCTCCAGTCGCTGCCGGCCGAGCAGTTCCAGACCCCGGCCGACATCGGCGACGCGATCATCGAACTCTCCTGACGGGACCGGCTTCAGCCGCCGGCAGCGCCGTTCAGGTACGCCAGCACGGCGAGTACCCGACGGTTGTCGTCGTCCGACTGCGCCAGGTCGAGCTTGCCGAAGATGCTGGCGGTGTGCTTGCCGACCGCGCTCTCGCTGAGAAAGAGCCGCTGCCCGATCGCGCTGTTGGAGCGTCCCTCCGCCATCAGCTCCAGCACCTCCCGCTCCCGGGGCGTCAACCGGGCCATCGGGGCGTCCCGGCTGCTCCGGGCGACCAGCTTGGCGATCACGTCCGGGTCCATCGCCATGCCGCCGCCGGCCACCCGGCGTACCGCGTCGACGAACTGCTCCGCGTTGAAGACCCGGTCCTTGAGCAGGTAGCCGACCCCGCCGGTGCCGTCGGCGAGCAGTTCCCGGGCGTAGAGCTGCTCGACGTGCTGGGAGAGGACCAGCACCGGCAGTCCGGGCACCTCCCGACGGGCCGCCAACGCCGCCTGGAGACCCTCGTCGGTCTGGGTCGGCGGCAGGCGTACGTCCACCACGGCGACGTCGGGGCGCAGCTCCAGCAGCGCCGCCAGCAGCTCCGGACCGGTCTCCACCGCCGCCACCACGTCGAAGCCGTGCGCGGTCAGCATCCGGGCCAGGCCGTCCCTCAGGAGATAGAGGTCCTCGGCGAGGACAACGCGCACGGCACCTCCAGTTTCACCGCCGTCGGGCCGCCCGGCGGACTGCTCAGGTCGACGACGCCGTCGAATGTACCGAGCCGGCGGGCGATGCCGCGCAGCCCACTACCCCGCGCCTCGTCCGCGCCGCCCCGCCCGTCGTCGGCGACCACGACCCGCAGCCGGCCGTCGGCGTACCCGAGATCGACGGTGATCCGGGCGGCGCGGGCGTGCTTCACCGCGTTGGTGAGCAGTTCGCTCACCGCGAAGTAGACCGCCGACTCGATCGGCGGCTCCGGCCGGCCGGGCAGCTCGACGGTGACCTCGGTCCGGACCGGGGTGTCCAGGGCGAGCGCCCGGACGGCGTCGACGAGCCCGCGCTCGGCGAGTACCGGCGGATGGATCCCCCGGACCAGGTCGCGCAGCTCGATGAGCGCCTTGGCCGACGCCTGCCGCGTCTCGGCCAGCAGCGCCCGGGCGGCCTGCAGATCCTTGTCCAGCAGGTATTCGACGTTGCCGAGGTTGATGCCCATCGCCACCAGCCGGGCCTGGGCGCCGTCGTGCAGGTCGCGTTCGATCCGGCGCAGCTCGGCCGCCTGGGTCTCGGTGGCGTCGGCCCGGGTCTCGGTGAGCCGCTGCACCCGCAGCGCCAGCCGGGCCTTGGCGGTCGGGGCGAGCAGCAGCGCGGCCCACCGGCCGTTGACCCGGAGCATCGCCGGGGCGGCCAGCAGGCCGAGCGCGGCCAGGGCCAGCCCGACCGGGATCGCCGCCGCATCGGAGCCGGCGACCGAGGCGTACCAGTCGGTGCCGCCGTCGGCCCGCAGCCCGACCAGCGTCCAGAGCCTCGGCATGGCCAGCCCGAAGATCCCGTAGCCGATCGCGGCCAGCGGGGCGGCCAGGGAGAGCCCGCCGACGATCGGGTCGAGCAGCAGCCAGCCGAAGTCCCGCCAGCTCGCCGGGTCCCGGGTGAGCCAGCGCAGCCGCAGGCCGTACGCCGCCCACCGCTCGGTCTGGTAGAGGTTGTTGCCGACCTGGTAGCGGCCGTCCGGGCGAGGGTCCGGCACCGCCGGCCGGGGCAGGTACGGCGACTCCACGGCCACCCCGCTCCACTGCCCGGCCAGCCGTCGGCGCAGTTCCGGCAGCGGGCGGATGTTCTCGATCACGGGTGGCAGCACCGGCACGACGCCGAGGCCGTAGGTCAGCACCAGGGCGACGACGGAGATCGCGGCCAGCGGCAGGGCGAGCAGGCTCAGCCCGAGCAGGGAGAGGAGCCGGAGCAGCAGCAGGAGTTGTCGGCCGTACCAGACCCGGAGGCGGCCGGGCTGCCGCTGCGTCGGCGCCAGCCACCAGCGGGTCCACGCCAGGTGCAGGGTACGCAGCCACGGGGCCAACGCCAGCCCGGCGGCGGCGAGGGCGAGTCCGGCCGGTACCGCCCACCAGTGCCGGTCGGCGGCGGTCACCGCGTACCAGCCACCGGCGCCGACCAGCGCGACCGGCAGGCCGCCGAGCAGTAGCCCGGCCGCCGGGGTGAGGGCCATCCAGGCCAGGTCCCGATAGGTGGCCGGGTCGCCGAGGAGCCAGTCCAGCAGGCGGAGGAACGCCGGGACCCAGGGCCGCCGGTAGAGCCGGTTCTCGTGCGGATAGCGCCCGTCCGCCTCCGGCTGCGGCGGCGCCGGTCGGGGCCGGTACGGCGAGCCGACCGGCTCGGAGCCGGCGCCGGCCAGCCGCCGGACCAGGTTGGTCAGGTGCCGCCCGGCCAGGATCGGCAGCGGCAGCAGGAAGAGCAGGCCGAGCCCGAATCCCGGCACGAAGAAGACCAGGTGCACCAGGAGCGCCACCGCCCCGGCCAGGCCCAGCCCGGCCAGCGCCGCCCCGTGCAGCAGGGCGAGCCCGGCGGCGCGTACCGCTCCGGTTTTCATGCGGTCAAGTCTGGCCGGTCCGGGCCGGCGGCGGCAGTGCGGTAACGCGCCGGCCGGGGGTGGGGTTAGCTACACCTCCGCCCGGCGTCCGGCCCCATTCCGGCGACCACCGGATATTCCTAGCGTTCCTGGCAGGAACAACCCGGCGTAGCGGGCGGACGGAGCTGCTCCGGCCCGAGCACCGTCCCCTCCCGGTGGCTCGCCCGTCCCGCCGCGCCGACCCCCGGGGTCGGGCCGTCACGGGGCGGCCCGACCCCGGCGGACGGGTCGTGCTCGCCGGCTCGGGCCGGCCGGCGGCGGACAGCGTCGGCGCCGGGATCAGGACGGCAGGGTGACGGTGCGGCGCTGCTCGCGGGCGGTCTGCGCGGCGGCGAGCACCGACACCACGTCCCGGCCGAACCGCACGTCGCACTGCTGGTCGCGGGTGCCGCTGTCGACCTCGGTGCAGAGTTGCTCGATCGCCAGCCGGAGCGCGTCCACCGGCGTGCTGTCCCGCTCCGGCAGCACCGCGATGCCGTCGTCGCCGTAGAAGGCGAACTCGACGGTGGTCGAGGCGGGTGGGGCGTCCAGGGCCAGCGACAGGGTGCTGGTCGCGCTCTCGCCGTGCGCCAGCGTCAGGTGCACGCTGTTGCGGGGGCCGCTCATCGCGGCGACCTCGGTCACCTCGCCGAGGACCGGCAGGACCAGCGAGAGCGCGTGCGGGCCGACGTCCCAGAGCGCGCCCTCGGTGCGCCGCCAGGCCGATCCGCCGTACGGGTTGCCGGGCTGGAAGATCGACGCGTAGTGCACGCCCCGGGCGCTCTGCCAGCCTCCGGTCGCCGCCGCGCTGGCCAGGAAGGTGGAGATGGCCGGCTGGAAGCGGTTGGTGAAGAAGACCACCGAGGCGACTCCGCTCTGTGCGGCGGCCGCCACCACCCGGTCGGCGTCCGGCAGGCTCAGCGCCAGCGGCTTGTCCAGCAGCAGGTGCCGGCCGGCGGTGGCGGCCCGTACCGCCAGATCGGCCTGCACGTCCGGCGGCAGCGCCACCGAGACCGCCTGCACGTCCTCGATCAGCGCGTCGGCGTCGGCGTAGGCCGGCACGCCGTAGCGGTCGGCCAGCGCCTCGGCCTTGGCCGGGTCCCGGCCCCAGACTCCGGCGAGGCGGGCCCGGGGATGCCCGGCGAGCGCGGCCGCGTGCACCTCCGCCGCCCAGTGACCGGTGCCGAACAGTCCGAACGTGAGCACGGGTATCCCCTCTTCGCGCCGCTTTGAGCAGGGAATTCTTCCTAACACACCGGACCGGGGCGCAGCCGGCCGACCTAGCCGGCCCGCCGTCGGCGCCGCCGTCGGGTCCGGCCGCGCCGCTGCTCGAACCGCTGGACGGTGTGGTACGCCTCCCGCGCCTCGGCGACCGACCGGTTCGCCTCGGAGAGCAGTTCCCAGGCGGCCGCCTCGGCGCTGCTGACCTCCTGCTCGGCGCGCCGGGCCAGCGCGGCGGTCCGGTCGTACGCCCGGCGCGCCTCGGCCAGCCGCATCCGGGCGAGGTCGAGCAGCCGCTCCCGCTCCTCCTGCGCCGGGTCCCAGTTTCCGGTACGCCGGAACACCTCACGAAGTTGCGGCAGTGAGAGATCCCCGCGCCGGTACGCCGCCAGCGCCGCCCGGCCCACCGCCCGGTCCCGTTCCGGATCGGATCCGGTGTCGGCGGCCGGTGCCCTGCTCGCCTCCTCCCGACCGGCGAGTACCGCCTGCCAGGCCCGGTCGTACTCCCGCTCGGCCGTCTCCTGGTAGGCCCACGCCTCGTCCCGGTGCCGTTCCGCCTCGGCCAGCGCCACCCGGGCGGCGGCGGCGATCGCGGCGGCCCGGCCGGCGTCGGTCTGGGTCGCCACCGCGTACGCCTCCAGCTCCTCGGCGGCGGCGCGCAGCCGCTCCGGGTCGGGTCGCGGTGTCCTCGGCCGGTCCGCCACCACGGCGAGGACGAGGAGGGAGAACAGCACCACACCACCGGCGATCAGCAGCGCGGAGAGCGCGTCGATGCCGGACAGGTCCACGCGGAGGGGCTCCCGGTGAGGTGGCGGTCGGGGTGCCGCCAATCATAGAAGGTGCTGATAATCCGGTCATGATCGCCCGGTCCCCCGGTACGCCCCGAACCGGTCGACGTCACTCCCGCAGGGCCTCGGGCAGCGGCTTGCGGTGCAGCACCACCAGGCCGGCGACGGCCCGGGTCAGCACGACGTAGAGCCGGTTGAGACCGCGCGGTTCGGCGGCCACGATGTCGGCCGGCTCGACCACGACCACGTGGTCGTACTCCAGCCCCTTGCAGAGGCTCGCCGGCACGACGGCGACACCGGGGGCGTCGACGAGCCCGGCGAGTTCGTCGGCCGTCTCGTCGGCGGCGATGACCGCGACCGTCGTGTCGGGCGGGGCCTGCCCGGCCGCCGCCCGGACCGCCGCGTGGAGATCGTCGACCTGCCGCACCGACAGCGTCCCGCCGGGCCGGTACGAACGGGTCGGCGCGATGCCGGGGGCGAGGACCCGGGCCGCGTACTCCGCGACGACCTGCGGTACCCGGTATCCGGTGTTCAGCTCCAGCGTCCGTACCTCGCGCTTGGCGAGCCGGGCGAGCAGTGCGGGCCAGGAGTCGACCGCCAGCGGGTGGGTCGCCTGCCCGAGATCGCCGACGACCGTCATCGAGGCGTACTCGGCCCGGCGGGCGATCATCCGGCACTCCATCGGTGACAGGTCCTGCGCCTCGTCGAGGATCACGTGCAGGTAGGGGTCGCCGATCGACGACTCGTCCTCGGGCTCCGGCACCGGCAGCGGTTCGGCGAGCACCGGCACGTAGCCCTCCTCGCCGTGCGGGTCGTACCCGTCGGTCCAGCCGACCACCCGGTGCCCCTCCCGGAGGATGACGGCCTCGGCCCAGCGCTGGGCGGCGCCGACCGCGTCGTTGTCGATCCCCGGTCCGGCGAGGGCGATCGGGGTCGGGTGCCCCGGCGCGTACAGCTCCCAGCCGTCGCGCAGGCCGGTGCCGAGCACGAAGGTGTGCACGACCCGGGTACCGGTGCTCAGCTCGCGCAGCCGCCACTCCGGCTCCGGTGCCCTCGGCGCGGCGGGCGGCTCGCCGAGCAGTTGGGTCAGCTCGTCGAGGAGCGGCACGTCGTCCACGGACCAGTCGCCGGGCCGGCCCCGGTAGGAGTCGGCGAGCAGTTCAGCGGCCCGGTCGTCCAGGCCGACCACCCGGGCGGGGTCGGCGAGCCAGCCGAGTACGGCCGTCGGGGTCAGCACCGGCCACCAGGCCTGGAGGAACCGGCGGAACTCGCCCCGGTCGCCGACCTCCTCGGTGAAGAGTCGCCGGTCGAGGTGCTCGCCGTCGACCCTGCTCCAGAGGACATCCAGCAGAACCGCGGCGGCGGCCTGGCGGGCGGCGTTCGGCAACGTGCCGGTCGTCTCGCACCGCTCCCGTACCCGACGGCGGGCCGCCGGCAGGTCGTCGCCGTCCACCGTGAGCACCTGCCCGGCGTAGACGAGGCGCAGCCGGTCCGGCGCCGTCGGCGGCGTCTGCCAGATCAGCTCGGTGAGCACGTCCCGGATCCGCTCGCTGCCCTTGATCCGGGCGACCTCCGCCCGGTCCCGGCGGGTGGCGGCCACCCCGTCGACGAGTTCGCCGAGGGCACGCAGGTGCACGCTCTCCTCGCCGAGCGAGGGCAGCACCCGGCCGATGTAGTTGGTGAAGACCGTCGAGGGGCCGACCACCAGGATGCGACCGTCGGTGAACCGGCCCCGGTCGGTGTAGAGCAGGTACGCCGCCCGGTGCAGGGCCACCTGCGTCTTGCCGGTCCCCGGCCCGCCGGTGATCAGCGTGACGCCCCGGGCCGGCGCCCGGATGGCCTCGTCCTGTTCCCGCTGGATCGTGGTGACGATGTCGCGCATGTGCGGGCCACGGGAGCGGCGCAGCGCGGCCAGCAGCGCACCCTCGCCGAGTACCCGCAGGTTGCCGGCGTCGTCCGGGGACAGCACGTCGTCGTCGAGGTCGACGACCTGCGGACCCCGGCAGATGATCACCCGGCGGCGTACCACGCCGAGCGGCTCTCCCGGGGTGGCCCGGTAGAACGGCGCGGCGGCGGGTGCCCGCCAGTCGATCAGGAGCGGTTCGGTGCCCTCTCGTACGCCCAGCCGCCCGATCCGGTAGGTCTCGCCGTCGTCGAAGTCGAGCCGGCCGAAGACCAGGCCCTCCGCTTCGGCGTCGAGCGCCCGCAGCCGGGTGGCGGCCCGGTGCGCCATGGCGTCGCGCTCCACCAACCCGGTGAGCGGGCCGGCGGCCGCCCGCTGCCTACCCTCGTCGGCGAGGGCGGTCGCCTGCTTCCGCAGCACGTCGAGCCGCGCGTAGACCCGGTCGACGACCTGTTGTTCGGCGGCGATCTCCTGAGTTCGGGCGTCGGACACAGTGCTCCCCCGGTGAGTCCAAGCGTGGCTTCCGGCGAGCATATGTACGGTTCAGGGCTGAGAAATCATCATTCGCGCCGACGCGAACCAGCTTGCCAGGCCGATATCATGAGAGTGGCCCGAGGAGATCGGATAGGCGGTCGACCTGTGCCTCCGCCCCGGTCACCGGCGCTACTACGCCGGTTAGTAGACTGCGGCGGTGAGCCGAGACCGGTCCCGCGCCGCCGCGCCGCCCTCGCGCACCGGCGTACACCCCGGGGCCGGCCGATGAACGACTTCCTGGTCGCGTCCTCGATCGTGCTCTCGCTCGTACTCGCCGGCTGGAGCCTGGTCACGACCATGCGCAACCGGCCGCCGGACGTCTCCCACCTCGCCGGCCTGGCCGTGCTGGAGCTGGTGCTGCTGGCGCTCGCCGCCGCGGCGGTGGTCGCCTGGATCGGCGGCGAGCAGCCCGCCGAGGCCGGCACCTTCGCCGGCTACCTGGTCACCCTGGTCTGCCTGCCGCCGCTGGCCGGCGTGCTGGCTCGGATGGAACCGACCCGTTGGGGCTCGGTGATCGTCACCGTCGTCTGCCTGGTGATCCCGGTGGTCGTGGTACGCCTGCAACAGACCTGGCAGCTCCCCGGTGGCTGAGCCGGTGACCACCGAGCCGGCGACCTCCGGCACACCGCCCAGACGGGTCAACAGCGGTCCGGGGCGGGCGCTGGTCGCCGTCTACATCCTCTTCGCCATCGCCGCGAGCTGCCGGGCCGGGGTGCAGATCATCACCAAGTTCGACGAGGCGCCGGTCGCGTACCTGCTCTCCGCGCTCGCCGCGGCGATCTACATCGTCGCGACCGTCGGGCTGGCCCGGGGCGACCGGGTCGGGCGCCGCACCGCGCTGGTCTGCTGCACCGTGGAACTCGCCGGGGTGCTCAGCGTCGGGGCGTTGAGCCTGCTCGACCCGGCGCTCTTCCCGGACGACACCGTCTGGTCGGACTTCGGCGGCGGCTACGGCTACATCCCGCTGGTGCTCCCGGTGCTCGGCCTGCTCTGGCTGCGCCGCAGCCGGCCCGCCCGACCCGCCTGAGCCGCCGCCCGCCGGGACCGGGTCACTCGACCAGGTCGGAGCGGTACAGCCGGATCCAGCGGTAGCCGTACCCGGCCAGTTCCAGCGCGTCGAGCTTGCCCACCGGCGGGTACTCCCGGTCGGCGAGTACGTCGATCGGCATGTCCGCCTCCGGCAGCAGCGCGCCCAGGTTGACCACGGCCGGCCGGGTACCGAGGTTGTGCAGGAAGAGCATGCAGCCGGTCGGGCCGTCGGCGCGGTGCGCGAGCACCCCGTGCGGCATCTCCTGGTCGACGTGCGTGCACGAGCCGGAGCCGACCTCGGGCGCCTCCCGCAGGGTACGGATCATCCGCTCGAACCAGGCCAGCAGGGACTTCGGGTCGTGCCGCTGCGCGGTGACGTTGACCCGCTCGTAGCCGAACTCGCCGCTGTCGATCACCGGCCGGACCAGCTTGTCGGCCGGGGCGCTGGAGAAGCCGGCGTTGGGCTTCCCGGACCACTGCATCGGGGTACGGATCGACTCCCGACCCGGCAGCGACAGGTCCTCCCCCATCCCGATCTCCTCGCCGTAGCGGAGCACCGGCGTGCCGCGCAGCGAGAACTGGAGGGCGTACGCCATCTCGATCCGACGCCGGTCGTTGCCGAGCATCGACGCGAGCCGGCGCCGGATGCCCCGGTCGTAGATCCGCATGTTCTCGTCCGGGCCGAACTCCGCGTAGACCTGGGCCCGCTGCTCGGCGGTGAGCCGGGAGAGGTCGATCTCGTCGTGGTTGCGCAGGAAGGTGGCCCACTGGGCACCGGGCGGCAGCGCCGGGGTGTCCCGCAGCGCGTCGACGATCGGCTCCGGGTCCTGCCGGGCCAGCGCGAGCATCAGCCGGCCGTTCAGCATGAAGTCGAAGAGCATGTGCAGCCGGTTCGCGGAGCCGCCGCTGTCGCCGAAGTAGTCGACGAGCTGCGCCGGCTGCACGTTCGCCTCGGCCAGCAGCAGCGCGTCGGCCCGCCGCCACTGGACGTGCTGGCGCAGCTCGGTCAGGAACTCGAAATCCTTCGGCGAGTCCGGGTTGCCGGGCTCGGTCAGCTCGATGATGAACGGCGCCGCGTCGATCCGGAATCCGGCCACCCCGAGCTGGAGCCAGAACGACATGATCTTCTTGACCTCGGCCCGTACCGCCGGGTTGCCGAAGTTGAGGTCCGGCTGGAAGCGGTAGAAGCGGTGGTAGAACCACGCCTTCGCGGTCCGGTCGTAGCTCCAGGTCTCGTCCTGCTCGCCGGGGAAGACCATGCCCTGACGCCGGTCCGGTGGCGCCTCGTCGGACCAGACGTACCAGTCCCGGTACGGCGAGTCGGGCGAGGAGCGGGCGGAGACGAACCACGGGTGCTGGTCCGAGGTGTGGTTGACGACGAGGTCGATGATGACCTTGATGCCCCGGTTGGCGGCCTGGTGCAGCAGCTCCGCGAAGTCGCCCAGGGTGCCGAGCCGGGGGTCGACGCCGTAGAAGTCGGTGGCGTCGTAGCCGTCGTCGCGCTGGGTCGAGGGATGGATCGGGTGCAACCAGAGACAGGTCACCCCGAGCCGGGCCAGGTAGTCGAGGCGGCCGATCAGGCCCCTGATGTCGCCGATCCCGTCGCCGTCCGAGTCGGCGTACGTGTCGATGTCGAGGCAGTAGACGACCGCCTCCGCGTACCACCGGTCCGTCATGACGGAAGCTCATTTCCGATCGGCCGGCTCGGCAAACCGGATCGGTGTGCCGGACCGTCGCGGCGGCGGGTGTAACCGGGGCGATCTCGGGGTACGCAGACCTCTTCTCCCGGGCTTTCCCTGAGCCGACCTACGAGCCTACGAAGGAGTGGGTGCGCCGTGGCCCTCGCCCAGGACGTGGACCCGACGCAACTCGGCGGACTGACCGGCTGGATAGCCGGGGTGATCGACGCGATGGGCGTACCCGGAGTGGGTCTGCTGGTCGCGCTGGAGAACATCATCCCGCCGGTGCCGAGCGAACTGGTGCTGGCGATGGCCGGCTACCTGGCCGGCGAGGGCCGGATGAACGTGGTCCTGGTGGCGCTCTCCGCCACCGCCGGATCGGTGCTCGGTGCGCTGCTGCTCTACTGGCTCGGCGCGGCGCTCGGCGAGGACCGGCTCAAGCGCTGGCTGGACCGGATTCCGCTGGTCGACACCGACGACCTGGACCGGGCCGACCGCTGGTTCGAGCGGTACGGCTCGTGGGCGGTCTTCTTCGGCCGGATGATCCCGGTGTTCCGCAGCCTGGTCTCGATCCCGGCCGGCGCCGACCGGATGCCGCTGGGCCGGTTCCTGGTGCTGACCACGCTGGGCAGCGGTCTCTGGAACGCGATCTTCGTCGGCCTCGGCTACGGCCTCGGGTCCCGATGGCAGCAGATCGACAAGTACGCCAGCTACTTCGACTACGGGCTGCTGGCCATCTTCGCGGTCATGATCGGGCTGTGGGTGGTGAAGAAGCTGCGCCGGCGCTCGCACCGACGCCAGGCCGCCAGCACCCGCTGACGACCCGGCACCGGTGCACCGCCGGTGCATCGGCGGTGCACCGCCGGTGCGTCACCGGTCAGGGCAGCGTGTTCAGGTGCGGCCGGACGGTCCGGGCGAAGCTGTTGCCGTTGGCGACGTCCCAGTTGATCGACCAGGTCATCGCGCCCCGGATCCCGGGATAGGTGCGCGGCGGGCGGAAGCTGCCGCAGCTCGTCCCCCTGGCCAGGCAGTCCAGCGCCTGGTTGACCAGGCTCGGTGCGACGATGCCGCCGCCGGCCGCCCCGGGACCGGCGGGCAGCCCGAGCGCCACCTGGTCGGGGCGGAGTCCGGCTTCGAGTTGCAGGCAGGCCAGCGCCGTCATGAAGTTCACCGTGCCCTGGGAGTACGCGAACGACTGGTCGCAGCCGAGCATCGAGCCGGAGTTGTAGAACTGGGTGTGCACGACGGTGAGGATGTCGCGGATGTCCAGGGCCAGCTTGAAGTACGACACCGACGGCGACTGCATGTCGATGGTCTGCGGTGCCATGGTGATGATCAGGCCGGACCCGACCCGGCTGCGCAGTGACCGCAGCGCCTGCGCCATGTACGTCGGGTTGAGCCCGTTCTCCAGGTCGATGTCGACGCCGTCGAAGCCGTACTGCTGGATCAGGCTGTAGACGCTGTTGCTGAAGTTGGTCGCCGAGGCCGCGTCGTTGACGGCGACCCGGCCGGTCTCGCCGCCGACCGAGAGGATCACCTTCTTGCCCCGCGCCTTGACGGTCCGGACGTCGGCGGTGAAGTCGGCGTTGGTGTAGCCGCCGACCGAGGCCGACAGCCCCGGGTCGATGCCGAAGGTGACCGCGCCGGGCGTGCTGGTGGCCTCGGCGAAGGCGACGGCGATCAGGTCGTACTCGGCGGGCACGTCCCGCAGTCGCAGCTCGACCGCCGGGTTGTCGAAGTTGTGCCAGTAGCCGGTCAGGAAGTGCTTGGGCAGCCCGGTCGCGGGCGGGTTGGTCGGCGGGGTGGTCGGTGTCCCGGTGCTGGGTGGCGTCGTCGGCGGGCGGGTGGTCGGCGGGGTGGTCGGCGTGCTGCCGCCGCCGCAGGCCGCGCCGTTGAGGGTGCAGTTGGCCGGGCTGCCGGAGCCGGTGGCGAGGAAGCCGAACGACACCGAGGCGCCGGGCGCGATGCTGCCGTTCCAGGACCGGTTGGTGAAGGTGTGCCGCTGGCCCGAGGAGGTCAGCAGCGCGTCCCAGTAGCTGCCCATCGTGGTGCCGGCGGGCAGGTCGAAGGCGACCGACCAGCCGTTGATGGCGCTGGTGCCGCCGTTGGTGATGGTGTACTTCCCCTCCCAGCCGGAGCCCCAGTCGGAGGTCTTGACGAAGGTCGCGGTCGGCCCGGCGGCGTACGCGGGCAGCGCTCCCCAGGCGACGCCGACCGCCGCCACGAGGCCGGCGACTACGGACAGGACAAGGCTTCTGCGGCGTCTCATGTGGTCCTCCACCGAGCGGTCGGGCATCCACAGCCATCGACTGTCCGCCAATTATTAGGAAGGTTAACTGTTTTTCGCAAGAGGGTGGGCTGCGGCCTCCGCACGGGCCGGAAGACGGTTGCGCACGGAATGGGGACGATGGCGCACGGGTTGGCAGACGGTCGCGCACGCCCGAGGCCGGCGTCTCCGGTGGGCCGAGAAGCCGGAGACGCCGGCCGGACCCGGTCCTGACCGCTCGCGCGGGTCAGCGACGGGACCCTCCCTGGCTCAGCGCCGGAAGGTGAACCAGTTGAGGTTGACGAAGTCCGCCGACTGGCCGCTGCTGAAGGTCAGGTAGACCGTGCGTACCCCGGTCACCGCCGAGACGTTGCCGGGAATCGACTGCCAGCTCTGCCAGCCGCCGGTGTTGCCGACGGCGAAGCTGCCCAGCACCGGACCGGTCGGGCTGTCCACCCGGACCTGCACCAGGCCGCTCACCCCGCCACCGGCACCCGAGGCGACCCGGGCCACGAAGTCCCGGGGCGGCGTCGAACCGAAGTCCACCCGGTCGTAGCGGGCCCAGTCGCCGTTGGCCAGCCAGGCGATGTTCTGGCCGCCCTCGCTGCACGCCTCGACGCCGACACCCTGCTGCCCGTTGTGCGCCTCGGCCTGGATCGTCGAGTACGCGCTCACCGTGCCGCCGGGCGGCGGCGTGGTCGGCGGCGGCGTCGTCGGCGGGTTGGTCGGGTTGGTGCCACCGCCCCGGCTGTACACCGCGACGTAGTCGACCAGCATCGGCCGGCCGGAGACGGTCGCGGAGGTCGGGGTGGTGCCGCCGGCCACGCCGTTCGGGAACGAGCCGCCCATCGCGACGTTGAGCAGCAGGAAGTAGCCGGCGTGGTCGGTCATCTGCGACCAGTACGAGCCGACCTGGGACTGGGTGACGGTGTGGTAGTGCTGGCCGTCGACGTACCAGCGCAGTTGCTGGGGGCTGACCGAGGCGTCCCACTCGAACCGGTAGGTGTGGAACGCCGCCTGGCAGGTCGAGCCGGGGCAGGCCCGCTGGGCGCCGATGCCGTTGAACTCGTTGCACGGCCCGCCGGGCGCGACGCCGCAGTGCAGTACGCCCCAGACCGAGTTGATCCCGTTGACGTTCTCCATCACGTCGAACTCGCCGATCCCCGGCCAGTTCTGGTAGTTCCCCCGGTACGGCGCGCCGAGCGCCCAGAACGCCGGCCAGTAGCCGGCCGCCGCCGCGCCGGTCACGTTCGGCATCTGGATCCGGCCCTCGATCGCCAGCACCCCGCCGGACGGCGGCTTGAAGTTGCTGCGGACCGTCTCGATCCGGGACGAGGTCCACTGGCCGGAGGCGCTGCGGATGGGGGTGATCCGCAGGTTGCCGCTGCCGTCGTGGCTGACGTTGGCGGTGCTGTTGGTGTAGGTCTGGATCTCGCCGGTGCCCCAGTTCGGCGGGCCGCCGGGATAGCTGGTGCCGGTGTCGATGATCCAGTTCGCCGACGAGGGCAGGGTGTTGGCGGCGCCGGTGAAGTCGTCGCCCCAGACCAGGCTCCAGCCGGAGGCCGGGGGCGGGATGGCGGCCCGGGCGGTCACGGTCACGGTGGCGAAGACCGTGGCGAAGAGGGTGGTCACGGCCACCAGCAGCGCGAGGCGCCTTCTGGTGCTCCGGCCGGCGGGTTGGGCGATCCGGGTGGTGGACATGTGCGGGGCCTCTCTACAGGGGACGGGGAGCCCCACGCCGGGACGGGGAGCCCGGCGTGGAGACGGAGCCGAGAGAGCGCTCTCTCAGGAGTTGTACGTCCCCCGTCCCCACCTGTCAACACCCGTCGATGCCTCGCCCCCGGTACGTCCACCGCGACCGTCCCGGCCGCCGGCCCACCGGACAGAAGCACGGGAACAGAAGCACGGGAACAGCCGGATGCCGCGATTGGTCTCCCGGGGAGTTTCCCGGCATCGACACTGAGGGTAATGAACAACCGGTCGCGCCAGCGACGCTGTTCGGATCGAACGACGGGCGGTGATGGTGATGGTGATGCTCGACGGGCTGACCGCACCGGTGCAACCTCTGCCGAACGATGGACCGGAATCGCTGACGGTCGGGGTCGAGGAGGAGTTCCTGCTCGTCGACCCGGTGACCGGCGCGGCGGCACCCGCGGTCGAGGCGGTACTGGCCGAGGTGCCGGACGAACTGCGCGGGCAGGTGCAGCGCGAGTTCCAGACCAGCCAGATCGAGATCGGCACCCCGCCCGGGCTGGAGTTGACCGCGCTGCGGCACTCGCTCGGGCTGCTGCGTACCGGGCTGGCCGACGCCGCCGAGGCGGCCGGCGTACGCCTGGTCGCGGTCGGCACCGGCCCGGTCGACGGCCCGATGCCGCCGCTGGTGGAGAACCCCCGGTTCGACCAGATGATCGAACGGTTCGGACTGCTGGTCCCGTCGCCCGGGGTCAACGGCATGCACGTGCACGTCGGCGTGCCCGAACCGGAGACCGCCGTGCAGGTGCTCAACCACCTCCGCCCGGCGCTGCCGATCCTGCACGCCGCCACCGCGAACTCGCCGTTCTACCAGGGTCGGGACACCGGCTACGCGAGCTGGCGCTCGGTGCTCTGGGAGCGCTGGCCGTCGGTGGCGCCGACCCCCTTCCTGGAGTCGCACGAGCACTACGAGAGCCTGGTCGAGGACCTGATCGGCACCGGGATGATGCTCGACGAGGGGATGCTCTACTGGTACGCCCGGCTGTCGTCGAAGTATCCGACGGTGGAGGTGCGGATCGGCGACGTCTGCCCCGGCCTGGACGACACGATCCTGGTCGCCGCACTGGTCCGGGCCCTGGTCGACACCGCCCTGGCCGACATCGCGGCCGGGGTGCCGGCGCCCCGGGTGTCGCACCACATGCTGGTCGGCGCGCACTGGCGGGCGGCGCACGACGGGCTCGAAGGGCTCGGCGTGGACCCGGTCGACGGCAGCGTACGGCCCGCCTGGCAGCTCATGCGCCGCCTCCTCGACCGGCTCCGGCCGGCCCTCGAACGCCACGGCGACCTGCCGCTGGTCACCGAGCTGCTGAGCCGGTTGCAGGCGCACGGCACCGGCGCCGCCCGGCAGCGGGCCGCCTACGCGCGGCGGCACGAGATCTCCGACGTACTGGACGACCTGGTCCGGCGTACCCGGGGCAGCGCCGGACATGGCTGAGAAGCTGGTGGTGGTCGGCGGCGACGCGGCGGGGATGTCCGCCGCGTCGCAGGCCCGGCGCCGCCGCGACCGGTCCGCGCTGGAGATCGTCGCGTTCGAACGCGGCCACTTCACCTCCTACTCGGCCTGCGGCATCCCGTACTGGGTGGGTGGGCTGGTCGACGACGCGGACCAACTGGTCAGCCGGGACCCGGCGACGTTCCGGGAGGAATTCCAGGTCGACGTCCGGCTCCGGCACGAGGTGGTCGGCATCGACCTGGACCGGCGCGAGGTGGTGGCCCGGGATCTGGAACACGGCGGGCGCGAGGTCCGGGAGGGCTTCGACCAGCTCGTGTACGCCGCCGGCGCCGTACCCGTCACCCCGCCCTGGGCCCGCACCGACGCGGCCGGGGTGTTCGGGGTGCAGACCCTGGACGACGGCGCGGCGCTGATCGACTGGCTGGACGGCGATCCGGCACCGCGCCGGGCGGTGGTGGTCGGCGGCGGCTACATCGGCGTCGAGATGGCCGAGGCGATGATCCAGCGCGGTCTCTCGGTCAGCCTGGTGGAGCGGAGCCCCGAGCCGATGTCGACCGTCGACCCGGACATGGGCGCCCTGGTCCGCAAGGCGCTGGGCGGGCTGGGCGTGGACGTGCGCAGCGGGGTCACCGTGACCGGGCTGGAGACCAGGCAGGGCCGGGTCGCCGCCGTGGTCACCGAGGACGGCACGCTGCCGGCCGACATCGTGGTGCTGGGTCTCGGGGTACGCCCGAACGCCGCCCTCGCGGCCGAGGCCGGGTTGCCGATCGGTCCGACCGGCGGAATCCGGGTCGACCTGCGGATGCGGGTGGTGGACACCCCCGGGGTCTGGGCGGCCGGTGACTGCGTCGAGTCGGTGCACCGGGTCTCCGGGCAGCCCGTCTACGTGCCGCTCGGCACCCACGCCAACAAGCAGGGCCGGGTCGCCGGGATCAACATCGGCGGCGGGTACGCCACCTTCGCCGGGGTGGTCGGCACCGCCGTGACCCGGGTCTGCGACCTGGAGGTGGGGCGTACCGGGCTGCTCGAGAAGGAGGCGACGGCGGCCGGCTTCGAGTTCGTCGCCGTACGGGTCGAGTCGACGAGCCGGGCCGGCTACTACCCCGGGGCGAAGCCGATGACGGTGAAGCTGATCGTCGAGCGGCGCAGCGGGCGGCTGCTCGGTGCGCAGATCGTCGGCCGTTCCGAGGCGGCGAAGCGGATCGACGTGCTGGCGGTGGCGCTCTGGAACCGGATGACCGTGGACGAGATGTCCGGCCTCGATCTCGGCTACGCGCCGCCGTACGCCCCGGTCTGGGATCCGGTACTGGTCGCCGCCCGCAAGGCGGTCGACGCCATCCGCTGAGCGGGCGCCAACGGGTACCCGATGGCCGATAGGCTGTGCCGCCATGGAGCGGGAACCGCAGGACGACGCCGACCGGATCCGGGTCTCCGACCGGGAGCGCGAGCAGGTCGTCGAGTTGCTCGGTACGGCTGCCGCCGAGGGCCGGCTGACCCTGGACGAGTACGCCGACCGGGCCACCGCCGCGCACGCCGCCAAGACCCGGGGTGAACTGGCCCGGCTCACCGACGACCTGCCGACCGGCTCGCCGGCCGCCGCGGTGCCGGCCCGCCGGTCGGAGTCCGCTCTCGCCGGGTCGGCTCCGGAACGGCTGGTCGCGATCTTCGGCAACGAGTCCCGCAAGGGGCGCTGGCCGGTGCCGGCCCGGCTGGAGGCGCGTGCGGTCTTCGGGGACTGTCACATCGAGTTGCAGGACACCACGCTGCCGCATCCGGTGGTCACGATCGAGGCGACCGCGATCTTCGGCTCGGTGACGATCTTCGTGCCGGAGGGGGTGGAGGTCCGGCTCACCGGTACGGCGGTCTTCGGCAGCAAGGAGTCCAAGCTGCGCGGGGATGCCCCGCCCGGCGGTCCGGTGCTGGAGGTGCACTCCAAAGTCATCTTCGGCTCGGTGACCGTACGCCCGCCGAAGCGCCGCTGGTTCTGATCCCGCCGTTCCCTCAGGCGGACTGGGTCAGGTGTAGCGCCGCCCAGAGCGCGACCACCCCGGCGACGAGTCCGGCGGGCGTGCTGAGCACGCCGAGCCGCAGGAAGGTGCCGGTGGCCGGCGGGTCGTCCCGCAGGTGCAGGATGCGCCGCCAGAGCAGGGTGGCCAGCGAGCCGACGTAGTAGAGGTTCGGTCCGACGTTGACCCCGATCAGCACGGCCAGTACCAGGCCCGGCGAGTGAGCGACCGTCGGCACCAGGACCAGGGTCGCCGGCAGGTTGTTGACCAGGTTGGCCAGCAGCGCGGCCAGCCCGGCGACCGCGAGCAGGCCGAGCAGGTCGGCCCGGTGCGGGGCGAGCCGGCCGACCAGGTCGTCGAGGCCGTTGCGGCGTACCGCCAGCACGACGACGCCGAGGGCGAGGACGAAGACGCAGAACAGCGGCTGCGCCTCGGCCACGATCCGGCCGGCGGTACGCAGCCGTTCGGCGCGGCGGGCCCGGACCACCAGCGGTACGCCCAGCAGCACCGCACCGCCCCCGGCCACCCAGCCCGGGTGCAGGTGCAGCGGCTCGGCCGCGACGAAACCGGCCAGCGTCGCGCCGAGTACCCCGAGCGCGTACCGGGGTGGCGGCACCGGTTCGACCGCGCCGGGCCGGGCCGGGGCGGCCAGGTCGGCCCGGAAGAACCGCCGGAACACCAGGTACTCGACGGCGATCACCGCCAGCCAGGACAGCGCCATCGTGGCGGCGAAGCCGGCGAAGGTCAGCCCGCTGGCGGCGAACGCGAGCAGGTTGGTGAGGTTCGACACCGGCAGCAGCAGTGACGCCGAGTTGGCCAGGTGGGCGCAGGCGTAGACGTGCGGGCGGGCGCGTACCCCGCTGGCGGTGGCGGTGGCCAGCACGACCGGGGTGAGCAGGACCACCGTGGCGTCGAGGCTGAGCACCGCGGTCACCGTCGCCGCGATGCCGAAGACCACGGCGAGCAGTCGGGTGGCCGGACGCCGGCCGGAGCCGCCCCGGGCCACCCGTGCGGCGACCGCGCCGGCGTAGCCGAAGACGCCCCAGGCGTCGGCGAGGTGCGCCAGCACGAGGATCGCGGCCAGGAACCCGACCGTCGGCGCCAGCATCGCCAGCTCCGCCCGGGCGGCGGGCCACGGCACCAGGCCGACCGCGACCACCAGGAGCGCCGCCGGCAGTGCGACGGCGGCCTCCGGCAGCCGGCGGGGGCGCAGCACGGCGAATCCGAGTACCGCCGCCAGCAGCATCGCGGCGGTGAGGGTGGGCATCAGGTCGGCAGCCTATGGCCACGGCTCGGCGGCGGACCTGGCCGGAACCGGCGATGTGGCCGGGGCAACCCCGCTGGTCGGCTCTCCGACCTTGACAGCGAGCCGGGTTGGTTGGATGGTTAATTACATGAGTAACGAACCCACGAGGCCGAACCCGGCCGGTCCGCCCGGGCCCCGCCGGCCGGCGGGCGGGTCCGGCTGATGGAGGACGGGCGACCGATCTTTCTCCAGATCGCCGAGCTGATCGAAAACTCGATCATCGACGGCACGCTCGCCGAGGAGACCCAGGTCCCCTCCACGAACGAGCTGGCGGCATTCCACCGGATCAACCCGGCGACCGCGGGCAAGGGCGTCAACCAGTTGGTGGACGACGGGATTCTCTACAAGAAACGAGGTATCGGCATGTTCGTCGCCACCGGCGCCCGCGCGAGACTGCGGGACCGCCGTCGCGAGGAGTTCGCCCAGCAGTTCCTGCACCCGCTGCTCGCCGAGGCAGGCAAGCTCGGCATCGACGCCGACGAACTCAAGCGCATGATCGACCGATGGGAGCAGGACCGATGACCACGGTGGTCCGCGCCGAACACGTCAGCAAGCGGTTCCGCGACGTCACCGCCCTGGACGACGTCAGCTTCACCCTTCAGCAGAACCGGATCCACGGCCTGCTCGGCCGGAACGGGGCCGGCAAGACCACCCTGATGCAGATCATGACCGGGCAGCTCCTGGCCAGCTCGGGCGGGCTGACCATCGACGGGACGCCGCCGTACGAGAACGAGTCGGTGATGTCCCGGGTCTGCTTCATCAAGGAGAGCCAGACCTACCCGCAGTACTTCAAGGTGCGGCACGCGCTGGCGTCGGCCCGGCTGCTCTTCCCCGGCTGGGACGAGGACTTCGCGCAGACGCTGCTGGCGGACTTCCGGCTGCCGCTGGGCCGGCAGGTCCGGAAACTGTCCCGGGGCATGCACTCGATGCTCGGCATCATCATCGGGCTCGCCTCCCGGGCCCCGCTGACCCTCTTCGACGAGCCGTACCTCGGTCTCGACGCCGTCGCCCGGCACCTCTTCTACGACCACCTGCTCACCGACTACGCCGAGCACCCCCGGACCGTGGTGCTCTCCACCCACCTCATCGACGAGGTCGGCGAGCTGCTCGAACACGTCCTCCTGCTCGACCAGGGCCGGGTGCTGCTGGACACCACCGCCGAGGCGCTGCGCGGCCAGGTGGTCACGGTCGCCGGACCGGCCACCGCCGTCGACGAGTTGGCCGCCCGGAACGAGGAGCTGCACCGCGAGACCCTCGGCCGGTACGCCCGGGCGACCCTGCGCGGCAGTTTCGGCACCGCCGAACGCGCCCAGGCGAAGGCGCTCGGGCTGGACCTGGAGGCGGTCTCGCTACAGGAGATCGTCATCCGGCTCACCACCGCACAGGCCCGGTCCGGCGGCGACGCCACCGGTACCCGGAAGGAGACCACCCGATGAACCGCGTGCTGACCGTGACCCGGGTCCAACTGGTCGGCTGGCAGAACACCGTGGCCTGGCCCTGGCTGCTGCTCCTGATGGTCTTCACCGTCAACTACGCCGTCTTCCTGGTGATCGGCGACCGGGACGTGAACCCGACGACCGGCGCGATCGTCTCGATCTACATCGTCGTCTTCGTCACCAGCATCAACTGGATCACCCAGTTGCTGCCCTTCAGCATGGCGCTGAGCGTGATCCGGCGGACCTTCTACCTGGCCTCCGCGCTCTTCCTGACGGTCCAGTCCATCCTCTTCGGGGTACTGCTCTTCTGCTGCCAACTGGTCGAGGACGCCACGGACGGCTGGGGCATCCGGCTGCGCTTCTTCGGGCTGAACTTCATCGACGACCTGAACCCGCTGCTCCAGATCGCGATCTACACGGTGCCGTTCGTCCTGCTCGGCTTCCTCGGCATCTTCGTCGCGGTCTTCTACAAGCGGTTCGGGCTGACCGGGATGTGGCTGCTGAGCACCGGCACCCTGCTCGTGCTGGCCGGCGTCGCCGTACTGCTCACCTGGCTGGACCTCTGGTCCGGCATCGGCGGCTGGTTCGCCGACCAGCCGGTGGCGGCCTGGATCGTGGGCTGGCCGGCGCTGCTGGCCGCCCTGCTGGCCGGGGTCGGCTACCTGACCATCCGCCGCGTCACGCCCTGACGGTCGCCGAGTCCGCCGAGCCGGGCCCGCTCACCGTCCGGCCCGGGATCGGCGCGGCGCCCGCTGGCAGCGCGGGCACCAGTACGAGTTGCGGCCGGCCTGGTCCGCCCGGAGGACCGCCGTACCGCAGAGGTGGCAGGGCAGTCCGGCACGGCGGTAGACGTACACCTCGCCGCCGTGCCGGTCGACCCGGGGCGGCCGGCCCATCGCCTCGGGCAGATGCCGGGGGTGCACGGTGTCGATCCGCCCCGTCGCGACGGCCGTCGTCATCAGCTCCACCAGGTCGGCCCAGATCCTCCCCCACGCCTGCGGGGTGAGGTCCCGGCCCGGAGCGGTGGGCGGCAGGCCCGCTCGGAACAACGCCTCGGTGACGAAGATCAGGCCGGTGCCGGCGACGATCGACTGGTCGAGCAGGAGCGCGAAGAGCGGCGTCGGGCTGCGCCGGATCCGGGCGTACGGGGCGTCCGGGTCGGCGTCGGCGCGCAGCGGGTCGGCACCGAGCCGGTCCCGCAGGGCGTCGACCTCGGGCGGGGAGAGCAGCTCGCAGGCGGTCGGGCCGCGCAGGTCCAGCCAGTGCAGGTCACTACGCAGCCGCAGCCGGACCTGGCCGACCGGCGCCGGCGGCTCACCGTCGCCGTCGGTGAACCTCCCGTAGAGCCCGAGGTGTACGTGCAGCGTCTGCCCGCCGCCGTAGTGGTGCAGCAGGTGCTTGCCGTACGCCTCGGTCTGCTCGAGTACGGCTCCGGAGAGCAGCGCGGCTCCCTCGGCGAACCGCCCCTGCGGGCTGCTGGCCAGCACCTTCTCCCCACCGAACAGCTCCCGGTGCCGGGCGGCCAGCCGGTGGATGGTGTGACCCTCGGGCATGGTCGCCAAGCATAGACTTCCGGGCCCGTCCGGCCTCAGCCGCGCGGCGGCGAGATGTTGACCATCCAGGGGGTGCCGAACCGGTCGGCGCAGGCGCCGAACTCGTCGCCCCACATCTGCCGCTCCAGCGGTACCGAGACGATGCCGCCCTCGGAGAGCGCGTTCCAGTAGCCGCGCAGCTCGTCGCTGTCGTCCCCGCTCAGGCTCACCGTGATCGCGTTGCCCGGGGCGTGCTCCATCCCGGGCGGCACGTCGGAACCCATCAGGGTGAACCCGCTGTCCGTTTCGAGCATGGCGTGCATGACCTGGTCGGCCTGGTCGCCCTCGGTGCCGAACTCCCCGAAGGTGCTCAGCACCAGGTTGCCGCCGAAGACGCGCTGGTAGAACTCCATCGCTTCCCGGGCGTTCCCGTCGAAGCTGAGGTATGGGTTGAGGCGGGTCGGCACCGGATGCTCCTTGGTCGCGGAAGAGGCCGTCATCGGGGACCAACGACGCAACGTCGGCTCGGGTTCGAGTCACGGGGAACCTCTGGCGCCGGGTCGAGGCGTCGATGTCCCTCGCCAAGGCGGCCTGACGTCAGGGCAGCTTGACGTCAAGGTGACTTGACGGCAGAGTGGCGTACATGAGTACTCCCGAAGAGCTGGAACAGCGCTTCACCCTGCTGACCGCCGCCGCCCGCTACGACCACCTCCGGCTCCGGGACGCGCTCGCCCCGCCGACCGACGACCCGGACGACGAGACCGAGCCCGATCCGGACGCCCGGCCGCTGAGTCGGGAGGAGGCGTTGGAACTGCTCGCCCTGGGCGAGGTGATCATGCGCAAGGCCAGCTACGGCCGGCAGTTGACGGTCCGGACCGCCCGGGCCACCGGCGCCTCCTGGACGCAGATCGGCGCCGCCCTGGCCACCAGCAAGCAGTCGGCCTGGGAGACGCACAGCCGCTGGCTCGGCGAGCAGGAGACCGCCACCGGCACGCGGCTACACTCCGACGGGGAAGGCTCCTGACCGGTCACGGCACCAGGAGCGTCTTCGGGGCACTCGGCGCAGGGGGTCAGCCGTGCCAGGAGCGCCAGAGGGCGGCGTACGCGCCGTCGGCCCGGAGCAGCTCGTCGTGGCTGCCCAGCTCGGTGATCCGGCCGTCCGCCATCACCGCCACCCGGTCCGCGTCGTGCGCGGTGTTCAGCCGGTGCGCGATCGCGATCACCGTACGCCCGGCGAGCACCGCGGCAAGCGCCCGCTCGGTACGCCGGGCCGTGGTCGGGTCGAGGGCCGCGGTCGCCTCGTCGAGGATCAGCGCGTGCGGGTCGGCGAGGACCAGCCGGGCCAGTGCGAGCTGCTGCGCCTCGGCGGGACTCAGCTCCCGGGCCCCGTCGCCGAGTTCGGTGTCGAGGTCGTCGGGAAGGTCGGCGTACCAGTCGGCACCGACCGCGACCAGCGCGGACCGCATCTGCGCGTCGGTGGCGTCCGGGGCGGCGAAGGCGAGGTTGTCCCGCAGCGAGCCGATGAAGACGTGGTGCTCCTGGGTGACCAGGGCGATCCGGCGCCGCCGCTGCGCCGGGTCGAGGTCGGTGACCGGGCAGCCGCCGAGGCTCACCTCGCCGTGCCGGGGGCGGTCGATTCCGGCCAGCAGCCGGGCCAGCGTCGACTTGCCGGCCCCGGACGGGCCGACGATGGCCAGCCGCTCGCCGGGCCGGACCGTCAGGTCGATCCCGTGCAGCACGTCGGGGCCGTCGGCGTAACCGAAGCGGACACCCCGGACCTCGATCTGCTTCCCGGCCGGCGAGGCGCCCCGCCCGCGCGGCTCCGGCGGCACCTGGCCGACCCCCAGCACCCGGGCGAAGGAGGCGAGGCCACGCTGTGCCTGCTCCATCCACTGGAGGATCTGGTCCAGCGGACCGATCGCCTGTTGCAGGTAGAGCGCGGCGGCGACCACCTCGCCGAGGGTGACCAGCCCGTTGTCGAGACAGAGGCCGCCGACCAGCAGTACCGCCGCGATCGGCAGCGGATAGCTCGACTCCACCACCGGATAGAAGACCGAACGCAGCCGCAGGGTACGCCGCCGGGACGTCCAGACCCGCCCGATCCGGGCCCGGCCGTGCGCGACCCGTTCGCCGCTGAGCCGGAGCGCCTCGACGGTCCGGGCGCCCTCGGCGGTGGTGGTCAGCGCCTCGGTCAGCTCCGCCGACGCGGCGCCCTCGGCGAGGTACGCCGTGGAGGCCCGCCGCAGATACCAGCGGGTCACCGCGACGATCGACGGCAGCCCGGCCAGCGCGGCGACACCGAGCACCGGATGCAGCACGAAGATCACTCCGAAGAGCAGGGTCAGTTGTGCCGAGGCGATGACCACCACCGGCACCACCTGGCGGACCGTGACCCCGACCGTGGCGACGTCGACCGAGCTGCGGGTGGCGAGGTCTCCGGTGCCGGCCCGCTCGACGACCGAGACCGGCAGCGCCAGCGTCCGGCGTACGAACTCCTCGCGGAGCCGGGCGACGGCGCGCTCCCCGAAGCGGTGGCCGGCGTACTGGGCGTACCGGGAGAGCACGGTCTGCACCACCACGCAGCCGACGATGGCCAACGCCAGCCGGTCCACCGTGCCGGTGCCGGCGCCGGCCACCACCTCGTCGACGATGACTCCGAGCAGCCAGGGCGCGGCCAGCCCGGCGAGAGTCGCCGCCACGTGCAGTACCAGGATGACGGCGACCGCCCGCCGGTCCCGGGCGATCAGGTCCCACCCCGCCCGGCGTACCGTGCCCAGGTCCGCCACCGGCAGCCCGGTCACCGCAGCGCCCCCTCGCCGTCGACGGCCCCGCCGGCCGCCGCCAGCGGCTCGCCGTCCCGGGAGACCAGCGCCCGGTAGCCCGGGTCGCGGTCGAGCAGCTCGGCATGGGTGCCGGTGTCGACGATCCGCCCGTCGCGCAGGTGCGCCACCTGCTCGGCGTGCCCGAGCAGCAGCGGCGAGGTGGCGAGCAGGATCGTGGTGCGACCGGCCCGGGCGTCCCGGAGCCGCTGCGCGATCCGCGCCTCGGTGTGCGCGTCCACCGCCGAGGTCGGGTCGACCAGGATCAGCACCTCGGGTTCGACCAGCAGCGCCCGGGCCAGGCGTACCCGCTGCCGCTGGCCGCCCGAGAGCCGGCGGGCCCGGGTGTCGATCGGGGTGTCCAGCTCCTCCGGCAGGGCCTCCACGACGTCCTCGGCGGAGGCGACCCGCAGGCCGGCCCGCAGCTCGGCGTCGGTGTGCTGCCGTCCACTGTGCAGGATCTCCCGCAGCGTCCCGGCGAAGAGGTAGGAGTCGTGGTCGGCGACCAGGATCCGGGCCCGCACCTCGGGCAGCGCGATCGCGGTCAGCGGCACCCCGCCCCAGGTCGCCTCGCTGGGTCGGTAACGGCCGAGCCGATCGGCCAGGGCGGTCGCCTCGGCCGGGTCGGCGGCGGCGACCCCGATCAGCCGCCCGACCGGCACGGTCAGCCCGGTGACCGGATCGTGCAGTTCGGCGGGACCGGCCGGGGCAGGCCGGAGCGCCCCGGCACCGGCGCCGTCCCGCCCCGCGCCACCCGCGCCGTCCCGCTCTCCGCCACCGGCGCCGTCCCGCCCCGCGCCACCGGCGCCGTCCCGCTCTGTGCCACCGGTTTCTCCCCGCCTCGCGCCAGCCGCGTCGTCCGGCTCCGGGCCGGTGACCTCGTCCGGGGTCAGCCGGAGCAGGGCGATGATCCGGCGGGCCGCGACCCGACCCCGGATCACCTGGTAGCTGCCCTGCATCAGGAACCACACCGGGACGATCAGCACCGCGACGTACCCGTAGACGGCGACGAGTTGCCCGATGGTGATCTCGCCGTGCACGGCCATCCGGGCGGCCAGCCAGATCACGGCGGCGAGGAAACCCGCCGGGATCGCGGTGGTCAGCGCCTCGATCCAACTGCTGACCGCGCCGACCCGGTAGCCCTCGGCCCGCAGTTCCTGCGAGCGGACGGCGTACCGGCGGGCGAAGAGGTCCCGGCCGCCGACCCCGGCGAGGACCCGCAGCCCGGCGACGATGTCCCCGGCCCGGGTGGTGAGCACGCCCTGCCGCTGCCGGTAGACGGACTCGGCCCGGTCCAGCCGGCGCAGCAGCGGCCCGATGAGGATCGCGACCGCCGGCACGCCGAGCAGCACACAGAGGGCGAGCCGTGGCGAGATCGACCAGAGGATGACCGCGACGACCGTGTACGCCAGTACGGCGCCGACGCCCGGCCCGGTCAGCGTCAGCACGTGCGAGGTGTTGGTGATGTCCGAGCCGCCGACCGTGGCCACCTCACCGGCGGCGAGCTTGCGCGGCAGTACCGCGCCGATCCGGGAGAGCTGCCGCAGGAGTACGGCGGCGGAGCGGGCGCTGGCGTCCTCCCGGATGAAGGTCATCGTCCGGTGCCGCTGAATCCCGAGCTGGGCCAGCCCGAGGCCGGCGACGACGATCGTGGCGGCCCAGAAGAGTAAGGCACGGGTGTTCCCGGTGCGCAGCCCGTCGTCGATCGCCCGGGAGACGAGGTACGGCCGCAGCGAGAGCCCGACCATCCAGGCCGTGCCGAGCAGGCTGCCCCGTAGCACGCGTACGGGTTGGCTGCGCACCAGCCACCAGATGTAGCGCAGTGGTCCCCGGGTGTCCGGCACCCCCGGCTCGGGGTGCGGGAGCTGCGGGGACACCGCCACAGGCTACCGAGGCGGGAATGGCCGACCCAGCCATTTCAGCCGTGGGCGCAGGGATCGGCGGCTCCGGCGGTCGACTGCTAGCGTCGCCGGATGCCGGTGTTGCGCAGCCCGCAGGTCATCCTGTTCAGCGAGAACGTCGAACGGGCGGTGCGGTTCTATCTGGATCTGGGCTTCGCGGAGACCTTCCGGGTGCCGGCCGAGGGTGACCCGATTCACGTCGACCTGGTGCTCGACGGTTACCGGATCGGCATCGCCTCGGCGGCCTCCACCCGGGACGACCACGGCCTCGACCCGATCGCCGAGGGTCAGCGGGTGGCCGTGGTGCTCTGGACCGACGACGTCCCGGCCGCGTACGCCGCGCTCACCGCGAGCGGGGCCCCGGCGTTGGCCGCACCGCACGAGTGGCTCGGCCGGCTGCTGATCGCCTGGACCGCCGACCCGGACGGCAACCCGGTGCAGCTCGTGCAGAACCGCTGACCGCCGGCCCGGCCAGCGGCACCGCCGGTCAGCAGCGGCGTCAGGCAGCAGCGGCGCCGGTCAGCAACCCGTCGGTCAGCAACCCCGTCGGTCAACAGCGCCGCCGATCGGCAGCGGCACCGCTGTCAGCAGCGGCGCCGGCAGACAGCGGCGCGGGTCAGCAGCGCAGGCCGAGGTAGGTGAGCGGGCCCGGGTCGGCGACGTCGACGACGTGGAAACCGAGCCGGTCGTAGAAGGCCCGGGCCGACCGGTTGTCGGTGATCATCCCGACGTGCAGCCCGGGTACGCCGGCCCGGCGCAGCGCCCCGACGAAGGTGTCGACCAGGGCCCGGCCGTGGCCGGCGCGCTGATAGCCGGGGAGCAGGTCGATGTGCAGGTGCGCGGGATAATCCTTCAGGTCCGGCAGGATCATCCGCTCCGGGGTGTGCAGCAGGTGCGCCATGACCTCGTCCGGGGTGGCCGGCTCACCGGCCGGTGCCGGATAGCGGTCCGCCACCCGGGGCAGCCACTCGTCCCGGAACCGCCGGACGAAGGCGGCGGTGTCGGCGGTGCCGAGGACATAGCCGACGGCCTGCCCGCCGTCGTCCAGCACGAAGGCGAGTTCCGGCTCCAGTTCGGCGTACGGGTGGGCGAAGATGTGCGGCAGGATGCCCGGGTCGGCGTACGAGCCGGAGGCGTCCTGCCCCGCGTCGGCGGTATGGATGCAGATGTCGTGCACGGCGGCCCGGTCGCCGGACCGGTACGGGCGGATCTCCATCCCGGCAACATATCTACTGGTACCGCTCTCACACCTCCCCTCGACGGGGGCCGGGCCAACCCGGGGCAAGACCGTCCCGACCGCCGCAAGTGCCGCACGATACGCGACAAACAGGCGCTTGAATGTGGACAGTTTTCTGCAATAACATGACGGCCCCCAGAGAAACGAGTTCCCGATGTCACGGAGCATTCTCGGAGTTCCGTCGCACTGGTCCGGCCGACCGTCCCGCTGGCTCGCGGCAACCGCCGTGCTGGGAATCGGCCTCTCGACCATCACCCCCGCGCCCGCCCCCGCCGCCGCCGAGCCGACCGGCCTCGCCGTCGCCAAGCCGACCAACCTCGCCACCGGCAAGCCGAGCGGTCACGGCGCCGCCAAGCCGAGCGGTCACGGCGGATCCGCTCCGGTCGTCACCCGGGCCGGGCTCGACCCCGCGCTCGTCGCCGGCCGGGGCGCCGCCGTCGACTTCCTCGAACAGGAGGCGGAGCACGCCCGCACCACCGGTACCGTCATCGGCCCGGACCGGACCGCCTACACGCTGCCGGCGGAGGCGTCCGGCCGGTCGGCGGTGCGGCTGCACCCGGGGCAGTACGTCGAGTTCACCCTGCCCAGGGCGGCCAACGCGATCACGGTCCGCTACAGCATCCCGGACTCGCCGGACGGCGGCGGGATCACCGCACCGCTGCACGTCACGGTGAACGGCAAGGGCCGGCAGACCATGACGCTGACCTCGGAGTACTCCTGGCTCTACAACCAGTACCCGTTCAGCAACGACCCCGACGCCGACCTGCTGCACCCGGACTGGTGGATCACCGAGTGCGGCTGCGTACCGGCGGCCACCACACCGTTTCCGACGATCGCCAAGCCGTTCCGGCCGATGCACTTCTACGACGAGCAGCGGCTCCGGCTCGACCGCACCTACCGGGCCGGCGACCGGATCCGGCTGACCGCCCCGACCGGCAGCGACGCCGCCTGGACCGTGATCGACCTGCTCGACTCGGAACTCGTCGGCCCGCCGAGGGTGCGACTCCTCGCCGCGAACGTGCTCGCCTTCGGCGCCGACCCGACCGGCCGGCGGGACTCCGCCGACGCGATCGACCGGGCGATCGCCTTCGCGAAGCGGACCCGGCTGACGGTCTACCTGCCGCCGGGGACCTACCAGGTCAACCGGCACATCATCGTCGACGACGTGACGATCGAGGGCGCCGGCAACTGGTACACGGTCGTCAAGGGCCGTCAGGTAGCCCTCGACCCGCCCGCGCCGGACGGCTCGGTGCACACCGGGGTCGGCTTCTACGGCAGGGACGCGGCCGACGGCGGCAGCCGCAACGTCCACCTCTCCGGCTTCGCCATCTCCGGCGACGTACGCGAGCGGATCGACACCGACCAGGTGAACGGCATCGGCGGCGCGATGAGCGACTCGACCATCGACGGGCTGCACATCCAGCACACCAAGGTCGGCATCTGGTTCGACGGCCCGATGCGGAACGTCCGGGTCACCAACAACATCGTCGTCGACCAGATCGCCGACGCGCTGAACTTCCACACCGGAGTCACCGACTCGACCGTCCGGAACAACTTCATCCGGAACACCGGCGACGACGCCCTGGCGATGTGGTCGGACCGGGTGGCGGACGCCCGCAACACCTTCGACCGGAACACCATCCAGACCCCGACGCTGGCCAACGGGATCGCCCTCTACGGCGGCACCGACAACACGGTCTCGAACAACCTGATCGCCGACCCGGTCCGGGAGGGCAGCGGCATCCAGCTCGGCTCCCGGTTCGGCGCGGAGCCGTTCGCCGGCACCACCCGGATCACCGACAACACGGTGGTGCGGGCCGGGACGTACGAGCTGAACTGGAACATCGGGCTCGGCGCCATCTGGATCTACGCGCTGGAGCGGGACATCGACGCGGACATCCGGGTGACCGGCGACCACTACCTAGACAGCACGTACAACGCGATCATGCTGGTCAGCGAGTGGTCGGTGAAGGACCTGTACTCGATCGACGGGGTGAGCTTCGCCGACATCCGGGTCGACGGCACCGGCACCTCGGTGCTCAGCGCGCGGGCGGCCGGCGGCGCGTCGTTCGCCAACGTCGACGCCCGCAACGTCGGCGCGGTCGGGGTGAACAACTGCGGCTCGTTCAACTTCCCGCCGACCGGCTCCGAGTTCCGGCTGACCGACCTCGGCGGCAACGACGGTGGCGGCACCACCGGCCCGTGGCTGGCGCCCTGGCTGCTGCCGAACACCATCACCTGCGACGACCGCCCGCCGGTCGTCCCGCCACCACCGCCGTCGCGCTGGTAGCACCGCGATCGCGCTGGTAGCACCGCCGTCGCTCCGCCTGCACCGCTGTCGCGCCGCCGGCAGCGCCGGGGCGGGCGTCCGGGACATCGACGTCCGGGCGCCCGCCCCGGATCGGCGGCCCGTCACGCGTACCGTGGGGTCGTTCCCACCGGCCCGCGACCCGGGCCCCGACCTCGCGGAAGGCGGAGGCGATGCACATCCCCGCCCGGTTCAACGGGCCGCCCGGCTCCGGCAACGGCGGCTACTCCGCCGGCCTCTTCGCGCACGGCAAGACCTGCGAGGTCACCCTCCGGATGCCGCCGCCGCTGGACACCCCGCTGTCGGTGCTCGACTGCCAGGTCCGCACCGCCGACGGCGCCGTCGTGGCCGAGGTCGCGTCGGACGCCGAGATCGACACCGTGGTCCCACCGATCGGGTACGCGGACGCGGTCGAGGCCGCACAGGGGTACCCGGGATTCGCCGACCATCCGTTCCCGACCTGCTACGTCTGCGGCCCGGACCGCACCGACGGGTTGGGCATCTTCCCCGGGCGGCTCGCCGACGGCAGTACCGCCGCACCGTGGACCGTCCCGGACGACGTCTCGGACCCGACCGTCTGGGCCGCGTTGGACTGCCCCGGCGGCTGGTCGGTGATCGGCGCCGGCCGCCCGTACGTGCTGGGCCGGATCGCCGTACGCCTGGACCGGCTGCCCGCCCCCGGCGAGCAGTGCGTGGTCCGGGGCGCCCTCGCCGCGACCGAAGGCCGCAAGGCCCTGGTGTACACCACCCTGTACGCCCCGGACGGTGCCGAGTTGGCCCGCGCCCGGGCCACCTGGGTCGCCCTCCCGGCGCGATGACCGGCGCACCCGAGCCCGCGGACGAGGTGGTCCTGACCGCGGAGGAGTACGACGGGGTGTATGCCGCCGTCGCCGCCGGCGCCGGTCCCCGCCCCGTCGGGCAGCGCCCCACCCTCAACTCGCTGCTCGAAGGCTGGGACCTGATCGTCGACGAGGTGGCCGAGGGCTACTCCTGGAGCGATGCGGAGTTCCGCAACGACATCGCCTGCCGGGGCATCCTGGCCCGGGTCTGGCCGCTGCTGCCGCCCCGGGTCCGGGCGATCCGGCAGCCGGAACTGGACGCCATCGACGACCGGTTCCGGGCGGTCACCGTGCCCTGGCCCGGCCGCCCGCCCGGGGAGGCGTGGTGGGAGTGGCGGATTCCCCGACTCCTCGATTTCGGTACCGGTGGGTTGACCGCCCACGGCTGGCCGCCGGACTGGAACCTGCCCTTCCCCCGGCCGGACACCGTACGCCTCGCCGAGTGACGGCGGGGATGACCCTGCTCACCTGGACAACAGAGGCGTTTACCGCCTCGGGTAACGCCTCTCTTGTCCAGGTCCAGCACAACGCCGGCTGCGGGCGCGGGCGTGACGGGGTGCTGTGGGTGCCTGGCTGTCAGCGGGCGCGGAAGCTGCTGAAGCGTCCGGCCTCGTAGGTGCGCAGGGTGCCGGTGCTGGTCGCCTGACCGGTGCAGTCGGCGGTCCGGTAGAGGACGACGTCGGTGAAGCCGCTCCAGCCGACGTGGCCGCGCGCGGTCGCCGGCAGCGGCGCGCACTCGCCGGTCGGGGCGGCGACGTGCGCCACCTCGACGCTGAACGGCGTGCTATAGAAGGTGAGGCCGCTGGGCTCTGCCGAGGCGGGCGACGCCGCGACGCCGAGTCCGGCGGCCAGGCCGATCGCCGCGAAGAAACCGGCCCCGACCCTCGCGTGTGCTCGCCGCATCAGTGACCTCCAAGGCATCGATGACGATGTCTTGATCGTGGTCTACTTTTGTTGCGTACGCAAGCATTCCGGTCGGAGCGGGAAGGTCAGCGGTCGGGGGTCGGTGCGGCGCCGCCGGCCACGGCAGCCACGAACGCCGCCCAGGCGCGAGGCGGGAACGCCAGTACCGGCCCGGTCACGTCCTTGCTGTCCCGCACCCCGACAACCCCCACCAGGTTGTCCGCCACCTCGACACAGTTGCCGCCCCCACTTCGGCTGCTCTTCCGCCAGTCGGCCCGGCACAGATCGATCATCATGCTGGATGCTCCTCCGCGATCGACTCGATCAGCTCTCGTGATTTTGCTTCCGTCAAGCTATCTTCCTCGATATCTCGCCAGACGGCGAGATGGGCTTCCACCTCGTGCGGCCTCTCCAGGTACAGCGCGCCCGTCAACCCCTCGCTGTAGACGATCGGCGGTTCGGTCCGGCGGCCGATGCCGTCCTTGGGAAACTCAAGGATCGCGAAACCGCCATTAGCGCGCTCCGCCCGGTAGAGCCCGACCGAGAACGGCAGCACCCGCACCGACACATTCGACTGCCGACTGGCAAGGGCCAGGTGCCGCAACTGTTCAGCCATTATTGATCCGGCACCGGGCGCGCGGCGCAGCACCGCCTCGTCGAGGATCACGTCGAGCTGCGGGGCCGACGGGTGGCGACGGCCCAGGATCGCCTGCCGGCCGAGCCGGACCTTGACCGCCCGGTCCCGCTCGACCGGCCCGAGTTCGGGACTGCCGATCCGAAAGACCTCGCTGGCGTATGCCGAGGTCTGTAGGAGTCCCGGCACGAAGTGCGGCTCGTACATCCGCAGGTGGGAGGCGGCGGCTTCGAGGCCGACGTACAGCTCGAACCACTCGGGGATGGCATCGCCGTAACAGTGCCACCAGCCGCGGGCCTTGGTCTCCCTGGCCAGCCCGGTCAGCGCCTCGGTCATTTCCGGGGACGCGCCGTAGATCCGGCACATCGCCTCGACGTCCGGCGACCGCATGCTGGTCGCCCCGGTCTCGATGCGCCAGATCTTCGGAGTCGACCACCGCAGGGTCGTGGAAACGACCTTGATGGTGAGTCGGGCCTCCTCGCGGAGTTGACGCAAGTGACGCCCGAGTTGCCTGCGCGGAACGGTGGAGTCGACCTCTGCCCGCACCGTCATCCCCTTTCCGGAATTATCGCCGCACCAATCTTTCAGTCGATCTGTAATACCGACCTCAAGACCGATGACGGATCGCCAGCAATAGAAGAGATCAATAAGAACCGTTCGGGCCAAGAGGTAATATTGCATTACTTCCCGCGCTGGTAAAGCACCAATTCGGTCCCACCCGCCGGGGCGGGCCGAGGCGGCGGCGGGCGGGACGCGCACCGGAAACCGCGTTTCCCGGCCCGGTGGCCCGGCCGTACGCTACGCCGGTGTCTGAGGTGTCGGGGGACTTCGAGATCCACGTGACGGTGCACGCGCAGCATGCCGAGAAGCTGGCGGCGTTCGCGGCCGAGCACGGGGTGAAGTTCCTGCACATCGTGCTCGACCGTGGCACGTTCGCCTCCCAGCCCATGCTCACCCTGACCGGCCGGGGCACCCTGCGGGAGCAGCACGCCGTGGTGGAGCATTGGCGGCAGCGGCTGCGCCGGGCCGGCATCCCGGAGTGCCGCTCCAAGATCGAGGCAGCGCCGTGGTGCACCGGCCTGCCGCAGTCCGACGAGGAGGCGGCGACCGAGCCCGCGGGGCGGTATTTCGAGCATCACGTCAAACTGCTGCTCCCCGACGCGTCGGTGCCGACCCTGCTGGCGGTCACCGACGTGATCACCCCGCACCACGCCCGGCTCTCCCGGAACGCCCGCCGGAAACGGAGCGGCGGCGCCGAGGAACGGTTCGTCACCCAGCGCTGCCACGGCGTCGGGCTCGGCACGGCCAGGCAGCGGCTCGACGCGCTCGTCGAGGCGCTCCGGTCGGCCGGGCACGAGATCGTGACCCTCGAGCAGGAGTACGTGGTGTCCGACAGTCACCTGTCGCACGACGAGGGCTGGCTCAGCGACGCCCCGATCTGGGCCGCCAGAGACTGGGCGCACAGCCGGGAGGACGAGATTCGGACCGCACCGGCCGGCAGCCCGCACTATCCGCCGACGTACCGGCCGCTGCCCGCCGACCCGACCGTCCGGCAGCGGGCGGCGTTCGACCCCGCGCTGAAGCAGTACCCGAACGCCTACCGCGCCGGCGAGCCCAGCTTCCTGGTCGCGGAGACCGGCCGGCGATGGGCCGGCGCCCGGCACACCGCGATGAACCGGATCCTCGCGGCGGTCGCCGCGACCCGCTGGGGAAGCGAGCACCTGGTGCTGCGCGGCAGCGTCACGATGGCGGCCTGGGTCGGCGACGCGGCCCGGGAACCGGGCGACCTCGACTTCGTCGTCACCCCGCACACCATCCGGAGCGACAGCGCGGACGCCCGTGCACTGCTCCACGACGTCAGGGCCGCCGTCCGGCGCATCCCGGGCGACGTCGGCCTGCGGGCGGACCAGATCTCCGAGTCGGCCATCTGGACCTACGAACGCGCCGACGGGCGGCGGCTGGTCGTCCCGTTCGACACGCCGGAGGCGCCGGAGGGGTACGTGCAGCTCGACATCGTCTTCGGCGAGCGGCTGCCCCTCGCACCGGAGGCGCTGGTGCTGCCCGGCGTGGACGTGCCGGTGCTGGCCGCGCCCGCCGGGCTCTCGCTGGCCTGGAAGCTGCTCTGGCTGGCCACCGACGCCTACCCGCAGGGCAAGGACCTCTACGACGCCGTGCTCCTCGCCGAACACACCACTGTGGACCGGGACCTCGTCCGCACGCTCATGCGAGCCGAACTCGGTGCCGAGGCCGACGACTTCACCGCCGAGACCGTGCTCGGCTGGGACGTCGACTGGCACAACTTCCTCGACGAGTACCCCGGTGTCGCCGGCACCGCGCGGCAGTGGGCGCGGCGGCTGGCGCTGGCACTCGACCGTGCCTGGGGCTGAGACCGCGCACGCCCGCGGGACCGCACGCCAGGTGGTGCGGTGCCGCATCGGCGGAGTCGGTGTCCCGTCGGGTACGGACGCGGAGGTGGAGGCGGTCGTCCGCACTCCACCCCCACCGGCCCGGTCCCGGGCAACGGCGGGTCACCGAACCTCGCCCGACGGCTCGGCCCGACATTCCGACCGCTCGTCCCGCCCGTCGCCGCTGTCTCCCCACATCGGCGACGTACGGCAGGCTGCCGGTTCTTTCTCCCCCTCCCCGTGATGCTGCTGACCCCGGCTGTCACGGCCGGGTCGTGCTCGACGGCGTCACCCGCCGTACTCCTCCGCCACGGTCGTGATCAGTTTTCGGGACAGCTCCTCGGTGAGGCTGATCTCCTCGAAGTCACGCCAGACGGCGGCGTGGCTGTCCACCTCGTGCGGCTTCTCCAGATAGAGCGCGCCGGTCAGACCGCCGCTGTAGACGATCGGAGGCTCGGTGCGGCGCCCGAGGCCGTCCTTCGGGAATTCGAGGATGGCGAAGCCGCCGTTGGCGCGCTCGGCCCGGTAGAGCCCGGCCGAGAACGGCAGCACCCGGACCGAGATGTTCGGCTGCTGGCTGACGGCCACCAGATGCCGCAACTGCTCGCCCATCATCTGCCCGCTGCCGGCGACCCGACGCAGCACCGCCTCGTCGAGTACGACGTCGAGCTGTGGAGCCGGCCCGCGCCGCCCGTCGAGGATCTCCTGCCGGGCCAGTTCGACCCTGACCGCCCGCTCGCGTTCGGCGGGTGCGAGTTCGGGACTGACCACCCGGCAGACCTCCGCGGCGTACGCCGGCGTTTGCAGTAGTCCCGGAACGAACTGCGGCTCGTACATCCGCAGATGGCTTGCCGCGGCCTCCAACCCCACGTACGGCTCGAACCAGCCGGGAATGGCCTCGCCGTAGCAGTGCCACCACCCCCGGGCCCTGGTTTCCTTCGCCAGCCCGGTGAGGGCCTCGGTCATTTGCGGTGACGCACCGTATATCCGGCACATCGCCTCCACGTCCAGCGACCGCATGCTGGTCGCCCCGCTCTCGATGCGCCAGATCTTCGGCATCGACCACTCCAACGCCTCGGACACCACCTTGATGGTGAGCCGGGCCTCCTCGCGGAGCTGGCGTAGGTGCCGCCCGAGCTCTCTGCGAGGAACGGTGGAGTCCACCCCTGCCTGCACTTCACTCCCCCTCTCCAGTATTACCTTTCGAGTGAACCTTTCATTTGATTTGTAATGTCCACTGAGTACTCTCCGTGATTCAGGTAATTACAGATCGTTAGAGGGAAATCGTTCAGCCAAGACGTAATATTGCATTGTTTCGCGCTCTAGTAAAGCATCGATTGCATGGCAGCCGAACCTCTGACGACCCAAGCGGGGGGAACGGAAATGTGGGACCACGATCCCGCCGCTCCGCTGTGGACCTGCACCGGATGCGGCGACGACTGGCCCTGTGCGGTCCGAAGACGACAGCTACGGGCCGAGTTCGCGGGCAGCATCGTCTCACTCAGGTACTACCTGGCCCACCATCTCGTCAACGCCGCCGAGGATCTACGACATGTTCCCGCCGGCTGGTTACACAATCGTTTCATCGCCTGGACGGACCGGGCCGCCGATCCACCGCCGTACACGTCGGCCGACATCCTGGTCAACAGCTATCTGCTGGCCGACTCGCACAGCCCCGATCGGTTCGGCAGGTGCCCCGTCTGCGGCGATGCCGCCAACTGCTGGGTACGACTCGATCCCAACGGACCCGGCTTTCTCATCCCGGTCCCATGATGCAGGAACCACCCCGCCCCGGAATGGTGGTGCAGGTCGGGGCGGCGGCGAGCGTACAGTTCGGCGGTCGGCGGGCCATGCTGTTCCGGGTGACCCGGGTGAGCGAAAAGCCCACCTATCACGGCTGGTGCTGGCTCACCGGCTACAGTCTGGACGAGTACGGCAACGCCGTTCGACGTCGGGAAATCTACGTCCAGTTGGCCGGCTTGCAACCGGTGCACTGGCGCCCCGCGCAGCGGGCCCGGGTGGCCACCCCGCCGCGCCGAAGGTCGCAACCGGTACGCCGAGCCAACCCGAAGCCGAGGCGTCTGCCGGCCGCGCTGATCTGAAGTCGGAATGAGGCCCCGCCGCCGCGCCCGATCCGCAAGGACCACATCGACCGGAAATGCCGGCAGAAGAAGACCTCTACTCGGCTTCCCCTCGTTCCACTCGACTTATCGACACCCACTACGCATGTTCTACGCCGTTTTCTGGTGATCGGTAGCCCGGCAATCGCCGGTTCCGTATCACGACGGCGGCCGGTCTCCGCGCGGCAGCGGTACCGGCGGCCGAGGCGGCGGCGCCCGCACAGGATCCCGGTCGGCAAAACCATGGGAGGGGGCGACCGGGCTCAGGGACGGGCGCCGCCGCCCGGCTGGATCCGGCTGATCAGGTCGGGCATCGGCTTCCTGCCAACCGCCGACCATGATTCCGGTGACGATGCCGTCGACCCAGACCGGCAGCCCCGTCCATTCCGGCCCGGCAATCGCGTGCAGCGGATGGAAACCGCCGGCGGTGGAGGCGAGCGCCGCGACCACGTCATCCTCACCCGGTCCGACGACGACTGAGGGCGGCCCCACCCACCTCGCCCGATGTGTGGCGGATCGCACATCGGGGTACACCGATCCCAACGCTGCGTAGGCGCCATCAATGAGGCTCCACGCATGGATCAGGAGGTGTGTTGTGGTCAGGATTCCATCACTGATGCGCCAATCGGAGCCGGCGCCGACGCGGGACGAGAACCGCGACGGACACGTCGACAGCCGCGACGAGCACGTCGACGGCCGCGAGGACCGCGTCGACGGCCGGGACGAGCGGTCGACCGGCACCGCCACGGCGGCTGACGCCGCGCGCACCCGTACCGGAGCGACCGACCGGACCGAGGAGCGGGGCGACACCACCCGGACCGACGACCCGGCGAAGCACCGGGCCGGGAGCACGGTCACCGAGCCCGACACCGCGCCCCGGACGGCTCCCCCGGTCACCGCGACCGCACCGGCGGCGACCCGGACCGAGACCCGGCGCGACACCGACCGCACGAGCGAACCGGAGCGCGGGCTCGGCGAGCGTACGCCGGACGCCGACCGTACGCCGGAGAGCGAACCGGTCGTGGTGGACCGCGGTCCGCGTCCCCGGGCCAGCATGCTCGCCACGCTGAGCCTGGTGTTCGGGGTGGCCGCCGCCGCGTTCGTGCTGTCCGGCGCGCTCGCCGGCTACGGCATCGTGCTCGGCACCATCGCCCTGCTGCTCGGCGTCAGCGGCGTCTCCGCGACCGCCCGCCGGCACGTCGCCGGCAAGACCGACGCGCTGATCGGGATCGTCCTCGGGGTCGGTGCCGTCGTCGTCGCGGTGCTGGCGATGACCGGCCAGTTCGACTGGCCGACCACCGACGGCGACACCGTGGTCCGGTTCCGCGAGTGGCTTGATTCACAGTTTGTGGACCGGTTCTGATCGGGTAAGGACCTGCGCGGAGCGGTGGTGCACCGCTCTGGCCCCGCCAGCCGGTGGTGGTTCACCACCTGAGCGCACATGTTCGGGGGCGGCGACGACGCCGCCCCCGAAGTGCGTCCTCGCCCCGCCTGACTCCCTTCGGCGGTCCCGGCTCCCTCCCTGACGTAGCAGCTTCCGGCGTCGGGAGACCACTACTTACCCGAGGCGGCTTGTTACCCGAGGCCGCTTGTTATCCGAGGCGGCTTCGCGCCGCCGGGCGGCGCGTCGGTCGGGGCGCAACGGATCGCTGGTGAGGGCGCCCGGAGACGCAACGATCGGCCGGGGCAAGCAAAGCTCAGACGTGGTTTTCGCCGGTGGGGGCCGCATAGCGTTGGGTCGGCGCCAGCTCGTGAGCCGTACGGAGGCCGGGCGCGCCCGACCCCAGGAGCAGGACCATGACGTTGGACGCCATCGCCACCAGCGGGCGTACCCCGGCCGGCCCGGCGCAGACGCGGCACTACCTGATGTGCCGGCCGACGTACTTCACCGTCGAGTACGCGATCAACCCCTGGATGGACCCGGCCGCCCCGGTCGACACCGCCCTCGCGCTGCGGCAGTGGGAGACGCTGCGCCGGACGTACCTCGACCTCGGACACACCGTCGACGAGATCGAGCCGCTGCCCGGGCTCCCCGACATGGTCTTCGCGGCGAACGGCGCGACCGTGCTCGACGGCCGGGCGCTGGCGGTGCAGTTCCGCGACCCGGAGCGCGCCGACGAGGCACCGGCGTACGCCGGCTGGCTGGACCGGGCCGGTTTCGAGGTGCACGAGGCGAAGCAGGTCAACGAGGGCGAGGGCGACATCCTGCCGGTCGGCGGGCTGCTGCTGGCCGGTACCGGGTTCCGCACCTCGCACGCCGCACACGCCCACCTCCAGGAGGTCTTCGGGCGGCCGGTGATCACCCTGCAACTCGTCGACCCGCGCTTCTACCACCTGGACACCGCGCTCTGCGTGCTCGACGACGAGACCGTGGCGTACCTGCCGGAGGCGTTCTCGCCGGGCAGCCGGGCGGTGCTGCGCCGGCTCTTCCCGGACGCGGTGCTGGCGACGATGGCCGACGCCGAGGTGCTGGGCCTGAACGCGGTCAGCGACGGCCGGCACGTCGTACTTCCGGCGCAGGCCACCGGGCTGTCGGCGGCACTCCGCGACCGTGGGTACGACACAATTGGTGTTGATTTGTCCGAGCTGCGAAAGGCCGGCGGCGGACCGAAGTGCTGCACCCTGGTGCTGCGGGAACGAGAGGCGACCAAGTGATCGTGGACGACGTGCTGCGCCCCCAGGAGGCGGACGACATGCCGGGCACCCCGGCGGCGGACGAGATGTCGCGCACCCCGGCGGCGGTGCGCGACGCGGAGCGCTGGACCGCGCACAACTACCACCCGCTGCCGGTGGTGATCTCCTCGGCCGAGGGCGCCTGGGTGACCGACGTCGACGGCCGGCGCTACCTGGACTGCCTCGCCGGCTACTCGGCACTGAACTTCGGGCACCGGCACCCGACGCTGATCGCCGCCGCGCACGCCCAGCTCGACCGGCTCACCCTGACCAGCCGGGCGTTCGTGCACGACCAGTTCGCCGACTTCTGCCGCGAGCTGGCCCAGCTCTGCGGCAAGGACCTGGTGCTGCCGATGAACACCGGCGCCGAGGCGGTGGAGACCGCGATCAAGGTCTCCCGCAAGTGGGGCTACCGGGTCAAGGGCGTACCGGACGGGCAGGCCACGATCGTGGTCGCGGACGGCAACTTCCACGGCCGTACCACCACGATCGTCAGCTTCTCCACCGACCGGGAGGCCCGGGACGACTTCGGGCCGTACACCCCGGGGTTCCGGATCGTCCCCTACGGCGACCTCGCCGCGCTGGCCGAGGCGGTCGACGAGACCACCGTCGCCGTGTTGCTGGAGCCGATCCAGGGCGAGCAGGGTGTCGTGGTGCCGCCGGCCGGCTACCTGCCCGGGGTACGCCGGCTCTGCACGGAACGGAACGTGCTCTTCGTCGCCGACGAGATCCAGTCCGGACTGGGCCGCACCGGCGAGACGTTCGCCTGCGACCACGAGGGCGTCAGACCCGACATGTACGTCCTCGGCAAGGCGCTCGGCGGCGGCATCGTGCCGGTCTCGGCGGTCGCGGCCGACGCCGACGTGCTCGGCGTGCTACGGCCCGGCGAGCACGGCTCGACGTTCGGCGGCAACCCGCTGGCCTGCGCGGTCGCCACCGAGGTGGTCCGGCTGCTCGCCACCGGCGAGTTCCAGCGCCGCTCGGCGGAGCTGGGCGCGCGGCTGCACGCCGGGCTGCGCGGGCTGGTCGGCGAGGGGCTGGTCGCGGTGCGCGGCCGGGGGCTCTGGGCCGGCATCGACATCGACCCGGCGCTGATGACCGGGCGGCAGGCGTGCGAGCGGCTGGCCGAGCGCGGCGTACTGGCCAAGGACACCCACGGCTCGACGATCCGGCTCGCGCCGCCGCTCGTGGTCGAGGCGCACGAACTCGACCACGTGCTGGAGCAGCTCGCCGCCGTACTGCGCTGAGCCGGCCGGGCCGGTCCGTCCCACCGGGGACGGGCCGGTCCGCCCGTTCGTCAGCCCCGGCCGGGCAGCCGGATCGCCATCGTCGGCGCCTCGGCCATCACCGAGGTCGGGTTCGTCATGCCGCCGGAGTTCCAGGTGCTCGACCGCCCCACCTGTACGCCGGGATAGAGCTCCACGATGTCGCCGCCGCGCATCACCCGGGACTGCTGGTGGGCCAGCGCGACCCGCTCCGCCTCGTCCATCGACCCGCCCGGCCGTACGCCGGAGCCGTTGGTGCTGACGTCCTGCGCGACCAGGTCGCCGCCGCGCAGCTCGAACCGGACGTGGCTGCGGCTGATCCAGCGCCGCGCCTCGTCGTTGAGCCACTGGCCGAGCCGGATCCCGCCGGAGTCGTCCGGTGCCCGGCCGACCACCACCGGCCGCTCGGCGGTCACCACGAACCGGCGCCGCACCATGCCGCCGATCCGGACCGACAGCACCTCCTCGTTCGGCCTCGGGCCGGCGTCGCTGAGCCGCTGGTCGTGCCGGGGACAGGTCGGCATCCCGGTGCGCAGCGTCGGTGGCGGCTGGCCGCTCGGCTTGCGGTCGATCTCGGCGAGGTCGGCGAAGGCGCCACCGCCACCACCGCCGCCGAAGAGCACGCAGCCGGGTTCCTTGCACCGCCAGGTGCGGGCGAGCAGCTTCCGGCCGGTCGGCGACGGCCCGGTGGCCGCCACGTTCCCCTTCACCCGCTGCGCCAGCACCGGGCCGCCGGCACCCGGCAGCGGGGCGAGCAGCCGGCCCGGTGCGCTGGTCACCCACGGGAAGCGCCCGGACATGCCGTCGAAGCGCCCCCGGCTCAGCACCGGCAGGCCGAGCAGGTCGGCCACCTCCAGCACCCGGTCGCCGGGGTTGACGAGCACCTCGACCAGGCCGTTGTCGGCCCAGCGCCGGAGCACCATCCGCTCGTTGGAGGTGAGGTCGGCGTCGCTGAGCAGCGCGCGGTGCACCACCGCGTACACCGGGACGTTGTCCTCCTCCAGGTGCCGCCCGAGCGCGTCGATCACCATGCCCAGTCGCATGGTGCTGGCCGGCCGGCCGCCGTCGAGGTCCTGGTAGCGGACCACCTCGGCCAGGTCCAGCACCGCGCGTACCAGCGACGGGTCGGTGCTGACCCGGTCCTCGATCGCGTCGAGGACCTTGCTTATCTCGAATCTCACGCCGCTCCCCGGGCTATCTCGTCGATCCGCCGCGCCAGCTCGACGTCACGTCGGGTCACCCCACCTACCGAATGGGTCGCGCAACGGAAGGTCACCGTGCGCCACCGGATGTCGATGTCGGGATGATGGTCGAGTTCCTCGGCGACCACCGCCACCCGGTCCACCACATCGATCGCGTCACGGAAGGCGGGCAGTTCGACGGTACGGGCGATGCCGGCCGGATCGCCGGACCAGCCCTCCAGCTCGGCCAGCTCGGTCCGCACCGCCTCCGCGTCCAGCACCTCTGCCATGGCCAGACCTTACCGCCGAGGCCGGTGGCCGTGGGATACAACCGGGCGCCCCGGCTGCGGGTGGAGCGCGGCGGCGGCCGACCACGGCGACGGTCCGGCGCACCGGGGTACGCCGCGCGGCGTCGCGCCGCAGGCCGGGTACGCCACCGGCGGAAATCGGTGCGCCGCCGCTGGTGGCCGCCCGCTACGCTGTCCGGCGTCCGGCCACGGCAGGTGACTGCGCGTGGCCTTTGTCACGGGGAGGAAACACCAGATGAAGACTCGACGGCTGGCGATCGCCGGCCTGGCCCTCGTCACCGCGTTCGGTGTCGGCGTCGCGGGCTGTGCGCTGCCCGGCACCGAGCGGCGTGGCGACGGGAACGGCGCGGCGGCCGCGCCGGAGACGAGTGCCGCCGACGCCCTGGCCGCGTCGGTGCGGAAGCTGAACGAGGACACCTTCACGGTGAGCCTCAAGATGTCGGTGATGTCGGCGCAGGGCGCGATGGACCCGAAGGGCAAGAAGGCCAACCTGGCCATGAAGCTCGACGCCCCGGGGCAGTCGATGGACTTCAAGATCATCCTGCTCGACGCCGACCTCTTCGTGAAGTACGCCGGCCTGCCGGGGCTGCCCAAGGAGTGGATGCGGGTCGACGCCGCGAAGATCAAGGACGGCAGCACCCTGGACATCATGCCCGAGGACGACCCGATGGGCGTGAACAACCTGATGAAGGGCATCGTCAGCGTCGACCGGGTCGGCGAGCGCGAGTTCAAGGGCACCCTCGACCTGGCCAAGTCGCCGACCGCCGACCCGGAGTCGTTGAAGGTCTTCGGCGACAAGGTGCACGCGGTCCCGTTCACCGCCACCGTCGACGCCCAGGGCCGGCTGGTCGAGATCGTGGCCGACACCATGACCGTCTCGCCGCTGATCGGCGACATGAAGGTCAGCTACGACAACTTCGGCAAGCCGGTCGAGATCACCCCGCCGAAGTCCTCCGAGGTCGTCGAGATGCCGGCGGAGATGCTCGGCCTGATGGACGCCTGAGGCGCCGCTCTCCGGATCGCCCGCGTGGGGCGGCCCCGCACAGGGCCGCCCCACGATCCCCCCGGCCACCGTGGCCTATCCGGCGCTGCTCCGCGCCGCCGCGGCCTCCGCCCGCAGCGGGGCGCCGACCGAGTGCAGATGCCGCAGCGCCTGCCGGTACGAGTCGAAGAGCCCGGTCTCCTCGTACGGGATGCCCTGCTCCGCGCAGTACCGCGCGACGATCGGCTGGGCCCGGCGAAGGTTCACCCTCGGCATGCTCGGAAACAGGTGGTGCTCGATCTGGTAGTTGAGGCCGCCCAGCGCGAAGTCGACCAGTACCCCGCCCCGGACGTTGCGCGAGGTCAGCACCTGCTTGCGCAGGAAGTCGAGGTCGTCTTCGGCGGTCATCACCGGCATGCCCTTGTGGTTGGGCGCGAACGAGCAGCCCATGTAGAGCCCCCACAGCCCCTGGTGGACGGCGAGGAAGACCAGCGCCTTACCCGGGGAGAGGACGGTGAAGAGCGCACCCAGATAGCCGACCGCGTGCAGAGCCAGCAGCACCGCCTCGGCCCGACGTCGCCGGATCGGCGTACCGTCGGTCAGCGCCCGGACGCTGGAGACGTGCAGCGCCAGCCCCTCCAGCAGCAGCATCGGGAAGAACAGGTACGCCTGCCGCCGTGCCAGCCACCGGCCGAAGCCCCGGGTGGCCAGCGCCTGCTCGTCGGTCCAGACCAGCGCGCCCGCCCCGACGTCCGGGTCGTCGTCCTCGTGGTTCGGGTTGGCGTGGTGCCGGTTGTGCTTGTCGATCCACCAGCCGTAGCTGAGCCCGACGGCCAGGTTGCCGGCGAGCAGCCCGGCCACCTCGCTGGCCCGCCGCTGCCGGAACATCTGCCGGTGTCCGGCGTCGTGCCCGAGGAAGGCGACCTGGGTGGTGGCACCGGCCAGGAAGACGGCCACCAGGATCTGCCACCACGAGTCGCCGACGACGGCGAAGGCGACCCAACCGGCGACGAAGAGCCCGACGGTGAGCGCGATCCGGGCCACGTACCAGCCGGTCCGGCGTTCCATCAGACCCGCCGCGCTGATCCGCCGAGATAACCGTGAGTAATCACTTCCTCGACGGGTCTCCGGTTCGGCCACGGCAGCGAGGACCGCCATCTGTAAGCTCCCAACGTCGCTTTTCGCCACGCCGGTCGGCGGAGCGCTGATCTCCAGTCTCCTGCGCAGGGTTGCGCACAGTAACCCCGGAAACCCCCGTATCGGGGGTAGTGCTAGCACCACCGTTCCGTTCCGCCGACGGCTCAGCTCATCCGGTTGACCGCCGCGCGGAGCCGGCGCAGGTCGCGACGCCGCCGCTCGTACGTCATGCCCAGGCCGATCAGGGCGAAACCGCCGACGGCCAGGAAGACCCACCGGGGCAGCCGGTCCCAGACGTCGACCGTCTCCCGCAGCGCCAGTACGGCGAGGACGGTACCGCCGAGAAGCACCGGCGCCTGCCGTCGCCACCGGGCACCGGCCAGCACCGCCAGCAGTGCACCGGCACCGAGCAGCAGCCGCCGCCACGGCTGGTCACCGGCGACGAGGACCGAGACCAGGCTCGGCAGCAGCGCGGCACCGAGCCCCGGACCGTACGCCACCCAGCTGGTCAGGGCCGGCCAGGTGCGCAGCGCCAGCCAGCCGGCCAGCAACCCGAGCACCGCCGCCGGCAGGGTGTACGCCTCGACCAGCGCCACCCGGGCGGAGCCGAGCAGCAGCCAGGCGGCGACCAGTTCGGCGCCACCCGCCGCTGCCGCCCGGGCCCAGCGGTGCGGCAGCGGCTCGGCCGGACGCAGGGCACGCAGGCCCAGCGCCACGCCCCAGAGCGTGCAGACCGCCGCCGCGTACCGGATCTCGCCGACGGTCAGCAGCAGCGCGATCGCGGCGGTCGCGTGGCTGGCCGCCTCGACGGCGACCGCCTCGGTCCGGCGGCCCGGCACCGCCGGACGCGGCCGGTCCCCGGACGCCCCCTCCGCGGGCAGCCCGCTGCCGGCCGGGAGCCCGCTGCCGGCCAGGAGCGTGCCACCGGCCAGCAGCGTGCTGCCGGCCAGGGCCAGCGCGGCGACGCCCAGCACCGCCAGCGCGGTGATCCGCAACGGCAGGTCGGCCGCGACCGTGGCGGTGGCGGCCAGCGCCCCCGCGCCGCCGACACCGGTCAGCCAGCCCGCCACCCGGGCCGCCGAGCTGCGCCCGAACGCACCGGCGGCCAGCCCGGCCGCGCCGACCAGCGCCAGCCCGGCGAGCGTGCTCGGCCTGGTCGCCAGCAGCCCGGCCAGGCCCGCCGCCCCGAACGCGACAGCTACCGGCACCAGCCAGACCCGACGGCCGACGTCGCGCCGCAGCGCCACCACGAGCGCGCCGGCCACCCCGGCGAGCAGGCTCGACGCGGGTACGGCCGGCCAGGGTGCCCCGGCGGCGACCAGCCCGACCAGCGCGGTACCGACCGCGAGCGGCGCCACCACCAGCGCGGTGCCGGACACGCTCCGCCACCGGACCCAGCCGACCACCGCCGCCGCCCCGGTGAGCAGCAGCAGGGTCAGCGTGCCGGCGCCGTCGAGCCGCCAACCGGCCGGGTCGACGCCGATCCAGGCCGGATACAGCCCGACCCCGGCCGGCGGGCCCGACCAGATCCGGCCCAGCCAGCCGTACGGGGCGACGAGCACGGCCAGCACCGCCGGTACCGCCACCACGGCCGCCCGGAGCAGCAGGATCGCCCCGGAGACCAGGGCCGGTACGGCGGCCGGGGCCGGCACCGCTCCCGCCGGCCGTTCGACCGTCTCCCCGACGTCCTCCCGGTTGATGGCACCGGTCGGTCCCGCCGGTCGGCCCCGCCCCGACAGCCACCCGACGATGTTGAGCAGCAGCGCCCCGGCGGCGTACGGGCCGGCGGGTTCGCCGACGCCGGGCAGCCCGGGTGCCAGGCCGACCGCCAGCGCGACGGTCGCCAGCGCCGCGTTGGCGTACGGCTGGTAGTGCGGAACCGCCCGGCGCACCGGTACCAGCCCGACGGCGAGCAGCACGGCGGTGCCCAGTACGGCCCGCGCCTGCCACCCCGGCGACACCCCGGCGGCGAAGAGGGCGAGCAGGACGGTCGCCGGAGCGGCGAGTACCGCCGTCGCGAGCCCACTGCCGCCCAGCACCCGCCGCAACGGCGAGACCGCTGCCGTGGCAGTACCCTCCGGTCCCGGCTCGGCGACGGCGACGGGCCGGAGTGCGGTCAGCGCGACCGCCACGCCGAGCAGTACCAGCGCGCCGCAGACGGCGGCGGCACCGGCCGGCCGGGCCAGCCCGACGAGTACCGCGTGCCCGGCCAGCGGTACGGCGGCGAGCGCCATCGGCACCGCCGAGCGCGGCGGCCGGCCCGGCCAGCCGGCGGCCAGCGCGAGCGCGCCCGCCGGCACCAGGTCCAGGACCGCGACGAGCCACCAGGGCAGGGCGAGCGCGGCCGGCGTCGCCAGCACCGTGAGGACCGCACCGGCCAGCAGCACCAGCGACCGGTCCCGCCGCCGGCCGAGCAGCACGATCGCCACGGCGGCCAGCGCCAGCGCCAGCGGAAGCTGCCAGTCGAACGGCCCCGCCCGGGCGGCCAGGTCCGCCCGCCAGGCCGGCTGCGAACGCAGCGCCACGGCCAGCGCGACCACCAGCGCCATCGAGCCGGTCAGCACCGCCAGGGCGCCGGCCACGACCAGCCCACCGGCCCGGGGCCCGACCCGGAGTCCGGCCGGCAGCAGCCGGGCGGTGCCGACGATCGCGGCCGCCAGCAGCACGACGATCCCGGCGGCCGAACCGAGCAGCGGCCACGACGTCTCGGCTACGGCCCGGACCAGCGCCACCGCGAGCACCACGATGAAGACGACGGACGCAGCGACCCCGGCGGCGGTGCTGCGCAGCCGGAGGGCACCGGCGATCGGCAGCAGGGCGGCCACCAGCAGCGGCCCGCCGGCGAGTACGGCCAGCGGACCGTCGGTGGTGACCACCGCCAGCGTCCCGCAGAGCGCCGAGGCGAGCCCGGCCAGCCCGTACCCGACCCAGGCGACGGACCGGCGGACCCCACTGCTCGGGTCCACCGGTCCGTCGCCACCCCGCCCCCCGGTCATGGTGAGGTTGAACGCCGCCAGCCCGGCGAGCGCCAGCGTCCAGCCGGCGGCACCGAACCCCGCGTCGTAGCCGAGCAGCGGAATCACCGGCTGGGCCAGCAGCAGGCCGGCGAACGCGGGTGCGGCGAGCCGGGTCAGTCGGTGGTAACCCCCCGCCACCACCGCGCCGACCCCGAACACCAGTGCCGCGTACCGGGCCGCCGGCCAGCCCGCCACGCCGAACAGGTCCACGCTCCACCCGGCGTAGCCGTCGAGTACCACCAGGAGCAGGCCGATCGCCGCGAACGTCTCGGCGGTGGCGGTCAGCCCGCGCCGCTTCGCCAGCACCGGCGCGGCCAGGGCCAGCCCGGTCAGCGCGCCGAGGATCAGCGCCCGGCCGCCGACCCCGACCGTGGCCCAGGCCCACACCGTGAAGACGATCGCCGCCGTGCCGACGAGCAGCCCGCCGAGGACCAGGAGGACGTTCTGCACGGTCCGGGTCGAGGTCTCCGGTCGTACCGGAGCGGGAGCCTGCGGCGCCGGCCCCCCGGAGCCGGCGACGGCGGCCGGTGCGCCGGTGGCGACGACCGCCGGGGCCCGGACGGACGCGGCCGCCGCCGCCCGGACCTGCTCGGCCAGCGCGTCGCGGCGCCGCCGGAGCTGCCACAGGGCGGCGTCGAGACCGAGGTACGCCTGCCGCGCCCGCTCGACCCGCCCGCCGAGCGCGACGATCTCCGCGCCGAGCCGGGTCACCTCGGCGGCGGTCGGATCCGGTGCCCGGCCACAGCCGGGACATCCGGTCGCCAGGTTGGCACCGGCTCCACAGACCGGGCACGGGTACGCGTTCGCGGAAGCGTTCACGCTGTCATGGTCGGCCGCCGCCGACCCGGTTCACAGAGTGCGCGTACCTATCCCGACCCGGGTATCCCGACCGGGTCGGCCGGTCCGCTGCTCAGGGGCGGGTCTGCTCGTGCAGCCAGGCCGAGTAGTCCGGGTTGCCGCCCTCCACCCAGGTCACCAGCACCTCCGGCACCTCGTACGGGTGCGCCGCCCGTACCTGGTCGATCAGGGCCTCCGCCCGGTCCGGGGCGGTCTTGAAGACCACCGTCCACTCCCGGGTGGTCTCCATCCGCGACTCCCACCAGTAGGTGCTCTCCACCGGCCCGGTCACCTGGGCGCACGCCGCCAGCCGGCCGGCGACCGCGGCGGCGGCGAGCACGTCGGCGACCGCTCGCGCGTCCACCACGGTCGTCACGATGCAGATCTGGTCCACGCCGGGCACCCTACGCCGGATCGCTGTCGCCCCGATGCGCATCGACCCACTCGTCGATCCGGGCCCACCAGTCGAAGAGCCAGTCGATCCGCTCCTGGCGCTCCTTCGGCACCTCCTCCGGCGGTACGGACCAGAACCGCATCACGATCCGCTTGTCCATCGGCAGTTCCCGCCACACGTCGGCCACGGTGAGCATCCGGTCCAGCCCGGTGTGCGCGACGAAGATGACCCCGGCGTCGGGGGCGGCGTCCAGCGCGGCCAGCATCCCGCCGGGCTGCGGCGCCAGGACGTGCCGCATCGCCTCGGCCCGCTCCGCCATGTCGTCGAGGCCACGGGCCCGGAGCAGGTCGATGGCGCGGCGCCGCCGCCGGGGCGTGAAGTTGCCGCCCTCGGGAAAGATCACGAAGGCGTCGTTCTCGTCGAGGTTGCGGGCGAGGTAGCCGATCTGCTCGACCAGGCTCTCCCTCGGCGGGCCGACCTGCTCGGCCGGGCCGACCCGGGTCTCCCGGCGGTGCCGGGGCGCGATGAACCGGTTGGGCAGCCGGTTGAGCAGTACGTCGACCGCCGGATCCCACTGGAGGGTGTCCTTCAGCACAATCCTCGGTTCCCGCTTGAACCAGTTGACCAGCGCGTGGATCAGGATGAAGGAATCACCCGGCCCGGCGTGCCGGCAGAGCACCAGCTCGGGGCGGCCCGGCAGCGCCGTGTCCGGGTCGGTGCCGACGACGTCGATGCGCAGCCGCAGCGTCCACCGGGCCTGCCAGAACAGCACGGTGAGAAACCAGCCGGCGAGTACGTAGTGTGCCCGCTGGAACCCCGGGGACCGCTTGTGCCAGCCGAAACCGGAGCCGACCCAGAGCCCGAACATCGCGACCAGTGCGGTGGCGTCCCAGACCAGGTAGACGATCCCCACCCAGAGCACCCGGAGCGGGCGCAGGTAGCCGGGGACCAGTGGCGAGGCCGCCGCAGCGATGATCAGCCAGATCGGCAGGGTCGTCACCACCAGTACGGCGAGCAGCACCGTACCGGGAGCGAGCAGGACCCGCCGGACCCACCTCGGTGGCAGCGGCATCAGCCGTGGCTCACGTGTTCGCTGAGATAGCGCCGGGACGCCGTGTACGCCCGACTGATCCGTCGGCCCACCGCCGCCATGTCCCGGTACGCCCACGGGGTGTCGTCCCGGGGCCCCAGCCCGCCGGTCGGCAGCACGTGCACGTCCACGTCGTCCGGCAGCGCCGCCATCTCCCGGGCGAACCGGTGCCGGCGGGCTATCTCGAAGGCGACCTGGGCGATCTCCCACGGCCGTCGGGGCGGGGTCAACGGCCGCTCGATCCGGCCGACCTGGAGCACGAAGATCTGCTTGGCGCCCGCCTGCACCGCCTCGCCGATCGGGATCGAGTTGACGATCCCGCCGTCGACGTAGTGCTCGCCGTCGATCCGGGCCGGCGGCAGCAGCCCGGGTACGGACGCCGAGGCGAGTACGGCCGGCACCAGCGGGCCGCTCCGGAACCAGTGCTCGGCGGCCCGCTCGATGCTCGCCGCGCAGCACCGGAACGGCACCTTGAGATCCGCGAAGGTGGTGCGCTCGCCGAGTTCGGCCTCCAGCAGCCGGCGCAGCGGGCGCGGCGAGTGCAGATGCGTCCGGGCGGCGAAGCGGCGCAGTTGCCGGGCGATCGAGTCGCCGTAGACCTCGCTCGCCTCGGGTGAGGCCCAGAGCCGGACCAGCCGGTCGGTGACCGCCTCGGAGGGGTCGGCCGCGACAAGTGCGCCGTTGACCGCCCCGATCGAGGTGCCGAGCACCAGATCCGGGTGGATGCCGGCCCGGAACAGCGCCCGCAGCATGCCGACCTCGACGGCGCCGAGCACCCCACCACCGCCGAGCACGAACGCCACCGGACCGCTGACCATGACCTTCATCCTGACACGGGCCGCCCACCCCGACCCGCCGGGCGGCCCGGGAGCCACCGGCATCGATGACCGTTCGGCGCACCGGAGGTACCGCCCGTCGATACCTGCCACCGGTCGCCGGTGAAAACGGCCACCGCTGGCGTTCCGCGGGTGGCTCGACAACCTGGCCGCGTCCGGCTGCTGGTCCGTCGTTGACAGGAGGTAGCCAGTCACGGAGCCTGATACGACCCCCCACACAGCCTGATGCGACCCCGACTTTCCAGGCAGGTGCGACCAACAATGGCAGCGTTGCAGGCGGGCGGCCTGCTCGCCCGGAGGTATCGACTCATCGACCGGATCGGTGCCGGCGGTATGTCGGTGATCTGGCGTGCTCGCGACGAGGTGCTCGACCGGGTGGTGGCGGTGAAGGTGCTCGCCGCGTCACTCGCCGCCGACGCCAAGTTCCGGGAGATGGTGCGTGAGGAGGCTCGGGCCGCCGCGCAGCTCGTACACCCACACGTCACCGCCGTGCACGACTACGGCGAGACCCTCGGGCCGGACGGCGGGATCACCGCCTTCGTGGTGATGGAACTGCTGACCGGCGAGGAGCTGAAGGCCGAACTCACCGCCGGCCCGCTTCCCTGGCCGACGGCGGTGGAGATCTGTGCCCAGGTGGCCGAGGCACTGGCCGCCGCGCACCGGCTCGGCATCGTGCACCGGGACATCACCCCGGCCAACATCATGATGACCGCGACCGGGGCGAAGGTGCTCGACTTCGGCATCGCCACCCAGGTCGGCGCCCCGGACGAGGACGAGGACGGCGAGACGTTCGGCACCCCGGCGTACGTCGCGCCGGAGCGGCTGGACGGACTTCCGGCCCAGCCGGCGACCGACACGTACTCGCTCGGCGTGCTGTTGCACGAGACGCTGACCGGCCGGGTGCCGTTTCCGGCCGAGACCTGGGAGGAGCTGACCCGGGCGCTGGAGGCGGGGACGGAGCCGACGCTGGCCGGCGTACCCGATCTGCCGCCGGCGGTGGCGGACGTCTGCCTGCGCTGTCTGGCCCGCGATCCGGTGCAGCGGCCGACGGCCGCGCAGGTCGGCGAGTTGCTGCGCCACCAACTGCTGGCCACCGATCCTCGCCGTGCCGTGCTGAGCCACCTCCGGCCCGGTGCGGTACCGGTCGCGATGTCTTCGTCGGCAGCCACGGGTGCGCTGCGCACTCCTGCGGCGGTGCAGCCGACGCCGGTGGATCCGGCGCGGATCCAGTCGACGCCGGTAGATGCTACGGCGGCGCAGCCGACGGCGGTGGATGCGACGGGCGCGCAGCCGACGCCGGTCGATGCGGTGGGGGTGCAGTTGACGCCGGTGGATGCGGCGGGGGTGCGGTTGACGCCGGTGGATGCGGCGGTAAGGGTGGGCCCGGCGCCGGTTAACCCGGCACCGCCGGGGGTGGCAGCGCCCCCCATGTCGGTGGGCGCGACGGCGCCTCCGACGACCGGACAGCCGAGTCCGGCGAGCCCGCGCGACGAGGCGGCAGCCCGGCCAGGCGGCGCGCCGCCGCAGCGGCAGGGAGTTCCCGGGGCCCGGCCGGACGCTCCGGCGGCCGTGCCGGGGCCGCGTCCGCCGGCCGAGCCGGCCGGGCCACGGGTGGCGCCCAGGGATCGACCCGCGACGGATCCGGAGCGGCCGTTGTCGCCGCCCGACCGGACGGGGACGGCCGGCGAACCGCCCCGGCCCGGCCGGGTCCTGCTGGTCGCCGCGGCCGTGCTGGTCGCGCTCACTGCCACCGTCGTGATCATCTCCGCGCTCGGCGACGAGCCGGGGTCGCGGCCGACGACCGGGGCGACGACCGCCGGGCCGGCCGGGATCGGGCCACCGACTCCGGCCGGTACCCCGGCGCCCGGGGCGTCCACGGCCGGGCCACCGTCCACACCGGCCTCCGGCGGGCAACCGGACGCGGAAGACAACCCCAACATCCCGCCGCCGCCGATCAGCGAGGTCATGGCACAGCTCTACCGGATCGTCGACGACGGGGTGGCGGCGAACGAGATCCGCGATCACGCCGGAGTGGACCTGCGCAACCAGCTCCGCAACCTCCGTGCCGACGCGGGAGGTGCGACGGCCGACCTGTCCGGGCAGGTGACGCTGCTGCGCGACAAGGTCACGGTCCGTCGTGACGAGGGCTCGATCTCGCCCGAGTACGCGGAACTGCTCGACGACGCCCTGGTCCGGCTGGCCCGCGCGGTGTGAACCCGCCCTGGCCGGAGCCGCCTCCGGCCAGGGTTCCCGACCCGGAGCGGTGGCGCGGGCTCAACCTGCTCGGGTTCGCGCTGATGCGGGCGCGGCACGAACTCGCGGGCGCGGCCGGGCCGACGCCGCCGGGCTGAACGGCTCGGGCTGGCCCGGCCTGAGCGGCCGAGGCCGACTGTGGATGGCCGGTGCGGCCCGTCAACCGAGCCGGATCCGCGCCCCGGAGCCGTCGAAGAGCAGCAGTTGGTCCAGGTCGACCGCGAGCGTGATCGCTTCTCCGACCCGGGGCAGCACCGGCATCGGCACCCGGACCACCACCTCACCGGCCTCGGCCGGATCGTCGCGCAGCTCCGGGTCGTACACCGGATAGAAGCCGTACTCGGTGCGGGCCGTCGCGGGCGGCTGTTCCGGTCGGGGGTGCGGGATCATCCGGGCCAGCCGGTCCCGCACCGGGTGCCCGGTCGGCAGGTCGTCGGCGAGCAGTTCGGACAGGTGGGCTCCGCTGGTCGGCTGCTCCAGGCTGGCCTGCCCCGACGGGGTCGGCACCGTATCCGTCCGCACGTGCACCAGCGCCTCGTGGCCGAGGTTCTCCACCAGCCGGACCACCCCGCGCAGCACCGGCGCCGCACCCGACGGCTCCGGCACCGGGCTCAGCGCGTCGGCCCGCAGGGCGCAGGTGACCCGCTCGGTGTGTCGTTCGCGCAGCGGACGTACCCGGGGGTCGTCGGGCGGCAGCTCGATGAGTTGCGAGCCGAGGTCGAGCAGTACGCCGCCGTCCGGCGCGTAGATGGCGGCCTGGAGCAGGTTCGCCCGGGGCGTACCGAGGAAGGCCGCCACGAAGAGGGTGTGCGGATCCCGGTAGACCTCGCCCGGCGGCCCGATTTGCTGGAGCCTCCCCCGGCGCAGCACCGCCACCCGGTCGGCCATGGTCATCGCCTCGACCTGGTCGTGCGTCACGTAGAGGGTGGTCATCTCCAGTCGCCGGGCGAGGGCGGCCAGCTCGGTACGCAGCTCCGCGCGGAGCCCCGCGTCCACGTTGGAGAGTGGCTCGTCGAGCAGGAAGGCCCGGGACTCCCCGGCCATCGCCCTGGCCATCGCCACCCGCTGCCGCTGCCCGCCGGAGAGCTGCCCGGGCCTCCGGTCGAGCAGGCCGGTGATGCCGAGCTGGTCGGCGATCTCGGTGACCCGGGCGGACGCGTCGGCCACGGCCTCCGGGTTGAGGCTCAGCGGGAAGCGGATGTTCTCGGCGACCGTCAGATGTGGATAGAGCGCGTAGTCCTGGAAGACCATCGACAGCTGCCGGTTGGGGCCCGGTCCGGCGGTGACCGGCTCGCCGTCGATCAGCACCTGGCCGCTGGTCGGTTCCTCCAGCCCGGCGACGAGTCGCAGGATCGTCGACTTTCCGCAGCCCGTCGGACCGAGCAGGGTGACGAACTCCCCCGAGCCGACCTCGATGCTCACGCCGTCGACCGCGACGGTGCCGTCGGGAAAGACCTTCGTCAGCCGGTCGGTGGTGATGCTGACCACGGCGACCACCTCCTGTCGCCATCGTCCGGGGCCGGCGGGACATCCGCCAGTCCCGTTGCGCCGGACGGGCACGCGCGGTGCGCCGGACGGCCGGACCGGTTGCGCCGGACGGCCTCTGCGCGCTGCGCCGGACGGCATAATGCCACGCCGCCGCAAGGCGTGCTGTCCCGGCACCCGGAGCGGGTCGGTGGCCGGCAGCCGCAGGGGTGGGCGTCGCGGCGGAGGGTCAGTACGTGTTGTCGGTGGGTGGCGGTTCGGCGCGTACCGTACGGTCCATCCAGCCGTCGCCGTCGTCGTCGTACATCCGCTTCTCGAAGAAGCCGTCGCGGTTCCGGTCGTACTCGCTGATCTCGACCAGCCCGTCGGCGTCCAGGTCGTGCCCGACGAAGTCGGTACGGCCGTCCCGGTCGAGGTCGACCAGGATGTCCACCCCACCGTCGGCCCGGCCCAGCAGGGTGTGCCGATCCCAGTCCCCGTCGCCGTCGACGTCGACCCGGGTCCGGTAGCCCTCCGGTACGGCCGGCTCGGTCCGGGTCTCCGGAGCCGGTCCGGCCGGTCCGAGGCCCACCTCGGCCGGCGGCCCCGACCCGGGGGCGGGACCGAACCCGGCCTCCGGCGCCGGCCCGAACCCGGCCTCCGCCGGCCCGAACCCGACTCCGGGCGCCGGCCCGAACCCGGTCTCGGCGCCGGCCAGCGCGGCGGCGAGCCCGTCGTTCGGGTCGGCGAGTGCGCCGGCCAGCCCGCCCAACGGCTGCGCCAGCGCCCCGTCGGTGGCCGCCCCGATCTCCCGGCCGATCTCGTCGCCGAGCCCGGTCAGCCCACCCACCGGCATGCCGGCGCTTCCCGACCCGGCCGGGGCGGCGCAGCCCGGCGCCTCGGCGAGCGGTGGCACCGCCGCGCCGGGGTCGGCCGCCGCCCCGAAGCCGTGGGCGAGAGCCGAACCGGCGGTACCGGAGCTTCCGGTCGGTCCGAGGCCGGTGGTGCCGATCTCGCCGACGCCGGGCAACGCACCGGCCAGCCCGGTGAGCGGGGTGAACATGCCGAACACGCTGGACTGGTTGGCCCGGGTCTCGACGCCGTGCTGCCCGTCGGTGCCGCCACCGATCTGGAGCTGGAGCAGCGCCAGCTCGTCGGCGTCGAGCCGGTAGCCGGCCAACGCGTCGACCGGATTCGCGGCGAGCGAGGCGGCGAACGCCGGATCGGTGACCAGCCGTTCCAGTACGTCGTCGAAGTCACTCACGGTCGCCTCCTCAGCACGCCGGGCGTTCTCAGGCTAGCCGCGTACCGCCACCTGCCGGCATCACCCGGCCGGCCGGGGACGACCGGTCAGTCCAGCTCGGGCATGGGCACCGGCTGCGGCCGGGGCCGGCAGGTGCCGCACTGGAGGGCGTCCTCCACCACCAGTGCCTCGGCCCGGCCCCGCGCCTCGGAGCGGTGCACCTGCAACAGGTACGGGCCGAACCGGGCATGGTCCTCGCAGACACCACGCCCGCAGAACCGGCACCCGCCCCGCGCCGCCTTGGGACAGAACCAACAGAGCACTGGCACTCCTCACCTGATGGTCACCTGGGTGCAGCCGGCCACGGTGATCGGGCTGCCCTGCACGGTGGACTCCGCCTTCTGACTGTCCGACGCGGTGACCCAGACGCTGAGGGTGCCGCCCCGGTTGTCCTGCCCCGGATACGGCACCGGACCGATGGTGCCGTGGTAGGCGCCGTCCGGGGACATCCGGGTCGACCCGCTGGTGAAACCGCTCCAGTGCACGGTGACCACCAGGGACTCGCCGGAGTCCCGGTCGTCCGAGACGTCGACCACGGCCGCGGTCGTGGTCGGATGATCGGTGCACCCGCCGCTCGCCGTCTGCTGGCTCAGCGTCCCGCCCGGGTCGCGCTGCCAACGGATCACCGGTGGCCTGTTGGTGGGCGTCGTCGGCGGGGCGGTGGTGGGTGGCGGGGTGGTGCGGGGTGGGGTGCTCGGTGGACCGGTGGTGGTCGGGACGGTCCCCGGCGTACCGGCGGTCGGGGTCGGAGGGCTACCGGGAGAGCTCGGGGTCGGCCCCGGCGTGCCGGGCGACGCGGTCGGGGACGGCGTCGGCGAGGGAGTCGGTAGCAGCGGGCCGGGGGTCGTCGACGCCGGGTCGTCCGGGGTACCGGTCGGGGCCGGGCTGCCCTCCGGCGTCGTACCGGCACCGCAGGCCAGCGGCCGACCCTGCTCCGGCTGGCGTATCCCGGTGACCCGTACCTCGCCGGTGGAGACCTCGATGCCTCTGGTCCAGGCCGCGTACCGGGCCGCACCACGGTTGCCGATCCCGCCACCGGCCCGGTCCACCAGCAGCGACAGCGGCGCGAAGGCGCTGCTCGGGCTCTCGGTGTCGGCGAGCATCCGGCCGGTGTCCAGGGTCAGCCGGCCGTGCGGGGTGACCTCGCGCACCCCGTCGCTCCACAGTGGTCCGAGCACCGCCCGGGAGCCGGCGCAGAACACCGTGGTGGCGCCGCCCCGGAAGGTCAGCAGGGCGCGGGACCGGGCGGAGACCCGGATCTGGTCACCCTCCGAGACGTAGAGCCGGTCGCCCTCGGCCAGCCGTACGCTCCGGCCGTCCACGGTCGCGTCCACCCGACCGGACTCGGCGGCGAGCAGCGCCCGGTCGCTCGGCATCTCCGCCCAGGCCGGGCCGGGGATCAGGTTGCTCGCCGTGCTGAGCAGGGCGAGCAGCAGCAGGAGCAGGACCAGCCACCAGAGCTTCCGCTCGAACCGGCGGTCCACGTCGGGATCCGCGTCCGGCGGTGGCGGTCCGGGTGGCGCGGCCAGCGGCGGATAGCCGCCGTCGGGATGTACGCCGGCCCGGGGCGCGCTGCCCGGTGCGCCGGGATCGGCCGGTGGGGGCGGGGCGCCCGGGGTGCCGAAGAGCAGCGGCAGGCCGGTGACCGCCGGCAGCGCCCAGACCCGGACCGGGGTACGGGCGGTCGCCACCGTACCCGGCTCGCCCTCCCCGGCAGGGCCGATCATCGTCCCCCGGCGGAGCTGGGTACCGTCCGGCAACTCGATCACCCCGGACTCCACCACCACCGCGTCGCTCGGCCCGGCGAGGACGATCGGGTCACCGGCGGCGACCGCCGACACCCGGGCACCGGAGACCAGACCGAGCCGGTCCTCGGGGCTCAGCCCGCGCAGTGCCGGCGCCTCGGCGAAGAGCGCCTCGGCCTCGGCCCGGTCCGCCGGTGGTGGCCCGGGCAGCGGCCCGACCCCGGTGACCACCGCCGAGGTCGGCAGCCCCAGCAGGAGCGTCCCGGCGGTGTGCCAGTCGAGGGTCGCCGGAGCCCCGGTGAGCGCGCTCGCCAGCCCGATCACCCCGCCCGGGCCGAGCCGCTGCCGGACCAGGCCGCCCGGGTCGCCGGGCCGCCGGCCCTCCATCGCACCGTCGACCACCAGGAAGACGGTCGACTGCGCGGCCCCGGCGAAGACCAGTTGCGTTCCGGTACGCGGCCGCACCCAGCGGGCCCGCCCGGCCAACTCGGCCAGGGTCGTCTCGGGCAGTCGGCCTAGCGGCGAGTTCCGCAGCGCGTCGAGTCGACGGGGCAGGTCGAGCCGGTGCCGCCGCTGCACCCAGTGGGCGCGTACCCGCCGGACCCGCCGGGCGAGCCAGCCGGCCACCAGGTAGACCAGCGGGGCGGCCAGGCCGGCGATCACGGCCACCAGCAGCAGCCGGGCCGGCCAGCCGGAGCGCCAGAGTCCGAGTATCAGTCCGGCGACCCGGTCGGTCCAGATCCGCCAGCCGATGTTCACCGCGACGACCACCCAGAGCACGGCCAGGGTGCCGTACAGGGCGACGATCCGGCCCTCCCGGTCGAGCTGCGCCCAGCTCGGCGGGCGGCGGCGCAGCCGGGCCAGCACGTAGGCCAGTCCCCGGGCGCGCAGGTTGGGGATCTCCAACCAGTCCATCAGCAGGTAGTAGCCGTCCAGCGCCAGGAACGGGTTGAGGTTGAACAGCGCGTTCAGATACCAGGCGAAGGCGAGCTTGAACGTCCACGGCGCCGCCTCCGGCACCAGCAGCCCGACGAGCTGGGCGAGCCCGGCCAGGATCAGCCCGGCCGCCGGGCCCGCCGCCGTGCTGAGCATCCGGGCCCGGCGACCGGCCATCCAGACGTCGGTGGTGTCGACGAAGACCGACGGGATGCCGAAGTAGACCAGGAAACCGGCGGCCGGCACCCGCCGCCCGGCGTGCTTGGTGGCGAGCGCGTGCCCCAGCTCGTGGCAGGCCAGCGCGAGTACGTTCAACCCGAGCAGTACCGCCGCGCCGGCCGCGTACGAGCCGTCGGTGAGGAAGAGCGACTGGTCGCCGGCCCACCACGTCCAGCCGAACAGCAGCAGCCCGGCCACCGCCACCGCACCGAGCAGCCCGGCGGCGACCCGGGTGAAGAGCAACCGGCCACCCGCCCGGTAGGCGAGGTCGACCAACCAGTCCACGTCGGCCACCACCGTGCGCTGGCCTTTCGCGGCGGCGAGCAGCCCCCGGCCGAGCCGCAGCGGCCAGGGCCGGCGGTGCACCCGGTCCAGCGGCCGGAACGCGTCGACCGGCAACTCGGCCAGCATCCGGTTGCCGGCCAGGTCGGCGACGACCCGGGTGACCTGGTCCGGGGCGAGCCGGCCGGCGATCCGGGCGAACTCGGCGACCAGCCGGGCGACGGTACGGGACCCGTCCATCAGCTCGGCCAGCCGCCACTCCTCGGGGGAGAGCCGCAGATAGCAGGCGTCGCCCCGGGAATCCGGCGAGCGGAGCATCACATAGGAGACCCCGCGCACCGAGACGAGTTCGGCGCGCTCGATGCCGGGGCGCAGCACCGGGCGGGCCCGCGCCGGGTTCAACCGCTCGACGACGGCTGTCCACAGGCCCGAGTCGGCCGGTCCCAGTGGCCTGCCCGGAGCACGGCCGGCCAGAGCCTCCCAGACGCTCACCCGGCTCTCGACGACGGCCACCGACCCCTGCCCTCCGCGTCCCGCTGCGGCATGCAGAGTAAGGCGTCGATGCCACCCTGACGCGCTCGCGTCCACTATCCGACGCAGAGCGTGGCTGACCTCGTACCCGAAATCAAGCGGCGGCCGGTGTCACCAGGCGCCGGTCGGCGCCGTCGCCGGCCGGACCGGCGATTCGAGACCCGGCTCGACGAGGGCCAGATAGACCCGCTCGTAGTCGTCGGCCATCCGCTCGGCCGAGAACTCGCGGCGGACGTGCGCCACGCAGGCGGCCGGGTCCAACCGGGACACCTCCCGCAGCGCCGGCCCCAGCTCGGCCGGGTCCTCGCAGATCAGCCCGGTCTCGCCGTGCCGGACCAGCTCCGGCACGGCACCCCGGTCGAGCGCCACCACCGGCGTGCCGGTGCCCATCGCCTCCACCATCACCATGCCGAACGGCTCCTCCCAGCGGATCGGCATGATCAGGCAGCGGGCGGCGAGCATCAGCCGCACGGTCGCGTCCCGGTCCGGGTTGCGCAGCACCGTCACGTCCGGCCCGAGCATCGGCTCGATGACCTGTTCGAGATAGCGCAGCTCCGACCGCTCGTCGCACTTGCCGGCCAGCACCAGCGGCAGGCCGGCGGCCCGGCACGCCTCGATGGCCAGGTCCGGGCCCTTGTCGGCGCTGAACCGGGCGAGCCAGAGCACCGGACCCATTCCCGGCACCGACTTGGTCAACAGGTTGCCGGTCGAGATCCCGTTGTGCACGGTGGCGACCCAGGGCAGTTCCGGCGCCAGCCGGCGCTGGGTGTGCGAGATGGCCACCAGCCCGACCTTCGGGTCGACGTCGGCGAGCACCTCCCGCAGCTCGCCGGTCGGCTTGCCGTGCACCGTGGAGACGGTCGGCACGGCGCGGTCGGCGGCGTACGGGCCGACGGTGGTGTGGTCGTGCACGATGTCGAACGACTCCGGCGAGATCATCCGGTTGACCCGGGCCAGATGCGCCAGCTCCGGCAGGGCCTGGCCGAGCCGGTGGTGCTGCAACTCCGGTACGGTCCCGACGAAGTGCGCGGCGGTGCCCGTACCGGTCCCCGCGCCGAAGAGGGTCACCTCGTGCCCCTTGGCCGCCAGCCCGTCGACCAGGGCCGAGCAGACCTGTTCCAGCCCGCCGTAACCGGGCGGCGGCAGCTCGTACCAGGGTGGAACGATCATCGCGATGCGCAGCCGGCGTTCCGGTTGCGCCCGCTCGGACGGGTTCGTGGTCACGGAGGGGTCCTCCCCTCGGGGCCGGCCGGTCGGGTGGTCGTCACCGACTCCGCCGTCCGGCGTCCCGGATCGACGTGGAACCTTGCTTCTGCCATCGATCGGGCTGGGCCGACCCCGCTCGGGTCGGGAGCCGGCCGACCCGGCTCGGGTCGCGAGGAGGCCGCCACGGGTCAGGTCGCGAGGCGGAGCCGCATCTCGACCTCGCCCACCCCGGGCGCGGCCCAGGCCACCCGTTCCGCCTCCTCCCGCTCCAGCCACGAGCGCACCTCGCCGGTGAGCACCACGGTCCCCTCGTCGACATCGATCTCGATCAGGTCGGCGTCGATGTCGATCCGGCGGGCGAGGGCGGTCCGGATGTCCCGCTTGACGTCCTGCTCGCTGAGGTCGCCGGTCGGCTGTACGGCGATCAGGTTCGTCACCCCGCGTACCCCGGTCAGCCGGCGTACGGCCCGTTCGGCGGCGCGCTTCTGGTAGCCCCGCTCGACCTCGCCGCGCAGCGTCAGCCAACCGTTGGCGGCGGTCACCTGGATCCGGCCGACCGGCACGAAGGCGTCCCACTCCAGGGCCCGGCTCGCCGCGGTCGCGATGTCGGTGTCGGTGCGTTCGGCCGTGCCCGACAGACGTACCTCGATGTCGTTGGCGACGGCCCGGTTGCCCCGGATCCGGTGCGCGATCCGCTCCGCGGCCCACTTCTTCGCGTAGCTGTCCACCCAACCGGTCAGGGTCACGATGCCGCTGGAGACCGAGACTCCCACCTCGCTGGCCCGGACCCGGGCGTCCCAGGCCAGCTCGGCCAGCACGTCACGCTGGATGTCGGTGTCGCTGCGCGCCATGGTCGCGGTGCTCATCGCCGCCCCTCCCCCGGTCGTCCGGGTCGTCGACGTCGAGACCCGAGGTGCCTGCCAGACCAACCCCGATATTCGCCCTGGTCCGGGTGAGCCGGGCTCACCCCGACCAGGTGAAGCGGGAAAAGGGCGGTGACGGGAAGGAGGTGCGGGGCTCCTGGAGAAAGGGGAGCGGCGGGCGACCTGACCAACCCCCTTGGTCACGTCGCCCGCCGCTCTGGGGAGAAGGCTTTACTCCCGTGCGAAAGGTCTATCCCGAAGCGTACGTCGCTCTCTTCCTACGACGTTTCGGCGAGCGTCACGGTTGCGGTCTTTTCGACTCCGTTTCGGGTGTACGTCACCTGCACCTGGTCACCCACCTTGCCGGCCTGTACCGCACCGACCAGATCGTCGGCGTCGCCGATCTTCCGGTCGCCGAACTGGGTCACCACGTCACCCTGCTGGAGGCCGGCCTTGGCCGCCGGGCTGTTCGGCACGACACCGCTGACCAGCGCCCCGCCGTTCTCCGCCGGGGTGACCTGGACGCCGAGGGACGGGTGGCTGACCTTCTCGCCGCGCTGGAGCGCCTCGGCGACCGCCTTGGCCTTGTTGCTCGGGATGGCGAAGCCGACGCCGATGTTGCCGCTGCCCTGGCCGGCGGTGAGGATCGCGGTGTTGATGCCGATCACCTCCGCCTTGGTGTTGACCAGCGCGCCGCCGGAGTTGCCCGGGTTGATCGGGGCGTCGGTCTGGAGCAGGCCGGAGATCGAGCTGACCGCGCCCTGCTGCGGCTGCTCGAACGGGTTCTGCTGCTCGCCCTCGCCACCCGCCCGGATGGTCCGGTCCCGGGCGCTGATGATGCCGGCGGTCACCGAGCCCTGTAGGCCGAGCGGGCTGCCCAGCGCCAGGACCTGGTCGCCGACCTGCATCGCGTCGCTGTCGCCGAGCTTCGCGACGGCCAGTCCGGAGACACCCTCGGCCTTCACCACGGCCAGGTCGGTCTTCGGGTCGGTGCCGATCACGTCCGCGTCGGCGGTCTTACCGTCGGCGAAGAACACCTTGACCGTGCCGCCGCCGCTGGCGCTGGCCACCACGTGGTTGTTGGTCAGCACGAAGCCGTCGGCGCTGATCACCACGCCGGAGCCCTCAGTGCTGCCCGTGCTGATCGACACCACGCTGTCCTGCACCTGGGCGGCGATCTTCGGCAGGTCGGCAGCGTTGATCACGGGGGCCGCCGAGTAGGTCCGGTTGGTCACCGTCGGCCCGTCGTCCAGGGCCGTCGCGATGGCCCCACCGGCGAGACCGGAGCCGACCATCAGGGCCAGCGCGGCCACGCCGACCGCCACGGCCCGGCCGATCCGGCCGGGACCGGAGCGGCCCGGTGCCGGAGTGCCCGGGGTGGCCCAGGGCGGCACCGGGCCGCCGTGCTGCGGCGGCTGCGGCGCACCGGGGTGCCCCGGTGCCCAGGGCGAGTGGTGCTGGCCGCCGGTCGGCGCCTGCCACGGGCTGGCACCGGCCTGCGCCGGAGCATCACCGGGGCGCCCGGTGGGCGGGAGACTGTACGGCTGGCCGGAGGCGGGCGCCGTGCCGTAGGAGCCGGCGCCGTACGGCTGGCCGGAGGCGGGCGCGGCGGCGTAGGGGTTGCCGCCGTAGGAGTGTCCGGAGGCGGGCGCGCCGCCGTACGGCTGGCCCGGGGCCGGCGCACCCGCGTACGGCTGGCCGGAGGCGGGCACCCCGCTGTACGGCTGCTCGGCGGTCTGCCCCGTCGCCGGGTACCCCCCGGCGTTGTACCGCTCGACGCTCGGCGCTGCGGCGGTCGACGGCTCGGCGCGCTCGCCGGTCGGGGAGCCGTCCGAGGTACCGGTGGCGGCGAAGCTGGCGGTCGGGTCGCCGGAGCCGGCGGGGGTTGCGGCCGGGGCGGCCGGGTCGGCGGTCGAGGCGCCGGCGTCGGACTGCCCGCGGTCGTCGCGCGGCAGCTCGGCGGTGGGATGCGAGTGCTCGCGGTCGGCGGTCACCGGCCGCCGCTGCGGGTCGGTCTCGAAGTCGCTCATGGCTTTACCTTGCCCCCTCGCTCTGCGACGTACCTTGAACCTGCCTGAATATTGGCTGGGAATTACTCTACGTCGATTGATTCGGAGATCTCCGGCTCCTCGGAGGTCTCCGGCGCACGCGGCAGCCGGACCCGGAAGGTCGCACCGCCACCCGGGGTGTCAACCACCTCGACGCTGCCGTTATGCCCCGCCACCAGGGCCGCGACGATGGCCAGCCCGAGCCCGGTGCTGACCCCGCCACCCGCCGCACGGGTCCGCGCGGCGTCCGCCCGGTAGAAGCGCTCGAAGACCCGCTCGGCCTGCTCCGCCGAGAGCCCCGGCCCGGTGTCGGCGACCTCGATCACCGCGTCGTCCCGTTCGGCCCGCAGCCGCAGCGTCACCGCCGCCTCCGGCGGGGTGTGGGTGAGCGCGTTGGTCATCAGGTTCCCGAGCACCTGCCGCAGCCGGGCGTCGTCGCCGAGCACCACCAGCGAGCCGGCCCCGGGCTCGATCTCCAGGCTGATCGGGCGGTCCGGTGCGACCACCTTGGCGGCCTGCACCGCGTCGCTGGCCAGCACCGGCAGCTCCACCGGGGCCAGGGTGAACGGCCGTTCCCGGTCGAGCCGGGCCAGCAGCAGCAGATCCTCGACGAGCAGGCCCATCCGGGCCGCCTCGTCCTCGATCCGGCGGATCAGCCGGGCGGTGTCCTCCGGCGAGCCGGTGACACCCTGCCGGTACAACTCGGCGAAGCCCCTGATGGTGGTCAGCGGGGTACGCAGTTCGTGCGAGGCGTCCGCGATGAACTGCCGCATCCGCTCCTCCGAGCGCAGCGCCCGGGACTCCGACGCCTGGGCGGCGAGGGCGGCGTTGCGGGCCGCGGTCGCCGCGCTGCGGGCGTTCACCTCGGCCGCCCGGGCCGCCGACTCCGACGCGGCCCGGGCGGTGAAGGCCACCTCGATCTGGCTGAGCATCGTGTTCAGCGCCCGGGACAGCCGGCCGAGTTCGGTTTTCGCCTCCGCCTCGCCCGGCTCCGGATCGGGTACCCGTCTGGAGAGGTCTCCGCCGGCGATGGCCGCCGTGGTCCGCTCGATCTCCACGAGCGGTTTCAGACTGGTACGCACGATCGCCGCCCCGGCCGCGGCGAGCGTGATCAACACCGAGCCGCCGACGAGTACGTCGATCCAGATGAGTTCCTTGACCGCCAGGTCGACGTCGGTCAGGTGCTGCCCGACCGCCAGGAAGGTGCCGTTCGGCCACTGCACGACCAGCATCCGCCAGCGGAACCTGTGGTCGGTCGAGGAGACGGTGAAGAAGTCCTTGCCGGCGTGCCGCTCGTACCAGTCGGGGTCGCTGAGCGCGCCGGGCAGGTTGGTCGGGTCGAGCGTCCGGTCGTAGAGCGGCTGGAAGAAGCCGGCCTCCCGGTCGGCGCGGACGATCAGATAGTCGGTCGGCAGGGCGCTGCGGCCGGCCGCTATCGCCTCGTAGAGCTGCTCGACCTGCGCCGCGTTCGCGTCGCGGGCGAAGCTCGCCAGTTCCTTGTCGATCCGGCCGACCAGATAGCTGCGCAGGAAGAAGGCGGTCATCACGCTGATCACCACCAGCGCGGCGGCGACCAGGACGAGTACGGCGGCGACGAGCTTGACCCGCAGCGGGGTGGCGCGGAGCCGCCCCTTCAGCGGCAGGGCGACATTCACGCCGCCGGCTTGCGGAGCACGTATCCCACCCCACGCAGCGTGTGGATCAGTCGGGGCTGGGTGGTGTCGATCTTGCGCCGCAGGTAGGAGATGTAGGACTCCACGATGTTGTCGTCGCCCCGGAAGTCGTAGTTCCAGACGTGGTCCAGGATCTGCGCCTTGGAGAGCACCCGGTTGGCGTTGAGCATCAGGTAGCGCAGCAGCTTGAACTCGGTCGGCGAGAGCTGCACCCGCCTGCCGGCCCGGTGCACCTCGTGGGTCTCCTCGTCCAGCTCCAGGTCGGCGAAGGTGAGCCGGGACGGCGCGTGTTCGCCGGTGGCCGTACGCCGCAGCACCGCGCGGATCCGGGCGGTCAGCTCCTCCAGGCTGAACGGCTTGGTGACGTAGTCGTCGCCGCCCAGGGTCAGCCCACGGATCTTGTCGTCGGTCGCGTCCCGGGCGGTGAGGAAGACCACCGGGGTACGGGTGCCACCCTCGCGGAGCAGCCGGATCACCTCGAAGCCGTCGAGATCGGGCAGCATGACGTCGAGCACGACCAGGTCGGGTCGCCGCTCCTTCGCCGCGCTGACCGCCGCGCTCCCACTGGTGGCGGTGGCCACGTCGAAGCCGGCGAATCGCAGGCTGGCGGAGAGCAGCTCGAGAATGTTCGGGTCGTCCTCGACGACCAGTAGCCGTGCCTCGCTCTGCGTTGTCGCTGCCATCTCGCCATCATCCGCGCCTCCCCTGCGGCTCGGCTGAGCATCCCCTGAAAACTTTCTGAGAGCCGGCCCAGAGATCATCGAGCGGCCTCGGGAGGTCAGCGGAGCAGCCGGCGCAGGCCGTCCAGCGCACCGTGCAGCAGCCGGGCCGCCGTACGCAACTGGGGCTCGGTGAACCGGCCGCTGCGGGCCAGCGCCCGCACCTCGGTGACGAAGAGCAGCAGCTGCCGGTCGAACTCGGCGGCCGGGTCGTCCCCCTGCGCCGCCGACCAGCCCTGCTCCGCCCGCTCACCGGCACGCGGCCCGGCCGACCAGCCGGGACCACCCGAGCCGGAACCCGCCGCCGGGCCGGAAAACCCCGCACCCGGGTACGCCGGGCCGGGCGGGGAGCCCCGGCGGGACTCCCGGGCCGCGGCTCGCAACTCCTGTTTCAGGTCACGCACCGAGCCGCGTACCTCAGAACGGATCTCACCGGCCAGTTTCGCCAGGTCGGAGACGGAGGCGCGGATCTCCGACTCCAGGCTCGCCACCTCGTCGGCCCGCTGCCGCAGCTCGGCCCGGCCCGCCTCGGTGATCCGGTAGACCTTCCGGCCGCCGACGGCGTCGTGCGTGACCAGCCCCTCCGCCTCCAGCCGGGCCAGCCGGGGATAGATCGTGCCGGCGCTCGGCGCGTACAGGCCGAGGAAGCGCTCCTCCAGCAGCCGGATGAGTTCGTAGCCGTGTCTCGGCCCGTCGTCCAGGAGCTTGAGCAGATAGAGCCGGAGCCGGCCGTGGCCGAACACCGTCGTCATCTCGTCCTCACTCCGCCGACCGCCGGGCCAGCAGCACGATGCTTCCGGACATGGTGGTGGCGCGGAGACTACCTCCCCCGGCGCCGAGCGTTCCCCGGCGGTCGCTCGACCAGCTCGGCGCGGGGCCCGCCGCGAGCTGCGGGAAGTCCGTGGTGATCTGGCCCGAGGTGGTGTGCAGGTGCACGTCGAGGTCGCTCTCCTCGGGCACCCGTACGGTCACGCTGCCCGAGGTCGCGCCGAGCTGGATCTCGCTCCCGCCCGGGTCGCCGAGGTCACAGGTGATCGCCCCGGAGACCGTACTGGCCCGGACCCGTTCGGCGGTCCCGTCGGCCAGGATCAGCTCGCCGGAGACCGTCTCCATGGTCAGGTCACCGGCGACGCCGAGCGCCTCCACCGGCCCGGAGACCAGCCGCGCCTTGGTCCGACCGGCGAGCCCCATCAGGGTCACCTGGCCGGCGGTCACCTCCACCTCGGTCGCCTCGACCAGTCCGGACGCGACCACCGCGCCCTCGTACAGCCGCAGGTCCACCCGCACCCGGGCCGGTACCCCGATCGAGATCTCGGGTCCGCCGCCCAGCCCGAACCAGCGCAGCAGCAGTGTCCAGCTCCCGAACGTCCGGTGCCGGACGGTCAACCGGCCGTCGCGGTGCTCGACGACCAGCGGACGCCGGTCGGTCCGGGTGACCTCGATCCGGGCCGGGCCGTCGGTGCCGACCACGTTGACCCGGCCGGAGTTGAGCCGGACGACGAGCTGGTCGACCGGCTCGGTGAGGGTCAGCCGGCGCGGCCCGTCCACGGTCCAGCTCGGCATGGCGACTCCCCTGGTGCTGGGGCCGGTCCGGCCGGCGGGCGCGGCACGAACGGCGGGCGGGCGTGCTGCCACGATAACGCGATACATCGCGTTTCCGGAACGCCCCTCCGACCGGTCGGCGATGCCGTCAGGCAGCCAGCTCCAGCGCCGCCCCGCCGGCCGGACCCCGCACCGGGGCGGGTGCACCGGCCGCCCGTACCGCCGCCTCGGCGGCCGTGGCGAGCCGGCGACGGTCCGCCGGACGGTCCAGGCCGGGCTGGTCGACCACGGTCAGGGTCACCACCAGACCGCGCAGCGCCAGCACCCGGCGTACCGAGGTGTAGAGGCTCTCCTCGGCCAGGAAGGCCGCGGCGGTGGTGTCGGCGGCCCGGACCGCACCGGTCGTCGGGTCGGTGAACTCGACGCGGTAGCCGAGGTGCACCGGCACCACCGGGGCCGCCGCGTCGACGGCGGCCTGGAACATCGCCGGACGGAACCGGACCGCCCAGCCACAGTCGCCGGCCGCCGGGGGCAGGCCGCACCAGGTCGTACCCTCCGGAAAGACCGCCACCACCCCGCCGGCCCGGAGCACCTCCGCCACCTCGGCCACGGTTCCGGGCAGGGTGCGCGGCCGGGTCCGGTCGATGAAGACGGTGCCGCCGAGCGCCGCCAGCGGCCCGATCAGCGGCCAGCTCCGCACCTCGTGCTTGGCCAGCAGCCGGGCCGGGGTCACCGCGAGGACGGTGACGACGTCCAGCCAGGAGACGTGGTTGGCCACCAGCAGGGCCCGGCGCAGCGGCGGTCGACCCCGCACGACGAGCCGGATCCCGGCGGCCCGCAACACGCCGCGCGCCCAGGCTCGCCCGGCGACCTGGCGGCCGGCGCGGGAGAGCACCGGCAGCAGCGGCAGCAGCAGTCCGCCGAAGAGCAGGGCGCCGACCAGCGCCACCAGTCGACCCAGTTGGCGGGCCGCGGAGACCCCCGGCGTCCGGCCGGGGTCGGGCAGGCAGGCCGGCCCGCAGTCCGAGTGCGGCCGCCAGAGCGACCCGCCGGGTCGCGCCGAACCGGCCGGGACCGGGCGGCTCCGGGTCTTCACCGGTCCGGGCCGAGGAAGTGCCGGCGGTACCGGTCGGGCATCCGGTCCATCGAGAGCAGGACGTAGAAGTCCGCCACGTCGAACTCCGGGTCGTACGCCGGTTCTCCGCAGACCCAGGCGCCAAGCCGCAGGTAGCCGCGGAGCAGCGGCGGCATCGCCACCCGGCCACCGGCGGCGGCCGGCGCCCCGGTCGGCACCGGTGGCTGCCCGGCCGCCAGCGCCGCCGCGCCGGCCGGTTCGGCCAGCCAGGGCCGGTGTGGCCGGACCCGCATCGGCGGCGGCGAGAGGTGCCGGCGCCGCACCTCCGACCAGACCCCGGCGGCTGTCGCCCCGGCGTCGTCCAGCGGGACCGAGGTGCAGCCGGCGAGCCAGCGCAGGCCGCGCAGGTGCAGATAGCGGGCGATACCCGCCCACATGAGGTTGATCACGGCGCCGTTCCGGTGCGCCGGGTCGACGCAGGACCGGCCGATCTCGACCACCTCGTCGCGGAGCGGCGCGAGCGGGGAGAGATCGAACTCACCCTCGGCGTACCGTCGGCCGGCCCGGGCGGCGCGGTCCGGCGGCAACATCCGGTAGGTGCCGACCACCGCCCCCGACTCGTCCTCGCGGACGACGAGGTGCTCGCAGTACGGGTCGAACTCGTCGACGTCGAGTCCGGCCACCGGTGAGTGGAGCGTGGCGCCGAACTCTTCGACGAAGACGGCGTGCCGCAGGCGCTGTGCGGCGGCTACCTGCGCCGCGCCCTCGGCGAGCAGCAGGGTGTATCCGCTGGTCCCGGTCTGTGCCGGGGCGGTGAGCAGAACGGCCATGCCTCCTGTGTAGGCCCCCGGGCTGCCCTGGACGTGTCGACCGACGGCCGATGGTGTGTCGATCCGGTGAACGGGATGTGGTATGACCCGGGCAGTCTCGCGCGCCGCCCCCCGGCAGCTCGTCCGAGCTGGTAAATTTCGCCCCTCCTCCCCAGATGCCGCGCGGCTCGTGCTGTAGGAGGACGGGCTCCTGCCCAGGTATGACGACCGGTTACGCAATCATCCCGATTGACCGCGCGGCCCACAATGTCGACGCTGGGTGACGGCGCGGCCGGTACGGCTGCGCTCACGGAGGGGAGAGAGATGTCCGACGGGCGACAGAGCCCAACGGCCGGAGGTGGCCAGATAGTGGTCTCCGGTCTTACGAAGGTCTATCGCAATGTCCGGGCGGTCGACAACCTGTCGTTCACCGTCGAGCCTGGCCGGGTGACCGGCTTCCTGGGGCCGAACGGTGCCGGCAAGACGACGACGCTGCGGATGCTGCTCAACCTTGTCGCGCCGACGGCGGGCACCGCGACGATCGGCGGTACCCGCTACGCCGACCTGTCGCAGCCGATCCGGCACGTCGGCGCGGTGCTGGAGGCGTCCAGCGCGCACAAGGGCCGTACCGGGATCAACCACCTGCGGGTGACCTGTGCGGCTGCCGGGCTGCCGAAGCAGCGGGCCGACGAGGCGCTGGCGCTGGTGGGGCTCACCCCGGCGGCCAAGCGGAAGTTCAAGGGTTACTCGCTCGGCATGAAGCAGCGGCTCGGCATCGCCGCCGCGATGCTCGGCGACCCCCGGGTGCTGATCCTCGACGAGCCGGCCAACGGGCTCGACCCGGAGGGCATCCGGTGGATGCGCGGCTTCCTCAAGGCGCTCGCCGCCGAGGGGCGTACGGTGCTGGTCTCCAGCCACCTGCTCTCCGAGATGCAGCTGCTCGCCGACGACGTGGTGATCATCGCGGCCGGCAAGCTGGTCCGGCAGGGCCGGGTCGACGAGGTGGTCGGCTCGATGGCGCAGACCGGCAGGGTCCGGGTGCGGACCCCGCAGGGTGACGAGCTGACCGCGGCGCTGGCCGCCGACGGTGTCCGGGTGACCCGGGGCGAGGACGGCGCGCTGCTGGTCGAGGGGGCGGACGCTCCGGCGGTGGGCCGGGCCGCGCTGGCGGCAAAGGTCGAGCTGCACGAGCTGACCACCGAGCGCCCCGACCTCGAAGGGGTCTTCCTGGAGCTGACGGCCGGAAAGGCGGGGATCCGATGAACCTGGTCCGGTCCGAGCTGCTGAAGATCCGTACGACGAACACCTGGTGGGTCTTCGGGCTCATCACGCTGCCCCTCTGGGCGCTGACCTTGATGATCAACTACTTCCAGTCGCAGGCGCTGCTCGATCCGGCCGGCGTCGGGGTGCCGGAGGCCGACGCGCAGAACGCGCAGTTCCAGGCGGCCGGCGAGCACGTCAACGTCGCGGCGAACCTCTACACCAACGGCCAGTTCTTCGGCGTGCTGATCGTGATGCTGCTCGGCGTGATGGTGGTGACGAACGAGTTCTTCCACCAGACCGCCACGACCACCTTCCTGACCACGCCGCACCGTACCGCCGTGGTGGTGGCGAAGCTGGTCGCCGCCGGCATCCTCGGGTTGATCTTCTGGGTGGTCACCACCGGGCTCAACCTGATCTTCACTCCGCTGATCCTGAACAGCCTGGACGTGTCGAGCCAGCTCGGCAAGGGCGCGATCTGGCAGGCGATCGGCCTGAACGGGCTGGCGTACCTGCTCTGGGCCGTCTTCGGGATCGGGTTCGGGGTGCTGATCCGCAGCCAGATCGGTGCCACCGTCACGGCGCTGCTGGTCTACCTCGCCGGCTACATCGGGGCGATCATCGTGCTGTCGATCCTGGCCGACCGGTTCGGCGACTGGATCAACAACCTTCAGTTGATCGTCCCGTCGCTCGCCTCCCAGTTGATGGCGACCGGCACCGACCTGCCGGGCAGCCCGCCACGGTGGGCCGGGGCGGCGGTCATGATCGCGTACGCGGTGGTGACCGGCACGATCGGCACGCTGATCATGCGCAAGCGGGACGTCTCCTGACCCTGGGACAGGAGTCATCGGGTCGTCGGAGCCCGGTCGGGGTCAGTGCCCCGGCCGGGCTCCGGCGTTACTCCGACGGCCGACAACTCGCAAAACCTGTGAAACGCGACACGGGCCCGATGCGACAATGCTGTCGGTTACCGCACGGCGTAGCCTTGGACCCGTCTTTCGACGCAGCCCCCCGGACCGGTGGGCAGGAGACCGCGTGACACACAACCCGCGTGAAAGAGGCGATTACCGGCCGTGTCGACCCAGCAGACTTCGCAGGAAAATCCACTGGCGGGGTTCGGCCCCAATGAGTGGATCGTCGAGGAAATGTACCAGCGCTACCTCGCCGACCCCGCCAGCGTCGATCCAGCCTGGCACGACTTCTTCGCCGACTACCGACCCGCCGCCGCGCAGTCCGGCGCGGACGGCGACACCGACGACGCCAAGGTGAGCGGCGGGAAGGGCGGCTCCGGCACGGCCGTCGAGAAGCCTCCCGCGACCGCACGCACCTCCGCCAGGACCGAGGCCGCGCCGGCCACCCCGGCCAGCAGCCCGGCGCCGGCCAAGCGCGCCACCCCGGCACCGGACGGCAAGGCCGCCGCCGCGCCGAAGCCGGCCGCGAGCGCGCCGAAGGCCGCCGCACCGAGCAGCGCCGGCAAGGCCGCCGCACCGGGTACCGCCGGCAAGGCCGCCGCGACCAAGCCCACCGGCAGCCAGACCACCCCGCTGCGCGGTGTGGCCGCCCGGATCGTGCAGAACATGGACGCCTCGCTGTCGGTGCCGACCGCGACCAGCGTCCGCGCGGTACCGGCGAAGCTGCTGGTCGACAACCGCATCGTGATCAACAACCACCTGGCCCGGGGCCGGGGCGGCAAGGTCAGTTTCACCCACCTGATCGGGTGGGCGCTGATCAAGGCGCTCGCCGAGCACCCGGAGATGAACAACTCCTTCACCGAGGTCGACGGCAAGCCGGCGCTGGTCAAGCCGGAGCACGTCAACCTGGGCATCGCGATCGACCTGGCCAGGCCGGACGGCTCGCGCACCCTGGTGGTGCCGTCGATCAAGGCCGGCGAGCAGATGGACTTCCGGCAGTTCTGGCAGGCGTACGAGGACATCGTCCGGCGGGCCCGGCGCAACGAGCTGACCATGGAGGACCACGGCGGTACGACGATCTCGCTGACCAACCCGGGCGGGATCGGCACCGTGCACTCCCAGCCGAGGCTGATGGCCGGCCAGGGCACCATCATCGGGGTCGGCGCGATGGAGTACCCGGCGCCGTACCAGGGGATGTCCGAGGAGACCCTCGCCGAGCTGGCGGTCAGCAAGATCATCACGCTGACCAGCACCTACGACCACCGGATCATCCAGGGCGCGCAGTCCGGCGAGTTCCTCAAGACGATCCACGAGCTGGTCCTCGGCGAGCACGGCTTCTACGACGAGATCTTCACCTCGCTGCGCATCCCCTACGAGCCGGTGCGCTGGATGCGGGACGTGGCGGTCAGCTCCGAGGGGCAGATCGACAAGACCGCCCGGGTGATCGAGATCATCCACGCCTACCGGGTCCGTGGACACCTGATGGCGGACACCGATCCGCTGGAGTTCAAGATCCGTAAGCACCCGGACCTCGACGTACTCCAGCACGGCCTGACCCTGTGGGACCTGGACCGCACCTTCCCGGTCGGCGGCTTCGCCGGCAAGCAGAAGATGAAGCTGCGCGAGGTCCTCGGGGTGCTCCGGGACTCGTACTGCCGCCGCGTCGGCGTGGAGTACATGCACATCCAGGACCCGGAGGAGCGGCGCTGGATCCAGGAGCGGATAGAGCGCAAGTACACCAAGCCGGCGCCGGACGAGCAGAAGCACGTACTCAACCGGCTCAACGCGGCCGAGGCGTTCGAGACCTTCCTCCAGACCAAGTACGTCGGCCAGAAGCGCTTCTCGCTGGAGGGCGGCGAGTCGCTGATCCCGCTGCTCGGCGAGGTGCTGGAGTCGGCCGCCGAGAACGACCTGGACGAGGTCGTGATCGGGATGGCCCACCGGGGCCGGCTGAACGTGCTGGCCAACATCGTCGGCAAGCCGTACGAGAAGATCTTCTCGGAGTTCGAGGGGCACCTCGACCCGCGTTCGACGCAGGGCTCCGGCGACGTGAAATACCACCTGGGTCAGGCCGGCAAGTTCACCACGCCGGACGGCGAGCACTCGATCAAGGTGTCGGTGACCGCCAACCCGTCGCACCTGGAGGCGGTCGACCCGGTGCTGGAGGGGATCGTCCGGGCCAAGCAGGACCGGATCGACCTCAAGCTGGAGGGCTACACCGTGCTGCCGGTGGCGGTGCACGGCGATGCCGCCTTCGCCGGCCAGGGCGTGGTGGCCGAGACGCTCAACCTGTCGCAACTGCGCGGCTACCGCACCGGCGGCACCGTGCACGTGGTGGTGAACAACCAGGTCGGCTTCACCACCGCCCCGGAATACTCGCGCTCCAGCCTCTACAGCACCGACGTGGCCCGGATGATCCAGGCGCCGATCTTCCACGTGAACGGCGACGACCCGGAGGCCGTGGTCCGGGTGGCCCGGCTGGCCTTCGAATACCGGCAGGCGTTCAACAAGGACGTCGTGATCGACATGGTCTGCTACCGGCGGCGCGGGCACAACGAGGGCGACGACCCGGCGATGTCCAACCCGCTGATGTACAAGATCATTGACTCGAAGCGGTCGGTCCGGAAGCTCTACACCGAGGAGCTGATCGGGCGCGGCGACATCACCGTGGAGGACGCGGAGGAACTGCTGCGCGACTTCCAGGCCCAGTTGGAGCGGGTCTTCAAGGCCACCCGGGACGCCGCCTCGTCGGCCCGGCAGGCCGCCCGGCCGCGCCGGCAGCCGGAGCCCGAGCCGCAGGTGGAGACCGCCACCACCGTCGCCGCGCTCCGCGCGGTCGGCACGGCGCACACCTCGCTGCCCGACGGCTTCACCCCGCACAAGCGGATCCAGCAGTTGCTGGACCGGCGGGCCAAGATGACCGAGGCCGGCAACATCGACTGGGGCCTCGGCGAGATCATCGCCTTCGGCACGCTGCTCCAGGACGGCGTCACGGTCCGGCTCGCCGGCCAGGACTCCCGGCGCGGCACCTTCGTGCAGCGGCACGCCGTGATCGTCGACTCCCGGACCGGGGCCGAGCACACCCCGCTGGCCACCCTGGCCGGCGACCGGGCCCGGTTCTTCGTGCACGACTCGCTGCTCAGCGAGTACGCGGCGATGGGCTTCGAGTACGGCTACTCGGTGGAGAACACCGAGGCGCTGGTGCTCTGGGAGGCGCAGTTCGGCGACTTCGCCAACGGCGCGCAGACCGTGGTCGACGAGTTCATCTCGTCCGGCGAGGTGAAGTGGGCCCAGCAGTCGGCGGTGACCCTGCTGCTGCCGCACGGGCACGAGGGGCAGGGCCCGGACCACACCTCCGGCCGGCCGGAGCGGTTCCTCCAGCTCTGCGCCGAGGACAACATGCGGATCGCCATCCCGAGCACCCCGGCGAACTACTTCCACCTGCTTCGCCGGCAGGCGCTCTCGCCGAAGCGCAAGCCGCTGGTGGTCTTCACCCCGAAGTCCCTGCTCCGGCACAAGCTCTGCGTCTCCAGTGTCGAGGACTTCACCACCGGCACCTTCCAGCCGGTGCTGACCGACAGCTCGGGCGTGGCGCCGGAGGCGGTCAAGCGGGTGCTGCTCTGCTCCGGCAAGGTCTACTACGACCTGCTCCAGGCCCGTACCGACCGGGGCATCACCGACACCGCGATCGTCCGGATGGAGCAGCTCTATCCGCTGCCGATCGAGGAGGTCCGGGCCGCGCTGGCGCAGTACCCGAACGCCGAGGACTTCGCCTGGGTCCAGGAGGAGCCGGCCAACCAGGGCGCCTGGTCGTTCGTCGCGCTCAACCTGCTGGAGCACCTGGAGGGGGTACGCCTGCGCCGGATCTCCCGGCCGGCGGCGGCCGCCCCGGCGGTCGGCTCGGCGAAGATGCACGACGCCGAGCAGTCGGCGCTGATCGAGGCGGCACTGCCCCGCCCCTGAGGTAGGTGAGGAGGGGCCCCTTCATACGGAAAGCGATATGAGGGGGCTCCTCCCTCCAGCACCGTCGAGAGAGGACGTCGTGTACTTCACCGACCGAGGCATCGAGGAGCTCGTCGAGCGCCGGGGTACCGAGACGGTCACCCTGGAGTGGCTGGGCGCGCGGCTGCGCGACTTCGTCGACCTGAACCCGGAGTTCGAGACGCCGGTCGAGCGGTTTGCCACCTGGCTGGCCCGACTCGACGACGAAGACGACCTCTGACGGCCCCTACGATGCTCCCACCGGGCGGTGGCAGCCCCAGCGGGCAGCTCGGCAGCGGGCGGCTCAGCCGAGCGCGAGCCAGCCGACCAGCGCGGCCACCACTACGACCGCGACCGCGATCCCGGCGATCAACGGCAGCCTGGACGGCGGTTCGGCGGTCGCCGATTCGGGAGAGTGCACGAAGGCCCGGAACGCCTCGGTGTTGCCGCTGGGGTCGGGGTGCTGATCAGCCATGCCGAGCACGATAGCGAACCGGGGCACGGTCGGGCTTGCCCTACCCTCGCCGCCCGGCCGCCCCTACCCCGGACCAGGGTGCTCGCCGGATCGAGCCTGACCGTTCCGGCTCATAGCGTCGGGTCATGACCACGTCGACGCTTCTGCCGCCGCCGGACACCGGCTCCGACGCCGGCCCCGCGGCCTCCCGCAACCGCAACCTGGCCGCGAGAATCGCCGGCTGGAGCGCCCGGCACCGGGGCATCGCCGTCCTCGGTTGGCTACTCTTCGTCGTCGCGGCGACCGCGCTCAGCGCCGTCGTCGGCACGGTCGAGGCCAGGAACAGCGAGTCCGGGCACGGCGACTCCCGCCGGGCGGACGAGATCATCGCCGCCGCCGGCTTCCCCGACCGGGCCGCCGAGATGGTACTGGTCGAGAGCGACGACCTGGTCGCGGAGGATCCCGCCTTCCGGGCGGCCGTCACCGACACGGTGGCGGCCGTCGAGCGTACCGGCCAGGTGCTGGACGTCCGGTCCGACGCGGTTTCCGGCGACCGGCACGCCGTACTCGTCACCTTCGCCCTGACCGGGCCGGCCGAGGGCGCCGCCGACCGGGTCGGACCGGTACGCGACGCGGTCGCCGCCGTGCAACGCGACCATCCCGAGCTGTACGTGGCGCAGACCGGCGGAGCCAGCATCGGCGAGGCGATCGGCAGGACCCTGGACGCGGACATGCACCGGCTGTCGATGCTCTCCATCCCGGTGACGCTGGGCATCCTGATCGTGGCGTTCGGGGCACTGCTCGCCGCCGTACTGCCGATGGGGCTGGCCCTGACCGCGTTCCTGGGCTCGCTCGGGCTGCTCGCCGCGGCCAGCCGGCTCGCTCCGGCGGTCGACACCACCATGCACCTGATGCTGCTGATGGGGCTCGCGGTCGGGGTGGACTACTGCCTGTTCTACCTGCGCCGGGAGCGGGAGGAGCGGGCCCGGGGCGCCACTGCCGAACGGGCGCTGGAGATCGCCGCCGCCACCTCCGGCCGGTCGGTGCTGATCTCGGCGCTGACCGTGATCATCGCGATGTCCGGGATGTTCCTGACCCAGGACACCACCTTCATCAGCCTGGCCACCGGCACGATCCTGGTGGTCGCCACCGCCGCCGTCGGGGCGCTCACCGTGTTGCCGGCGGTGCTGAGCAAGCTCGGCGACCGGATCGACCTGGGCCGGGTGCCGGGGCTCTACCGCCGCCGGTCGAGCGGCCGGTTCTGGCGCACCACGATGAACCTGGTGCTGCGCCGGCCCGGCATCTCCGCCGCGCTGGCCGCCGTCGCCCTGCTGACCCTGGCCGTGCCGCTGCTCGGGATGCGGACCGCCGAGGAGGACGTCACCGCGCTGAAGAACCCGGCCCCGGCGCTGAGCGCCTTCCTGCGGGTCAAGGCCGCCTTCCCCGGCGGGGCCGAGCCGGCGGTCGTGGCGATCCGGGCGGACGACGTGACCACGCCGGCCCTGACCGCCGCGATCGACGACCTGAAGAGCCGGGCGCTGGCCACCGGCCAACTGCACGAGCCGGTCACCGTCGAGGTCAACCCGGACCGGACCGTCGCGGTGGTCAAGGTGGGACTCTCCGGCTCCGGCGTCGACGCCGCCTCCGAGCAGGCGGTACGCACCCTGCGCGAACAGGTCGTCCCACGCACCGTGCAAGGGGTGGACGGTGCCGAGGTACTCGTGACCGGGCTGGCCGCCGACTCGGTCGACTTCAACGCGGCGCTGGGCCGCAGCGTGCCGCTGGTCTTCGGTTTCGTGCTGGGGCTGGCGTTCCTGCTGATGCTGGTGTCGTTCCGGTCGCTGGTGGTGGCGGTGACCGCGATCGTGCTCAACCTGCTCTCGGTGGCCGCCGCGTACGGGCTGCTGGTGGTGGTCTTCCAGCACGGCTGGGGCGAGGCGCTGCTCGGCTTCGAGTCGGTCGGCTCGATCACCAACTGGGTACCGCTGTTCCTCTTCGTGATCCTGTTCGGGTTGTCGATGGACTACCACGTCTTCGTACTCAGCCGGATCCGCGAGGGGCACGACCGGGGCTGGCCGAACAAGCTGGCGATCTCCCGGGGCATCCGGGGTACCGCCGGGGTGATCACCAGCGCCGCCGTGGTGATGGTCGCGGTCTTCGCCCTCTTCACCACCGGCACGGTGGTGTCGATGAAGGAACTCGGCTTCGGGCTGGCGATCGCGGTGCTGATCGACGCGACCATCGTCCGGGCGGTACTGCTGCCCTCGGTGATGGTGCTGCTCGGGGAGCGGAACTGGTATCTGCCCCGGTGGCTGGGCTGGCTGCCCCGGCTCGCGCCCGACGAGGTGCCGTCGGGCGGGCTGCCGCAGGGCGTGCCCACCGGGGCCGGGGCGTCGGTGCGCTGAGCCGACCGGGCCGGGGGACGGTTGCCGGGCAACGGCGGATCGGGGGCGGACGGCGGGACAAACCGTCCGGGTGGCCGCCGTACGAGGACCGGAAAGCTGGCCTCGTACGGCGTTCCGCCGTCTAGCGTCGATGCTGTGCGCGTGAACCCCAGGGTCTCGGGGCTCTTCGTCCTGTTACTGCCCATCGCGCTCACCGCCAGCGGGTGGGTGGTCGCCGCTCCGGCTCCCGCGGCCTCGCCCGGTTCAGCCCCGGATCGGACGTACGCGGTCGGCGTGCGTACGCTCGATCTCGGTCGCGGCACCGCCCGCCCGCTCCGGGTCACCATCTGGTATCCGGCCCGGGACGACCGGCCGCAGCGCCCCGCCGCCGGGCCGGGCACGCCCCGCCGGGACGCCCCGGTCGCGGCCGGCCGGTTCCCGATCGTGCTCTTCAGCCACGGCCTGCACAGCCTGCCGGAGCTGCACGCCCCGCTGACCACCCGGTGGGCCTCGGCCGGTTTCGTGGTCGCCGCGCCGGCCTATCCGCACACGAAGCGGGCGGCGCGGCGCTTCGACCGTGGCGACATCCGCCGCCAGCCCGGTGACGCCTGGCGGGTGATCCAGCACCTGAGCCGGCTGGACCAGGGCTCCGACGACAGCTTCGCCGGGCATCTGGCGGTGACCCGGATCGGCGCGGTGGGGCACTCCGCCGGTGGCTACACCACCGCCGGGCTCTTCGCGCCGGGGCATTCGGCGTGGCTGCGCGGCGGGATCGTGATCGGTGGCGCCGGAATGCCCGGAGCGACCTTCGGCGGGCCGCCGGCGCCGCTGCTCTTCGTGCACGGTGACGCGGACCGGGTCGTACCGCTGGCCCGTGCTCGGGACGCCTTCCGCCGGGTGCCCTGGCCGAAGGCTTTCCTGACGGTACGCGGCCAGGGGCACGGCGAGTACCTCATCCCGGGCCGGCGCGGCTTCGCCCAGGTCCTGGCCGCGACGACCGAGTTCCTGCGCTGGACGCTCTACGGCGACGCCCGGGCCCGGCGCGACCTTCCGGCCGGTGCCGCCGATCCCGGCAGCACCGTCTTCGCCGACGGCCTCGACTGAGGGTTTCCCGACCCGCTGATCGACGGCACCGGTGGTCGACGGCACCCGGTGGTCGACGGCCCGTGCCGGCGTCGGCCGAGGCCGGGCCGGTCGCCCGGTGAGCGGGGCAGAATCGATGTCATGCCCCGACATCCCCTGCGTGCCACGCTCGCCGTCGTCGCGACCGTCACCACGGCGCTGGCGGTGACCCTGACCGGTTGCTCCCGGTCCGGCCGGCCGGTCGCCGAGCCGTCCGCCCCGGCGGCCTCCCCGACTCCGGGCGTCACCGCGTCCGCCGGTCCGCCCCCGGCCGGGGTGGCACCGAGCCGCCGGTTCGCGGTCGGCGTCCGGGAGTTGGGCTATCGGCGGGGCGCCGACCGCCGGCTGCCGGTCACCGTCTGGTATCCGGCCGAGGGGGCGTCGGGCGGCTCTCCGGACCGGAACGCCCGGGTCGCCGACGGACGCTTTCCGGTGGTGCTGTTCAGCCACGGCCTGACCGGTCGGCCGTCGGACTACCGGACGCTGCTGGTGCGCTGGGCGGCGGCGGGCTTCGTGGTGGTGGCGCCGACCTACCCGTACACGAGCCGGGGTGCCACCGAACTCCAGGTGCTCGACGTGGTCAACCAGCCGGCCGACGCGTCGTACGTGCTGACCCGGGTGCTGGCGCTGGACGGCGAGACCGGCGACCCGCTGCGCGGCCATCTCGCCGTCGACCGGGTGGCGGCGGCCGGGCACTCGGCGGGCGGGGTCACCACGATCGGGCTCTTCACGGCCGGACGGGACGATCGGCTCGACGCCGGCATCGTGCTCGCCGGTACCGCCCTCGGGGTCGGCACCGCGTTCAGCGGGGCGGCCGCACCGCAGCTCTTCGTGCACGGCGAGCGCGACGACGTGGTGTCGTACCGGGCCGGCCGGGCGGCGTACGACCGGGTCCCCTGGCCCAGGGCGATGCTGACGCTGCCGGACGGCGACCACGTCGGCGCGCTGCTCGGCAGCGACGAGCCGGCCCTCGACGTGGTCGCCGGCACGACCGTGGAGTTCCTCCGCTGGACCCTCTACGGCGACGCCCGGGCGCTGCGCCGGCTGCCGGCCGAGGCGACCCGGGGCGGGCTGGCCACCCTCGACAACCGGCTCTGAGGCCGCTCCCCCGGCATGCCCCGGGCGGTCGGGCGGAGACGGCCGGGCGCGGCCGGTCCTGGCCCGACCGGCCGCGCCCGCGAGGGGTGGACTAACCCACCACCGGCTTCCGGTTGTCCGCGTAGAGGTTGGTCGCCCGGTCCCAACTGATGCCGCGCTGGTCAGGTCGGGCTATCACGCCATATCTGTGGTTTCGCCCGAAGACATTGCCGGTGAGCCGGATGTTGGCCGCATTCAGATCGGTGCGCACCCCGATTGAATAGTTGCCGCCGTTGCAGTAATTGCCCTCGAAGACCAGATTCGAGACGATCGGCCCGGTGGTCGATCCGATCATGAGACAGGCGTTGAACGGATCTCTGGTCACCGGGTTGTACGCATCCAGCGTGTTGCCCCGGACCACGATATTCGAGGCGCCGGTGGTCTGTAGCGTGTCGTTGTGCGAGCCCGGCCCCCGGGTCAGATGGTGGATCCAGGAATCCTCGACCACCACGTCACTGCCGAGTCGGGGCCCGTCGATGACGTTGCTGATGTCGACCCGGCGCAGCGTGTATTCGCCGCAGCAGACCGCCGCCGAGTTCTTTCCCTTCCCGTTGATCTCGACATCCTCCACCAGCAGGTTCACGGCGTCGATGGTACGAATCGAATAGATGCCGTCGCAGGTGATCCGGGACTTGCGGATCACGACGTTCTTGGCGGTGACGGTGACGCAGCCGGTGATGTTCAGCCCGCTGAGCACCTGGCCGTCCTGAGTCACCTTGATCGATCCGGAGGCCCGCAGCGTCGTACCGGCCGGCACGCCGGTGTTGTCGGGGCCGGGGAAGGAGGAGGGTGCCCGGCTGGCCGGCGCCCTGGTCACGGTCGCCGAGGCAGCTCCGTCCGACCCGTCCGGAGAGTCCTCGGGAGCCGGCGTGCCGGGCTCGGCGGTCGGCTCCGGCGTGGCGGGGGAGGGGAGGTCACCGGCGGCCACCGGCTTGCCGTTCCAGGTCGACATGATGATCGTCGCGGGGGCCTCCGGCGAGTGCATGAAACCGTTCCTGCATCCGGAGACGCGCACCTTGCGGGCCGTGTAGTTGCCGAAGACGAGACCATTCGTGTCGGGGTCGGTGCACTGGATCCTGGTGTTCTCGATCAGCGCTCCGGAGAAGCCTTCGAAAATCCGTACGGCGTGCGCTCCGCCGTACTTGATCGTGCTGTTCCTGATCGTGACGTCGTCCGCCTTGATGTGCACGTACCCATCGATCTTGCGGCCGTCGAGCACCGTCCCGTTCCGGGTAATGGTCATCGAACCGTCGCCACTGCTGGCGACGGCCACGCCGATCCCGGCGAGAATGATCCCGAGCGTCGCCGAACCCACCACCAGGGATCGGGGCGTACGCCAGCCGCGCCCCAGGGCACGACGAGATGGGGGTCGTTGCCGATTATGCTGACCCGCCACAGAGAAACTCATCAAGATCCGACTCCTTCGCCGTACAGATTCGTCCGCGATCAGAGGGGCGGAACGGGACGACTGTACCCGCCGACCCCAAGCCGACGGAGACGCGAAGGAAATGGCGAAAACCCAACCTTTATTTTTCCTAAAGTCAGCCTTTACTCCGACTTTCCGGTGCATTGCGACCGACTTATCCTGCCCGGCTGTCCGTTTTGGTGCCAGGCAAAACGTCCGGATTTTCAAATGCTGGCACCGCGCGTGTTCGGGGCGTGAGCGCCCCTGCACCCGGTCCTGACCGGCCCGGAGAACAGCTCCGGCTACCCGCCGTGCTCCACTACCACCTTGCCGAAGGCGTCCCCGGAGAGCAGCCGGGCGAAGGCCGTACGCACCTCCGAGAACGGGTACGTCCCGTCGACCACCGGCCGGATCCCCCGCTGCACCAGCAGGCCGAGCAGTTCGGCCATCTCGGCCGGGGTACCCATGGTCGAGCCGAGGATCTCCAACTGCATCGCGAAGACCCGGCGAAGGTTCACCGGCGGCTCGTGGCCGGCGGTGGCACCGGAGACGACGATCCGGGCGCCCGGGGCGGCCGACTTCAGCGAGTGGTCGAAGGTGGCGGCGCCGACCGTCTCGATCACCACGTCGACCCGCTCCGGCAACCGGGCCCCGGGCTCCACCGCCGTCGCGCCCAGCGCGGCGATCCGCTCCCGCTTGCCCGGGTCGCGGCTGGTCGCGTACACCCGCTTGCCGAGCGCCACCGCGAGCATCACGGCGGCGGTCGCGACGCCGCCGCCGGCCCCCTGCACCAGCACCGACTCCCCGGCGTCCACCCGGCCCCGGGTGGTGAGCATCCGGTACGCGGTCAGCCAGGCCGTCGGCAGGCAGGCCGCCTCGGCGAAGGAGAGCCCGGACGGCTTGGGTACCAGGTTGGCGCGGGGCACCGCGACCCGGTCGGCGAGCGTGCCGGGATGCCGCTCGGAGAGCAGCGAGAGTCCACGGGGATCGCCCGGATCGGGGATCACCGGATACAGCACGACCTCGTTGCCGTCCGGGTCGACACCCGAGGCGTCACAGCCGAGGATCATCGGCAGCCGGTCGCCGGCCAGTCCGACCCCGCGCAGCGACCAGATGTCGTGATGGTTCAGCGAGCTGGCCCGGACCTGCACCGTCACCCAGTCCGGCTCCGGATGGGCCGGCTCCGGCCGATCCCCGATGACCAACGCGGCGAGCGGATCGTCGGCGTCGAACTTCGAGGCGTAGGCGGCACGCATGATCGACACGTTACACCCGCCCGGAAACGCCCGCCCTCCGCCGACCGCCGGCCACCGCCCGGCCGCCAGCCCACCGCCAATCGCCCCGGCCGCCGGTCACACCGCGCCTGACCACCGGCCCTCCGCCAACCGCCCAGGCCGGCCCGGCCGCCGGTCACGACGGCAGGCGGCTGTCGGACCCGTGCCGCGAACGGCGGCTCGCGGATCGGACCGTCAGGCGCGGGCCACGCCGTCGCGGCGGGCCGCCTCGGCCACCGCGTCGGCCACCGCCGGGGCGACCCGGGGGTCGAGCGGCGACGGCATGATGGCGTCGACCCGGAGCTGCCCGGCCTCGGTACCGCTCTGCTGCGCGCCGTCCGACCAGGCCGCCTCGACCGCCACCGCCGCGATCGCGTCCGCCGCCGCCACCTTCATGCTCTCGGTGATCCGGGTGGCCCGGGCCGCCAGCGCGCCCCGGAAGATGCCCGGGAAGGCGAGCACGTTGTTGATCTGGTTGGGGTAGTCGCTGCGGCCGGTCGCCACCACGGCGGCGTACCGGGCGGCCACCTCGGGATGCACCTCGGGCGTCGGGTTGGCCAGGGCGAAGACCGCGCCGCCGGGCGCCATCCGGGCCACCGCCTCCTCGGGGATCTGTCCACCCGAGACCCCGATCAGCACGTCGGCGTCGCGCAGCGCCTCGGTGATCCCGCCGACCCGGCCGGCGGCGTTGGTCAGCTCGGCCAGCTCGGTCTTCGAGGCGGTCAGGTCCGGCCGGTCGCCGTGCAGGATGCCCCGGGAGTCGCAGACCACCACCTCGGCCGGGTTCACCCCGCCGGCCGCCAGCATCTTGGTCACCGCGACACCGGCCGCACCGGCGCCGCTGACCACCACCCGCAGGTCGCCGAGCTTGCGGTTGAGCAGCGTCGCGGCGTTGCGCAGCGCGGCGAGCACCACGATGGCGGTGCCGTGCTGGTCGTCGTGGAAGACCGGGATCGGCAGCGCCTCGTCGAGCCGGCGCTCGATCTCGAAGCAGCGGGGCGCGCTGATGTCCTCCAGGTTGATGCCGCCGAACGACGGCGCCAGCGCGGTCACCACCGAGATGATCTCGTCGACGTCCTGGGTGTCCAGACAGATCGGCACGGCGTCCACCCCGCCGAACTGCTTGAAGAGCACCGCCTTGCCCTCCATCACCGGCATCGCCGCGCGCGGGCCGATGTTGCCCAGCCCCAGCACGGCCGAGCCGTCGGTGACCACCGCGACGGTGCGCGAGACCCAGGTGTAGTCGTCGACGAGGGCCGGATCGGCCGCGATCGCCTCACAGACCCGGGCCACCCCCGGGGTGTACGCGAGGGAGAGGTCCTCCCGCGTGGCCAGCGGCACGGTCGAGGCGACCGCCAGCTTGCCACCCCGATGCAGCTCGAAGGCGGGATCGGACGGGTCCACGGCGGCGGATGACATGGTGACTCCAAAGGATCGCGACGATGCATTCCATTCGAGAGGCGGCCGGCTGGACGCGAGATCGGCGATCACCGGCAGCGGTGCGGGGGTCACCCGGGTATGGACTACAGAGCATAGTGGCGTAAGGGGACGCGGTTGCCCCGCAGGGTCATACCGACCGGTAACGGAACCACCTCGGGTGGGGCCAGTAGCGGGCCACCACCCGGCCGAGGACGTCGGCCACGCCGTAGACCCGGGAGTCGTCGGTCACCAGCGGGTTGTCGCCGTGCAGCTCCCAGCCGCCGTCGTAGCAGGGGCGTACCGCGCGCTTGACCACCAGCAGGTCCGGCCGGGCACGGAAGACACCGACCACCACGTCACCGGCGCGGACGGCCCGACCGCCGCGCCGGACCAGCAGCGCGTCGCCGTGCCGCAGCGTCGGCACCATCGACGGCCCGACCACGAGTACGGCGAAGACCCGCGCACCGGGTCGGCCACCCGCCGCGGACGGGCCGGTGGAGGGGCCCGTGGACACGCAGTTTCACCTCCGCCCCATCGGGGACATATCGCAGGAGTACTGTCATCCTGGATCATCACAGACGTGCCTTGGAGGGTCCCATGCGACTTCCACGCATCCTTACACCACAAACTGTCGCGTACGCCCACTGCGACCTGCCCTGCGGCGTATACGACCCGGCGCAGGCCCGGATCGAGGCCGAGTCGATCAAGGCGATCGACGAGAAGTACGCGGCGAACACCGACCCCGAGTTCCGCACCCGGGCGCTGATCATCAAGGAGCAGCGCTCCGAGCTGGTCAAGCACCACCTCTGGGTGCTCTGGACCGACTACTTCAAGCCCCCGCACTTCGAGAAGTACCCGCAGCTGCACCAGCTGTTCAACGAGGCCACCAAGCTCGCCGGTGGCGGCGGGGGCACCAAGGCCACGACCGACGCGTCAAAGGCCGACGAGCTGCTCCAGAAGATCGACGAGATCGCGAAGATCTTCTGGGAGACCAAGCAGGCGTAATCCGCCACCTCGCCGGTCACCGACCGGCGGGGACGCCGTCGACGACGTGCCGGCCGGGTCGTGCATCCGGTCGGCACGTCGGTGCGACGGGCCGGTAGAGTCCGAGACGGGGGGACAGGCCTGGTGACTTCGCTGAGCACACCGCCGACGACCGGCGACGACGTCGTCCTACTCACCGTGCCCGCCGACGGTGGCTTCCTCGGCGTGCTGCGGACCGCGACCGCCGGCCTCGCCGCACGCCTGCACTTCGCCCTCGACGAGATCGAGGACCTGCGCATCGCCGTCGACGAGGCGTGCGCCATGCTGCTGGCCGTCGCGACCCGGGACGCGGAGTTGGACTGCCGCTTCGCGGTCACCGACGACGCGCTCACCGTCGAGGTCTCGGTGCCGACCGCCCGGGGGGCGCGGCTGCCGGCGGAGTCGTCGTTCGCCTGGAAGGTGCTGACGGCGCTGACCACCTCCGCCACGGCGACCGCGACCGGTGACCGGGCCACCATCACGCTGCTGACCCGACGGGCCGCCGAGGTCTGAGCCCCGGGACGTCCTGATCAGGCCCGTTCGGTGTCGAAGCCGAGCGCCCGGTTGGTGCCGGTGCTGATCAGCAGGCCCACGACCAGCAGACCGAGGGCGATCAGCGGCCCACCCAGCCAGGCCAGCCCGGCCATGATCATGAAGTAGCCGACCGGCAGCAGCATGAGCTGCAACACGATCGCCGGAGCCCGGGCGGCCGGCCGACGCCGGTCGAGTGCGGTGCCGATCACCCAGAGCAGCACCGCACCGCCGGCCGCGAAGAGCGTGACCAGGAGTGCGGAGAGCAGGTCGGCCGCGGTGGCGGTGAACAGCTCGTAGACCAGGAAGAGCGTCAGCAGGGCCAGCCCGATCCCCTCGGCGCGCAGCAGCCACACCGCCCAGCGCAGCGGGCCGGGTACCGGTTCGGGGTCGCTCGTCACGGCCGCCACGATACCCCGGCCGATCGCGGTACAGTGCCGCCCATGCGGGCCATCCTGGTGGTCAATCCCAAGGCCACCACCACGACGGGCCGGGGCCGCGACGTTCTCGTCCGCGCGCTCCGCAGCGAGGTGGACCTCACCGTCGAGTACACGAGGCGGCGCGGCCACGCGGTCACGCTGGCCAGGGAGGCCGCCCGGCAGGGTGTCGACCTGGTGGTGACGCTCGGCGGTGACGGCACCGTCAACGAGGTGGTCAACGGCCTGATGACCGCCGGACCCTCGGGTACCGCCGACGACCGGCCACCGGCCGGGCGACTGCCCGCGCTCGCGGCCGTACCGGGTGGTTCGACCAACGTCTTCGCCCGGGCGCTGGGACTGCCCCGGGAGTGGCCGGAGGCGACCAGCATGATCCTGGAGGCGCTGCGGGTGGGGCGGGTCCGCACCATCGGGCTCGGCCTCGCGGACGACCGGTACTTCACCTTCTGCGCCGGCCTGGGCATGGACGCGGCGGTGATCCACCGGGTGGAGCGGGCCCGTCGGCGGGGTCGGGTCTCCACCCCGAGCCTGTACCTGCGCTCGATCGTCAGCCAGTACCTGGTCGGTGCGGAGCGGCGGCACCCGACGATCCGGCTGGAGCGGCCCGGTGAGATCACCGAGGGTGACCTCGCGACGGTGGTCATCCAGAACACCGCTCCGTGGACGTACATCGGGGACCGCGAGGTCAATCCGAACCCGGACGCCTCGTTCGACCTGGGCCTGGACATCCTGGCGCTGCGTCGACTGCGGGTACCGAGCACCACACGGATGGTGACGCAGAGCCTGTCACGACGGCCGGATCCGCGTGGCCGGCAGATTCTGCGGCTGCACGACCTGGAGGAGTTCACCCTGGTCGCGGAGCAGTCCCAGGCGTTCCAACTGGACGGCGACTACCTCGGCGAGCGAAACAAAGTCCGATTCACGTCCGTCCCGGCCGCACTGCGAGTAATCTGCTGACCCTGGGGTACAGCGACCGGTAGCGAACCTCTGAAGCCTGCAACGAGGGCGGTGCCGGAAATGCCAGCAATGTCGGGCGGACTGTACTATATTGATTCTCGGCTGTGGCGCACCGGGTGCCGACGAGGGTGGGAATCCGGACAAATGGGCCGTGACCTGTCTCACCTGCCTAGAGTTTTTCCGGGCGCTACCCTTGACATCGCGAGCGTTCGTGAAAGTATTCACAAGCGAACTTGAGTTACCGGGACATTGCGCGGGCGCGTTCGACCCGACGGCCGCCGCCCCGCACGTCCCGCAACACAAAGCCTGCTCTCGCGCTGCCGAACCGACGGGCTCCACAACGTCGTGATCGGCATTGCGGACGCATATAGAAAAGATCCACGAAGCACTGCCGCCCACCCAGATTGAGGAGTGTTGCCGCCATGGACTGGCGCCACCATGCTGCCTGCCGCGACGAAGACCCGGAGCTGTTCTTTCCGATCGGAACGTCCGGCCCGGCCGTCCTGCAGGTCGAGCAGGCCAAGGCCGTCTGCCGGCGTTGCTCCGTGACCGACGAGTGCCTGAAGTGGGCGCTCGAATCCGGTCAGGACGCCGGAGTCTGGGGCGGAATGAGCGAGGAAGAACGGCGCGCCGTCAAGCGCCGTGGCGGCCTTCGGGTCCTGCGCGCTCACTCCGCCTGACCGACCGCACAACGCACCGGACGCCCTGGGGCTCGTTCCCCGGGGCGTTCTGCTGTTCCCGGCTAACACGTTCCGTTGTTTCGAGAACGCGTTCTGCTGTTGTCGTGACGATGGATAGTGGATCGACGACATTCCGCTGATCAATTCGCCGACGCCGAACCCGAAGAAGATTCCACCCGCCGGCCGAGGATTCCGACCGCGATTAGCCGGGCCGGGGAGCGCCGGCCGCGACACCGCCGAACCCTCCGACACGAGCATCGGAGGTCGCGGCGACCCGGCACTACGGTATGTAGCGACCGCCGACCACGCTGAGTCACCGTTCTACGGTGTGTCACCATCCCACGCGTTCCCCGCCGCGCACCGGAATGCCTACCGTCCGTCACCGGTCGGCGCCGCGTCCACCCGTCCGAGCACGAGCTGGACCAGCTCCGGAGCGTCGCCCAGCGGGGCGGAGAGGGCCACCGCGCCGGCCTCCCGGGCCGACTCCAGGGCCGTGTCGCAGAGCCGCCCCGGAGCCAGGAAGTACGTCGCCACCGCCACCCGCCGGGCACCCGCCTCCCGCAGCGCGCTGACCGCCGTACCGGCCGTCGGCGGGGCCGCCGAGGCGTATCCGACCCGGGTCGGCAGGCTCGTTTCGAGGCCGAGCGCCTCGGCCACCTGCTCGACGGTCTCCCGGGCGGCGGCGTCCCGGGTACCGGCGGCGGCCAACACCACGCCGTCGACACCGCCGAGCCGGCGCGCGAGCGGGTCGTCGAGGTCGCCGGACCGGCCCGGCAGGGCATCGCCTCCACCGGGTTGGCGACCGGCCGCGCCAGCGGCGCCATCCTCGGGCACCGGGTCGAGCGCCTCGGTCAGCCGGCGCAGCAGCCCGGACAGGAGCCGTGGGTCGACCCCCTGCGCCGTCGGGCCGAGCACCTCGGTGGTACGTACCGGAATCCGCAGCCCCGCCTCCCGGGCCGCCTCGACGGTACGGGGAATGTCGACCCGCCCGTGGTACGCAGCCGTGAGCAGCAGCGGCACGAGTACGGCCCGCCGGTGACCGGCCGCCTCCAAATCGGCGAGTACCGCACCGGGCCGGGGCGGGCCGTGGTCGAGATAGCTGGCCCGGACCGACAGCCCGGGCCGGGCCGCCGCCACCGCCCGGGCCAGCGCCTCGGTCACCCGGGCCGCCCGGGGATCACCACTGCCGTGCGCCACCAGCACGACCGGGGCCGGCTCCGGGCCGGCCACCGCCGCTCCGGCGGCTCCGCCGGCTCCGGCAGCACCGGCAGCACCGGCGGCTCCGGCGGCTCCGGCGACGGTCACACGTGCAGGCCGCACTCGGTCTTCTCGAACATGGCCCAGCGGCCGGCCCGGGGGTCCTCACCGGCCTTGGTGCGCCGGGTGCAGGGCCAGCAGCCGATCGAGGTGTAGCCCTGCCGGAACAGCTCGTTCACCGGCACGTTCCACCGGGAGATGTAGGCGTCGACGTCAGCCTGCGACCAGGCGGCGATCGGGTTCACCTTGACCTTGCCGCGCCGCGGGTCGAAGCCGACCACCGGGGTGTTGGCCCGGGTCGGCGACTCGTCCCGGCGCAGCCCGGCGGCCCAGGCGTCGTAGTCGGCCAGGGCCCGCTCCAGCGGCTCCACCTTGCGCAGCGCGCAGCACTCGTCGGGCGCCCGGGAGAAGAGCCGGGGACCGTACTCGCCGTCCTGCTGGCCGACCGTCTGCCGGGGCCGGATGGAGCGTACGTTGACCGGCATGGTGCGGGCCACGGTGTCGCGTACCCGCAGCGTCTCCGGGAAGTGCAGGCCGGTGTCCAGGAAGACCACGTCCACCCCGGGCACCACCCGGGAGACCACGTGCGCGAGTACGGCGTCGGCCATCGAGCTGGTGACGCAGAACCGGTCCCCGAACTCGCCGGCCGCCCAGCGGACGATCTCCTGGGCCGGTGCCCCGTCCAGCTCGCGGTTCGCCTCCTCGGCCAGCGCCCGCAACTGCGCCGGATCCCGCCGGGACGGGCTGGCCGGCACCTGCGGACCGAGCCTGACCAACCCGAGGTTGGCCGCGACAACCGGGCTCATGAGGGCTCTCCTTCGTTCGCGACCGAGGTGGCCAGCAGGCCGGTGAACCTCACGGTGAAAACCCGGGCGCAGGCCCGGCACTCCCAGGCACCGTGCGACGCCTCGTTGGGCCGCAGGTCCTCCTCGCCGCAGTACGGGCAGTACAGAGGTGCGGCTCGGGTCTCCCCACTCATCGCAGTTCCTCCTCGTCGACTCGCACGACCCAGTTCGCGAAGCTCTCGCCCTCGGTACGGCCGTCCAGGTAGCGGCGGGTGAGCCGCTCGACGTACTCGGGAAGCTCCGCCGCAGTGGTCTTGAGGCCGCGCAGCTTGCGGCCGAAGCCGGCGGACTGGCCCTGTGCCATCCCGAGGGCGCCGCCGAGGTGCACCTGGAAGCCCTCGACCTGGCGCCCGTCCGGACCGACCACGAGCTGGCCCTTGAGGCCGATGTCGGCGGTCTGGGTCCGGGCGCAGGCGTTCGGGCAGCCGTTGAGGTGGATGCTCAGCCCCTCGCCGAGGTCGGCCCCGGCGAGCCGCTCCTCCAGCCGGGCCACCAGTTCCTGGCCTCGGGCCTTGGTCTCGACGATGGCGAGCTTGCAGTATTCGAGGCCGGTGCAGGCCATCGTGTCGCGCCGCCAGACCGACGGGAACGCCTCCAGGCCGATCCGGCGCAGTGCCGCGACCAGCGAGTCGGTCCGCTCGGCCGGCACGTCGAGGACCAGCAGTTTCTGGTACGGGGTGAGGCTGACCCGGCCGCTGCCGTGCTCGGCGGCGACGTCGGCCAGCTCGGCGAGCTGGGTGCCGGAGGTGCGCCCGACCACCGGGGCGGCGCCGACGTAGTAGCGCCCGTCCCGCTGCCGGTGCACTCCGATGTGGTCGATCGGCTTCTCCGGCAGCTCCGGTGCCGGCCCGTCGAGCATGCTGCGGCCCAGGTATTCCTTCTCCAGCACCTCACGGAACTTGGCCACGCCCCAGTCGGCGACCAGGAACTTGAGCCGGGCCCGGTGCCGCAGCCGGCGGTAGCCGTAGTCGCGGAAGATCCCGACCACCCCGGCCCAGACCTCCGGCACCTCGTCGAGCGGCACCCAGACGCCGAGCCGCTGCGCCAGCATCGGGTTGGTGCTCAGGCCGCCGCCGACCCAGAGGTCGAAGCCGGGGCCGTGCTCGGGGTGCTCGACGCCGAGGAAGGCGACGTCGTTGACCTCGTACGGGGTGTCGGCCAGCCAGGAGATCGACGTCTTGAACTTGCGCGGCAGGTTGGAGTACGCCGGGTCGCCGACGTAGCGGCGGACGATCTCGTCCAGCGCCGGGGTCGGGTCGAGCACCTCGGCCTCGGCGATCCCGGCGACCGGGCTGCCGAGCACCACCCGGGGGCAGTCGCCGCACGCCTCGGTGGTCTGCAACCCGACCGCCTCCAGCCGGCGCCAGATCTCCGGCATGTCCTCGATCCGGACCCAGTGCAGCTGGATGTTCTGCCGGTCGGTGATGTCGGCGGTGTCCCGGGCGTACGTCTGGGAGACGTCGGCGATCGTCCGGAGCTGCTCCAGGTTGAGCTGGCCGCCGTCGATCCGGACCCGGAGCATGAAGTACTCGTCTTCGAGCTCGTGCGGCTCCAGCACGGCCGTCCGCCCGCCGTCGATGCCTGCCTTGCGCTGGGTGTAGAGCCCCCACCAGCGGAACCGCCCGCGCAGGTCCTGTGGGTCGATCGAGGCGAAGCCCCCGCGCGCGTAGATGTTCTCGATCCGGGCTCGTACGTTCAGCGGGTTGTCGTCCTTCTTGGTCCGCTCGTTGGGGTTGAGCGGCTCACGGTGCCCGAGCGCCCACTGCCCCTCGCCTCGCGGACGGCGGGCCGGTCGGGCCGCACGTGCGCTGCTGCCCGCCGGTGCGCTGGTGGCGTCGGGCCGAGCCGGGGTGTCGCTGACCGCCATCGCGGCGTCCTCCGTTGTTCGGTGTGACTCGGTGGACGCGCAGAGCGACGGCCTCGGCCCGGAGCGGGCCGGAGACGACCGGTGTCAGAAACGACGGAGTCGGAGAGCCGGCGCACTGCACGCCCGGGACGGAACAGGTCCGGGCGGCGTCAGTGGGCCGGACAGATCGCGCTGCGAACGCGGCCGTAGTCCACGTGGCGGCGGGAGGTGAATCCCGGCCTCGCGAAGCGGCGCACGGCGGCGGTCATACCCGCCATGCTGCCATATCCGTTTCGGCCGGACCACCGCCGCGAGCGCCGATCCCGCCTGGCGGACCCGCTGTGGTGAGCTTCACGCTACGATTTTGAATATTGGAACGAATGCGACAGACCGCACCTCATCGTCCATAGATCGCCGTTCCGGTCGACCCCGGCGCCGGATCGTCCTGCCGGGCTGGTTCCGCCGGGCGAGCTGGCTCTGGCCGGGCCTGGCCACCCTGCTCGTCACCGCCGTCCAGCTCGACCGCGCGCCGCTCTGGCGCGACGAGCTGGCCACCTGGAGCGCCGCCTCCCGCCCGCTGCCCGACCTGCTCCGGCTGGTCGGCACGATCGACGCGGTCAACGGCCCGTACTACCTGCTGATGCATGGCTGGCTGGCGGTCGCCGGCGACTCCGTCCTCGCCCTGCGGCTCCCCTCCGCGCTCGCCATGGCCGGGGCCGCCGCGCTGACCAGCGTGCTCGGCGCGCGCCTCTTCGGCCGCCGGGCCGGGCTGCTCGGCGGGCTGCTCTTCGCGATCCTGCCGAGCACCTCCCGGTACGGCCAGGAGGCCCGCCCGTACGCCCTGGTCACCCTGCTCGCGGTGCTGGCCACCCTGCTGCTGTGCCGGGCCCTTTCCCGGCCGGGGCCGCCGCGCTGGGCCGGCTACGCGGCGGCGGTCGCCGGGCTGGGCCTGGCCAACCTCTTCGCGGTCAGCCTGGTCGTCGGGCACGCACTCGCCGTCCTGCCCGTGCGCCGCGATCGGGTACGGCTGCCGTGGCTGGTCGCCGTGGCCGTGGCCGGACTGCTGCTGGTGCCGCTGGCCCTGCTCGGCCACGGCCAGCAGGGCCGGCAACTCGACTGGGTCGGCCGACCCGGTGTCGGGGACCTGCTGGGGCTGCCCGGCAGCGTGGTCCAGGCCAGTGTCGTCGGCGGGCTGCTGTTCGGGCTGGCCGCCCTCGGCGTCGCCACCCGGGGCCGCTCGGGTGTGGTACTCGGCCTGACCGTACTCCTGCCGGCGCTGCTGCTCTTCGGCGCCGGGCAGTTCACCCCGCTCTTCGTACCCCGTTATCTGGTCTTCGTGCTGCCGTTCGGCTGCCTGCTGGCCGCCGCGACGCTCGCCCCGCTCCGGCTGCCCGCCGCGCTCGCGATCGTGCTCGCCGCCGGCCTGCTCGGCGCACCGGAGCAGGCCGCCCTGCGCCGCACCCACGAGTCTCCGCGCAGCGCCCCGGTCGACTACCCGGCGGCGTTGCGCGTCATCGCCGCACACCAGCGACCGGGCGACGGCATCGTCTACGCGCCCCGGGACGGCTGGGCGTTCCTCGACCTGGCGACCGCGTACCACCTGGGTGCCGACCGCCCCCGGGACGTGCTGCTGGTGGCGGACCAGACCCGCCGGGCCGACTTCTGGGCCACCGAGTGCCCCGAACCGGAGCGCTGCCTCGGCACCGTCGATCGCCTCTGGCTGCTGGCCTGGGGCACCCACCCCGACCCGCTGGCCCAGCTCCCCGAGAGCCGCGCTGGCCCGCTACGCGCCCGCTTCCACCCCACCCGGACCTGGACCGTCCCCGGCCTCACCGTGACCCTGCTGCGGGCGCCCGCCGCTGGTTGAGGGGCTTCCCGGAAGTAGCTACCGGGACAGCGGTACCACGAGCAGCGCCTCGGTGCCGGTGTCGGGGCGGTTGCGGAGTTCGATGGTGCCGCGTAGTTCGCCGGTGGCGAGGGCGCGGACGATCTGGAGGCCGAGCCGGCTGCCCTGGTCGGCGTCGAAGTCCTCCGGCAGGCCCTGGCCGTTGTCGGCGACCGTGACGTGCAGTTGCTTGCGGAACCGGTGCGCCGAGACGACCACCTCGGCCGGTTCGGCCGGCTCGACCGCCGCAGCCGGTTCGGCGGCCGTTTCCGTCGGTTCGGCCGGCGGCGGCACCGCCGCGCTCTCGCCCGGCTCGGGGAAGGCGTGCTCGACCGCGTTGAGCAGCAGCTCGTTCAGCACGATCACCAGCGAGGTGGCGATCTCCGCCGGCAGTACCCCGAAACTGCCCTGCCGGCGCATCCGCACCGGTACCTCGGTCGCGGCCACCTCGGCGGCGGCCGCCGCCACCCGGTCCACGATGCCGTCGAACTCGACCGCCTCGTCGCTGGACATCGAGAGGGTCTCGTGCACCAGGGCGATCGAGGCGACCCGGCGTACCGACTCCTCCAGCGCGGCCCGGGCGGCCGGGATGCCGACCCGGCGGGCCTGGAGCCGGAGCAGCGCGGCGACGGTCTGGAGGTTGTTCTTCACCCGGTGGTGGATCTCCCGGATGGTGGCGTCCTTGGTGATCAGGGCTCGGTCCCGGCGGCGTACCTCGGTCATGTCCCGGACCAGCACCAGCGCGCCGATCGGCACCCCGGCGGGCATCAGCGGCAGCGCCCGGGTCAGCACGGTCGCGCCACGCGCCTCGATCTCCCGCCGGGGCGGCGCCTCGCCGCGCAGCGCGGCCAGCACCCGGTTGGCCGCCTCGGTCCCCTCCAGCGGGTCGGCGGCGAGCCGGCCGTTCAGCGCCGCCAGATCCTCCCCGACCAGGTGCGAGGCGAAGCCGAGCCGCCGGTACGCGGACTGCGCGTTCGGGCTCGCATAGGTGACCTTGCCGTTGGCGTCCAGCCGGACCAGTCCGTCGCCGACCCGGGGTGCCGTGGTGGTCTCGCCGGGGTGGCGTACCGGCGGGAACGTCCCGTCGGAGAGCATCTGGGCCAGGTCGTCGGCGGTGGTCAGGTAGTTCAGTTCGAGCTGGCTCGGGGTGCGCGCGGTGGAGAGGTTGGTGTCCCGGCCCACCACGGCGATCACCTCGCCCGCCTCGCCGTCGCCGGAGCGCAGCCGGACCGGGATCGCCTCGTGCCGGGCCGGGGTGTCGCCGTACCAGACCGGGTCGCCCTCGCGCCAGATCCGGCCCTGGCTGTACGCGATCGCCAGGTGCGCCACCTCGGGACCGCCGACGATCCGGCCGACCTGGTCGTCCTGGTACGCGGTCGGCGCGGTCGTCGGGCGCACCTGGGCGACGCAGACGAAGCCGTCGGTGTCGCTGACCGGTACCCAGAGCAGCAGGTCCGCGAAGGACAGGTCGGAGAGGAGTTGCCAGTCACCGGCCACCCGGTGCAGGTGGTCGATGTCGACCGGACGCAGGCCGGTGTGCTCCTCGGCGAGATCGCGCAGCGTTGACACGGGGCAAGCCTGCCACGACCAGGCCCGTTGTGAGGTGTAAGGCGGGGGCCGTTCTCGGTGGCATCCGGTCGCGGAAGGGCCCTCGCTACCTCCGGGGTCAGAGTGTCGAGGTGACCTTGTGCAGGCCGCGCGGGGCGTCCGGGTCCTCTCCCCTGGCCAGCGCGAGGGCGAGGGCGAGCCGCTGCACCGGCAGGATGTCCAGCAGCGGGGCGTACCGCTCGTCGACCTCGGGCACGGGCAGCCGGGCGGCGGCCCCGTCGACCTCGGCCGGCCCGACGACGACCAGGTCCGCGCCGCGCTCGCCGACCTTGGCGAGTACCTCGCGCATGGCGGTGCCGCCCGCGCCGGCACCGACGACGGCCAGCACGGGTACGTCCGGGTCGGTCATCGCCAGCGGGCCGTGCAGCAGGTCGGCGCCGGAGAAGGCGAGCGCCGGCAGGTAGGAGGTCTCCATCAGCTTCAGCGCCGCCTCCCGGGCGGTCGGGTAGGCGTACCCCCGGCCGGTGGTGACCATCCGGTCCGCGAAGCGGTAGCGGGCGGCCAGTTGCCCCGGCGTCGGGTCGGCGAGGGTACGCGCGGCCAGCTCCGGCAGCGCCTCCAGCCCGGCCCGCTCCTCGGCGGGGATCGCGCCGTCCCCGGCCCGGATCCCCTCGACCAGCAGCAGCAGGGCGAGCAGTTCGGCGGTGTACGTCTTGGTCGCGGCGACCGCCCGCTCGTGTCCGGCCGCCACGTCGATGGCGAGTTCGGCGGCGCCGGTCAGCGGCGAGTCGGGCGCGTTGGTCACCGCCAGGGTCAGCGCGCCGGCCTCCCGGGCCACCCGGAGCACCTCGGTCAGGTCGGGTGAGCCGCCGCTCTGGCTCACCCCGACGACCAGCGCCTCGGAGAGGTCGGGTCGGGCCCCGAAGAGGGTGATGGTGCTCGGCGAGGCGAGCCCGGCGGGGAGGCCGAGCCGGATCTCGGTCAGGTACGCCGCGTAGAGGGCGGCGTGGTCCGAGGTGCCGCGTGCGGTGAAGACCACGTGCTTCGGCCGGCGCTCCGCGATCACCGCCGCCACCTGCGCGATCGCGGCCGTCGAGGCCGGTTCCAGCAGACGTGCGAAGCCCTCCGGCTGCTCGGCGATGTCCGCCGCCATGCCGGCTCCCGGTTGCGCCACGATGACCTCCTCATGCGCGATTCCCGCGCGTTCCATGCTCAACTCTGCACGATTTGACGCGTCAGAGCAATTCAGCGAGCAGCTTTGCGCAGTAGATCACCAACCGCCGTCGCCATGCCCTAGGCTCCCCAACCCAGGGAAAATTCCACGTACGAAGGGTCGACTCGGTGCCCGAGGGAACAGACGATCCCCGGCTCTCGGCCGAGGGAGAACTCGCGCTGGCCCGGCTGGCGCTGGACGAGGGCGATCTCCGGCACGCCGCCGGTCACCTGGCCGGAGCGATCGCGTACGCGCCGACCATGCCCGAGGTGCACGAGGTGCTCGCCCAGCTCGCCGCCCGGTCCGGCGGCGGGGTCGACCTCTTCCCGCTCGACCAGCACCCGTTCATCGGTACCGTGGTGGCCCGCGCGCACCTGCTCGCCGCCGCCGGCCGCCCCGGCGACGGGCTGGAACTGCTCGCCGCCGCGACCGGGCACGTCCCGTCGGCCGACTGGGCCGGCGTGCCCTGGGTGAGCGCCCCCGAACTCCCCGGCCTGCTCGACCCGGACCGGATCGCCCGGGTGCTGATGCAGGTCTGCGCCGGCATCTCCGACCCGGTGCCGGAGACCGCCCGCGAGCCGCTCTGGCCCTACCTGCGGCTGGCCCGGCACGCCGTGGCCGCGCATCCCCGGCACGGGCTGCTGCTCGGCGCGGCGTCCGCGCTGGCCCGCCGGGTCGGTGCGGTCGGCCAGGCCGTCGAGTGGGCCGGCCAGGGCGCCCGGGAACTGCCGTCGAAGCTCTCCGAGGTGTGGCTCGGCTACGCCTACCGCAGCGCCGGGCGGACCGCCGAGGCGCTCGCCGCGCTGCGCCGGGCCGTCGACCACGACCCCGACGACCTCTCCGTGTACGCCGACATCGCCGGCACCCTCGCCGACCACGGCCGGCTCGACGAGGCACTGGACTGGATCGACCGGGCGCTGGCCCGGGACCCGTCCTTCGACTGCGCGGTGCACACCGGTCACCGGCTGCGCTTCCGCCGCGACGGCGCCCTCGCCCACCTGGTGGCGCTGGCCGACTTCCAGCGGGACCATCCGGACGACTCGCACGAGCACAGCGACCTCGCCGAGTGCTGCCAGAACCAGCCGTGGCTGGGCCGGGTCCCGCCGGGCACCGAGGCGGTGGCGGTGGCGCTGCGGCAGCGGCTGGCCACCGGCGATCCGGCCGACGGCGCCCGGCTGCCGCTGGGTGGACTGGAGCCGCCGAGCGCGATGCGGGCCCTGCACGGGGCGGCTCCGGCCCTGGTCGTCACGGTCGCCACCACCCCGGAGCCGGACCTGCGCGAGCCGCGCCGGCCGGTCGAACACCAGCTCTGGCGGTACGCCGGCATCACCGCCGTACCGGCCGTGCCGGAGCCGCCCGACGCGGCGGTACGCCGGATCCAGCAGTTGGCCCACCCCGCCTGGCCGCATCCGCCGGCCGCCTACGACGCGGCGGTCGGGCTCGCCACGCTCGAACTCGACGACCTGCTCGGCCTGCTGGCCCATCCGCCGGCCCCGCCGGAGACCGAACTCGGCCGCACGCTGAGCCGGCACGACCCGACGCTCTGGGTGCGCTGTGTCCAGGTCTGGGTCTGCCTCGGGCTGCTGCACCACCGTACGGACGAGCCGTGGCCGGACTCGACCCGACGGCGGGTACTGCTCGACCTGGTCTGGGGTGTCGAGGACTGGGTCACCGAGGCGGCCCTCTTCGCCCTGGTCACCGCCGCCTGGGTGGACCCGTCGGTGCGTACCGAGGTGGCCCGGGTGACCGCCGAACGGCTCGGCGACGCGGTCGAGGTGGCCCAGCGGCGGCCGGTCACCGTACTGCGTTCCCTGGCCCACCTGGTGCTGGCGACCCCGGCCGCCGAGCCGGCCGCGGTCGACACCGCCCGCCTGCTGCTCGCCCGGGACGGTTCTCCGGTCGCGCCCCGGCAGCGCCGGTTCGGCCGGCTGCTGGACCGGTTGTGGCGGCGCCTCACCCGACACGGCTGAGCCACACCGAACGGAGACCCGGCCGAACCCGCACGGGCGGAACGCGGAGGGGTCCGCTGGTGACCTGTACGCCAGAGGCGCTGTCGCCCCGGTATTACGCCTCTGGCGTACAGGTCGGCGGGCCGGGCCCGACGCCGGTGGTCAGCGCACGGGTGGGCTGGCCAGGGCGATCTCCGCCTGCTCCTCGGGAGTGTCGGTCTCGGCGGTGGGGCCACCGCGCAGCGGGATCTCCTTGATGAACCAGGCCAGCACCGCTACGACCAGCGCGAACGGTACCGCCCAGACGAAGACCGCGCCGATCGCGTCGGCGAGCCCGCCGAGTACGGCGTGCTGCTGCTCGGGCGGCAGCGACCGCAACGCGGCCGGGTCGACCCCGGCGCCCTCGCCGCCGCCGGCCATCATCGGCCCGGCGGCCGAGTCGGCGAGCCGGTTGGCGAAGACCGCGCCGAAGAGCGAGATCCCGAAGGAACCGCCGATCGACCGGAAGAAGGTGGCCGCGCCGCTCGCCGCGCCGAGGTCCTTCTGCTCGACGCTGTTCTGCGCGATCAGCATCGAGGTCTGCATCAGGAAGCCCATCCCGACGCCGAGCACGATCATGTAGAGCGAGGACTCCAGCTTGCCGGTGTCGACGTCGAGCATGGCCAGCAGCGCCATGCCGGCGGTCATCACGATCCCGCCGACGATCGGGAAGGCCCGGTAGCGGCCGGTCTTGGTGATCGCCCGACCGACCACGATCGACACCACCAGCATGCCGAACATCAGCGGCAGCAGCAGCAGTCCGCTGTTGGTGGCCGAGGCGCCCTGCACGGTCTGCTGGAACAGCGGCAGGAAGTTCATCGAGCCGAACATCGCGAAGCCGAGCAGGAAGCCGATCACCGAGATCACCGCGAAGTTGCGGTTGGCGAAGAGGCTAAGCGGCAGGATCGGCTCCGGCACCCGCCGCTCGACCAGGGCGAAGGCGACCAGCGAGGCCACGGCGAGGGCGGCCAGGCCGAGGATCGGGCCGGAGACCCAGTCGTACTCGTTGCCGCCCCAGGTGGTGACCAGCACGATCGCGGTGATGCCGACCGAGAGCAGCGCGGCGCCGACCCAGTCGATCCGGTGCTCGGTGCGGTACTTCGGCAGGTGCATCCGGGTGGCCAGCAGGATCAGTGCCACCCCGCCGAGCGGCAGGTTGACATAGAACGCCCACCGCCAGGAGAGGTGGTCGGTGATGAAGCCGCCGACCAGCGGACCGGCCACCATGGCGATGGCCATGATGCCGGCGATCATGCCCTGGTAGCGGCCCCGCTCCCGGGGTGGCACCAGGTCGCCGATGATCGCCATCACGCCGACCATCAGGCCGCCCGCGCCGAGGCCCTGCACCGCGCGGAAGGCGATCAGCTCCATCATCCCGTCGCCGGGGCCGCCGAGCAGCTCCGATCCGGCCATGCCGCAGAGGGCCGAGCCGAGCAGGAACAGCACGATCGAGCTGAGGAAGACGGTCTTACGGCCGTACAGGTCGCCGAGCTTGCCCCAGATCGGGGTCGAGACGGTGGAACCGAGCACGTACGCGGTGACCACCCAGGTGAAGTGGTTGAGTCCGCCGAACTCGCCCACGATCCGGGGCAGGGCGGTGCTGACGATCATGTTGTCGAGCATCGCGAGCATCATCGCGATCATCAGGCCGCCGAGTACGACCCTGATGTTGACTGGTCTTTCCGGCGCTTCCGCCATCGTGGTCATCGGTAGGCTCTCCCCCTGAGTGTGACCCGCTTACTTGCCGACCGGCTAGTGATTCTACTTGCCGCACGGTAAGTTGGGTGCCGGATGCCCGTCAAGTGATTAGGAGAGGTGGTCCGGGTGACCGGCAGCACAGGCGACACGCGGTCCCGAATCCAGGCCGTCGCCCTCGAACTCTTCACCGAGCAGGGCTACGAGAAGACCTCGCTACGGGAGATCGCCGAGCGGCTCGGCGTCACCAAGGCCGCCCTCTACTACCACTTCAGGAGCAAGGACGACATCGTCCACAGCTTCGTCTCCGACCGGATCGAGCGGCTGGACCGGCTGATCGAGTGGGCCTCGGAACAGCCGGCCGACGCCGCCGGCCGCCGGGCGACGCTGCGCCGCTACTGCGAGGAGTTCTTCGGCGACGACGGTCGCAACGTGATGCGGTTCTTCGAGCAGAACCAGACCGTGATCAAGCAGCTCTCCTCGGGCCTGATGATGCGCGAGCGGATGCTGCGGCTCGCGGAGCTGCTCTCCCGGGCCGATCCCTCGCCGGCCGGGCAGCTCCGGGCGACGCTGGCGCTCTTCGCCGTACACGGCAGCCTCTTCGCGCTGCGCGGCGAGATCAGCACCAGGGAACGCCGGGAACTCGCCCTGGGGCTCGCCAACGAGTTGCTCGACCGGATCGGCGAGGATCCCGCCGGACGCGACGAGCGGGAGTCCGAGGCGGACGGCGCCCCGACCGCCAGGGCCGGCTGACCCGCCGCGCTCAACCCCGGCTCGGCTCCGGCAGCACCGTCGGCGCGGCGCTCAGGTCGAGGCGCAGCGCGAGCAGGTCGACGCCGGGCGCCGGCGACCAGTCCCGCTCCGGGGTACGGACGAAACCGAACCCCGCGTAGAGCCGGTGCGCGGGCGCGGAGAAGCTCCGGGTGCAGATCACCACCCGGGAACACCCGAGCGACCTCGCCCGGTCCAGGCAGGCCCGGACCAGCGCCTTGCCGACGCCCCGGCCCTGCGCGTCCGGGTCCACCGCCAACATCCGGAACTCCGCCTCACCCGGGCGGGAGAGTTCGGCGTACGCCGAACCGGGGAGTACGAAGAGCACCGCACCGAGCAGTTCGCCGGTCGCCTCGTCGGCGGCGACCAGCAGCTCGCCGGCACCGACCCGGGCCGGTACGTCGGCGAGCAGCTGTTCGTACCCGTGCTCGCCGTCGAGCTGCCCGTCCGCCCGGTACGCCGCCACGGTGAGCCGGGCGATCGCGTCGAAGTCGGCCGGCTCGGCGGCCCGGACCAGCAGGCCGGTCATTCGATGACGGCGATCAGGTCGCCGTCCTGCACGACGTCGCCCTCGTTGACGGCGAGTTCCCGGAGCACCCCGTCCGACTCGGCCACCACCGGGATCTCCATCTTCATCGACTCCAGGATCACCAGCGTGTCACCCTCGGACACCGAGTCGCCGGCCGTGGCCACGACCTTCCAGACGTTCGCCACCATCTCGGCGCGGATCTCCTCGGCCATCGGCTTCCCCTCGTCGTCACTTCTGCCCTGCGACGGTATCCAATCATGCGACGGGCGCCGTGGCGGGCAGGGCGGCGATCGTCGTCGGCTGCTCGCGGCCCCGGACTGCCGGATGGACCGCCTCGGCGGGGCCGACCGGCGACCATGGGAGGATTGCCCGGCGCGAGCAGAGACGGGCGGTCGACGACGGTGGTCGGCGCCGCCCACGGCAGACAGACGGAGGTCAGCATGGCGAAGAAGGCACGGAAGAAGAAGGCGCGGAAGAAGAGCTCCGCCAACCACGGCAAGCGCCCCAACTCCTGAGCTCGGCGCCGAGCCTGGGCGGCCGGGCGGGGCACGGGATCCGTCGGCGATCGCGGCAGAGCGCTCGCCACAACCCGGCCCGCCCGGCGATCCGCCGCCACCACCGGGGCGTCACCCCGGCGAGCGACGGTCCGGCGGGGGCTCAGTCGGCGAGGTACTCCCGGGAGTCGGTCTCGAAGACCAGCTCCGCCAGGCGGACCCGCAGCCGCTCCCGAAGCTCGACCGGCGCGGTCTCGTTGCCGCAGCAGCGGGCGACCAGCGCCTTGACCTCCTGCTCGATGCCGTACTCGCGCAGGCAGGGCGAGCACTCGTCGAGATGGTCCCGGATCAGGTTGCGCCGCTCGTCCGGGCACTCCAGGTCGAGGTAGAGGTATACCTCGGTGAGGACCTCACGGCAGTCCGTCTCGTGCGGTTCACCGCAACTCATTCGCTCACACCTCCCGGCCAGCCGCAGCGGACCTGGTCGACGGGGCGGACGAGAAGCCCCGCTCGGCAGCGTAACGCTCGAGCAGCTTTCGTAGGTTCCGCCGGCCACGGTGCAACCGGGACATCACGGTGCCGATCGGCGTTCCCATGATGTCGGCGACCTCCTTGTAGGAAAACCCCTCGACGTCGGTGAGGTAGACGGCGAGCCGGAACTCCTCCGGGAGCTGCTGCAACGCCTCTTTGACGTCGGTGTCCGGGAGTCGGTCCAGCGCCTCGGTCTCGGCCGAGCGCAGCCCGCTGGAGGTGTGCGACTCCGCCTCGGCGAGCTGCCAGTCGGTGATCTCCTCGGTGGGCGCCTGCACGGGCTGCCGCTGCCGGCGACGGTAGGAGTTGATGTAGGTGTTGGTCAGGATCCGGTAGAGCCACGCCTTGAGGTTCGTACCCTCTTCGAACTGGTGGAACGCGGCGAACGCCTTCAGGAAGGTCTCCTGGACCAGGTCCTCCGCGTCGGCGGGGTTGCGGGTCATCCGCAGGCCGGCGGCGTACAACTGGTCGACGAAGGGCAGCGCGTCACGTTCGAACCGGGCCCTGCGCTCGTCCGTCTTCTCCGCTGTCAACCGGCCGTCTCCCTCACCTCGGTACCGAACCGGCGCGGTGACCTTCTTCCCCACCACCGCAGCGTTATTCGGCTGTCCCGCCGAGGATACGCGGAAAGCGCGGCCCGGCGACTCCGTTCGGGTCGGGCCGGTACCCGCCGCCGGGCGGTCGCCGGACGACCGGGACGGCGGAGCGTTCCGCCTCCGGTCGGGCCACCGCGCCTCGCGGTCGTGCTCCAGGCTCCGTGTCTCGGTCGACACCGGGCAAACCCCCTCGTGGCTCCTTTGGCTTCCGGGAGTTGTAACCGCCGTACCGGGCGAGGCATTCCGTTCACCGCCCATCCCTGGCCCCGGCCGTGACCAATCCGATCGGATCCGCCACGGCTGGGACCAGGAAGGGCCTGGGAGGATGAGACCGGGCGCCACGTCCGATTCGCGGAATCGCAGGCGGCGTCCGGCATCAGTTGGAGCAACGATCACCCCGGCAGGACAGAAACGGCCGGCCCGGACCTCAGCCCGCCCAGCCCCGCTCGCGCAGCCAGCCGAGCACCAGCCCGGCGGTTCCCGCCGGGTCGAGCCGCAGGTCGTGCCGTTCGCCCGGCCGCACCTCGACCCGGATGCCCGGCTCCTCGGCCGGTACGCCGAACGGGTCCCGATCGCCGCCCACCACCAGGGTCGGCAGTCCGGTACGCAGTTCCGCCGCCCGGGACCGCTCCGGTCGGCCGGGCGGATGGAGCGGAAAGGCGAGCGCGACGACCCCGGAGGCGCCCAGGACACCAGCGGTACGGCAGGCGACCCGGGCGCCACTGGACCGGCCGCCGACCACCAGGGTGGGGGTCGGGGCGTACCGGCCCAGCAGTGCGGTGACGACCGCCACCCACGCCTCGTCCAGGTGACCGGCGGGGGCCGGTGCCCGCCGGCCGGCCACCCGGTACGGCTGGGTCACCCTGGCCACCGCGATCCCGGCCCCGACCGCCGCGTCCCGGAGCGCCACCAGGTCCGGCGAGTCCACGCTGCCGCCCGCACCGTGCCCGAGCACCAGCAGGGTCGCCGGCCGGGGACGCGGCAGGTCGACGTCCACCCGGGCGGGACCCCGTGGAGTGTCGATCTCGTCACCGTGCCGCACGGCGCCACTGTATGGCACCGTCCACCGGGTGACCTGGCGGTCGGCGGTGGTCGGGTGGGCCGGCGGCTGGAACGTGGCCGGGTCAGCGGCGGCTGGAACTGAGCGGGACGAGGGTCAGCAGGCGGTCCCGGACCGGTGGTCCGGCGTCGCCGGCCGCGTCCGGATCACGCTCCACCTGATCCCGCCAGGCGACCAGCATCGCCCGGCGTTCACGCGGCGTGGTCGCTCCCCATACGCCGTGGCAGTCACCCACCTCAAGCGCCCAGGCGAGGCAGGGTCCCTGTACGTCACAGGTCCGGCACAGCGCGACGGCCGAGTCGGCCGGCTCGCTGGGTGCCGGGAAAAATGTCTCCGGGTCCACGCTCTGGCACACCCCCCGGGTACGCCAGGCATCGTCCAGGCGCCGCTCACTGAGTGCCCGAAGCAGCCTCGGGTCTCGTCGTGCCGCGGCAACCTCGTGCGGGCGTGGCATCCGCGCCCGTGTCATTCACCCACCTCCCCCGTGGGACCGACGAAGATCGGTGAGTGCCGCTCGCCCGGTGCGAGCCGACACCCACTGCCGGCGCTGTGTTCTATCGCACCACCACGATGCGTGACAAGTGCTCTCGGCAAAGGTGTGGAAAACTGCGGGCGACGATCCACCTCGAAGGGTGGCAAATCGGTGCAGGCAAATACGCGGTTGCGTGCTCAGAACAGCGTCGACGCGATCGGTTCTTCTGGTAACGCGCGCAGCGGCGGGGCGGTGACCCGGGCCAGGAGTTCCGGACCGTCGTTTCGGACGTCTCCGACGCCCCTGCCGACCGGCCGGATCTCGATCTCGGCCAGCGACTTCTCGTCCGGCGGCGCGAGCAGCAGGGCCGGGTCGTCGTCGCCGTCGAGCCAGTCGGACCAGCGCTGCCGGGGCAGCAGCAGCGGCATCCGGTCGTGCACCAGGGCCAGTTCGCCGAGCGCCGCCGTGGTGACCACGCTGGTGGTGAGCAGCGGGTCGCCGGCACCGTGCCAGACCGACCAGAGTCCGGCGAAGGCGAGCACCCCGCCGTCGCGCGGAGTCATGAAGTACGGCTGCTTGCCGCCGTCCCGGCGGACCCACTCGTACCAGCCGTCGGCCGGGACGAGACAGCGGCGCCGGGCGAACGACTGCGCGTACGCCCGGGTGGTGGCGACCGTCTCGGCGCGGGCGTTGATCATGCGGGCGGCACCCCGGGTGTCCTTGGCCCAGTGCGGCAGCAGCCCCCAACGGGCCACGGAGAGCACCGAACCGCCCGAGTCGGGACAGACCCGTACGACCGGCACCGGATCGGTCGGCGCGACGTTGTAGTCGGCGGCGAGCCGCCCACCGGTCTCGTCGTACGCCTCGAAGAGCGCGCTCAGATCGGCCGCGCTACGGGTGGTCGCGTACCTGCCGCACATGCCCGCCACGCTAGCGCCTCCGGCGCCGGCTGGCCGTCCCGTCAGGCGGGAGGGGCCGATGCTCCGATCCGGCTCCCCGGCCGTCGGGGCAGAATGTACCGGTGCCGAACCTCACGGCGGTCCGTCCGCTCGAGCCCTGGACCGCGCCGACCGCGACCGACCCGGTCGCCTCGACGCTGCGGCTGCCCGGCTCCAAGTCGTTGACGGCCCGGGCGCTGGTGCTCAGCGCGGTGGCCGACGGCCCCTCCACGCTGCGTCACCCGCTCCGCGCCCGGGACACCGAGCTGATGGCCGCCGGGCTGCGCGGGATGGGCGCACACGTTTCCATTGTGGACGACGAGCGGTGGCTGGTCCGGCCCCGTCCGCTCCAGGGCCCGGCGCACGTCGACGTCGGGCTCTCCGGCACCGTCATGCGGTTCCTGCCGCCGGTCGCCGGGCTCGCCGAGGGGCCGGTCACCTTCGACGGCGACCCGCACGCCCGGCTCCGCCCGCTCGGCCCGCTGGTCGGCGCGCTCCGCGCCATCGGGGTTCGCATCGACACCACCGAGGGTGCCAGCCTGCCGCTGACCGTGCAGGGCGCCGGCCGGGTGCTCGGCGGCGAGGTCGTGATCGACGCCTCCGCCTCCAGCCAGTTCGTCTCCGGGCTGCTGCTCGGCGGGGCCCGGTTCGAACGCGGGATCGTGGTCCGGCACGTCGGCCCGCCGGTCCCGTCCGCCCCACACCTGCGGATGACCGTGCAGATGCTCCGGGCCGCCGGTGCCGCGGTCGACGACGCCAGCCCGGACGTCTGGGTGGTGGAGCCGGGTCGGCTCTCCGGACGGGGCTGGGACATCGAGCCGGACCTCTCCGGCGCGGTGCCGTTCTTCGCCGCCGCGCTGGTCACCGGCGGCACGGTGACCCTGCTCGGCTGGCCGCGCAGCAGCCTGCAACCGGTCGACACGCTGCGGGAGCTGCTCTCCCGGATGGGCGGCGAGGTGACCCTCGGCACCGACGGTCTCACCGTGAGCGGCACCGGCGGGATCCGCGGGGTCGACGCCGACCTCTCCGACGTCAGCGAGTTCACCCCGGTGCTGGCCGCCCTCGCCGTACTGGCCGACTCGCCGTCCCGGCTGCGCGGGGTGGGGCACATCCGGGGCCACGAGACCGACCGGCTCGCCGCGCTGGCCCGGGAGCTGACCGGCCTCGGCGCCGACGTCGCCGACACCGCCGACGGGCTGGAGATCCGGCCCCGGCAGCTGCGCGGCGGGACGTTCCGGACCTACGCCGACCACCGGATGGCGCACGCGGCGGCGGTGATCGGGCTCGCCGTGCCCGGCATCGAATTGGACGACGTGGCGTGTACCTCCAAGACCATGCCCGAGTTCCCGGCACTATGGTCGACGATGGTGACCGGCGGCGACGGGCGCCGATAGCCGGGATCGTTCGGTCCCCTCGCTGGTCGCCGTCGCCGGAAGACGAGACGGGGAGCGGAGCTGGCGGGCAAGCGGGAGTACGACGAGGACGACGTACGGGTACGACCCGGGCGGTCGTCGCGCCCGCGTACCCGGACCAGGCCACAGCACTCCGACGCCGTCGACGGCTTCGTGATCGCCGTCGACCGGGGCCGCTACACCTGCGTGGTCGGCGACGACCCGGCGGCCGGGCGGGGTGACCGGGCCGACGGCGGGACGGTCACCGCGATGCGCGCCCGCGAGCTGGGCCGCAAGTCGGTGGTGGTGGGTGACCGGGTCGCCCTGGTCGGCGACACCTCCGGGACGGCCGGGGCGCTGGCCCGGATCGTCCGGATCGCCGAGCGCCGCTCGGTGCTGCGGCGTACCGCCGACGACGACGAGACCACTGCCGAGGGGCGGCTCGAACGGGTGGTGGTGGCCAACGCCGACCAGCTCGTGATCGTCAGCTCGCTGGCCGACCCGCCGCCCCGGACCGGGTTCATCGACCGGTGCCTGGTGGCGGCGTACGACGCCGACATCGAGCCGCTGCTCTGCCTGACCAAGGCGGATCTCGCCCAACCCGACGGGGTGCTCGGCTACTACGCGGAACTCGACCTGCCGCACGTACTCGTCGGCCCCGGCTCCGACCTCGACGAGCTGCGCGGACTCCTCGCCGAGCAGGTCTCGGTCATGGTCGGGCACTCCGGGGTGGGCAAGTCGACGCTGGTGAACCGGCTGGTACCGGAGGCGGACCGGGCGGTCGGCACGGTCAGCGCGATCGGCCGGGGCCGGCACACCTCGACCAGCGCGGTCGCGCTGCGCCTGCCGTCGCTGCCCGGCAACCGGCGCACCCATCCCGGCTGGATCATCGACACGCCCGGGATCCGCAGCTTCGGCCTGGCGCACGTCTCCGCCGAAAGCCTGCTGCACGGCTTCCCCGACCTGGTCGAGGGGACCGTCGAGTGCCCGCCGAACTGCGAACACACCCCGGACGAGGCCGACTGCGCGCTCGACGCCTGGGTGGCGGCCGGCAACGCCGACCCGCGCCGGCTGGCGTCGTACCGCCGGCTGCTGGCCTCCCGGGCCGGCGAGGTCGAGTAGCCCCGGGTCGTTACCCGGGCAGGCCGTCGGGGTCGCTCGCGGCCGGGCCGGGGTCCAGGTCGACCGGGCCGCCGCTGCGCCAGTAGACGCCGTCCCGGCGGGTCAGCAGCACCTCGTCGACGAGGTAGCGGCGCAGCGCGGCGTAGTCGTCGTACCAGGCCCGGAGCAGGGCGTTCACCTCCCGCTCGGAGTAGCGCACCCCCGGCTCGAAGGTGGTCACGACGTGTTCGAGCAGCAGCCGGCGCCTGCCCTGCGCGGCCGGCATCTGAACGATCCGACCGTCCCGGACGAAGGCCCGGAGCACCGCCGCGACGGCCCGGTCCGGGTCCAGCTCCGCGTCCGGCTCGGCGGGGGCGGGCGGACGGGCGCGTACCGCCTCCTTGAACGCCCCGACCAGGGCGACCGCCCGGCCGTCGACCGTCTCGACCAGACCGCCGGACTCCAGCCGGCGCAGCGCGGCGGACACCGTCCGGGCGGGCAGCCCGGTCCGCTCCGCCACCTCGGCCACCTCGCCCGCGCCGAGCACCACGGCGGCGAAGGCGGCCAGCCGGTCCGGCTCGGCCAGCAGGCCGATCAGCATTTCGGGGGACGCGTCGGAAATCGGTTCGGTGGCCACGGCGCGGGATGCTAACGCACCGGGGCGGACCGGATCGAGTAGGTTTCCGCCATGGCCCGGTACGCGGACGACCTGTCCCTGGCGCACATGCTCGCCGACACCGCCGACTCGATCTCGATGGCCCGGTTCCGGGCCCTGGACCTGCACGTGGAGGCGAAGCCGGACCTGACGCCGGTCAGCGACGCGGACACCGCCGTCGAACGTGCCGTCCGGGCCACCCTGGCCCGCACCCGCCCCCGGGACGGCGTGCTCGGCGAGGAGTACGGCGCCTCCGCCGCACCCGCCGGGGCCGGCTCCCGGCAGTGGGTGGTCGACCCGATCGACGGCACCAAGAACTTCGTCCGGGGGGTGCCGATCTGGGCCACCCTGATCTCGCTGATGGACGGCGACACCCCGGTCGTCGGGCTGGTCTCCGCGCCGGCCCTGGGCCGCCGCTGGTGGGCGGCGACCGGACTCGGGGCGTACGCGGGCCGGCACCAGGCCGCCGCCACCCCGATCCGGGTCTCCGGGGTCGGCCGGCTCGCCGACGCCAGCTTCTGCTACTCCTCGCTGCACGGCTGGGAGGAGACCGGCCGGCTCGACCCGGTGCTCGACATCCTCCGCTCGGTGTGGCGGAGCCGGGCGTACGGCGACTTCTACGGCTACATGCTGCTCGCCGAGGGGGCGGTCGACGCGATGGTCGAGCCGGAGCTGTCGCTCTGGGACGTGGCCGCCCTGATCCCGATCGTGACCGAGGCCGGCGGCACCTTCACCGACCTTCACGGACGCCCCGGCCCCGGCGGTGGCAGCGCGATCGCCAGCAACGGCAAACTGCACCAGGATCTGCTCGACCGGCTCGGCTAGCCGGCCGAGCGAAGCGGCACAGCAGCCTCTATCCTCGCCAGGTGTCCACCGGTTGGTGCTTCCTCGCGGCCATGATCGCCGCCTACGGCGTGGCCAACCTGCTCCAGTCGATGGCCGCGACCCGGACCACCCTGCACCACACCTTCGACCCGGGGCTGCTGCTGCGGCTGGTCGGGCACCGCAGCTATCTGGTCGGGCTCACCTGCCAGGTGCTCGGCTTCGTCCTCGCCTTCCTGGCCCGGCGCGACCTGCCGCTCTTCCTGGTCCAGGCGAGCGTGGCGGCCGGGCTCGGCGTCACCGCCCTGCTCGGGGTGCTGGTGCTCAAGTGGCGGCTGCCGGCCGCCGAGGTGCTGCTGCTGGTACTCCTGCTGGTCGGGATCACCGCCCTGGTGCTGGCCGCGAAACCGGCGCCGTCCCGGCAGCTCGGGACCGCCGGGGTGGTCGCCCTGGTCGTCGCGCTCGGCGTGATCGGCGCGCTCGGTTTTCCCGCCGTACGCCTGCACGGCGTGCCGGGTTCGGTGGCGCTCGGCGCGCTGGCCGGGCTGGCCTTCTCGGCCGCCGCGGTGGCCGCCCGCCCGCTCGCCTCGGTGCACTCGTTCGACGCCTTCCTCCGAGACCCCCTGCTCTACCTGCTGATCGTGCACTCGATCGTCGGGCAGTTGCTGCTCGGCCTGGCGATGCAGCGCGGCTCGACGACGGCGGCGGTGGCCGCGATGGACGCCGCCGGTGCGGTACCGGCGGCGATCGTCGGGCTGCTGCTGCTCGGTGACCGGATCTGGCCGGGCCGGGAGTGGTTGGCCGGGGTCGGCTTCCTGGTCACCCTGGTCGCGGTGCTCGGCCTGACCCGATACGCCGAGCCGCAGCACCAGCACGGTCCGCTGCCCGACCAGCGCGGCCGGAAGCTGCCGGTACGCTCCCCGGCGGCGCCACCGGCCCGGACCGGTCCCCGACTGCCCGGGTCGACGGCGGTACCCGACCGGCGCCGCTCCGCCCCGATCGCACCGGTCCCCCGCCGCTGACCGCCGGTCGGCAGGGGCGCCCCGGCGGGGCAGAGGCGTACCGGCGGGTTCGTCAGCTCGGGGCGGGCTGGCGGCGGAGTACCACCCGCTCGTAGAGGCGCTCCAGCGCGCCGGCCGTACGGTCCCAGGTGTAGCTGCACCGCACCCGGTCCACCGCCGCGTGCCCGTACGCGAACCGCTCCGCGTCGGCGGCGAGCAGCCGGCGCAGCGTCACGCCCAGCCCGCGTACGTCGCCGGGCGGGACGAGCCGGCCGGTGACCTCGTCGACCACGGTGTCCACGATGCCGCCCATCGAGTAGCCGACCACCGGTACGCCGCAGGCCATCGCCTCCAGCGGCACCCGGCCGGCGGAGGCGTACCGGGGGGTGCAGGCCACCACGTCGGCGGAGCGGTACCAGGCGGACATCTGGTCGTGCGGCACCGAGCCGACCAGCTTGATCTGGTCGGCGACCCCGCTGGACTCGGCGACCTCGCGCAGCCGGCGGGCCTCGGCGTGGTTGTTCAGGTGTTCGGCGGGCGGGCCGCCGGCGATGACCAGCTCGACGTCCCCGACCAGCCGCAACGCCCGGATCAGGTCCTCCTGTCCGTGTCCCGGCTCCAGGCCGCCGGCGGCCAGGATGCGCGGTCGCCGGTCCCGGGTCGCCGCCTCGCCCTCCGGGGCGAAGAGTTCGGTGTCCACGCCCGCCGGCACCACCACCACGGAGGCGCGCTGCAACCCCATCCGGGTCAGCTCGTCGACCTCGTCGGTGCACTGCGCCACCGCCATGTCCACGGCCCGGGTCAGCGCCCGCTCCAGCGGAATCCGCTGCCCCGGCCCCCGGTACGCCTCGCCGAGGTGGCGCAGTTGCTCGACGCCGAGGGAGTGGAAGGTCTGCACGACCGGGATGACGGTGTCCCGGACGGCGCTCGCCGCCGCCAGGCCGCCGATCCAGAAGTGTCCGTGCACCACCTCGGGGGTCCACTCCCCGGCCCAGCGTTCGGTCAGCCAGCGGCCGAGTTCCGGCACGTACGGCACAAGTTCTCCGGTGCCGGTGGCGCGGGGCGGACCCACCGGTACCCGCTCCACCCGGTAGCCGCCGATCTCGCTGACCGGCGGCGCGCCGGGATCGTCGAGCCGCTCGTAGACCCGTACGTCGTGGCCCCGCCCGGTCAGCTCGGCGGCCACCCGGGCCACGTGCTGGTGCGTGCCGGCGAAGTGGCCGCGACGCTCGTGCGGCGGGCCGGCGTGTGCGCAGACGAGGCCAACGCGCATGGGTCACCTCCAGCGACGGCAAGGGCGGGCTAGGGCCGCTCGATCAGAGGCTCCCATTAACCACGGCGGGCCGAGCGGAAACCTGGCAAACCGGTCCGCCCACCCCGCCGGCCCGGCCATTCGTCGCCGACGGCCGGCGTCGCGGGAGCCGGTCACCGACCGCGCCGTCGCCGTCCTTCCCGTTTCGTCCCTGGCTAACCGCACCGGGACGGCGGGGTCCGCCGGGTGGCGGCGGTCGGCGTGGCGCCCGGTCGCCTTCGCCCGGTTACGGGTACCCGGCGAGCGGGTAGTGATCTGTCATGCGCGATGACGAGTTTCCGACGCCCGTGTCCGACCCGGAGGCGGAGGGCCTGCCTGGCACCGCCGACGACGACTCGACGGCCGGTGACGACGTCGCGACCGGTCGGGAGGCGGACGGCTGGGATCCCGCCGCACTTCCCACCGACCGGCCGCTGGCGGTGGACCGGTACGGCACCACCGCCGAGGAGCAGGCCGACGGCGAGTCGCTGGACTACCGGCTCTCCCAGGAGCGACCCGACGTACCGGTCGAGGACCCGTACGCCGGCACCGTCGACCAGGCGCTCTCGGACGAGGCGGACAGTGACGAGGCCGCCGCCGAGGCACAGCTCGACGCCGACGTGATGGATCCGGGTCCCACCTCCGACCCGAACTCCCCGGTCTCGATCTACGACCACGGCAACCTCGGCGACGCGCCGGGCGGCGGCCCGGTCGGCCGGCTGGTGGAGCCGGACGAGGGCGCCCGGTACGACGACGAGACCGACTCCGTCGCCATCGACCGTGGTGCGGCGGGCGGCGGCGCGAGTGCCGAGGAGCTGGCGGTCAACGAGACCCAGCCCCCGCCGTGACCCGGCCGGCCCGGCCGGCCCGGTGGGTCAGTCGGGTCAGTCGCCGTCGAGGCCCTGTTCGATGGCGTAGCGGGTGAGTTCGACCCGGTTGTGCAGTTGCAGCTTGCCGAGGGTGTTCTGCACGTGGTTCTGCACCGTACGGTGCGACAGCCCGAGCCGGGTGGCGATCTGCTTGTAGGACATCCCCTTGGCGACCAGCCGGAGCACCTCGGTCTCCCGTTCGGTCAGCCGGGGCAGGTCGTCTCCGGGGGGTGCCGGCGCGGCGGCGATCCGCCGGTACTCCCCGAGCACCAGACCGGCCAGCCCGGGCGTGAAGACCGCATCCCCGGCGGCGGTACGCCGGACCGCGTCCAGGAACTCCGCCGGCCCGGCGGACTTGAGCAGGTAGCCGGTGGCGCCGGCCTTCACCGCGTCGAGTACGTCCTGCTCCTCGCCGCTGGCCGAGAGCATCAGCACCCGGACCCCGGGCAGCTCGGCCAGCAGTGCCCGGAGCACCTCGACGCCGGAGATGTCCGGCAGTTGCAGGTCGAGTACGACCACGTCGGGGCGGGTGGCCGGGGCGACCCGGACCGCCTGCCGCCCCTCACCGGTGGTGGCGACGACGTGGTAGCCGGCCTCGGTGAGGTCGCGGGCCACCCCTTCCCTCCACATCGGATGGTCGTCGACCACCATCACCCGGACAGCCGGTACGCCCTCGTCGGTCACACCGGCGAGCCTAGACGAGCCGGTACCGTCCACACGATCACGTGCGTTGCCCGGGGATCGTGCGGTCCCGGGGGATCCGCAGCTCGACCTCGGTGCCCTCGCCGGGGGCGGAGCTGATCCGGACCGTGCCACCGAGGTCGGCGATCCGTCCCTCGATCGACTGGACCACGCCGAGCCGCCCCTGACCGGCTGCCTCGGCGAGCCGTCCCGCCGGGATTCCCGGCCCGTCGTCCCGGACCGAGACGGTGACCGCCGCCGCGTCGTCCTCGACCAGTACCCAGCCCCGCCCGCCGCCGTGCCGGGCCACGTTGTCCAGCGCCGCGCCGACCGCCGCCGCGACCTCACCGGCGGTACCGGCGGGCAGCGGCACCGGCGTGGCCGGGGCGGCGATCGAGACGGTGGCCGAGGCGTACCGGCCGAGCAGCGAACGCAGGTCGACCTCCTGGCGGTCCAGCCCGGTCGGTGCCCGGCTGGCGATCAGCGCCCGCAGCGCGGCCTCCTGTTCACCGGCGAGTCTGGCCAGTTCGGCGGCCTCGCCGTCGAGGTGTGCGCCCCGGCGCTGGACCAGGGCCAGCACCTGGAGGACGGAGTCGTGGATCCCCCGGGCCAGCCGCTCCCGCTCCCGGGTCGCCGCCTCCAACTCGACGGCCCGCTGCAACCGCTCCTCGGCGATCACCGCCAGCCGGACGACGTGCCCGACGGCGATCCCGGCGAGCAGCATCAGCGCGGCGCCGGTCAGCGACGCCTGGGCGAACCGTTCCCGGGCCACCAGGTCGGTGCCGCCGATCACCAGGGCCGCCACCACGCCGCGTCGCCGCCCGCCGGAGACCGCCCAGGCGAGTACCGGCCCGGCGAGCCAGGCGACGCTCGGTGGGGGTACCCCGTCGTTGAGCACCTCCCGGCCGACCACCCGGGGGGCGGCGACCACCACCGCCAGCACCACGGCCAGGTCGGCCAGGAGCAGCGGCCAGCGCCGCCAGGCCGGATCGGCGTACGCGTAGCCGGCGAAGACCGTCCAGCCGGTCATGGCCAGCAGGAGTACCGCACCGGACACCGGATGCGTGTAGTCGCCCAGGTTGCGTACCGCCAGTACCGCGACGTAGGCCAGGGCGGCGAACCGGTAGACGGCGATGGACCGCCACAGCGGCGCCTGGAGGCTGCCCGGCGGGTCGCGGCGGCGGCCGCCCGGCGCGTCGCTCGTCGGATCGGGCACGCAGAGACCATCGCACAGCTTCGCCGAGCGGGCGGACCCGCACGCCCGGCCAGGTCGACCGGCCGGCTCGGATGCGCAGCTACATACCCTGACGTAGGGTGGGAAAGCCACGAAAGGACTCGACGACCAGCGGTGGGACGGCCATGAGCGACATTGATCCCCTCGCGCGCACTGCTGTCGCGCCCGACGGGACACCTCCACTGCTCGCCGAGACCTTCGACGCCGACCGGGTGACCGAGATCCGGCACGCGGTCGCGGCGCGCTCCGAGGCGACCGGTCTCCAGGGTGCGCGCCTGGACGACTTCGTGCTGGCCGTCAACGAGCTGATGACCAACGCGGTACGGCACGGCGGCGGGCAGGGCTGGCTGCGGCTGTGGAGTACCGGAGGGACCCTCTACTGCCTCGTCTCAGACACCGGTGCCGGGATCGGGACCGAGCGGCTCGACGACCGGCGGCGCCCCCTGCCGGAGATCGCCGGTGGTTGGGGACTCTGGCTGGCCCGGCAGCTCAGCGACGAGATGCTGGTCGACAGCGGTCCGGCGGGCACGACCGTGCGGATCAGCGCCCACCTGGATGCCGCCGGGTCCGAGCGGCCGACGGGATGACTTCCGGCTCCCGGGCCGGATGACGACGGCGCGGGCGCCGGGTACGGTGCTGCGCATGACCGGTCAGTTCGTCGCCGCGATCGATCAGGGCACCACCTCGTCCCGCTGCATCGTCTTCGACGCCGAGGGCCGCATCGTGTCGATGGCCCAGCGGGAGCACCGGCAGATCTTCCCCCGACCAGGCTGGGTCGAACACGACGCCGAGGAGATCTGGACCGCCGTCTGCCAGGTGGTGCCGGAGGCGCTGGCCGAGGCGGGGATCGGCGCCGACCGGCTCGCCGCGATCGGCATCACCAACCAGCGGGAGACCACGGTGGTCTGGGACCGGGCCACCGGCCAGCCGGTGCACCACGCCATCGTCTGGCAGGACACCCGTACCGCGCCGCTGCTGCGCCGGCTTGACAACGAGTACGGCGAGCAGCGCTTCCGGGAACGCACCGGGCTGCCGCTGGCCACCTACTTCTCCGGGCCGAAGCTGCGCTGGCTGCTCGACAACGTCGACGGCCTGCGGGACCGGGCCGACCGGGGCGAGGTGCTCTTCGGCACCATGGACAGTTGGCTGATCTGGAAGCTGACCGGGCGGCACGTCACCGACGTGACCAACGCCAGCCGGACGCTGCTGATGAACCTGCGGACCCTCGACTGGGACCCGGAACTCCTCGACGTGCTCGGCGTCCCGGCCCGGATGCTGCCGGAGATCCGCTCGTCGGCGGAGGTCTACGGCACCGCGGACGGCCTCCCCGGAAGCGGGAGCGGGAGCGTCGGGCCGCTGGCCGGGGTACCGGTGGCGAGCGCGCTCGGCGACCAGCAGGCGGCACTCTTCGGGCAGACCTGCTTCCACCCCGGCGAGGCGAAGTGCACCTACGGCACCGGCAGTTTCCTGCTGCTCAACACCGGCCAGAGCCCGGTGGCCTCCCGGCACGGGCTGCTCAGTACGGTCGGCTACCGGATCGGTGACCAGCCGGCGACGTACGCCCTGGAGGGGGCGATCGCGGTTACCGGGTCGCTGGTGCAGTGGCTGCGGGACAACCTCGGGCTGATCTCCAGCGCTCCGGAGGTCGAGGAGCTGGCCCGGACCGTCGAGGACAACGGCGGCTGCTACGTCGTACCGGCCTTCTCCGGGCTGTTCGCCCCGCACTGGCGCAGCGACGCCCGGGGCGTCATCGCCGGCCTGACCGGCTACGTCACCAAGGGACACCTGGCCCGGGCCGTGCTGGAGGCGAGCGCCTGGCAGACCCGCGAGGTGGTCGACGCGATGAACGCCGACTCGGACGTGGCGCTGCGCCGGCTCCGGGTGGACGGCGGGATGACCGCCAACGAGCTGCTGATGCAGTTCCTCGCCGACGTACTCGACGTACCGGTGGTCCGCCCCGAGGTCAGCGAGACCACCTGCCTCGGCGCCGCGTACGCCGCCGGCCTCGCGGTCGGCTTCTGGCCGGACCTGGCGACGCTGCGCGCGCAGTGGCGCCAGGACGCCGACTGGGCACCGGCGATGGAGCCGGCGCACCGGGACCGCGAGCTGCGCAACTGGCGCAAGGCGGTGGCCCGCACCCTGGACTGGGTCGAGGACGAGTGACGGCGCCGACGGACCGGGGCGAGCCCGGGTGACCGGCTCGCGGACCAGCGACGAACTGCACACGGTCGCCGAGGCGCTGGGCAGCAGGGTGCTGGAGACCCGGCGGCTGGCCGGCGGCTTCTCCCACGAAACCTGCCTGGTCACCCTCGCCGACGGCGAGGTGGTCGTCCGGCTCGGCGGACCCGACCCGGCGATCGAGGCCGCGGTCATGGCGACCGCCCGCCGGCACGTCCCGGTGCCCGAGGTGCTGCTCGTGCTGCCGGCCGCCGAGGGGGACCCGGACGCCCGCCCGGCCACCGCGATCGAGTACGTCTCGGGCACCCCGTTGGAGCAGGTGCTCGCCGCCGACGGGTCGGGGCTGTCCGACCTCGGTGTCGAGGTGGGCCGGGTGGTCGCCGGCATCGGCACGGTGACGTACGACCGGCCGGGCTTCTTCGCCGACGAGCAGCTCACCGTGCGTACGGAGCCCCCGTGGTCGGCGCAGTTGCCCGAGGTCGTGGCGGGCTGCATGGCCGCGACCGAGCGGCTCGACCGGCCCACCCGGGACAACTGGACGGCCCTGTGCGGCAGCCACGCGCCGACGCTGGCCCGGGTGGACGACCACGCCCGACTGGTGCACGCCGACGTCAACCCGAAGAACATCCTGGTCAGCCGGGACGGCGGGAGCTGGCGGGTGGCCGCCGTACTGGACTGGGAGTTCAGCTATTCCGGCTGCCCGTACGCCGATGCCGCCAACATGCTGCGGTTCGGCGCCGACTATCCGGCCGAGTTCGTCAGCGGCTTCCGCGCCGGGTACGCCGCCCACCAGCCCGCCGACCTGCCGCTGCCGCCGGACTGGGCCCACCTGGGTCGGGTGTTGGACATGTTCGCGCTCAGCGACCTGGTCACCCGGCCCGCCGGAAATCCCGTCGCCGACCAGGCGGCCCAGGTGATCCGCCGCTGGGTCGAGGCGGGCCTACCGGACTGAATCGCCGGCCGGGGAAAGGCGACGTCAGCGGCCCGGCCCTCGGTCGTCGAGCCGGGCGACCCGGCGTGGCCCGGCGGTACGCCGGTAGCTGGCATCCAGCAGCTCACCGATCTCGTCCCAGTCGGTCTGGTCGGTGAGGTCCACCCCGATCCACCCGTACGCGCCGAGGTACATCGGCAGGTAGCAGTGCTCCTCGGCCAGCAGCGCCGCACGTTCGTCGGGGTCGACCAGGACGATCACCGACTGCTCGTGCTGCCGGTAGCCGCCGTCGACCTTCACCGATCCGCCGTAGTAGGCGAAGACCTTGGTGGTGTAGAAGGTGGGACGTCCGTGCGAGACCTTCTCGGCCGCGTCCGGAAAGGCCAGCGCGAGCGACCGTACCCGGTGCAGCAGCGGATCCGACTCGTCGAACATGATCGGGTGTCCCATACCGGAAGCCAAGCACACGGCGAGGGCCGGGGGCGCGCGTGGGGGCCGCCCCGGCCAACTGTTCGGTCCAGTCGATGGTCCGCGTCGTGAGCGCTGCGCCGATCGGGCGCTTCGGTTGCTACGCTTATTGCGGATATTGCGGCTGACCTCAGGAGATGATCATGAACCTGGCCGTGAACCCGGTGACCCCGGACCCGCAATCGGTCGAAGTGGCTGCCGAAGCGCTCACCCGAGTGCAGGCGTACCTCCGTACGCATCAGGACGACTCCGCCACCGTTCGACTGGTCGACGACAACGAGGCCGAACAGCTTGTCGTACCCCGGGGAGCGATCGAACTGCTCGCCCGCGTTCTCGCACACATGGCGAATGGCCACAGCGTCTCGGTCGTTCCCGCTCACGCGGAGCTGACGACCCAGCAGGCGGCCCAGCTGCTCAACGTGTCGAGGCCCTACCTGATCGGCCTACTGGAGGCCGGCGAGATCGAGTACCGCAAGGTGGGGACGCACCGCCGCGTCCTCGCCGGTTCGCTTCTTGCGTACAAGCACCGAGATGACGTTCGACGCCGGAAGGCCGCCGACGAGCTGACCCAACTGGCGCAAGAGATGGATCTGACCTGAGCCATGACCTTCGTCGCCGTCTACGACGCCGGCGTGCTGTATCCGAGTACCCTGCGCGATCTACTGATTCGGATTGCCCAGTCGGGTCTCGTCGATGCCAAGTGGACCGAGCAGATCCTCGACGAGATGTTCCTCGCTCTGGGCAGGCAGCGACCAGAGCTTGACCAGACCAGACTGGCCAGAACCCGGACCCTCATGGGAAGGGCCGTCCGAGACTGGAAGATCACTGGCTACGAGCCTCTCGTCGACGCTCTCAAACTGCCCGACCCCGACGATCGCCACGTACTCGCCGCCGCCATCCGGGCGCGTGCCCAGATCATCGTCACCGCCAACCTCCGACACTTCCCCGCCGAGGAGCTCCGCGCCTGGGACATAGATCCCAAGTCACCCGACGAATTCGTCCGAGACCAGATAAGCCTGGACCGGAGCACGGTCTACGCGGCTGTGCAACAGATTGCCGATTCGTGGCGCAATCCCCCGGGTAGCTTCGATGACGTGCTGGACCGCCTCGAACGATCCGGCCTCGGGGTCAGCGTCGCCGAACTGCGGGCGGGAGGATAACGCCAGTTGCCGGTGATCCCGGTCGACGTGAAGTCGCCGAACTCGGCACTGCGGGCCGGATTCCCCAGATGACGACCCGGGCGCACAGACGAGGCAGCTCGACAGTCGACCGACGGCGGGTGCCGCCCCTGGCAGGGACGGCACCCGACTGTGTGCGAACGCGTCGGTGACTCAGGTGTGGCAGAGGATGCCCAGGTCGTCGACCCAGGTCCCCAACTGCACGCCGTTGACGCCGATCAGCGAGACCCGGACCAGGATGTCCGTCGGGCCGTGGTTCCACGAGGTGGAGACGAAGGTGTACGGCGCCGCGCCGCTGAGCACCACCGTCTTCAGCGCCACGTACGTGAAGCTGTTCGGCTCGATGATCTCGAAGTTGATCTGCTGGGTGGCGAGTACCGGGTTCACCCAGATGCCCGCCGTGCAGCTCGTGGTCGGCGGCAGGAAGACCCGCCGGCCGACCGAGGAGAAGCCGGCGCTGCGCATCGAGATGAACCCGTCCTTGACCCCGTTGTGGGTCTGCAACGAGCTGATCCCGCCGGTGCCGTCACCGACGTGACTGAAGCTCCAGTTCGCCGCCTGGTTGCCCTCGAAGCCGTCCTGGACGGTGATGATCGCGGCGCTGGCCGGGGACGCGGTCCCGGCGAGCAAGGCCACGGTCAGTCCGAGCAGCAGCGTCGCCACCCCGAAGCGCCGGGAGAAGATGGACCGCATTACTGATCACCTCGTGATCTGCCTGGTGGGGCGCCTGTCGCACCCCGCTGAGGAGATGTCTAGTCGCCGACTCGTTGTCCGGCTTCGGGCCGCAGACCCGGACAATCAACTCCGGACAGTCGACCGACGAGCTACCACGAGTGAGGAAGACAGTGCCGCGACCAGAGGCCGCACTCGGGCCCGGTACCCCGCAGGTGCGGGAGTTCGCCGCCGGGCTGCGCCTGCTGCGGGAGAAGGCCGGCATGCCCGGCTACCGGGAACTGTCCCGGCGGGCGCACTTCTCCGCCACCACCCTCTCCGAGGCGGCCGGCGGGCGGCGGCTGCCGACCCTCGCCGTCACCCTGGCGTACGTCACCGCGTGCGGCGGTGACCCGGCCGACTGGGAGGCCCGGTGGCGCCGGATCGCCCGGGACGAGTTGCCGGCCCCGACCCCGCCCCACCCGGACGACGCTCCCTACCAGGGACTGCTGGCGTACGGGCCGGAGCGGGCGGAGTGGTTCTTCGGTCGCGAGGACGTCGTCGACGACCTGCGGCAGCGGCTGGCCGGCCGCCGGTTCGTGGCACTCTTCGGCGCCTCCGGCAGCGGCAAGTCCTCGGTACTCCGGGCCGGCCTGGTGCCCACCGTCACGAGCCGGCCGGAACAACCGCCGCTACTCGTGCTGACCCCCGGCCCGGATCCGCTCGGCGAGCTGGCGGTACAGCTCGCCCGGCTGCTCCGGATCCCGGCCGGCGCCCTCCGCGCGGACCTGGCCGCCGACCCGGCGCGGCTGCACCTGGCGGTCCGGCAACTGCTGGCCGACGCCCCCGCCGAGGCCGACCTGTGGCTGGTGGTCGACCAGTTCGAGGAGGTCTTCACGCTCTGCCGGGACGCGGACGGCCGGGCCGGGTTCGTGGCCGCGCTGCTGGCCGCCGTCGCCGCGCCGGACAGCCGGCTGCGGGTGGTGCTCGGGGTACGCGCCGACTTCTACGGCCACTGCGCCGAGCTGCCCGAGCTGGTGGCGGCGCTGGCCGACGCCCAGGTCCTGGTCGGGCCGATGACCGCCGCCCAGGTCCGGGACGCGGTGGTACGCCCCGCCGAGCGGGCCGGTGCGATGGTCGAGGGCGCCCTCGTCTCCACCATCGTGGCCCAGGTCGCCGGCCGGGCCGGTGCGCTGCCGGTCGCCTCGCACGTGCTGCTGGAGGCGTGGCGCCGCCGCCGGGGCAGCGCGGTGACGCTGGCCGGCTACCAGGCGGCCGGCGGGATCGACGGCGCGGTGGCGCAGACCGCCGAACGGGTCTGGCAGGAGTTCGACCCCGGGCAGCGACGGGCGGCCCGGCACGTACTGCTGCGGATGGTGGAGATCGGCACCGGGGACGAGTCGGCGGCACCACTGGACCGGCCCGACCTGCCGACCGCCCGCCGGGTGGACCGGGCCGAACTCGCCGAGACGGACGCGCTGACCTCGGGCGTACTGGAGCGGCTGGCCGCCGCCCGACTGGTCACCCTGGACGACCGCTCGGTACGGCTGGCCCACGAGGCGCTGCTCGACGCCTGGCCCCGACTGCACCGCTGGCTCGCCGAGGACCTCGACGGCGTACGCGTGCACCGGCAGCTCACCCAGGCGGCGGCGGGGTGGCGGTCGCTCGGCCAGGACCCGGGCGGGCTGTACCGGGGGTTGGCGCTGTCCCGGGCCCAGGCGTGGGCGCAGGCGCACCCGGAGAGCCTGACCAGTGCGGAACGGGAGTACCTGGACGCCAGCCGGCGGGCCGAGGACCGCCGGGCGACCGGTCGGCGCCGCCGCCGACGGCTGCTCGGTGCCGCGCTGGCGGTCGTCGTCTCGGTGGTGACGGTGCTCGCCTCGCTGGCGGTGGTGCAGGCCCGGCAGGCGCGGGCGCAGCGGGATCTCGCCGTACACCGGCAACTGGTCGCCGGGGCGCGGGCCCAGATGTCCCGCGATCCGCAGCTCGCGTTCCTGCTGGCCCGGCGCGCCTTCGAGGTGCGGCCGGACGCCGAGGCCGAGACGGTGCTGCGGCAGGCGACGCTGAGCTGGCGCGGGATCGAGGGGCGGCAGGTCTTCGCCGCGCCGGTCAAGCAGGCGGCGCTGACCCCGGACGGCCGGTTCGCCGTCGCCGCCGGGGAGCGAAGGTCGATCCAGCTCTGGCAGCCGGCCGCGCCCGACCGGCCGCCGGTGACGCTGGCCCAGCCGGGCTCGGAGCTGCTGACCGCCCTGGCGATCAGCCCGGACGGTCGACGGGTCGCCAGTGCCGGCGAGTCCGCCTCGGTGCGGCTCTGGGACACCGCCGACCCCGGCCGGGCCCCGCTGCTGCTCGCCGGCCATCGCGGGCCGGTCCGCGACGTCGCGTTCAGTCCGGACGGCCGGCGGCTGGCCACCGGCGACGCGGCCGGCGTGGTCCGGATCTGGGAGCTGACCGGCACCCCACAGGCCCGCGCACTGCCGGCGGCCCGCGGCTTCGTCTTCTCGCTGGCCTGGTCGCCGGATGGCCGGCGGCTCGCCGTGGCCAGCACCGGCGACCCGACCCGGATCTGGTGGCCGGCCGAGCCGGGCCGGGCGCCGACGCTGCTCGCCGACTCCACCGGTACCGCCGACGGTCTGCTGTTCAGCCCGGACGGCGGGCGGATCGTCGGCGTCGACAACGCCACCACCGAGGACGGCGGCGTACTGCGGATCTGGCCGACCGACGGCGGCCAGCCGACGGTACTCGGCCGGCTGCGCAGCGCGTTTCCGGCCGCGTTCAGCCCGGACGGGCGCCGGCTGGTCAGCAAGAACGCGTACGGTGTGATCACGATCTGGGATCCGACCGGTGCCTTCGATCCGCTGCCGCTGCGCGGGCACGCCGGTACGGTCTGCGCGGTCGCGTTGACCCCGGACGGCCGGCTGGTCAGCGTGGGGCAGGACGGCACCGTCCGGCACTCGGACGTCGGGGGCCCGTTCGACCCGAGGATCGCGCAGCCGCACGACGGCCTGGTGCACGCCGCCCGGTTCAGCCCGGACGGCAGCCACCTGGCCAGCGCGGGCATCTTCGACGGTACGGTCCGGATCTGGCCGGTACCGGCCGACCGGGCCGGCCCGACCCGCGCCGCCGGTTCCGCCGCCCCGGTCGTACTCTCCGGGCACGCCGGGATGACCATGGACGTCGCGTTCGCGCCGGACGGGCGGCGGCTGGCCAGTCTCGACGCGGCCGGCACGGTCCGGCTCTGGGACTGGCCGAGCGGGCGGCAACTGGTCGCGTTCGAGGCGGGCCGGGCGACCCGGGTGGTGTTCGGCCCCGACGGCCGCCGGCTGTTGACCAGTGGTGGCGGCGGCATCCGGCTCTGGGACCGGCTCGACGGCCGGCCGGTCGCGGTGGACCTGGCGCCGACCGGTTCGGGTGCGGCGTTCAGCCCGGACGGCACCCGGCTGGCGACCGGCACCGAGGACGGCGGCGTACGGGTCCGGGCCGTCACCGGGGACGGTGTCGTCACCCTGCACGGCGGCGCCGATCCGGTCAGTTCGGTGTCGTTCAGTCCCGACGGCGCTTCGGTGGCCGGGCTGAGCCGGGACAGCACCATCCGGATCTGGCCGGCGACCGGGGGTGCCGCCCGGGTGGTGCTCCCCTCCGCCGGCCAGGGGGCCGCCACCACCCGGCTCGGCTACACCCCGGACGGGCGGCACCTGGCGATCCTCGGCGGTGGCGAGGAGCTGACCGGGATCCAGCTCTGGGCCGCCGGTGGTGCGGCCGAACCGGTGACCCTGCGTACCCTCGGCCCCGGACCGCTCGGCTTCGCGTTCGCCCCCGGCGGTGAACGGGTCGCCACCGTGCACTCCGACGGCTCGGTACGGATCTGGCGCTGTGACGTCTGCGGTCCGGTCGACCGGCTGCTCGGCACCGCGGCCACCCGGGCCACCCGGCCGTTCACCCCGGACGAGCGGCGGACGTTCCTGTTGGACGGCGAGCGGCCGGGTGGGCCGGACGCGTGATCCGACCCACCCGGCGGCGGGTCAGCGCGACAGCCGGTGGGCGAGTCCGGTCGTCGCCTCACCGTGCTGGTACGAGACGAGTACCGACGACCCGGCCGGCGGCACGGCGTCGACCGGCAGCACCAGGGTGTGCCTGCCGGAGCTGAGGTCCCGGCTGGTGCTGGCGAGGACCTTCGCGCCGTCCCAGACGAAGACCCGGACGGTGCCGGGCTGCCTGGTACGCAGGTCCACGCTGACGGATCCGCGCCTGGTCTTCACCTGCTCGACCCGTACCGTGTTCTCCGGCAGGGCCCGCCAGCCGCCGGGGGCGACCCCGTCCCTGCTGGACTGTGCGATGGTCTGCGGCGAGTCCACGCTCAGCGCCGCCGTCGCCGGGAAGATCGGCTCCTTCGGCGCCGGGTCCCGGCTCGGGTACCCGTCGAGGCGGGCGATCCCCCACCGCCACGGGTCGGCCCGGACACCGGTCCAGGTCGACCAGCCGACCCGGGTCTGCCCGGACAGGTCCTGGGTGTCGGAGTCGTTGACCAGGATCTCCAGGCCCATCCGGTTCGGGTCGACGGTGTCCGGCAGGACGTCGAACGGAATCTTCGCCTCGATCCGGTAACCGTCGTACGGGTCGGAGACGACCGACGCGACCTGCATGCCGGGCGCGGTCTCGGGGCCGGGACCCTGGTGGTTGTCCCGCTCCCGGGCGTAGCACGGCGGGTTGCCGTGCTCCGGGTCGTTCGTGGTCGGGAAGAGCGCGACGTTGAAGACCGTCGAGGTGTTTCCGGAGTTGCCCCGGGGGTCGATGCCGAACTCCACGTTGTCGTTGCGCCGGGGACGCTTGCAGTCCTCCGGTGGCAGGACCGAGCCGAGGACGTCGTCGGTGACGTTCAGCAGCACGTAGACGGCGTCGTCGGTGTAGGTCAGCTGCGCGGTGCCGGAGATGTCCGAGGCGGGTGCCGCCGGTCCCTCCCAGCGGGTCGAGATGTCGATGGTCTCCCCGGTGTACTCCCCCGGCCCGGCGGTACCGTCGACCGTCGGCGCGGTCGCCGCCTTCGGGATCGTGGTGACCGGGACGAGGTTCAGCGCCCCGTTCTCGACGGCGTCGCCGCCGTTGAAGCTGGTCTCGATCCCGACCGGGTAGGCGCCGTCGTTCGGTGCCCGGTTGGCGGTCGGCAGCGTCGGGTCCGTGTTGGTGACCGTGAAGGTGACCGCCGTACGCGCCCCCGGCCGCAGCCCCTGGTAGGTCTGCTGCGCCTCCGCCACGGAGAAGCCGGCCGGGAGGGTCAGCCGGACGGAGCCGGACTGCACCTGGTCGCTGTAGTTGGTCAGGTCGACCCGGATCGGCCGGGTGCCGCCGCTCGGCAGGCTTAGCAGCGAAGGGATCAGCGCGTCCAGCGCCTTGACGTCGTGCTTCTCGGTCCACTGCCGGAAGTCGGCGATCTCGGGCAGCGGTTCGAGGGTGCCGCGTACCGGTGCGGTGGCCCGGACGACCGCGCTGTTGCTGCCGCTGCCGTCCTTCTTGCTGGTCATGGTGGCCTTGAGCGAGAACCGGTCACCGGCGACGAGCCCCTGCGGCGGGGTGACGGTGAACGTCGCCACCTTCGTCTTGCGGGTGGGGACGGTGCCGATGTCGCCGTTGCCCCTGACGGTCCAGCCGGCCGGGGCCGACAGGCTCACCCTGGCACCGGGGATCGCCCGGTCGGCGCCCCGGACGACCGCGTCGACCGTGAACGGACGTCCGGAGAGGACCTCCCAGCGTTCCGGTTGGACGTCCACTTCGGTACCGAGCGGAAGCCCGCCCCTGGCCTTGATGGTGGCGCCCTGTAGGGCCGCCGTGCCACCGGCCGTCGGGTCCGGGTACGGCGTACGGCTGTCGATCAGCGTGATCCGGTTGCAGCCGATCCTGGCCGGGTCGGTCTCGGCGTCGGCGCTGTTGCCCCAGCCCTGGCTGACGTACTCGCGTCGGGCCAGGACGTTGAGCTGGTTCCAGCGCATGTCGTCGTGCCGGGCCGACTGGTAGCCCTGCCAGGTGCCGAAGACGACGTTGGTCGGGTCGGACGGGGTGAACGGGGCGGTCTCGCAGGCCTGGCCGGTGGCGCCCGTGCCGGCGCCGCCGCTCTGGAAGATCCGCGCGGCCCGCCAGGGCTTGAGACCCTCCTGCCTGATCTGCTCCGGAAACGCGTTCGGGTCGGCCGCGGCGTAGAACGCCTCGACGGCGAGCATCGCGGCCTTCTGGTGGTTGCCGTGGTTGCCCTGGGTGGCCGAGGGGTTCATCGTGATGATGACCTCCGGCCGGGTCGTCCGGAGTACCCGCACGATCCGCGACAGCGCGCTCTGGTAGCCCCAGATCTGCTCGGAGAGCGGGGCGCTGGCGGTGTAGTAGAAGTCGACGGCGTCGAGGTTGTAGATGTGGTCGATGCCCGCCCAGCCGGTCGCGCGGCGCTCCTCGGCCTCGCGGAGGATCCCGAGCGGCGGGCCCTCCTCCAGGCCGACGGCGTTGCCGCCGCCCTCGCCGCGGGTCATGGTGATGACCCCGGCCTCGATGTCGTGGTATTCGTTCCAGTATCCGAGCATGCCGAGTTGGCCTGCTTCGTCGTCCGGGTGCGCCCCGATGAACATGACGTCCAGGTCGACGGCGTCGTCGGACTTGGCCGCGGCCGGAGCCGCGCCAAGCAGGCTGAGTGATACCAGACCGCAAACCGCTGTTGCGATCTTGGCGCGCCATCTCATGTGCATACCTCCTCTTGAGGACTCTGTGCAGGTCGGCGCAGGCGTACCGGTGTCGCTGCCGACGCGCGCCACGCGGACGGCGGAACCCCGACGCGGTACGTCGGTTCGCGGATTCACACGTGGGTCAACCGGGTGTCCGCCACGGATTCCGGTGGCGGCGTCGGATGCTCAGACACCAGCGGCGCTGGACGTCTGCGGTGGGTGAACGATCGGCGTTGGGGGCAGCGGGACGGTCGTCCGTACCCGCTGGAAGGCCTTCGCTGGGTAACGCTAAAGATCGTCTTGGGGCGAGTCAATCCTCTGGGCGCTCCTTTCTTTCTTCCGGGAAGAAATCAAGTGAACGTCCGAGCGCGATCCGCCATCCGCCGGTCGAACTCCTTGCCGGAGCCGCTAAGTACGACTTGTTCCGGCCGGCGATCGGGGCGGAAGACAGATACCAATGACACCGGAATAACGGACATAATTAATTTGCCCGAGGAACGAAGGTATCCATCCGCGCAACTACGGCCACCCGTCGGGAAGGGGCCCGCCGCCGCTTTCCGGATCGGCGGGTCCCTTCCCGACACACCTGGGCCGCTGGCGGAGGATCAGCCCCGATCCGGGGTGGAGACCAGCTCGGCCGCCATCGTCACCGCGCCGAGCAACGCCGCGTCGTCCGGGAACCCGGAGAGCACGAGTTCCGGGCGGTACGGCAGAGCCTCCGTGAGACGCTCGGCGAGCAGTTCGCGGACCAGCGGGTTACCCGCCACCCCGCCGACCAGCACCACCCGGCGCGGGTCGATCAACAGGCAGCAGGTCACCAGGTGGCGGGCGAACTCGTCGAGCCGGGCCCGCAGCGCGTCCCGGGCCGGACCGGGCCGGGCCGCCTCGGCACAGAGTGCCGCCGCGCCGCCGCTCAGACCGAACGTCGCCGCCAACCGGTCCAGCGCACCGCCGGAGAAGACCTGCTCCAGGATGGACTCCGGACCGGACCAGCCGGTCACGGCGTACCCGATCTCGCCGGCCGCCCCGCGCCGGCCGGACAGCACGGTGCCCTGCGTCGTGACCGCGGCCGCGACACCGGTGCCGAGCCCGACCACCAGCCCGGGATCCGCGTCCCGCAGCAGGCCGAGGCGCAGCTCGGCCAGGGCCGCCGCGTTCAGGTCGTTCGCCACCGCCACCTGCGCGACGCCGAGCCGCTCCCGCACCGCGTCGGCCAACCGCAGCCCCTCCCAGCCGGGTACGTTCGGCGCCAGGTCGATGCCGTCGGACCGGATCACCCCCGGCGAGGCGATCCCGGCGGCGGTGAGTTCGCCACCGGCCCGGGCGAGCAGTTCCGCCGCCAGCTCCAGCGCCCGGTCCAGCGCCTGCCGGGCACCGAGTTCCGCCTGTGTGGCGACCCGCTTCGCGACCAGCAACCTGCCGCCGTGGTCGGCCACCCCGACGGCCATCTTCGTACCGCCGAAGTCGATGCCGAGCAGCCGCCCCGACGCCGCCACGGCGTCCGGTGCCGCCCCCGACATCCGGCGTACGCCGTCGAGGTCGACGACGCCGGGTTGGGTCGGCGCCGCAGCGTGCCGGGAATGGGGGCCGCCGCCGTCGGAGGTCTCGGGACCGGGAAGCCGTTGTTCGGACGAGGTCGGGTGGGACCGTACAGTCACTGCCCGAGCCGCCCGTCCACGGCCTCGTGCAGGGCCCGCTCGGCGGCGGCGAGCCGGCCCCGCAGGCCCGTCACCCGGGCACCGACCGCGTCGAAGCTGCCTCGCAGGATCCGGACCTGTGCCCGTACCGCCGCCGTGCCGGGACCGTCCGCCTGGGCGCGGTCCATGGTCAGCTCCGGGCGGACGGCGGCGGCGATGAGATCCGCCACCGCCGCGTCGTCGAGCGGGCCGGCGAGGCCCACCGTGCCGGCCGCGGCCCGGACCTGCTCGGCCGTCCAGGTGTCCGGGGTACCGGCCCGCACCAGGGTGCCGACCACCGAGTGTGCGGCCCGGAACGGCACGCCGTGCCGGGTCAGCGCGTCGGCGGCGGCCGTGGTGGTCGCCCCCGACGCGACGATCTCGGCCGGTGTCGGCGGCTGCTCCGGTACGAGTTCGCCGAGGAACCCGCCGAGCAGCGCGAAGAACCGGTCGCCCCGGTCGCAGCTCTCCCAGAGCCGGACCTGTACGTCGGTGGTCGCGTTGTTGGAGTCCTCCCACCACGCCGCGCCCACGTTGTTCAGCACCGAGGCGGCGTCACCGGCCGCCGCGCCCGCCATCGAGACCAGGTGCTCCAGCACCACCGGGTTGCGCTTCTGCGGCATGATGCTGCTGCCCTGGGTGAAGTCCACCGGCGTGGCCACCCAGCGCCAGCTGAGCCAGTCCATCAGGGTGCGGGCCAGCCGGGCACCGGTGGCCAGCGCCTGGGCGTTGAGGGTGGCCACCCGGACCAGGTGGTCGGCGCCGGCCACCGCCTCGTACGAGTTGGTGATCAGACCGTCGAAGCCGAGCAGTTCGGCCAACCGGGCCGGGGAGATGTCCAGATCGGTACCGGCGAACGCGCACGAGCCCAGCGGCGAGCGGTTGAGCTGGTCCAGCAGGTCGGCGTAGGCGGTCGCCTCGTCGGCCAGCGCCTCGGCGTACCCGGCCAGGACGTGCCCGATCGTGGTCGGCTGGGCCGGCCGGCGGTGGGTGTAGCCGGTGATCAGCACGTCGGCGTACCGGTCGGCGCGGTCCAGCGCGGTGAGCCCGGTGGCCAGCAGCCGGTCCAGTACGCCGAGCAGCTGCCCCCGCAGCACCATCCGGAACACGCCCGCGTCCAGGTCGTTGCGGCTGCGGGCGAGCTGGACGTCGAGTTCGGAGGTGGGTATCCCGCACACCTCGGCGAGACGCTTCTCCACCTGGAAGTAGGTGTCCTCCACACTGCCGTCGAACGGCGGCGGCGCGGCGGTGTCGGCCGCCAGCTCGCGCAGGCCGCGGAGCAGCCGGACCCCCCGTTCGGCCGGGATCAGGCCCTGCTCGACGAGCATCACCACGTGGGCCTGGCTGGCCTGCACCATCGGCCCGAACAGGTAGGGCGCGTGGTGGTCGTAGGTCGGCCGCAGGTGGTGCTGCTGGTAGGTGGTCAGCGACGGTCTGCTCGTCATGGTGTCCCTCGTGTCCGTTCGTTTCGCCGGAGGCCGTGCGTGGCGCTCCGGCAGGCGCGGCCCGACGCCGCTCAGCCGGTCAGGCCGAGCAGCCGTTCCGCGTTGCCGGCGAAGATCGCCCGCAGGTCAGCGTCCGGCATCCCCATCTCCCGGCAGATCCGCAACTGGTCGTCCAGGTACCGGCTGACGTAGCCGCGCGGGAACCAGGACGAGTCGCTGCCGAAGACGATGCGGTCCGGCCCGATCGTCTCGTAGCAGCGCTGGAAGAGGTCCTCCAGCGTCAGCTTGTACGGCATCCAGCGCACCCACTGGTTCGACCCGGAGGTGTCGACGTGGATGTTGGCGCAGCCCCAGGCGGCGAAGAGCAGCTCCTGCACGTGCTGCACCCCGAAGTGCGGCACCACGAAGGCCAGCTCGGGAAAGCGCCGGGCCACCCGGGCCAGGTGGTTCGGGCTGTCGTACGGGCTGGCCGACATGCCACCCGCGCTGCCGTAGTGCCCGACGTGCACCAGCACCGGCACCCCGAGCCGCTGCGCCGTCGCCCAGCCGGGATCGAGCGCCGGGTCGTCCAGCGGCCCGCGCAGCAGCGGGGCGAAGATCTTCCAGCCGCGCAGCCCGCGTTCGGTGACCGCCCGCTCCAGCTCGGCCGCGGCTCCGGGCCCGAACGGGTCGTGGTGGGCGAACCCGAGGAACCGGTCGGGATGCCGGTCGACCAGGTCGGCCACCGCGTCGTTGCCGCCCCCGGTGACGAAGACCGCCCGGCGGATGCCGTGTTCGCGCAGCTCGGTCGCCCACCGGTCGGCCTCGTCCGGCCAGTGTTCGGCGGGCGGCTCCGGCTCCGGGAACGACCACGCCCGGCGCCACCGGGCCGCGTACGGGGCGGCGCCGGCCGCGCGTACCGCCGCCTCCCGCTCGCCGCCGGGGTGCATGCCGACGGCGCGTTCGGCGGCCCGTACGGTCTGGTCGGCGCCGATCCGGAAGTGCAGGTGGAAGTCGACGATGTCGAGCCCCCGGTCGATCGTCACGAATCCTCCTCGAAGGCCCCGGGCGGTCCGGGCGGTGAGGCGGCCAGCCAGGAGTCGACCACCTCACGCAGCCGGGTACCGGCCAACTCGCGGACCTGCCGGCCGATCGGCTCGGTCGCCATCGACACGTGCCCGGACCAGCCCGCCCAGGGATCCGGCCGGGACTCGACCAGCACGTACGGGTGCCCGGTCGACAGCTTGGGCCGGGGCGGCAGGTCGTCGACGGCGTCCAGGCGTACCGAGGCCGGGTCGAAGCCGAGCACCCCGGACGTCTCGTACGCGCCGCCGTGCCCCCGGGCCGGCCGGTCGCCGTACAGCTCGGTGGTCTCGGCGGGGGTGACCAGCTGGAACCAGTTGACCAGCAGCAGGCTGGCCCGGCGCCGGCCGGAGACCCACTCCATCGCCGCCCGCACCGTGGACATGTTGGCGTCGTGCCCGTTGACCACCAGCAGCCGGGGGAAGCCGGCGGCGACGATCCCCTCCAGCACGTCGCAGAGGTAGCCGACGGCCACCTCCGGGCGGATGGCGACGGTGCCCGGCCAGGGTCGGGTCTGGCCCGGGCAGGCGGTGTAGGGGACGGCCGGGAAGAGCACCCCCCGGCGGGTGCCGCCGGCCAGCTCGGCGGCGAAGCCCTCGGCCAGGATCAGGTCGGTGCCCAGTGGCAGGTGCGGGCCGTGCCACTCGACGGCACCGACCGGGAGTACGGCGAAGTCGGCCGCCGCCGTGACGGCCGGCAGCCGACTGCCGGAGACCCGGCCGATCGGGATCAGTCCGGCACCGTCTGGCCAGTCGGCACCGGGCGCGTCCGGCGCGTCGCCTCCGGGGGTCAGTTCGTCCACCGTGCCGCCTCCCGGGCCGCCCGACCGCCGCCCTCCAGCCGACCGGAGACCACCATCACCACGAAGATCAGCGCCACCTGGAGCATCCCGTACGCCGCCGCCGTGCCGATCTCGAACGAGTACATCCGGTTGTTGATCGCCACCGAGATCGGTGCGGTACTGGCGGTGTAGATCAGCACCGAGGCCACGAACTCCCCGACCCCGTGCACGAAGGCGAGCAGCGCGCCGGCCAGTACGCCGGGGAGCATCAGCCGGAGCGTGATCGACCCGAACGCCCGGGGCCAGGAGGCGCCGAGGTTGCGGGCCGCCTCCTCCAGCGACGGGTCGAGCTGGGCCAGTGCCGCCGAACTCGACCGGAACACCAGCGGCAGGAAGCGCACGAAGTACGCCAGCGGCATGATCCAGAACGTGCCGACCAGTACCTGCCCGAGGCTGAACGCGTTGCCGGTGCTGAACGCCGCGATCAGGTTGATCGCCACGACCGTGCCGGGCAGCGCCCAGGCGAGCATCACCGCCACGTCGAGCAGGCCGCGTCCGACGAAGCGGAGCCGGCGCACCGCGTACGCGATCAGCACGCCGACCACGACGCAGCCGGCGGTGGCCAGCAGGCTCATCTGCAACGAGTTGACGATCGGCTGGAACGCCTGCGGCTCGGTGAAGATGTCGACGAAGTTCTCCATGGTGTAGTCGCTGGGCAGCACCTGGGTGGTCCACGAGCCGTCGACCGAGAACGCCACCACCGCGATCGTGGCGACCGGGGCCAGCAGCACCACCGTGGCGAGCAGCGAGCCGACCAGCGCGAGCCAGCGGCCGACCGGGTTGCGGATCTCCCGGCGGTACGCGGAGACGCCCTTGGACTGCGACCGGTAGCTGCGCCGCCCCTCGTACCAGCGCATGCCGAGCAGGAAGAGCACCGAGACGACGCCGAGCACGGAGGCGTAGGTGGAGGCCATCGGCAGGTCGCCGTTGGTCCGGTTGATGTAGATCTGCATCGTCATCGTGCGGTCGACGCCGAAGAGCAACGGCGCGGTGTACGAGGCGAGCGAGGTCATGAAGACCAGCAGCGAGGCGGAGACCAGCGCCGGGGTGAGCATCGGCAGCAGCACGGTGCGCCAGACCCTCACCCGCCCGGCGCCCAGGTTGTAGGCGGCCTCCTCCACCGAGGGGTCCATCCCGGCCAGCGCGGCGGAGGCAGCCAGGTAGAAGAACGGGTACATGGTGAAGGTGTGCACCACCAGCACCCCGGCGATGCCGTCGAACGGCAGCACCGGATTCTCCGTACCGAAGAGCTGTTGCAGGCCGCGCGGCAGGATCCCGGTCTCGCTGTAGAGCAGTTGGAACGAGATCGCGCCGATCAGCGGCGGGAGTGCCGCCGGGACCAGGATGATCGCCTCGATCAGCCGGCGGCCGGGGAAGGCGAAGCGCTTGAGCAGGAAGGCCATCGCGACCCCGACCACCCCGCAGAGCAGCACGCTGCCGGCCGAGATGCCCAGCGAGGTGAGCAGCGAGCTGCGGGCGACGCCGGCACCGGAGAGGAAAGCGGTGTAGTTGTCGACCCCGTCGCCGTCGGCGCTCTGTGCGAAGGTGGCCAGCATCGGCTGTACCACGTAGCCCCAGAGCACCAGCACCAGCGGCAACACCAGCAGGTACGGGAACCAGCCGCCGCCCGCGCCGCCGAACAGCCGGTCGGCGAGCCGGGAACGACGGCCGGCCGGCGCCGGACCGGCCGACCGGGACGGGCCGGTCCGGGGTGGCTGCGGGGCGGTGGTCGTCGGAACGCTCACGGGTGGACCACCCACATCCGGGCGGCCGGCACCTTCAGCCCGATCCGGTCGCCGACGGCCAGCCCGTCGGGTACCTCCACCGCGGCGACGGTCAACTCCTGACCCGAGGCGTCCACGGTCAGGTTGGTCGCCATGCCGGTGAACTCCAGGTCGGTGATCCGCCCGGCCAGCGCCGCCGGCTCCTCCGGCCCGCAGAGTCCGATGTGCTCCGGCCGGATCGAGACCAGCGCGGTGCCGGACTCGGCCAGCCCGTGCTCCGGGGGTGCGGCGACGGTACGGGTCGTGCCGTCGGGCAGCCGTACCTCGACGGTCTGCCCGGCGGCGGCCAGTACCGGCAGCGACAGTACGTTGCTGCGGCCGATGAACCGGGCGACGAAGGTGGTGGCCGGGCGGTGGTAGATCTCCTGCGGCGTGCCGACCTGCCGGACCCGGCCCGATTCCATCACGGCGATCCGGTCCGACATCGCCATCGCCTCGGCCTGGTCGTGGGTGACGTAGATCGAGGTGAGACCGGCGTCCCGCTGGATGCGGCGGATCTCCGTCCGGGTCTCCTCGCGCAGCTTGGCGTCCAGGTTGGACAGTGGCTCGTCCAGCAGCAGGGTACGCGGCCGGATCACCAGGGCGCGGGCCAGCGCCACCCGCTGCTGCTGGCCGCCGGAGAGCTGGTCGATCCGGCGGTCGCCGTACCCGGTCAGGTGCACCTGGTCGAGCGCCTCGGCGATCCGGGCGCGGGCGTCCGCCCCGCGGACCTTACGGATCTTGAGTCCGTAACCCACGTTCTGCGCGACCGACAGGTGTGGGAAGAGCGCGTAGTTCTGGAACACCATGCCGGTGTCCCGCTTGTTCGGAGGTTTGCGGGTGACGTCCTCGGTGCCGAACCGGATCCGGCCGGCGGTGGGAAAGTAGAAGCCGGCGATCATCCGCAGCGTGGTGGTCTTTCCGCAGCCACTCGGTCCGAGCAGCGTGAAGAACTCCCCGGCGTCGACGCTGAGATCGACATCGTCGACCGCTGCGGCGTCGCCGGCACCCGCGAAGCGTTTGCTGACCGACTCCAGCGTGACACCGATCATGAGTTCCCTTCCCCGCGCCCGGTCCGGGACGCGTCGTCTTCTGGTCGACCCGGCTGCCGCCGGTTGGTGCGATGCCGGCGGCAGCCGGGCCGCGGGGCCGGCGCGCCGGTCCGGTTCGACCCCCGCCACCGGCGCGCCAGCCTGGTGGTACCGGCCCGGATAGGTGGGCCGGGCCGGTACCGGAACGGTCAGCCCTTGTTTTTGATCTCGGCGTTCCAGTGGTTGATCCACTCGGTCTCGTGCTTCGCGATCACGTCCCAGTCCACGTCCATCGGCTTCAGGCCCAGCTCGGCCAGCCACTGCGGCTTCTCGGCGATCTCCACCGCCGGGATCTGGAAGTAGTCGCGGGCCAGTTCGGCGCGGAGCGCGTCGTCGTAGAGGAACTCGATGAACTTCTGCGCACCGGTGGTGTTGCCGCCCTTGATCGCGCCCAGGCCGTCGACCAGGACCGGCGCGCCGGAGGCCGGCATCACGAAGCCGAACGGCATGTTCGACTGGTTGGCCTGCAACAGCACGTCCTGGAGGTTCCAGAGGCTGACCACGCCCTGCCCCCGGGACATCTTCAGGTAGAGGTCCGCCGGGTTGGCGGCGTACTCGGTGGTGTTGGCGTCCAGCTTGCGCAGCCAGTCGTAGCCGGGCTGCGGGTTGCTGCCGTCCGGGGAGAGCTTCTGGATCATCGAGGCGTAGATCGAGCGCATCGTGCCGGAGGCGGCCACGTCGCGGATGATGATCTTGTCTTTCCAGGCCGGCGTGATCAGGTCGTCCCAGTCCTTCGGCGCCTGGTCGGCCGGGACCGCCTTGTTGTTGTACATGATGACCTCGGGCAGCAGGATCTCACCGAACCAGCGGCCCTCCGCGTCCTTGTACTGGGCGTCCATCTTCGACGCGAAGGTCGGCTGCCAGCCGGCCAGCAGGTCCTCGGTGGCCCCGGTCGCCAGCGCCTGCTGGGTGCCACCCCACCAGACGTCGCCCTGCGGGTTGGCCTTCTCCGCCCGTACCCGCTCCAGGATCTCCTGGGCGCCGAGGGTGAGCACCTCGACCTTGCCCTGGTACTCCGGGAACTTCGCGGTGAACTTCCCGACCACGAAGTCCGCGACCTTCTTGTCCCGGGCGGTGTAGACGACGATCTTCTCGGCGGCGGTACCGCCGTCCGCGGCGTCGTCGTCGCCGCCACCGCAGGCGGCCAGGCTGGTCATCATCGTTATCGCGAGCGCTCCGACGAGCACCGATCGGCGTCTCATGGGGTTACCTCCGGGGTGGGGAATTCATGCGGGTCAGAAAGATCCACTGGTGGCGGCCGGAGCCGCCGCAGCGGTGAGCGCGTAACTCACCGCGCCGTGCAGTACCGCCCGGTCGCCGAGGACGGCGCGACGGACCTCGGTCGCGGCCGGGGCGGCCAGCGAGACGAGAGACTGGAGCAGGTTGAGGGCGGCGTCGTCCAGGTCGGCGGCCGCACCGCTGAGCAGCACCCGGCCGGGGTCCACCACGCAGACGCAGGAGACGATCAGCCGGGCCCAGGCGCCGAGTACCTCGCGCAGATAGTCGTCCGCCTCGGCGTCGGTACGGCTCAACTCGACCAGTTCGCGGACCGGTGCCTGCGGTCGCCGGCCGGGACGCAGTGCGACGACCCGCTCGGCGATCGCGTTCTCCGACCACCGCGCCTCGAACGGGCCCACCCCGTCGTGGCCCTGGTCGCCCCGTTCCAGCGGCAGGAACCCGACCTCGCCGGCCGCGCCCGCGGCACCCCGGCGGACCCGGCCGTCCAGGATCAGGCCGGCGCCGATGCCGTCGGCCACGTGCAGCAGCAGCAGGTCGGTGACGTCGCTGCCGGCACCCGCGGCGTGTTCGCCGGCGGCCATCAGGTTGACGTCGTTGTCCACCACCACCGGCACGCCGAGCATCGCCTGGACGGAGTCGCCGATCGGCTGGCCCTCGATCACGCCGACCGACGGCGCCAACCGCACGGCACCGCCGGTGGAGACACCGGGCACCGCGATCGCCACCCCGCGCAGCGCCGGCATCCCGTCGCCGACCAGCTCCGGCACGAACCGGCAGATCGTCGTGACGATGTCGGTGTGCAGTCGGGCGTTGCGGTGCGCTATCACCGTCCCGTCGCTGTCGGCGATCTCGCAACTGATCCGGGACGGCTCCAGCGAGACCGCCGCGACCAGTTCGGCGCCGGGATTGAACTCCAACATGGCGCGCGGCCGGCCGGTACGCGAGGCACCCGGCCCCCGCTCGATGAGGTAGCCCTCGGCGATCAGGGCGCGCACCAGCGGCGTCAGCGTGGCAGGGCTGAGCCCGGTCAGCTCGGTCAGCTCGGCCCGGGACAGCACCCTGGCCTGTCGGGCCGCGGAGATCACCGAAAGGCGCTTGATCTCCTTGGACCGCTCCCGGCTCACGGGGCTGGTTGGCGGGTTGACCACGTCAGTCACTCTTCTTTCCTACGGCGAACGAACTATCTCCGTCAAGTAACGAATGGATCTCGCCCATCCCCGATCACCCCGCCGACCAGGACCTTCGCCTCCGAAGGGGTACGAGACGGGCAGCCCTCCCGGACACACCGCCGGTGGGTAGCGACCGGAGCGGCTCGACGGGCACGCCCGCCGGACGCGCCGCCGGCAACTACCCTCGTCGACATGTCCTCCGCGCACCCCGGCTCCACTTCGGACCGCGAACCGGCCGCTCCCGACTCGGACCGCGAACCGGCCGCCTCCGGCGTGGAACCCTGGTCGCCCCCGATCGGCACCCGGCTCGCCGGGCTGGCCGGCCTGGCCGTCGCGGTGACCGCCTGGGCCTACACGCTGACCATCCTCACCCCCCGGATGCCGATCGTGGCGGACCGGGCACCGATGCCCGGCGGGGACGGCGAACTCTTCCTCTGGGTCGCCGAACTACGCTGGGCGGCCATCCTGCTGGCGGCACTCAGCCTGCTCACCGCGCTCGCACACCGGCGCGGCGCGCTGCTGCTGGCCGCCGGCACCGGCACCCTGCTGCTCGGGGTCGACGGGGCGGTGGAGCGCGCCGGCCTCGCCGGCAGCGTCGGCCTCGCGGTCACCCTGGGGCTGGGCGCCGCCGTACTGGCGCTGACCGGTCGACTCGCCCGGTGGCGGGCACCCGGCATCCCGGCACACGTCGTCCGGCGCCGGCTCGCCATCGTCGCGGTCGCCGCCGCCTGCTGCGCCCCGCTGCCGCTCGCCCAGGGCACCCCCGGGGTCAACCACCCCTTCCTCCCCGCCGGGCTGCCGCTGGTCACCGCCGTACTCCCGGTCTTCCTCGTCGTACTGGCCGCCTTCGCGGTCGGCGCGGCCCGGCACCGCCCGCCGCGTCCGCTCGCGCCGCTGGCCGGCGCACTCCTGCCGGCGGCGGTACTCGGCGGATTCGGTACGGCCACCGGCGCCGGGGTCGAACCGGGGACCACCAGCATCGGGGTGCTGCTCGCCGTACCCCTGGGGGTGGTCGTGGTGGCCCTGCTCCGGCTGCACCGGCCCGACCGCCGCACCGTGGCCCTCTGGACCGGACTCACCCTCGCCGGCCTGCCCGGCACCGTGCCGCTGGTCATCGTCTCCGTGGTCGTCTCGATATTCGTCTCGGCCCCGCTCTTCGCGCTGGCCGGCACGAGCTATCCGGCGGACGGCGTCGCCGTGCTGCCCGCCGCCGCCCTGCTGGCCCTGGTCGCCGGTGGGCTGATCGCCCCGCTCACCGTCCCGCACAGCGGCCAGCCGTCGCCCGCCGCCGCACCACCGTCCACCGCCGCGCCACTCCCGGCCGCTGCGCCACTCCCCGCTGGCGCACCACTCCCCGCCGTCGTGCCGGCCGCCGGCCAGCCGTGAACCGCCGCACCGACCCCGAGGGGGCGCGCCCGTCCGCGCCGCCGGCCGCCGGCTCCACGCTTCGTCGCTGACAGTTCGCCGGCAGGTCATTATGGCGTGACCTGTTCGGCGGGGACCTGCACGACGGTGAGCCCATGCGGATCGCGATCGTCACGGAGTCCTTTCCGCCCGACGTCAACGGGGTGGCGCACTCGGTCGTACGCGTCGCCGAACACCTGGTACGGCGCGGCCACCGGCCACTGGTGATCGCGCCGCAACCGGCGGCCGGCGCCCCGGACGGTACCGGCGCGCTGCCCTATCCGGTGGTACGGCTGCCGTCGGTGCCGATGCCCGGCTACCCGCAGTTCCGGCTCGGCCTGCCGGGGCGGGAACTGGCGGCGGCAGTGCGCGGACACGGCACCGAGGTGGTGCACCTGGCCAGCCCGTTCGTGCTCGGCGCCCGGGGCGTCACGGTGGCCCGGGCGATGGGACTGCCCTCGGTGGCGGTCTACCAGACCGACGTCGCCGCCTACGCCCGGGCGTACCGGGTCGGGCTGACCGAGGCGGCGGCCTGGCGCTGGCTGCGTCGGGTGCACAACTGCGCGAACCGCACCCTGGCCCCGTCCAGTGCCACCGCGAACGCCCTGGCCGGGCACGGCATCCAGCGGATCTGGCTCTGGCAGCGGGGTGTGGACAGCGAACGGTTCCGGCCGGAGCACCGCAGCGCCGCACTGCGCCGCGCGCTCGCCCCCGGCGGCGAGGTGCTGGTCGGCTACGTGGGCCGGCTGGCGGTGGAGAAGCGGGTCGACCTGCTGGCCGGGGCGAGCACGCTGCCCGGGGTCCGGGTGGTGGTGGTCGGCGACGGTCCGGCCGGGCCGGCGCTGCGCCGGGCGGTGCCGCACGCGCTCTTCGTCGGCCCCCGGCACGGCCGGCAACTGGCCCGGATCTACGCCAGCCTCGACGTCTTCGCGCACACCGGGCCGTACGAGACCTTCGGCCAGACGGTCCAGGAGGCGATGGCCAGCGGCCTGCCGGTGGTGGCGCCGGCCGCCGGTGGACCGCTGGACCTGGTACGGGACGGCCGGACCGGTCACCTGGTCACGCCGGACGACCCGGACGCCTTCACCGCCGCGATCGCCGGGCTGGTCGCCGACCCGCGACGCCGGGCGGAGTACGGCCGGGCGGGGCGGGCCGCGGTGCGCGGGCGCACCTGGGCGGCGATCGGCGACGAGCTGATCGGGCACTACACGGCGGTACTCGCCGAGGCGCCGGCGGTCGGCACTCCGCGGCCGGGCCGGCTGTTCCGGCTGCGGCAGGCGGCCGCGTGACCGGGCGGCAGCATCCTCCCCACCCGGCACGGAACCCGCACCGCCGGCCGGTGGGCCGAGGAGGCGGCATGCGGATCGTGCGACTGGCCAACTTCATCACCGAGAGTTCGGGTGGGCTGCGCACCGCGCTGCGCCAGCTCGGCGCCGGGTACGCCGCCGCCGGGCACGAGCCGGTGCTGGTGATGCCCGGCCGGTACGACACCGACGAGCAGACCGGCCAGGGGCGGGTGATCACACTGGCCAGCCCGCCGGTACCCGGAATGGGCGGCTACCGGGTGCTCGTCGACCGGGTCCGGCTGGCCCGGCTGCTCGGCGAGTTGCGCCCGGACCGGCTGGAGATCTCCGACCGTACGACGTTGCGCTGGACCGGCGCCTGGGCCCGCCGGCACGGCGTACCCAGCATGATGGTGTCGCACGAGAGCCTCGACGGGCTGCTCCGGCTGCTCCCCGGTGGGCAGCTCCGCCGGGTGGCCGACCGGCTCAACCGACGTACCGCCGCCGGGCACGACCAGATCGTCTGCACCACCTCGTGGGCGGCGGCGGAGTTCCGGCGGATCGGCGCCGGCAACCTCCGTCAGGTACCGCTCGGCGTCGACCTCGACCACTTCCGGCCGGACCGGTACGACCCACGGCTGCGCGCCGGTCACGCCGAACCCGGCGAGCTGCTCCTGCTGCACTGCGGTCGGCTGTCGCCGGAGAAGCGCCCCGAGCGTTCGCTCGCCGCGCTGGCCGGGTTGCGGGACCGGGGCGTACCCGCGGTGCTGGTGGTGGTCGGCGACGGCCCGCGCCGGGAGCGGCTGCGGGCCGGCGCGGCCCGGGCGGATCTGCCGGTCCGCTTCCTGCGGCACGTCGCCGACCGCGACCTGCTGGCCCGGCTGCTCGCCACCGCCGACGTGGTGCTGGCGCCGGGGCCGGTGGAGACGTTCGGCCTGGCCGCCCTGGAGGCGCTGGCCAGCGGTACCCCGGTGGTGGCGAGCGCGCAGAGCGCGCTGCCGGAGGTGCTCGGTCCGGCCGGGCTGGCCGCGCCCGGCGACGGGCCGGGGTACGCCGACGCGGTGCTGGAGCTGACGGGCCGGCCGGATCCGGAGCGCCGGGCCGCCGCCCGCCGGCAGGCCGAACGTTTTCCGTGGTCGGCCGCGGTGGCGGGCTTCCTGGCCGCGCACGACCTGCCGGTACCGGAGCTGCCGGCCGAACTGACCGCTACCAGCGGCGGCCGGTGAGCCGTTCGTACACCTCGACGTAGCGGGCCCGGGCGGCCTCGACGAACTCCGGCGGCATCTCCGGGGCCGGCCCGGTCTTGTCCCAGCCGGTGCCGACCGCCCAGTCCCGGACGAACTGCTTGCTCAGCGAAAGTTGCTCCCGGCCGGGCTGGTAGGAGTCGGCCGGCCAGAACCGGGACGAGTCGGAGGTGAGCAGCTCGTCGCCGAGCGTCATCGTGCCGTCCGCCGCCCAGCCGAGTTCGAGTTTGGTGTCGGCGACCAGGATGCCCCGGTCGGCGGCCAGCTCGGCGCCGCGCCGGTAGACGGCGAGGGTGATCTCGCGGAGCCGCTCGGCGGTCTCGGACCCGACCTTGGCCACCACGTCGTCGAAGGTGATCGCCTCGTCGTGCTCGCCCTGCGGTGCCTTGGTGGTCGGCGTGAAGATCGGCTCCGGCAGGATCGACGCCTCCACCAGCCCGGGTGGCAGCGGTACCCCGCAGACGGAACCGGTCCGCTCGTACTCCTTGATGCCGGAACCGGTCAGGTAGCCCCGGGCGATGCACTCGACCGGGATCATCTCCAGCCGGCGGACCCGGATCGCCCGCCCGGCCCACTCCGCCGGTACGTCGGTGGCGGAGACGACGTGGTTCGGCACCAGGTCGGCGAGCTGGTCGAACCACCAGAGCGAGAGCGCGGTGAGCAGTTTGCCCTTGTCCGGGATCGGGGTCGGCAGCGCCACGTCGTAGACCGACACCCGGTCGGAGGCGACCAGGATCAGGTCGTCGCCGTCGGCGTAGACGTCCCTGACCTTGCCCGAATGCAGCAGTTCCACGTGCCCAAGTACATCACGGGCGCCGGGGGCGGGTCCGGTGCGGCCCGCGCCGGCCGGGTCGCCGGGCCGAGCCCGACATCCGGCCCGTCCCGGGCGGCGGTTGGGCGGATCCTGCCCGTACGGGCGTTGACACCCGCCGAGGCCGGCTGTGTAAATGATCCGGTTGCCGTCACAGCTGACCCGGTGTCGTCGTCAGGAGTTGTCGTGCCTCTTCCCCTCCCCTCCCCCGTGCCGAGCAGACCGCCGGCCGGCCGACTCGGCCGGCGCCTGGGTGCCGTGCTGCTCGTCGTCGTCATCGCGCTCGCCTCCGGCTGCACCGCCGAGGACGCCGCGCCGCGGGACGACAAGGTCGAACTCTCCGTCTTCTGGTGGGGCGGCGACCGCCGGGCCGAGTTGACCAAGCAGGCGCTGGAGGTCTACACCAAGCGCTACCCGGACGTCACCTTCAAGTTCACCTTCCAGGGCAACGCCGGCTACTTCGACCGGCTCTCCACCGAGGCCGCCGCCGGGAACGCCCCGGACATCTTCCAGATCGACGACAACTACCTCACCGAGTACGCGCAGCGGGAGATCCTGCTGGACCTGACCGACTACGTCCGGACCGACGTACTCGACCTGCGCAAGCTCCCCGCCGGCCTGGCGCAGTCCAGCCAGGTGACCGGCCGTACGGTCGCCGCCGCGGCGGCGGAGAACACCCCCGGCCTGATCTACAACAAAAGCCTGCTCGACCGGTACGACCTGCCCGAGCCGCAGATCGGAATGTCCTACCAGGACTACCTGGAGTGGGCCGAGCAGGTCACCGAGCGCACCGACGGCGAGGTCTTCGGCACCATGGACCCGTCCGCCGACTACAAGGCGCTCTGGCTCTGGCTGCGCTCGCAGGACAAGGAGCTCTACCGGGGCCGGCAGATGGGCTTCACCGAGAGCGACCTGACCCGCTGGTTCGAGCTGTGGGCGGACGCCCGGGAGCGCGGGGCGGCCCCGCCGCCGCAGGTGATCCAGCCCGCGAACAGCGGTGACGTGACCAAGCAGCTGGTGGCCAGCGGCCAGGCGGCGACCTCGTTCGTCTGGTCCAACCAGCTACCGGAGTTGCAGAAGCTGACCAAGGACAAGCTCAAGGTGGTCAGCTATCCCGGCAACCCGGCCGCGCACTGGGCCCGGGCCTCGCTCTACTGGGCCGCCTTCCGGGGTACCCGCCATCCGGACACCGTCGTGCACGTCATCGACTTCCTGGTCAACGACGCGGTGGCCGGCGAGATCCTCGGTACCGAGCGGGGGCTCAGCGCCAACCTGGACGTACGGCGGACGGTGGAGGCGTCGCTGACCGACGAGAGCATGAAGCAGTCGGTAGCCTTCGAGACCACCATGACGGAGAAGTTCGGTCCGGCGCCGGTACCGCCGCCGAAGGGCCACGCCACGATCAAGCAACTGTTGATCCAGGCGGCGGAGAGCGTCCAGTTCGGCAAGGCTTCCCCGCGTACGGCCGCGGCGTCCTTCATCAGCCAGGCGAACGCCGCGCTGACGAGCTGACCGCCGGGAAGGGACCCGTCCACCGTTCTCCCCTTCGGCGGAGGGGTCCCCTTCCGGACACCCCGGAGACCGGGCCCGTCCGGCCCACCGCACGGGGCGGGCGGCTGCCTGCCGGGCGGAGTCACCCGGCGGGGCTGTTCAGCGCTTTCCCCCCGACCGGCGGTTGCGCATGATGAGGACCAGGACGGCGACGATCACGCCGACCACGATCAGGCAGCAGACCAGTCCCCAGATCCCGAAGCTGCCCCGGGCCCGGCGCCCCCGGGCCGCCTCCAGCACCAACTCGCCGGGCCCGCTCGACGCCCAGGCGACGGCCGGTACGAACACTGTCAACGCCGCCGTACCGAGTACTGCGGTCAGGCGGACCCACCAGTTCCGGAAAATCTCCATGGCTACATCCTCGGGGCTACCCGCAAGTCCCGCCGGCAACGCGGCCGATCACCGGACGGGAACCCGCTCAGCCCCGCTGGCCGGAGCTGACGAGCGCGACGAGCAGAGATCCGAACGCCGTGCAGCTGAGTACGACCCGGACCAGGTTCCACGCCCGCCACCTCGGCTCGTCGAAGGCCCGGCGTACCCCGGCGAGGTCGGCGATCCGGTCCGGCTCCCCGGCCGCCTTGATCGCGTCGTTGCGCGGCACGTTCACCGCCAGGGTTATCACGATCACCACCAGGTTCAGCACGAACGCCGCGACGGTCCACGGCAGCCCGTCGTGCCGGGGCGCCGGCAGGTGCAGGGCGGCGGCGACACCGGTGAGGACCAGTGACCCGAAGAAGCAGGACATGAACCACGGGTTGATGATCGACCGGTCGATGGCCTGGAAGGCGCCCACGAAGGTACGGTCGTCGGTCCGGCCCAGTCCGGGCATGATCGTGTGTGCGTACAGGACGAAGACGCCGGCCACCAGTCCGGTGGTCATCGCGGCGGCACCGAGTACGGCCCCGGTCAACACTCGCCCGCCCTCCCGTCGGTCCGCGCCGGCAGATCCGGCAGTGGCAGTATCACCGAACTGCCCGGGCCGCCCAAGCCCGGCCGCGAGAGCGGGCCGGCCCCCCAGACGATCTCTGGAGGGCCGGCGAGGACGTACGGTCCGAACGGTGGCGACTCAGCCGGCGGTGGCCGGCAGCGGTTCGGCCCCGACCGTCGCGGTGAGCCGACGGCGCCGGGACGGCAGCAGGATCGTCGGGTGGGCGACGCTCCAGGCGGCACCCGCGCAGACGAACTCCTTGTACCGCGCCGCCGTCCTGCCGGTCAGGGCGGAGGGCTTGGCCCGGTCGTCGGTGGTCACGAACTGGATGATGCCGTCGTGCCGGCCGAGGCTGACGCACTGCTGGACGTACCCGATCGTGTTGTCGGGCATCCTGCGGCCGGTCAGCCGCGCCGCGATGGCGTCGGCGGCCTTCCAGGCCATCGGGATGCCGGAGGCGCAGGACATCCGCAGTGGCCTGCCGCCCGCCCCCTCCGCCAGCCCGGCGTCGCCGACGGCGTACACGTCGGGGTGCGAGATCGAGCGCATGGTCTCGTCGACGACGATCTGCCCGGTGTCGGCGAGCGCCAGGGTGCTGGCGGCGGCGATCGGGTCGGCGGCGAAGCCGGTGGTCCAGACGGTCACCTGGGCCGGGATCCGCTCGGCGGTGCCGGTGAGCACGCCGGTCTGGTCGACGCGTACGACGTCGGTGTGCTCGTGGGCGGTGATGCCGAGCCGGTCGAAGACTCCGCGCAGGTGTCGCCGGGCCTTGTCGCTCAGCCAGTCGCCGAGGCCGCCACGGGTGGCGATCGCGACGTCGAGGTCCGGCCTGGCCTCGGCGATCTCGGTGACCGCTTCGATGCCGGTGAGGCCGCCACCGACGACCAGTACGGTCGCACCCGAGGCGAGGTCGTGCAGCCGCTCGCGCAGCCGCAGCGCGCCCTGCCGGCTGGCGACGTGCTGGGCGTGCTCGGCGACGCCGGGTACCCCGTGCTCGGCGACGGTGCTGCCGAGGGCGTAGACGAGGGTGTCGTAGCCGATCTGGTCGGCGCCGCCGTGCCCGTCCACCAGGTCGACGGTCCTGCGGTCGGCGTCGACGGCGGTGACCCGGGCCGGTCGTACCCGGACGCCCGTGCCGGCGAAGATGTCGCGCAACGGGCGGGGCCGCAGATCCTGCCCGACCGCGAGCTGGTGCAGCCGGACCCGCTCGACGAAATCAGGGTCGGCGTTGACCAGGGTGATCTCGATGTCGTCGGCGTGGAGGCGACGGGCGAGGCGCCCGGCGGCGTGGGCCCCGGCGTAACCGGCCCCGAGGACGACGATGCGGTGCTTCATGGTTCCGCTCCTGTCTGCTGTGGCCTGCTCGCCTCCTGAACCGGATAGCGGCACGATCCCTGACAGGATTCGCTGTAAGCTGCGTCACCGGCCGGGGCCGGGCAGCTTCGCCAGATCAGCCGGGGCCGGACGGCTCTCCGCGATCGGAGGCGGCCCACTGCCGCGTCACGCGTTCCAGCTTCTCGGGGTTGGCCTGCACGTGGATCGCGGCCACACCGTCGGGGGTGACGTCGAGCGACATGACGCCGACCACCCGCTCCCCGACCGTGACCAGCACGCCGGGGCCGTCGTTGACGACGACGGCGTGCATGGTGAAACTCCCGCCGACCAGGGCCTCGAAGGTGGCCCGCTTGGCGTCGTTCGGCGCGAAGACGCCCCGCAGGAACCGCGCGATGCCGAGCGCGCCGACGACCGGGGTGCTGCGGGCCGGGACCCGGCCGCCACCGTCGGACATGCTCACCGCGTCGTCGGTCAGCAGCCTGACCAGCGGCTCGGTGTCCCCGCTGACGGCGGCGGCGAGGAACTCCTCGGCGATCTTCTTCGCGGCGGAGGCGTCGATCTCGATCCGGGTCCGGTCGGTGCTGACATGCTGCCTGGCCCGCCGGTAGATCTGCTGGCAGTTCGCCTCGGTGATGTCGAGGATCCGGGCGATCTCGCCGTGCGGGTAGCCGAATGCCTCGCGCAGCACGTAGACCACGCGCTCGTTCGGCGACAGCCGCTCCATCAGGGTGAGCACCGCCATCGAGACCAGCTCGCGCTGTTCGGCGGTTTCGGCCGGGCCGAGCATCCGGTCCCCGGCGAGGAGCGGCTCCGGCAGCCAACTGCCCACGTACTTCTCGCGCCTGGCCCGCGCCGAGCTGAGCTGGTTGAGGCAGACGTTGCTGAGTACCTTCGTCAGCCAGGCCTCGGGCGTCTCGATGTGTTCCCGGTCGGCCGCCTGCCACCGCAGAAACGTGTCCTGGACCGCGTCCTCGGCGTCGGTCGCCGAGCCCAGCAGGCGGTAGGCGATCGCCTCCAGGCGGCCCCTGGAGCTCTCGAACAGATCGACCTCGTGCGAGCTGAGCATCGCCACCAGTTAAGCACGCCGGCACGAGGCGGCAACGCCGGGCGAGTCTCCTCGCCGGCATCCGCGCCGATGTCCCGGCCGGTCGGCAGGTGACGTGGAAACGGCCCCTCGGAGAAGATCCGAGGGGCCGTTTCTCGTTGGTAGCGGGGACAGGATTTGAACCTGCGACCTCTGGGTTATGAGCCCAGCGAGCTACCGAGCTGCTCCACCCCGCGTCGCCGGATGAAACCCTAGCCGAACCGGGCCGGAAGTCCAACTCAATAGAAACACCGGCAACGCAGAGAACACCGGCAGCGTCAGAAACACCGGCAACGTCAAGAAGACCGGCGGTGCGAGGAACACCGGCGCGGTGCAAGGAACGCCGGAAAAGCAAGAACCCGGCCCCATGGTGTGGGAACCGGGTTCTATCTGATGGTTCTGTGGTAGCGGGGACAGGATTTGAACCTGCGACCTCTGGGTTATGAGCCCAGCGAGCTACCGAGCTGCTCCACCCCGCGTCGGCTCGTTAACCCTAGCGCACACCGTCCACGGCCCGCAAAACAGGGCCGGAACTGCCCGGCGACGGCCGTGTCACCGCCGCCGGGCAGCCGGGTACGACCTGGTCAGCCGCTCGGCGAGGCCGGCGCGCTGGGTGTACCGCCACTCGCCGCCGGTGAGCCGGCCGGGGCCGGAGACGAACCCGGAGCCGGTGCCCGGTTACCGCTCGCCCGCTGGGCGTTCTGGAACTCGGTCATCGCCTCGTCGAGCGCCTTGAGCGCGCGGCCGTACCGCTCGAAGTCGCCGGCGGTCTGGGCCGACCTGACCTCGGCGATCGCGGCCTGCACCTTGCCAGCGGCGGCGGCCAGCTCCGGAGTGAGCTGCGGGTTGGTGTCCGCCGGTGGCACCGTCGGAGTCGGCGTCGGCGTCGGGTTCGTGCCGCCGTCGGTCGGTGGCGGTGGCGTCGTCGGTGTGGTCGGGGCGGCCTTCTTGCCCTGCTCGACGAGCTGTTTGATGCCCTCTTCGAGGCTGTTCGCCAACACGACGTACTGACCACCGTCGCCGTACGAGATCAGCACCCGTTGCAGCAGCGGATAGGCGTTCGTCTGGTTGCTCTTCACGTAGACCGGTTCGACGTAGAGCATCCCGTCGCCGAATGGCAGCGAGAGCAGGTTGCCGTACTGCACCTGGGCCTGGTTCGAGGAGAGCAGGTTGAGTTCCTGCCGGATGTTGGCGTTGTTGGTCATCTTCTGGTGCACCTGGACCGGCCCGGAGACCGCCGTCTGGTCGGGCAGTTCCAGCACCTCCAGCCGGGGCTGGCCGTTCAGGTACGAGCCGCTGATCAGCGCGGCGAGGTTCTGCCGGCCGGCCGGGGTGACCGCCGAGGTGAGCTGGAAGCGTGGCGACTCCTGCCCCGGCAACTGGGTGTAGAGGTAGTACGGCGGCTGCCGCTCACCGGAGTCCGGCGCGTCCGGCGCGTTCGGCACCTCCCAGAAGTCCTGCCCGGAGAAGAACTCGGACGGGTCCGTGACGTGGAACTTCGCCAGCAGGTTGCGCTGCACCTTGAACAGGTCGGCCGGGTAGCGGAAGTGTGCCGCCAGGGCGGCCGGGATCTCCGACTTCGGCTTCACCAGGTTTCCGCCGAAGGCCTTGTTCCAGGCCTTCAGCACCGGGTCGGCCTCGTCGAACTGGTAGAGCGTGACGGTGCCGTCGTACGCGTCGACGGTCGCCTTCACCGAGTTCCGGATGTAGTTGACGTTCTCCCGGGCGAGTTCGAAGGTGCCCAGCCCGGTCAGCTCGTCGGCGGTCTCCTGCTGGAGGTTCACCTGCTCGGCGTAGGGGTAGGTGGCCGCCGTGGTGTAGCCGTCGACGATCCACTGGATCCGCCCGTCGACCACCGCCGGGTACGGGTCGCCGTCCAGGGTGAGGAAGGGCGCGACCTTCTCCACCCGGTCCCGGGGGTTACGCACGTAGAGCAGCTTGGAGGCGTCGTTGATCGCCCCGGAGAGGACGAAGTTCGGCTCCTGCTCCTTGATCGCGTAGAGCAGCTGGCGACCGAAGGAACCGATCTCGACCCCGCCCTTGCCGGTGTAGGTGTAGTACTGCTCGCCACCGTCCCGGCCGGTCGGCCGGTCGAACTCGACCGGGTTGTTCCCCTCGGTCTGCCCGACGATCGCGTAGTCGCTGCCGTCCATCTGCTCGCCGTAGTAGATCCGCGGCTGGGTGGCCGGGATCGTCTCGGTCGCCGACGAGCACGCCTCCTCGGCCCGCTCGCCGAGGAAGCCGGAGACGAAGTACGGCTGCCCGCCGCAGACCACCTGGTTGGCGGGGGCGCCGACCAGGCCGTACCCGTGGGTGAAGACGGTGTGTCGGTTGATCCAGTTGCTCTGCTGGTCGGTCAGCTCCAGATAGTTGATCTCCCGCATCCCGACGACGTAGTCCTGGGTCTCGCCGTTGACCTGGTAGCGGTCGATGTCGAGCTTCGGGCCGAAGTCGTAGAAGCCCCGCACCTGCTGGAGCTGGGTGTAGGTCTCGGAGACCAGTTGCGGGTCCAGCAGCCGGATGTTCGGCACCACCGAGGTGTCGGTGGCCAGCGACTCCGGCGGCTTCAGGTTCGCCGCGCTGTACGGCGCCATCACCGTGGTGGCGAGCCCGAAGGAGTCCCGGGTGGCGTTGATGCTGCGCTCGATGTACGCGGCTTCCTTGTCCTTGACGCTCGGCTTGACCTCGAAGGTCTGCACCGCCCACGGGTAGATGCCGCCGATCGCCACCGCCGAGATGCCGAGCAGGGCGAGCGAGATGCCGGGCCAGACGAGGTTCCGGATGAAGGCGTTGGAGAAGAGGATGATCGCCAGCGCGACCACCACCGAGATGTACGCCAGGATCTCCTTCGCCGGCAGCAGCGCGTTGATGTCGGCGTAGCCGGCGCCGTAGAGGTCGACGCCCTCGTTGAACTCCAGCAGCATCGCCCGCCGGTCGAGGACGTACGCCAGCGCCTTGAGCAGCACGAAGACCGCGACCAGCGTGGTCAGGTGGGCCCGGGCGGCGCCGGTCATCCGGTCACCGACACCCTGTAGCCGGACGCCGCCGAAGATGTAGTGCATCGCCAGCGAGCCGATCATGGCGAGCACCACGGCGGTGAAGCCGACGCCGAGCAGATAACGCAGGAACGGGAACTGGAAGACGTAGAACCCAATATCGATCTTGAATTCCGGGTCCTCGATGCCGAAGCTCTGCGAGTTGCGGAACAGCATCCACTGACCCCAGCGGGTCTGCGCGGAGAGGCCGGCGAAGAGCCCGACGACCACCCCGATCGCGGCCAGCCAGGTGCCGATCCGGGGCGCCAGCACCGAGCGGTAGCGTTCCAGGGTCACCTGCTCCGGCGAGTTCGGCCGGAGCACCGGCCGCAGCCGGTAGGCCAGCCACATGTTGCCGCCGACCAGCAGCGCCATGGCCAGGCCGATCACCACGAAGAGCAGGATCCGGGTGACCAGCACCCCGCTGAAGACCCGGGTGTAGGCGACCTCGTCGAACCAGAGCCAGTCGGTCCAGGCCTGGACGCCCCAGCCCAGCAGGGTGAGGAGCAGGAACACCCCGAGGAGTACGCCGACCGTGACGCGACCGCGTCGACTCATTCTTGGCAGGGGGCTGCTACGCATGACCACTGTTGGCTCCGCACCTTCGGCAATGACCGGCTCTGATCAGAGCACCTAGACTACGGGGTGTTCCTGAGTCCGACCGGTCCCCCTTCGGGCCTGCGGTGGTTCAGCACTTCGGCGGCTGGCCTCCGGCCCGAATCGTGTCCAGTGCGCTCAGCGCCTCGTCGAGGGTTCCGACCCGGGCCATCGGCAGCCCCGACTGGGCGTTGCGGACGGCCTCCTCGCAATTTCCGGCCGGTACCAGGAAATACTTCGCGCCCGCGTTCTTCGCGCCGACCAGCTTCTGCGGGATGCCGCCGATCGGGCCGACCTCACCCAGGTCGTTGATGGTGCCGGTACCAGCGATGACCTTTCCGCCGGTCAGGTCCTCGGTCCGGATCTTGTCGATGATGCCGAGCGCGAACATCAGCCCGGCACTGGGCCCGCCGATGTCCCCGAGGTCGATCTTCAGCTCGAACGGGTGCGGTTGCCGCTGCTCGATCTCCACCCCGATCCGGGGCGGGTTGTTGTCCGTGGTCGCGCTGACGATGGTCGCGGTGGCCGGTTTACCGTCCCGGGTGTAGCCGATCTTCAGCCGGGAGCCGGCCGGCCGCGACCGGATCAGGTCGGTCAGGCTGCTCGCCACCACCACCGGCTTGTCGTCGACCGAGGTGAAGACGTCGCCGGCCTTGAGGATCCCCTCCGACGGGCCACCCGCGGTGACGCTCTTGACCACCACCTGCACCGGATAGCCGAGTTCGCGCAGCGCCGCCGTCTCGGCACTGGTCTGCGAGGCGGCGAAGTCCTCCGCGTTGCGCTCCTCCACCTGCTGCTGGGTCTGACCCGGCGGGTAGATCAACTCGTACGGCACCACGGCCTCGTCCGGGGAGAACCAGCCGGCGATCGCGGAGAGCAGCTTGACGTCGGGCTGCACGCCGACCGTGGTCAGCCGGAGTTGTCCGGCCGAGGTCGAGGTCTCCCGGCCGGACACCTGGATCACCTCTTTGTCGTCCTGCCGGCCCAGCGTGTCCACCGTCGGCCCCGGGCCGAGCACGACGTACGGGATCGGGGCGGCGAGTACGCCGATGCTGAGCAGGGCGGTGAGCACCGCGCCGAGCAGAACAGTGACACCGCGACGTCTCATGGCCGCCAAGCCTACCCAGCCGACACCTCCGGGCCGGCCCGCGAACCCGAGGTTCGCCCTCGGCGTGACACCTGGGCAGGCGGCGCACCCCCCGGCGCGCGTACCGTGGACGGGTGCCTGATATTCCGTTCGGCTTCGCCCTGCCGGGTGGCCAGCCGCCCGACCCCAACGACCCGCAGCAGATGCAGCAGTTCATGGCGCAGCTGCAACAGCTGCTCGCCGCGCCGGGCAGCGGCCCGGTCAACTGGGACCTGGCCCGCCAGGTCGCGGCCAGCCAGCTCTCCTCGGCCGGCGACCCGGCCGTCACGCCGTACGAGCGCAACGCCGTCGAGGAGGCGCTCCGGCTGGCCGACCTCTGGCTCGACCCGACCTCGGCACACCCCTCCGGCATCCGCACCTCGGTGGCGTGGAACCGGAACGAGTGGATCTACAAGACGCTGGACGTCTGGAAGAAGCTCTGCGACCCGGTGGCCGGGCGGATGGTCGCCGCGATGGGCGACCTGGTGCCGCCGGAGGCCCGGGCGCAGCTCGGCCCGATGCAGTCCATGCTGACCACGCTGGGCGGGGCGCTCTTCGGCGGCCAGCTCGGCCAGGCCCTCGGCTCGCTCGCCGCCGAGGTGCTCTCGGCCGGCGACATCGGCCTGCCGCTCGGCCCGGCCGGCACGGCCGCGCTGCTGCCGGCGAACATCCGGGCGTACGGCGAGGGCCTCGAACTCCCCGAGGACGAGGTACGCCTCTACGTCGCCCTGCGCGAGGCCGCGCACCAGCGACTCTTCCAGCACGTACCGTGGCTGCGCGGGCACGTCCTGACCACCGTCGAGATGTACGCCACCGGCATCACCGTGAACCGGGAGGCGATCGAGGAGGCGATGGGCCGGCTCGACCCGATGAATCCGGAGTCGGTGCAGGCGCTCTCGGTCGAGGGCATCTTCACCCCGGAGGACACCCCGGCGCAGAAGGCCTCGCTGGCCCGGTTGGAGACCGCGCTGGCCCTGGTCGAGGGCTGGGTGTGCCACGTCGTCGACACCGCCGCCGCCGAACGGCTGCCGAACGTGAACCGGCTCTCCGAGGCGTTCCGGCGGCGCCGGGCCGCCGGTGGTCCGGCCGAGCAGACCTTCGCGGCGCTGGTCGGGCTGGAGCTGCGCCCCCGGCGGCTGCGCGAGGCCGCCGCGCTCTGGGCGGCGCTCACCGAGCACCGGGGCATCGCCGGTCGGGACGCGCTCTGGGGACACCCGGACCTGCTCCCGGCCGAGGAGGACTTCGCCGACCCGGACGCCTTCGCCCGGTCCCAACTCGACCTCGGCGACCTGGAGGACTTCGACTTCGGCAAGCCCGCGGCCGAGGACGACTCCGGCGAGCCGGGCTCGGAGCGACGCGACCCGGAGTGACCCGGCACCCCGGGGCTCGACAGCGGCGTGTCCCGGAGCCCCGGGCAGGCATGGACGGTGCTGTCCCGGCCCCCCGGGCAGGCGTGGACGGTGCGGGTGACGGTCCGTCGGGGCCCGGGTGGTGGGCGGCGGGCGTCCCGGCGTCAGCCGCCGAGCAGTACCCGGGTGGTGTCCCAGCCCTCGACTGCCGGATCGAGCGTCGCGAGGTCGGCGGGGCCGCGGAGCCGCCGCCAGCCCGGCGTCACCGCGACCTCGGCCGGTCGCGGTGCGGCACCGCGCACCAGCTCCGCCCCGGCGGTGTCGAGGTCGAGGTCCGGCAGCCAGTCCGGTGCGGGTAGCCGGGTCGCCAGCCCGAGCAGTCCGGCGCCGGGGTTCGTCGCGGGGGCGACCGCGACGGGGCGGCTGGTCAGCGGGCGGAGCAGCTTGCCGAGGATCAGGCCGGGCACGTCGGGTGCGTCGGCGACGAGCACGGCGGCCTGGTCGTAGCCGTCCCGGGTCGCGGCGTCGAGCGCGGCACCGACCCGGTGGGTCGGCAGGTCGTAGACCGGCATGCCGGGCCAGGCGACCGCGTCGGCCAGCGCGCGGTCGGCGGCGGTGGCGGCGATCGCCGGCTCCACCTGGGCCAGCGTGGCGACCAGGTCGACGGCGTCTTCGGCGAGTGCCGAGCGCCAGCGGGCCGGGTCGGTCCCGGGCGGCGCCCAGGCGACGGGTCCGAGCATCACCACGATCACACGGCGGGTCACCCGCCGACCTTACCGAGCTTCCGGGCCGGCCACCCGGCCCGGCCGTACCGCCCGTCCGGGGCCGACCGGGCGCACCGGTACGGGCTCAGTCCGGCAGGACGATCCCGGTGGTCGCGGCGACGCCCTCCAGATAGCCCCGGGCCCGTTCCGTCTTCGGATAGCGCCCGACCAGTTCCCAGAACCGTGCGTTGTGACTGGGCACGACGAGGTGGGCCAACTCGTGCAGCAGCACGTAGTCGATCACCCACTCCGGCATCTCCTGGATCCGGTGCGAGATCCGGATGGTCCGGTCGGCCGGGGTGCAGGAGCCCCACCGCCCGTTCTGGTTCGTCACCCACCGTACGCTGGCCGGCACCGCCGCCCTGCCGTGCTCACTCAGATAGCGGTCGATCAACCGGCGGGACCGGAGCAGCAGCTCCTCGTCGGAGCGCCCGAGCCGCTCCTCCCGGGCGGCGAGCCGGGCGAGCATCCGATCCACCCACTCGGTCTCCTCGGCGCGGGAGAACTGGTCGGGGATGAGGACGACGACGCGCTCGCCGTCCCGGTAGGCGGACACCGTCCGACGCCGACGCTGACTGCGCCGTACCTCGACGACCGGCTTCCGCAACCCCGCCATTAGCGGCCCGCGCAGCCCCGGGTTTCGTTCACGATGGAAAACTAATGCTTACTGACCAGGTCACCGCAAGAGTCAACCCATAGATAGCCGCCGGAAAAATACCGGTTAGCGGCGAGCCGTCCGGAAAAAATTCATTGCGGTGATCGCCCGCACGTCCATGATCGGCCCCGCTCGCTCCTCGCGGCGGCGTACGGGGCGAGCGTCGGAGGCAACGGTAAACGATCATCCGCCGACCTCGCCAGGCCCCCCTGATCAGCGATCTGACGTGGTTCATCCGGCGTGTCCCTGCGAAACTGACTTATCCGACCTATTCCGGCATGCACACTCTGGTCGTCGGCTTCCTCACAGTGTCGACAGATTGCTGACATGGAACTGCCCAGACCTGGGTAGGGTCCGCGGACCGGCGGTCACAGCGGTGACCGCGGAGAAACCCCAGCGCTGGCGCCTACGTGGCCGCCCGCCGCCGGGCGCACGTCAGGCTCGCGAGAGCCGGCGGATGAGACGAGGAGGGCACCGTGGCCGAGAAGGCCCAGACCTACAACGGGTACTGCGTGAAGTGCAAGGAAAAGCGTGACTTCGAGGGCAACGTCGAGGTTTCCAAGACGGGCATGAACATGGCCAAGGGCAAGTGCCCGGTCTGCGGCACGACCGTCAACCGGATCCTCGGCAAGGCCAAGGTCTGATCATCGAGAACCACGCGGAACTGCGGGAAGGGGTGGCCGAGCGCCACCCCTTCCCGCTTTCACTGTCGCGCTACGGACACCCGGCGTGATGTCCGCGCGACGACAAAAGTTACCGATCGGTTGTGGATAACACCCCAGATCCTGTGGATAGAGCAGTGCACAGCCCCCAACCGCTGTGGACAACCGCTGCCCGCCCGCACCCGCGCGGTGACAGCGTGTCGCTCCATGACCCGAAGCGTGCTGCCCCGCCCGACCCTGCTGCCCGGACTCGCCCGACTCTGGCGTGACCGACACACCCTGCAACTCGGCCTGGACCCCCGGCGCGCCGTCCTGGTCGAGGTCGCCGACCCGTCCGCCGCCCGGCTGCTCGACCTGCTCGACGGCAGCCGCAGCGAGCGGGCCGTCCTCGACCACGCGGAAACGATCAACGTGTCCCGCGACGACGCCCGTACCCTGATCGACACCCTGCGCGCCGCCGGCCTGGTGGTCGCCGCGCAGACCCTGCTCCCCACCGACCTGCCCGAGCCGGCCCGGCAGCGGCTCTCCGCCGAGGCGGCGGCGCTCGCGCTGCACGGCCGGGACTCGCCGGGCACCCCGGCCCAACTCCTCCGGCGCCGGGCGGCGGCCCGGGTCGTGGTGACCGGTCAGGGTCGGCTCGCCGCCCCGGTGGCGGTGACCCTGGCCCAGGCCGGCGTCGGCCAGGTGCACCCGGACCTGCGCGGCCGGGTCCGGCCGGCGGACACCGTCGGGACCGGACTACTGGCCACCGACGTACGCCGGCCCAGCGCCGCCGCCGTCGTGGACGCGATCGCCCGGTCCGTGCCCGGCACCATCACCCGAGCCGTCCGACGCGGTACCGCCGACCTGGTGGTCCAGGTCGGGGCCGACCGCCCCGCCGGACTCCTCGCCGCCGGCTACGCCCAGCACCGGCAGGCACACCTGCTGCTGACCATGCGCGACGGCGTCCCGGTGGTCGGCCCACTGGTCCGGGCCGCCGGGTCGCCCTGCCTGAACTGCGTCGACCTGCACCGCCGGGACCGCGATCCGGGCTGGCCCGGCCTCGCCGCCCAGCTGGCCGCCGGTGACGGCCAGGAACCCTGCCTGACCGCGACCCTGGTCACGGCGGTCGGGTACGCGGTCGGCGAGGTCCTCACCTTCCTCGACGGCGGTACCCCGGAGACGGTGGGCGGGGCGGTCGAGGTGACCGGTACCGGACGACTGCGCCGCCGTACCTGGCCGCCGCATCCGGCATGTGGCTGCACCCGACGGCGGCGCGGTACGCCGTCTCGCCCGGCGCCGCGCCTACCGGAAGCCCCGCACCCACCCGAAGCGCCGCGTCCACCCGAGGCGCCGCACCCACCGGAAGGGCCGGCCGGGTGCCCGGGCCCCGGCTGAGAGCGTGCGGCGGACGTGCCCGGCGCCCTCCACGTCGGCCCCGGTCCGGGGCCGGCGCCGGAACCGGCGGAACCGGCCGAGCGGGACAGAAGTGGACCGTCTCCCACGGAGCGGACCAGCGCGACGGGCCCGCCCAGTCGGGCACGGCGCGGGACGCGAGGGCGGATTCCGGCGCCCGGATCAGGGCCCGGCCAGTCGACGGCGGCGAGGACGTGGCCTGAGCCACCCGCCGACGGCGGACCGGATCTCGTCGAGTCGGTAACAATGATCTGGTGACCGACATCCCGCGCCGCGCCGTCTCCCGGACCGCCAAGCTCGCCGCACTGCCACTCGGCTTCGCTGGCCGGACCGTCCTCGGCGTCGGCAAGCGGGTCACCGGCCTCGCCTCCGAGGTGATCTCCAACGAGATCCAGCAGCGCACCGCCGAGCAGCTCTTCAGCGTGCTGGGCCAGCTCAAGGGCGGGGCGATGAAGTTCGGGCAGGCGCTGTCGGTCTTCGAGGCGGCGCTGCCCGAGGAGGTCGCGGCGCCGTACCGGCAGGCGCTGACCAAGCTCCAGGAGTCGGCTCCGCCGCTGCCGGCGGCCAGCGTGCACAAGGTGCTCGCCGAGCAGCTCGGGCCGGACTGGCGGTCGCTGTTCGTCGAGTTCGACGACAAGCCGGCCGCCGCGGCCAGCATCGGCCAGGTGCACCGGGCGATCTGGAAGGTCGAGAGCGGCAGCACCCCGGCCGTCCGGCGACGCGGTGCGAAGGCGGCGGCCAAGACGGGTACCCCGACCCCGGCGGGTCGGCCGGTCGCGGTCAAGGTGCAGTACCCGGGCGCCGGACCGGCGCTCCTCTCCGACCTGAAGCAACTCTCCCGGCTCGGTGGCATGTTCCGGGCGATCCAGCCGGGCCTGGACATCAAGCCGCTGCTCAACGAGTTGCGGGAACGGATCAGCGAGGAGCTGGACTACGAACTCGAGGCGGAGTCGCAGCGGGTCTTCGCCGCCGCGTACGCCGACGATCCGGAGATCTTCGTACCGGGCGTGGTCGCCGCCTCGCCCCGGGTACTGGTCACCGACTGGGTCGAGGGCACCCCGATGTCGGCGATCATCGACTCGGGCTCCGAGAGCGAGCGGGACCAGGCCGGCCGGCTGATGGCCACCCTGCACTTCTCCGCCCCGATGCGCGCCGGACTGCTGCACGCCGACCCGCACCCCGGCAACTTCCGGCTGCTGCCGGACGGGCGACTCGGCGTGATCGACTTCGGTGCGGTGGCCCGGCTCCCCGGCGGGCACCCGGAACCGATCGGTCGGCTGGTCCGGCTCGCCCTGGCCGGCGACGCCGAGGCGGTGGTGGCCGGCCTGCGCGAGGAGGGGTTCATCCGCCCCGACACCCCGATCGACGCCCAGGCGGTACTCGACTTCCTGATGCCGATCCTGCAACCGCTCTCGGTCGAGGAGTTCCGGTTCACCCGGGCGTGGCTGCGGGTCGAGGCGGCCCGGCTGGCCAACCCGCGCTCCCCGGCGTACCAGCTCTCGCGGCAGCTCAACCTGCCGCCGTCGTACCTGCTGATCCACCGGGTGACCCTCGGCTCGATCGGGGTGCTCTGCCAGTTGGAGGCGAAGGCGCCGTACCGGGGCATCGTGGAGCGCTGGCTGCCCGGATTCGCCCCGGTGGCCTGAACCGACCCGGGTACGTCACGGCGCCGGGCCGGCCACGACGGGATTCCTCCCGCCGCGACCGGCCCGGCTGTTAGGTGTCAGGTTCGGACACGTACCGACGGCGTGGGCCGACGGTTCAGAAGCTGCCCAGCTCGCGGGCGGCCCGGCGACGGGCCTCCAGCGCGATCGTGCGGGCGGATCGGGTTGCCTCAGTGCTCGTGGTGCTGCGACCGGCCTGAGGCAGGCGCATTCGAGCCCGTGACAACGCTTCGTGGATGAGATGCATCTTGGTGGCTCCGTCTCGGATGGGCATGGCAGTGATGGTTTTCGACACCGCGGCCATCGCGGTGTTCGGCGCCGATACCAGACCGGCGTTCGTACGGATCGGGTTCATGTCAGGCCGCCAACCGGACCGCGCTGCGCGACTCGGCAAGGCCACTGGCCGCCAGCCGCGCCTGGGCCTCGACCCGCAGCGCCGCGTCCCGGGCGACGTCCTCCTTGCGCGGGCGACCACGGGGCCGCTTGCGCGGAACGACCGCGCCACGCTCGAAGATCTCGCCGCCCCAGACGCCCCACGGCTCCTCCCGCTCCACCGCACCGGCGAGGCACTCGACGCGCAGCGGGCAGTCCCCGCAGAGCGACTTGGCCAGCTCCAGCTCGGCAGGCGAGTCGGCGAACCACAGGTCGGGGTCGAACTTCCGGCAGGGCAGGTTCGCCTCCAGCTCGACGTTCGCGTCGAGGGGGGCCAACGCCAGACTCATCGCCCGGTCACCTCTCTCTCGTTTCGATCTCGTAGATCGCTGTTCCGACTTACTTCGGCAGTGCGGAAATGACTAAGGCCGCGGATCCCGGTGTACGGGGTCCGCGGCCTCGAGGTGAGCCGGCTGGTCTGTGTTAGACCGGTCTCCCTCGAGGTGGAACCCCGCTGACATCCATCCGCTTGACGCCGACACGGATGCCATTGCCCGTGAATCCATTGGTCCCCTGGTGCTCAGCGGACGCGGGTGCCTGAACCAGCTCGGCCTGGGTCAGGACCTGGTGCGCCTGCGAGCGCTGGAGGAGTTCAGTGATCAGCATGCAGCCGACCTCTGACACCTGAGCGGGGGCAGCAGGCAGCGCCCACGGTCGCTGGGTGACATAGGTCGTCCCCATTGGGGCCACCTCCTGACTCTCACTCGTCGCCAACATCGGACTCGTCCCCCTCTTGAACAGCCTGAAAGCCGCCGCTCGCGAGGTGTGCCATGAGGCTATTCCTCCTCCCGGCGCGAGGGCAAACGAATTACGGCGAGAGTTCGGAACTTTCTTCCGCCACCCGTCGACGCCCCCTCGGCTCAGCCCGGCGCCGGCTCGGTCGGCTCCTCCGTCAAGAGCACGTCCTGCACGCCGACACCGCTGATCAGGGCGAGCACCGCGTCGCCGTAGAGGGCGACCTTGCGCGGGCCGATCCCGGCGATGGCCAGCAGCTCCGCCGGCCGGCCGGGACGGCGTTCGGCGAGCGCGAGCAGGGTGGCGTCGGTGAAGACGACGTACGCGGGGACCTTCTGCGCCCCGGCGACCCGGGCCCGCCAGTCGCGCAGCCGGTCGAGCAACTCCTCGTCCAGGTCGGACGGGCAGGTGGCGCAGCGGCCGAGTTTCCGGTCCGCGCCGGCCAGCAGGGTCGCCCCGCAGACCCGGCAGGAGACGACCTGGGTACGCCGACGGTCGGGTTTCCGACTCCCGCCGGACGCCTCGACGGTGCGACCACCACCGCCGGAACGCTCGAACTGCGGCAGGAACCGGCACGGCCGCCTGGCCCGACCACCGGGCGAACGCGCCGAGGCGTACGACAGCCAGAGCCAGTGGCGGGCCCGGGTCACCCCGACGTAGAGCAGCCGGCGCTCCTCCTCCAGCTGTTCGGCCGTCTTCGCGTAGCTGGTCGGCAGCGTGCCGTCGGAGAGCCCGACCAGGAACACCGCGTCCCACTCCAGCCCCTTCGCCGAGTGCAGGGACGCCAGCGTCACGCCCTCGACCGTCGGCACGTGCTGTGCGGCGGCCCGCCGGCCCAGCTCGGCACAGAAGTCCGCCAGCGACACCGGCCGCTCGACCGAGGCAGCCTCGCCGAGCGGCAGTACCACCGGGGTCGCCGCGTACTCCTCGGCGAGCTGGACCAGGGCGGCCAGCGCCTCCCAGCTCTCCCGGGCGGTGCCACCGGGCGGGGGCCGGTCGGGCGCCCAACCGACCGCCGACAGTGCCTCCACCACGGCCGGGACCAGCGGCGTCCCCCCCGGCGTCGAGCGGGTCGCGGAGCGGAGCGCGACCAGCGCCTGCCGGACCTCGGGCCGCTCGAAGAAGCGCTCGGCGCCCTGGACCTGGTACGGCACCTCCGCCTCGGCGAGCGCCTTCTCGTACGCCTCGGACTGCGCGTTGGTCCGGAACAGCACGGCGATCTCCCGGGCCGGCGTGCCGGCGGCGATCAGGTCGCGACAGCGCACCGCCACGGCGGCGGCCTCGGCCGGCTCGTCCGGGAAGATCCGCAGATCAGGCTCGGGGCCCGGCGGCCGCTGCCCGTGAAGTTCCAGCCGCAGCCGTGCCTCGGCACCCCGAGCCTGCCGGATCACCGCGTTGGCGAGCCCGACCACCTGCGGCGTCGAGCGGTAGTCCCGGACCAGCCGGACCACCACCGCGTCCCGGTGCTGGCGGGGAAAGTCGATCAGGTACGCCGAGGTGGCACCGGTGAACGAATAGATCGTCTGGCTGGCGTCGCCGACCACGGTCAGGTCGTCCCGGCCGCCCAGCCAGGCGTCCAGCAGCCGCTGCTGGAGCGGGTTGACGTCCTGGTACTCGTCGACCACGAAGTGTCGGTACTGTGCCCGGATCTGCTCGGCGACGTCCGGGTGCTCCTCGATCCCCCACACCGCGGCCCGGAGCATGTCCTCGAAGTCGATCACGCCGTTGGCCCGCTTGACCTTCTCGTAGCCGGCGTAGACCTCGGCCACCCTGGCCGGGTCGTGCGGCGTCTCGCGCAGCGCCTTGGCCGCCGCGACGACGTACTCCCCCGGCTCGATCAGGGACGACTTGGCCCACTCGATCTCGCCGGCCAGGTCCCGCGCGGCGGCCCGGTCGGTGCGCAGCCCGGCCCGGGCGGCGGCCAGGGTGACCAGCCGGACCTTGCTGTCCAGCAGCTCGGGCATCTCCCGGCCGGCGAGCAGTCGGGAGGCGAAGTAGCGGACCTGGCGCAGCGCGGCACCGTGGAAGGTCCGGGCCTGCACCCCCGGTACGCCGAGCGCGCCGAGCCGGGCCCGCAGCTCGGCGGCGGCCCGGGCGGTGAAGGTGACCGCGAGCACGTGCCGGGCGGCGACCTCGCCGGCCGTCACCCGGTACGCGATCCGGTGCGTGATCGCCCGGGTCTTCCCGGTGCCGGCGCCGGCCAGGATGCAGACCGGCCCGGCCGGAGCGGTCACGGCGGTGCGCTGCTCCGGGTCGAGTCCGGCCAGGATCCGTTCCACGCGCGAGTCAGCCACCACAGGTAGGAATCATGGCAGCCCCTCCCGACGTTGCACCTTTAGCCTGTGCGATCGGCAACCCGTCCGATCCGACGCCCGACCGGGCCGAACCGGTCTGGCCAGGCCGGGAAACGACTGAGCACCGCGGAGGTCTCGACGATGTTGACGATGTATTCCACGTCCTGGTGCGGCTACTGCCACCGGCTCAGGTCACAGCTTGACCGGGAGGGCATCGGCTACACGGTGGTGGACATCGAGCAGGATCTGGCCGCCGCGGAGTACGTGATGAGCGTCAACGGCGGCAACCAGACGGTGCCGACGGTGCGGTTCGACGACGGCTCGGCCCTGACCAACCCGTCGATCGTCGACGTCAAGAAGCACCTGGCCGCGCTCGCCGGAAGCTGACCGGGTCGGCGGTGGGCCCGGCGCGGGCCCACCGCCGCACGGTCCGTTCGACGGGGCGCTCAGCGCGGCCGGGATCCCGAGGTCGGCGACGCCTCCGCCGAGGGCGACGCCTCCGCCGAGCCGGCGACCGGCGGTACGTCGGGCAGGATCACGTCCGGCGCCGGTACGTTCGGCGCGACGTCGGAGCGGGTCGCCGTACCCGGGGCGGGTGGTGCGGAGAGGGCCCGCCCGGCCCAGAGGTACCCGGCCGCCATCGTCATCACCACCGCGATCACCACGAAGAGCAGTCGGTAGTCGACGAAGCCGACCAGCAGCGCGCCGGTGCCGATCGAGATCGCCTGCGGGCCGCTGATCAGCGCCTCGGAGGCGGCGGCGACCCGGCCGAGCAGCGGGCCCGGGGTGCGGCGCTGGATCAGCGTGTTCAGCCCGACGAAGGCGATCGGCAGGCCGAAGCCGAGCAGCACCAGGGCGACGAAGGCCAGCCAGATCGTCGGGTACGCCAGCAGCAGCGCACCGGGCGCGAAGAGCGCCACCCCGACGGCCAGCGCGGCCAGCTCGCCGAACCGGCGTACCACGGCCGGCGAGGAGAGCCCGCCGAGCACCCCGCCGATGCCCTGCACCGTGACCAGCACTCCCACGAAGCCCGGCTCCCGGCCCAGCCCCCGGTCCACGTACGCGAAGATCAGCGACTCGCTGAACCCCATCACCAGGACGGCCAGCGCGGCGCCGACGACCGCCCGGCGCAGCGCCGGCTCGCCGACCATGTGCCGCAGCCCCGCCCCGACCTCGGTCACCCAGCGGAGCTGGGCCGGGCCGGGCGTCCGCTCGGCGATCCGCAGCGCGGAGACCGCACAGGCGGCGGCGACGAACCCGATCATGCCGACCGTCGGCAGCGTCCAGCCGCCCGCCCCGGTGTAGAGGGCCGCCCCGGCCAGTGGTCCGACCAGCCGGAGGCCCTGCTTGACGGTCTGCAACGCGCCGTTCGCCTGGGCCATCAGCTCCTCGGGGACGATCTGTTTGATCAGCCCGTTCAGGGTCGCGCCGAGGGCGACGTAGGAGAGCCCGTACAGGGCACCGACGACGTAGATGATCCAGACGTCGGTACGGTCCCGGACCAGGAACAGCGGGGTGAGCATCACCGCCGTGACCAGGTTGGCGGCGAGGAAGAAGGGGCGGCGGCGGAACCGGTCGACCGCCCAGCCCACGATCGGGGCCAGCCCCATCGGCGCGACCATGGCGAAGATGGTGGCGCCGGCCATGCCGTCCGAGCCGGTCAGGTCCTTCACCCAGACGGCGAGCGCCAACAGCATGATCGACTCTGCCGTCATGCTGAACACCAGTCCGGCGAAGAGCAGCCGGAAGTCGGGGCGACGCAGGATGGTTCGCATGCGAGGGGTCCCTTTCGAGGTGGCGGCGAGCCGCTCGGGGACCGCGGACACCCGGGTTCGACGTGCTCACCGCCGACGGATGGGGTCGCCGGCGCCGGGTCGCCCGCGGCGGCTGTTCGCCGTACTGGTTGGGGCGCGTTCTCTGCTGGCGTACGGCGGGGGGTCGTGGTTGTGAGAATTCGTCGCAGTCGATGGTGGCGGGGCGGCTGGTAGCGCTCGGAACTCGATCGGCTATCCGACGACAGGGGGGTGGAAGCGTCCCGGAAAGCCCCCTCCATTTAGACACGCCGTTACCATTCGACGGCACGCCGTGAAGTACGAGCGGCATACTGGACCGCCGGGAGCGCGACCTGGACGGTCCGCACCTGCCCGGCGACGGGCTCGACGGAAACGAGAGCGAGGATCCAGTGCCTCCTGCTCAACCCAGCCCGATCCTGCGGCGGCGCAGGCTCGGCACGGAACTGCGCAAGCTGCGGGAGTCCGCCAAGCTCACCGGCGACCAGGTCATCGAGGCGGTGGGCTGGGCGTCGGCCTCCAAACTGTCCCGGCTGGAGAACGGCCGCAGCCGGCCCGACCTGCGCGACGTCCTCGACCTGCTGGACCTCTACAAGGTCACCGGGGCGCTGCGCGACGAACTGACCGCGATCACCAACGAGGCCGGCGACATCCGGGGCTGGCTGCGCTCGTACGCGACGATGACGCCCCGGCAGCGCGGTTACGCCGAGCTGGAGGCGGGCTGTGCGGAGATCCGCGAGTACAGCCCGGTGATCGTGCCCGGCCTGTTGCAGAGCAAGGGCTACGTCAACCTGCGCATCCTCTCCTCCCGGCAGCTCGTGGACGACCCCGACAGCGACGACACCGAGGATGCCGAGACCGAGGTGGCGGCCCGGATGGCCCGGCAGTCGCTGCTCACCCGCGAGGTCGAGCCGCCCCGCTACCACGCGGTGATCGAGGAGGCGGCGCTCGGCGGCCGGGCCGGGCCGCGCGAGGTGCTGCGGGCCCAGCTGATCCAGCTGCGCAAGCTCGCCGGACTGCCCAACGTGACGCTCCAGGTCCTCCCCACCGAGCAGACCATCGCGGACTGGTACCTGCCGCACACCGGGTTCTCGCTCTACCGCTTCGCCGAGCCGCAGGACCCGGAGACGCTCGCGATCGAGGGGCTGGCCACCAACCTGATGGTGACCGATCCCAAGGAGATCGCCACCTACTCGATGGTCTTCGAGTGGCTCCAGGACGCGGCGCTGAGTCCGGAGGAGACGATCACCTGGTTCGCCGAGACGGCGGCACAGCGCTCGTCGGCTCCCCGGAAGCCGGCCAGCCGCGACCCGGGAATGCCGCCCACCCAGCGCAGTCGCCGCTCCGGACGGCTGACCGAGCAGTAGTTCGCCCCCCGATCCGACCCCGGGGCGCCGCCGTGTTCGACGGCGACTCCGGGTTCGGTGTCACGGCCGATCCTGGCGCTTCCGCCGGTGCCGTACGGATCCGGGTTCCGAGCCGCCGGCTCCCGACGTGGGAGCCGGCGGCTTCGTCGTACGTCGCGGCGGAGCTGACCCTGCGTGTCGGCCGGCGGCGCCCTGACCTCCCGGCCGCCCAAGGGATGTTGACCCTGTGTCACCTGATCGGACGAGCAACTACTCCAATCGGCGCGTTTCACTTGCCCACCGGCCAGGAATGGGTGAACATAACCCGAGGGGACGTGGAAGTTCCACGTAATGACTTCGTTAGGTAATCGCAGGATCATCGTCCGTCACCGGCCTTCGGAGACACCCATGCGGTTTCTAATCGTTCGCACGGATATCCGTGCCGCCGCTGATGACGAGTTGGCCGCTGCCTGGGCGCAGGGGGAGCGCCTCCGCGACGAACAGACCTCTCCGGAACAGCGCCGTCAGATCGTCCGCGCCGAGGACCGGGACGCCGCCCTGCTGCTCGCCCGGGCACTGTCCAGTGTGGGCGCGGTGCGGTCCGGGCGCCAGCGGGTCAAGGTGGTGCCGGTGGGTGAGCCCGACCGGCGGCACCGCAACCAGCCGTTCCGGGACCGGACCGCCGACCGGGTCCTGCCCGTGGACGCACCCGGACCGGGCCCGGTCGAGTTCGGCCCGCCGACAGTCGACCCGCAACCCAGGAACCTCGGCCCACAGTCGAGGTTCGGCTAGACGACCGTCGTCGACCGGGGTGGCGTCCCCCGCCACGCACCATGCCTGACCCGGCAACGACGGCCTATGATCTTGGCCCGTGATCGTCGCGGCAACGACGCTCGCGGGCCAAGATTTGTGCGGAACGCTCCCGGGCTACCGGGCATCCTCCAGCCAGCTCCGGATCAGGAACAACGCGATCGACGACGGCGGTGGCAGCGCCAACCGCAGCCCGTCACCGACCTCGACCGCCTCCCCGGCCAGCACCGTGGCGATCTCCCGCCGGCTGAACCAACCCGCGTGCGCGATCTCCGCCGGGTCCAGCCGGATCGGCCGGTCCGGGTCGGCGAGAGCGAAGAAACCCAGCATCAGCGAGGCCGGAAACGGCCAGGACTGGCTGGCGACGTACCCGATGTGATGCGGGACGAGGCCGACCTCCTCGGTGACCTCCCGGACCACCGCGTCCTCGGCCGACTCCCCCGGCTCGACGTAGCCGGCCAGGCAGGAATACCGGCGCAGCCCCCGCTCCGAGCGCCAGGCCGCGTTGTTGCCGAGCAGGCACCGCCCGCCGGGACCGGAGACCCCGTCGTGCACCAGCACGATCATCGCCGGATCGGTACGCGGCCAGAGCTGGTTGCCCGCCTCGTCCCGCCGGGACCAGCCGGCGTCCCCGACCACGGTGGACAGACCCGTCAGTGACGAGTACAGGTGCCGGGCGTGCCAGTTGGCCAGCGCCACCGCCGTGGTGAAGAGGCCGGCGTCCCGGTCGCTGAGCAGGTGCCCGACCTCGCGCAGGTTCGCCGGCCGGGTGCCGGCCAGCTCCGGCAGCGGCGCGTCGACCGCGAAGACCGGTACCCCGTCCGGCTCGACGCCGAGGAAGAGCCGGGCGGCCGGCGCGCTCTCCGCGGCCGCGTCCGGACCGAGCAGAACCAGCTCCGGCCTGCCACCGGCCGAACCGACCAGGCTCCGGCCGCCGTTCGCCACGTCCACCACCAACACCCGGGCCCGCTGCCACGCCTCGGCCAACCAGCCCGGGTCGGTACGCCGGTGCGCGGCCCGGTCGAGCGTGGACCGGGCCAGCGGCGGATGACCCGCCGGCAGGTCCGTCGGCGGTGGACCGGAGGTCACGATCCCGCGGCCTCGGTCCGGACCGGTCCCAGCACACCCAGCGGACCCTCCACCTGGCCGGCGTCGCCGAGCACCACCGTGGCCGCCCGGGCCGGAGCCAGATATTTCGCCGCCGCCGTCGCCACGTCGTCCCGGGTCACCTTCGCCAACCGGGCCGCGTGCTCGGCCAGGAACTCCAGGCGCAGTCCGGAACCGGCGTACGAGCTGGCCACCGCCGCCAGCCCGGCCTGGGTCGAGATGCCGAGTTGGAGGGTACCGAGCGCGTACTGCCGGGCCTGCTCCAGCTCGTCCTCCTTCGGCGGCAGCGAGGCCAGCCGGCCCAGCTCGTAGACCGTCTCCAGCAGTGCCGGCCCGGTCACCTCGGTCGCCACCTCGGCGGAGACCATCAGCGTGGAACCGGCGACGGCGTGCTCGATCGACGAGTGCGGCCCGTACGTGTAGCCCTTGTCCTCCCGGATGTTCTCCACCCAGCGGGACGAGAAGTAGCCGCCGAAGACCAGGTTGGCCAGTTGCAGCGCGGCATGGTCGGGATGGGTGCGCGGCACCGCCGGCAGCGCCAGCCGGACCGACGACTGCACCGAACCGGGCCGGTCCACCAGCAGCAGCGGCCCCGGCTCCAGCGCCGGGATCGGCGGCAGCTCACCCGGCGCGCCGTCCCCGGTCCAGCCGCCGAGGGCCCGCTCCGCCGCGTCCAGCACCTTTGCCGGCTGTACGTCGCCGACCAGCAGCAGGATCGCCCCGGTCGGGCGTACCCGGGCGGCGTGCAGGCTGCGCAGCGCCGCCGGCCGGACCGCCTCGATCTGCTCCGGTTCCGGAGTCTGCACCGAGTACGGGTGCTTGCCGTAGATCCGCTTCAGCAGCGCCCTCCGGACCAGGTACGCCGGCAGGCTCTGCGCCATCCGGATCCCGTTGACCATCCGGGCCCGCTCGGTGGCGACCTCGTCGCCCGGGTAGGTGGCGCCGGTCAGCACCTCGGCGAGCAGCTCCAACAGCCGGTCCAGGCCGGTGACCAGGCCGGTGCCCGAGACCAGCAACCGGTCGGAGTCGAGCGCGGTGGAGAGCCCGCCGCCCACCTTCTGCAACTCGGCGGCGATCTCCACGGAGGACATCGTGGCGGTGCCGGAGAGCAGGGTCTGCGACATCATCAGGCCCCGGGCCAGGTGCGCCCGGCCGAACGGCAGCCAGAGCCGCACCTCGACCAGCGGTACGGCCGGCCGGCGCAGGGCGATCACGGTCAGCCCGTTGGGCAGGGTGCGCTCCACCTCGCGGGGCAGCTTGAGCTTGCGGGTCGGCCCGAGCGCGGGCAGCGTACGGACACTCATCGGGCACCTCCACCGGGTACGACCTCGATGGCGGCCCGACGCTCCGGACGCAGCGTGGCGGCGGCCGCCCGTACCTGCTCCTCGGTCACCTCGCCGACCAGCCGGGGCAGTTCGCCGAGCAGCCCCGGATCACCCCGTTGCTGTTCGAGCACGGCCATCTTCAGCGTCCGGCCGAGCGCCGCGTCGGTCTCCCGGAGCAGGTGGGTGGCCATCCGGGCCTGGGTCCGGCCCAGCTCGTCCGGTGCCAGCCCGTCGGTGGCCAGCCGGTCGATCTCCTCGTCGATGGTGCGCAGCACCTTGTCGACCTCGCTGTCGGCCGGCAGATGGGCCTCGATCAACAGTGCGGTCGGGTCCCGGACGTCGTACGGGTCGCCCATCAGCCCGAGGTAGCCGCCGACGCTGACCACCGAGCGGTCCCGCAGTACCAGCCGCTCCACCAGCCGGGACGCGTCGCCGTCGGTGAGCACCTCGGCCAGCACCACGTACGGCAGGTAGCCGGCGAAGTCGCCGATCGGGTCCGGCACCCGCCAGGCCGCCGCCACCGCCGGCAGCGGCGCCAGCCGGTCGGTGTAGGACTCCCGCCGCTCCCCGGTCAGGTCCGGCTCGGCGAAGTCGGGGCGGGTCGGCGCCGGCCGGGCAGGTACGTCGCCGAAGTGCCGCTCGATCAGCGCCGTCACCTCCGCCACGTCCAGGTCCCCGCCGACGGCCAGTACGGCGTTGCCACAGGCGTAGTACCGGTCGAAGAAGTCGGTCGCGTCGGCGATGCTGGCGCTGGCCAGGTCGTCGAAGGAGCCGTACCCGTCGTGCGCGTTGGCGAACGTGTCGAACATGACCGGCGGCAGCCGCAGCCAGGGGAACCCGCCGTACGGCCGGTTCAGCACGTTGACCCGGATCTCCTCCTTCACCACGTCGACCTGGTTGCGGAGGTTCTCCTCGGTCAGCCTCGGCCCGCGCATCCGGTCCGCCTCCAGGAAGAGGGCCCGCTCCAGCGCGTTGCTCGGCAACGTCTCCCAGTAGTCGGTGTAGTCCAGGTGGGTGGAGCCGTTGAAGGTCCCGCCGGCACCCTGGATGTGCCGGAAGTGCGCCAGCTTCTCCAGGTTCTCCGAGCCCTGGAACATCAGGTGCTCGAAGAGGTGCGCGAAACCCGTCCGGCCCTCCGGCTCCGACCGGATGCCGACGTCGTAGACGACCGCCACGCCGACCACCGGAGCGCTGCGGTCCGGGGCCAGCACCACCCGGAGGCCGTTGTCGAGGGTGAACCGCTCGACCGAATGCTTCGTCGTTGGAATTCTCGATCTTCCCGCCGCCACGCACCGACCCTAGCGCGTCCCGCCACCACCGGTGGTCGGCCTCGGCGTACCTGACCACACCTCCGGCGTGCCGGGCTCGCCTCAGACGGGGCGGACCGAGGCGAGAGCGTGCTCGACCACCCAGTCGAACTCCCGGTGGGTCCCGGGTATCGAGACGTAGAGGACGGCGACGGTCGACCGGCCCACGTCGATGCAGGCGACGGCGGCCAACTCGTCGGTGGCCCGCAGCCGTGGCCGGGTGAAGTGCAGCCGGAACACCGAGACCCAGGCCGGCCGCCCGCCCAGCGAGGTCCGCCCGTCCCGGATCGACTCCATCCGGTTCGGCTGCGGGTAGTACTCCGCCCGGACGTCGCCCGCCACCTGCCGGCCGACGCACTCCAGGTCGAAGGTGAGGGCGTCGTTCTCCGCCGCCGGCACCGCCGCCGACAGGATCGAGGCGTGGTAGTCGCTGAACCCGTCGTACTCCCGCTCGGTGACGAAGTGCTGCCCGACCTTGTACGGCACCTCCAGCGTCCCGGCACTCCACACCGTCCGCCACGGCTGCCACGGCGGGCCGTAGGTGGCGTAGGAGATTCCGGCCTCCGGGTCGACGGTCCGCTCCCCGCCGCGCGGCTGCCCCGGCCCGGCCGGCGGGACGACCGGGTCCGGCTCCGGGGCGGTCGGCCCCGGCGACCCGGGTACGTTCGGCGACGGCGCACCGGGCGCGTCCGGCGCCGACGAGCCGGGGAGCGGACACTTCCGGGCCAGCGGCGGCCGTACGTCCGTCGGCGCCGCCGGCCGGCTCCAGAGCGGGTCGACGCCGCCGGACATGGTCAGCCCCAGCACGACGACCAGGCCGATCACGAGTACGCCGCCGGCCGTACCGGCGAACCACCACAGCCGACGGTCCGGACCCGCCGGGCCGGGGGCCGGTTCGGGTGGTTCCGGCGGCGGTGCGGGCAGGCCGATCCGGGTTACGGCACCGGCGGCCCAGGCGGCGCCGGGTCGGCCCTCGGCGCCGTCGGTCCCCCTCGGGACGTTGTCCGGCATCTCCCTAGTGAACACCACCGACCGCCGGGCGAGCCGACCCGCCGACCGCTCGACAACCGGCGGGCAGCCGTACGCCCGACAACCGCCAGGCCACGGCACCCGGCGACCGGCAGGGTCGGTGGACGCCCCGACGACCGGGTAGGGCCGTCGGCGCTCGACAGCCCGGTAGGGCTGGCGACGGAGGCGGTCAGCCGTCTCCGGCGACCGTCATCTCGATCCCGTCGCCGGAGGTGGCCGGCGAGTGCATCTCGACCACCTCGACCTCGGGCGCCCCGGCGGCCAGGCCGTACCACGGGGTGAACACGACGACGGTGGCGAGGAGCAGACCGCTGACCGCGAGCAGGAGCACCACCAGGATCTCCCGCGTCGAGCCCTGACCGACACGCACGGTCATCGCAACCTCCCCCATCGCGACCCACCCCCGTGGCCGCTGGTTCCCCAGGACAGGATGGCCCGTCGATGGTTACTCCGCAGTCGCCCATCGGACCCGATCAGGTGTATTCGCGGGCATAGTTGTGCTGACCGATCGGAGCATCGACCGTCTCGCCCTTCGGGACGGGCGTTCGAGGGTCAGCGCGCACTCACCCCCCGTCACCGAACGCGGGAGCGAGAGCGCGGAAAGGACGGGAGCCAGGAAGGGCGACGCCGGGAGGGCGGTCGAGCGGTCAGGCGACCCGGCGAAGCCGGCGCGAGCGGGATGCCCGGCGACTTCCACCGTTCTCGGACCGCGGCTTCGGCACCGCCGCCGAAACCGTCGTCGCGGTCGTGGCGATCGTCGGCCGGCCGGCCGGCGCCGACACCGGAACCCCGGACGGGACCCGCGCTCCGGTCAGCTTCATCAGGGCCGGGTCACCGGGGCGGACCGCCAGCGTCTCGGGCCGGATGCCGGCGTCGCTGAGCAGGCGGGCCACCTCCCGACGCTGCTCGGGCAGGGCCAGGGTGACCACCCGGCCGGACTCGCCCGCCCGGGCCGTACGGCCGCCCCGGTGCAGGTAGTCCTTCGAGTCGGTCGGCGGGTCGACGTTCACCACCAGGTCGAGCCCGTCCACGTGGATGCCCCGGGCCGCCACGTCGGTCGCCACCAGGGCGGTCACCTGACCGGACTTGAACTGCTCCAGGGTACGGGTCCGCTGCGGCTGCGACTTGCCGCCGTGCAGGGCGGCCGCCCGTACGCCCCTGGTCATCAGCTGTTTGGCCAGCCGGTCGGCGCGGTGCTTGGTACCGACGAAGAGCATCACCCGGCCCTCCCGGGCCGCGATCTGCGCCGTCGCCGTCGTCTTGTCCACCGCCTCCACCTGGAGGACGTGATGGGTCATCGCGGTGACGGTGGCGGTCGTCGGGTCGACGGAGTGCGAGACCGGGTCGGTGAGGAAGCGGCGGACCAGCCGGTCGACGCCGCGGTCCAGAGTGGCCGAGAAGAGCATCCGCTGCCCGCCCGGCGCCACCTGGCGCAGCAGGTCGGTCACCTGGGGGAGGAAACCCATGTCGGCCATCTGGTCGGCCTCGTCGAGCACCGTGACGGTGACCTCGTCGAGCCGGCAGTCTCCCCGGTCGATCAGGTCGGCCAGCCGTCCCGGTGTGGCGATCACCACCTCCGCGCCGGCCCGCAGCGCCGTGGCCTGCCGGCTCAGCGAGAGTCCGCCGACCACGGTGGCGCAGCGCAGCCCGAGCGTGCGGGCGTACGGGGCGAGGGCGGTGGTCACCTGCTGGGCGAGTTCGCGGGTCGGGACCAGGACCAGCCCGAGCGGGCGGCCCGGCCGGGCCCGACGGCCGGCGGTGCGGGAGAGCAGGGGCAGGCCGAACGCGAGGGTCTTGCCGGAGCCGGTACGGCCCCGGCCGAGCACGTCCCGACCGGCGAGCGAGTCGGGCAGCGTGGCGGCCTGGATCGGGAACGGCGTGAGGATGCCGTTCTCGGTCAACGCGGCGTGCAGGCCGGCGGCCAGCGGCGCGTCGGCGAAAGTCTGGATGGTGCGGGTCATTACGGGCGGACCTTCCTCGAAGCGGTACGTGTCGAGGAAGGTCACCGGCGCCCGCCGCCGAGGCTCGGCCACCGGCGGCGGTGCGCCCGGTGACCGCAGCCACGGACCGGGAAATACGCGGGAGCCAGCCCGTGCCGTCGGGCGCGGGCTGGCCGCGTCACCACGCCGGTCTGGGCGCGGTGGTCGAACCTCTGCGTCGGGCTAGCGCCGCGCAGGAATGCTCGGTCAGATCGGGCGGATGTTCTCCGCCTGCGGGCCCTTCTGGCCCTGGGTGACCTCGAACTCCACCCGCTGGTTCTCGTCCAGGCTCCGGTAGCCGGAGCTCTGGATCGCGGAGAAGTGGGCAAAGACGTCGGCGCCGCCGCCGTCCGGGGTGATGAAGCCGAAGCCCTTGTCGGCGTTGAACCACTTCACGGTGCCAATTGCCATGTGTTTCGTCTCCTGACGGAACGTTCGGTCCGCACCTGTTGCGGACCGAGTAGTTGCCCACCGAACCGGTGGACGGCTGTCGCTCTGGTCGCCCCGCCCGGAGAACTCCGGACATAACAAAGAGCGCCTACGGTCACAATCCCGCAGGCGCACACAGAGTCTCTGGGAACCAAAACTGCAACGCCGCAACGTTAGCACACGATCGGCCCGACCGAGCGGATTCTGGCGATCAAATCCGACGAGCCGGCCCCCGGCGGGGCTCAACCGCCCGCCGCCGCCTCCGGCACCTGCGCCACCAGCGCGGCCAGGCCGTCGGCGTCGAGCAGGTCCGCCGGACGTACGGTCACGTTCTCCCGTACGTAGTGGAAGGCCGCCCGGACCCGGTCGACCGGCACACCCGCCAGTTCCGCCCAGGCCAGCCGGTACGCCGCCAACTGCACCGCGGCGGCCTCCGCCTCGACCCCGGTCGGCTGCCGCCCCGTCTTCCAGTCGACGACGTCGTACCGGCCGCCGGGGAGGGTGAAGACGGCGTCCATCCGGCCCCGGACCAGCAGCCCGCCGATCGACGTGGCGAACGGCACCTCCACCTCCACCGGAGTGCGCTCGGCCCACTCGCTGGCCAGGAAGCGCTCCTGCAACTCGGCCAGCGCCTCGTCCGGGGCGGCGTCCGAGTCGGCCGCCCCGGGCAGCTCGTCGACGTCGAGCAGCCGGCTGATCCCGTACCGCTGCTCCAGCCAGGAGTGGAACGCGGTGCCGCGCCGGGCGTACGGCTCGGGGCGCCGGGGCATCGGCCGGCGCAACGCGCGGGCCAGCGCCGCCGGGTCCCGGCGCAGCGTCACGAGCTGCGAGACCGACAGGTGACGGGGGAGCGCCACCTCGACCGGTCCGGAGCGGTCCGCCAGCATGTCCCGCTCGGCGAGCAGCAGTTCGGCCTCGCGCCGCCAGGCCGCCGCGACGGCCGCCGCCTCCGGGTCGACCGGCGGCAACTCCCCACCACCGGCGCCGTCCGCCGGGTCCTCACCACCGGCGCCGTCCGCCCGGTCGGTGCCGTCCGCCCGTGCGGGGTCGCCGGTCGCCTGGGTCGGCTCCGCCTCGGGTGGTTCTTCCGACATCAGGCGGCGGACCAGGGCGGCGGCCTCGGCGAGTACCGGCCGACGGGCACCGAGCGGGTCGGCCGGCCACTCGGCCCGGAGCACCACCTCGGTGGTCGGGTTGCTGGCGTCGGCCGCCGGCTCCGGCGCCCAGGCGTCGACCACGAAGCCGCTCTCGCCGGCCTCGGGCGTGGTCAGGCACCACTCGTACACCTCGGAGAGGAAGGTCGACGGGCCGCGTGGCCGTTTCGTCCCCTCGCCCCACCAGTAGCCGGAGCAGAGCAGCAGCCGGCGCGGCCGGGTGACCGCGACGTACGCCAGCCGGCGTTCCTCCCGCTCGTCGTGCGCCCGCCAGTCGTCGGTGAAGGTGGCCAGCGCCCGGGCCACCGCCTTCTGGTCGTCGGCGTCGTGCAGCGCCAGCTCGGGCAGCCCGTCCGCGTCGCCGCGCAGCGGGAACGGCAGCACCCCGAGGCCGAGCAGATAGTGGTCGGAGCCCCGGGCCGTACCCGGCCAGACGCCCCGGCTCAGCCCGGCCACCGAGACCACATCCCACTCCAGGCCCTTGGCGGCGTGCGCGGTGAGGATCTGCACCGCACCCTCCACCACCTCGACCTCGCCCGGGGAGAGTCCCCGCTCCTCGTCCTCGGCGGCGGCGAGGAAGGCCAGGAAGGCGTGCAGCGGCGCACCGGCCGAGTCACCGGCGAACCGGGCCGCCACGTCGCCGAGCGCGTCCAGGTGCCCCCGGGCCAGTCCGGCGTCGCCGCCCCGGCCGTCGCTGCCGGCGCGGACCGCCACCTCGACGTCGAGGCCGATGGTCCGTTCGACGTCCGCGAGCAGGTCCGGCAGCGGCTGGTCCAGGCGGTGCCGGAGCAGGCCGAGTTCCTTGGCGTACGCCCGCAGCCGGGCGTAACCCTCCGCCGAGTACGCCTGCGCCGGCCCGAGGTCGGCCAGCGCCTCGACCAGGGTCGCCTCGTCGAGGCGGTCGGTGACGATCTCCGGCTCGTCGTCGTCGCCGTCGGAGCGGGGCAGTTCCCGGCGGGCCCCGGCGATCGCGGTGGCCCGGCGGTGCAGGGCGACCAGGTCACGCGGGCCGATCCGCCAGCGGGCTCCGGTCAGCAGCCGGAGCAGCGCGGCACCGTCGGTCGGGTCGGAGAGCACCCGCAGGGTGCAGACCACGTCCCGCACCTCGGGGGTGTCCAGCAGCCCGCCGAGGCCGACCACCTCGACCGGCAGTCCCCGGTCCCGCAGCGCCGCCTCGATCGCCGGGATCTGGCTGCGCAGCCGGACCAGCACCGCCGTCGTCGGCCGGGCCACCACCGGAATCTGCTCCGGCAGCGCGTCCGGCATCCGGGCCGCGCCCCGCCAGGCGGCGAGGATGCTGTCGGCGATCCAGTCGGCCTCGTCGGCGTACGTGTCGAGCAGCGCGCAGTGCACCGTGCCGCCGGCGTACCCCCGGCCGGTGCGGCCGGGGATCTCCTCGTCGACCCGGAACGCGGCGGCCAGCTCGGCGACCTGCGCCCCGGCGGCCCGCAGCGGCGCGGCGAGCCCGTTGGCGACGTCCAGGATCTGCGGCCGGTTCCGCCAGCTCGTGGTGAGGGTGCGCACCTGGGCCGGCGTGCCGTCCGGCTGGGCGAACTCGGTCGGGAACCGGTCCAGGGTGCCGGCGCTGGCACCCCGCCAGCCGTAGATCGACTGGCACGGGTCGCCGACGGCGGTGACCGGGTGCCCGCCGCCGTAGAGCGAACGGAGCAGCACCACCTGGGCGTGACTGGTGTCCTGGTATTCGTCGAGCAGCACCACCCGGTAGCGCCCGCGCTCGATCGCGCCCACCTCCGGGTGGTCCCGGGCCACCCGCGCCGCCCGGGCAAGCTGGTCGCCGAAGTCCATCGCCTCGAAGTCGTCCTTGCGCTGGGCGTACGCCCGGACCAGCGGCAGCAGCCGCAGCCGGAGCTGCTGGACGTGCAGCGCCTTGCGTACGTCGGCGTAGACCCGGCCGGGCCGGGACTGCACCTCGGCGAAGAACCGTCCCGTCCAGGCGGCCAGCTCGTCCGGGGTGACCAGGTGCTCGGCCAGGTCTGCGGCGAGCGCCAGTACGGCGTCGGTGACGGTGCTCGGCTGCCGCTCCACCTCGGACATGTCGCCGTCGTGGTTGCGGACGATCGAGTCGACGATCTGCCAGCGGGACGCCTCGGTGAGCAGCCGGGTCGACGGCTCGTACCCGCCACGCAGGCCGTGCTCGGTGACGATCCGGGCCGCGTACGAGTGGTACGTCGCCACCGTCGGCTCGCCGCCGAACGGGTCGTCGTCGCTGTTGCGGCTGTTGCGGCCGAGCCGACGGACGAGTTGACCGAGCCGGGTCCGGATCCGGGTGCCGAGTTCTCCGGCCGCCTTCCGGGTGAAGGTGAGGCCGAGGACGTGCCCGGGTTCGACGTACCCGTTGGCGACCAGCCAGACCACCCGGGCGGCCATCGTCTCGGTCTTGCCGGAACCGGCCCCGGCGACCACCAGCAGCGGCTCGACCGGCGCCGAGATGATCGCGGCCTGCTCCAGGGTGGGTGCCGGCAGCCGGAGCAGCTTGGCCAGCTCGACCGGGGTGTAGCGCGGCCCGGCGTCGGCGACCCGCTGGGTCGGCGCCGGGCTGAACAGCGAGGGCTGGGTCATCGGGCGCCCCCGCCGCCGCGCTGGCCGGGCGGTTTCGGCGGGCTGTCCGGGCGGCGCCGGGTGGGCGGCTCGACGACCTGCCGGCCCTGCCCGGAGATCGGGCAGCTGCTGCGTACCGGGCAGACCCGGCACTTCGAGTTGGCAACGGCGGAGAAGGTGGCCGCGGCCATCGTGTCGGCGGTACGCCGGACCATCGCCCGCGCCCAGCCACCCGCGTCCTCGGCCGCGCCGGCCGGCGGCTGGACCTGCTCCCGGGCGTCCTGGGTCGAGGTGCCGAGCTGCACCAGCGCCGCCCCGCCGGACTCCGACCCGGCGCCGAGGTCGGCGAACGCGCCCGCCTCCACCGCCGCCTGGTAGGCACCGAGCTGCGGATGCTCGGCCAGCTCCGACGCGGTCACCGCCGTCGACTTGCCGGTCTTGAGGTCGATCACCACGAGCCGGCCCTCGGCGTCCACCTCCAGCCGGTCGACCCGGCCGGTCAGCTCGATCGGCCGCTTCGGGTCGTCGAGGCGTACCGCGAACTCGTGTTCGATGGCGAGCAGCCGGCGCGGGTTGCCGGCCAGCCAGCGCAGCAGCTTGTCGACCATCACCTCGGCGCGGGCCCGTTCGGTGCCGGCCATCCAGCGGGCGGCGAGTTCGATCACGTCGAACCGCGCCGTCACGTACTCCAGCAGTTTGCCCCGGTCGGCGCTGGCGTCCTCGGCGAGCATCGCGGCGGCGTGCACCAGGTTGCCGACCCCCTGCGCGGAGCTGGCCGGCGCCTTGCCGCCGTGCCGTTCCAGCAGCCAGCGCAGGCTGCACCGCAGCGCGCTCTCCATCCCGGACGGGGTGACCCGGACCGGTTCGCCCTCGTCGACCAGGGGCCGGTCGTCGGAGAGCGGCCGCAGCCCCCACCAGTCGTCGGGATGCGCCCCCGGCACCCCGGCGACGGCCAGCCGGGCCAGCTCCTCCGCCGCCGCGCGCCGCCGGGCCGGCGACGCCTCCGGGTCGGTGACGGCGGTACGCAGCTCGGCGACCAGCGCCGACAGCGTCAGCGCCCGGGGCGGCCGGGCGACGGGCAGCGTCGGTACGTCGTCGGCCATGCCGTCGGCCTCCTCGGCCGGCACCCCGTCCGGGTCCGGGGTCGCCCCGCCCCCGCCGCCGGGCCTACCGCCGCTCTCCGGTCCGCCCTGGCCGGTGCGGCCGTCGCCGTCGTCCGGGCGTTCGACGGTGGGGCCGAGTTCGTAGAGGAAGCGGCTCGGCTGCTCCTCGTGGTCGGCGACACCGACCGCCGCCGAGGCGACCGCGCTGACCAGCAGCCTGCGCCGGGCCCGGGTGGCGGCGACGTAGAAGAGCCGGCGTTCCTCGTCCAGCATCGCCGAACTCTGCCCGACCAGGGTGGCCGCGACACCGGCGCCCTCGCCCCGGCCGGCGAGCAGGTCGACCAGCCGCTCCGAGCCGAGCAGGCTGCCGCGCAGCCGCAGGTCCGGCCAAATCCCCTCCTGTACGCCGGCCAGCGCGACCAGGTCCCACTCCAGCCCCTTGGCCGCGTGCGCGGTGAGCAGGCGTACCGCCTCGCCCCGGTCGGCGCTCGGCGCGAGGGTGTCGGCCGGCAACTGCTGCCCGAGCACGTGGTCGAGGAAGACCTCGGTACGCGCCCCTGGCAACCGGTCGACGAACCGGGCCGCCGCGTCGAAGAGTACGACGATCGCGTCCAGGTCCCGGTCCGCGGCGGCGGCCCGCCAGCGCAGCCCGCTGTCCTGCGCCCCGGCGGCGGTACGGGCCCGGGCCAGTGCGCCGGACCAGCGCTCGGCGAGCCCGCTGGCCCGCCACACCGCCCAGAGCACGTCCTCGGCGGTGGCGGCGGGCACCGCGGCCGCCTCCCTGGCGGCGGCCAGCAGGTTCGCGACCGCCTGGGCCGGTGCCGCCCAGCGGCGCTCGATGGTGAGCAGGTCGCGCGGGTCCCGCAACGCCTCCACCAGCAGGTCCCCGGAGGGGCGCCGGTCGCCGCCGGCCAGCGCCAGCGCGCGCAGCCCCTGCCGCAGCCGCCGCTCGGCCAGCGGGTCGGCGCCGCCCAGCGGCGAGTGCAGCAGCGTCACCGCCGCCTCCTCGTCGAGCCGGTCCGGTTCGAGCGCGCAGCGCAGCAGCAGCAGGAACGGCGCCACCGCCGGTTGCAGGTGCAGCGGCAGGTCCTCGGCGTGCACCACGGTCGGCACCCCGACGGTGTGCAGGGCGCGCTGCAACGGCGGCAGTTGCAGCGTGGTGGAGCGGAGCAGCACCGCCATCCGCGACCAGGGCACCCCGTCGAGCAGGTGTGCCGAGCGCAGCGCGTGCGCCAGATAGGCAGCCTCGCTGGTGCCGGAACGGAAGGTGCGGATCTCCACCGTCCCCGGCTCGGCGTCCGGCACCGGGCGCAGGTCGCGGTGGGCCACCGGCCCGCGCAGCCGCCGCGCCAGCCGCCGGGTCGCGTCCAGCAGCCCCGGCCCGGCCCGGTACGACGTGTGCAGCACCAGCGTCCGGGCCACCGCCCCGGAGACGGTACGGAACCGGTGCGCGAAGTGGTGCACGATCTCCGGGTCGGCGCCCCGGAAGGCGTACGTGGACGAGTCCGGGTCGGCGAACGCGACCAGTGACTTGCCACCGCCGGTCACCAGGTGCAGCAGGTCCACCTGGGCCGGGTCGGTGTCGGCCAGCTCGTCGACGTAGACGTGCGCGAGCCGGGCCCGCTCGGCGTCGAGCAGGTCGGGGTCGTCGGTGAGCAGCCCGGAGGCGGCCCGGACGAGTTCGGCGGGGTCGTAGGCGACCGAGCCCCGGGTGGTGACGTCGCGCAGGGCGAGCACGGCGACGTACTGCCGGAGGAAGCGGGCCGCCGCCGGCCAGTCGGCCCGGCCGAGCTTCTCGCCGAGCCGGGCCAGCTCCACCGGCCCGATCCCGCGCTCGGCGGCCCGCATCAGCAGGTCGCGGAGCTGTTCGGCGAAGGCCCGGGTACGCAGCGCCGGCCGCAACTCCGCCGGCCAGCCGACCGGGTCGTCGATCTCGTCCCCGTCACCGGGTTCGGTCTCCTCGACCCCGACCACGCCGAGCAGTTCCCGGATGATCAGATCCTGCTCGGGGCCGGTGAGCAGTCGGGGGGACGGCTCGCCGCGTTCCGCCGCCGACCTGCGCAGCAGCCCGAAGGCGTACGCCGGGAAGGTGCGGACCAGCGGCTCGTGCAGTACCCGGTTGGTGGCCTCGGCGATCCGGGCCTCGATCCGGTGCCGCAGCGCGGTGGCGGAGCGGCGGCTGAACGCGAGCACCAGGATGCGTTCCGGGTCGACACCCTCGGCCACCCGGGCGACCACCGCCTCGACCAGGGTGCTGGTCTTGCCGGTACCCGGTCCACCCAGGACCAGCAGCGGGCCGTCGGTGTGTCCGACCACCTCCCGCTGCACGGGGTCGTCGTGTCGCGCCGGTCCGGCCTCGGCCGGCCGACGGACCAGCCGGTACGCCTGCACGCCGCCCATCACACCACGCCGCCCCGACGAGGCACCCTCAGGTACGCCCCGCGCCACGCTCCCGTCGCACTCCCGGTGCACCCACCGGCTCCGACGGGTCGCCTGAGAGAGTGTTGGGTAACTGGATGACTACTTCTGGTTGAGTTCGTTGTCGAGGCGTCGAGCCGCTTCGGTCTCGATCGGGCCCTGCGGCTCGATGTCCTCGCCAGCGAGGCGGGCGGCCATCAGCCGGAGCCGGGCGTTACGGTGGGCCATAGAGACCTCCGGTAGGTATGGGCGTCAGCACCTCACACCTCGCCGGAGGTCTCTCCATCGATCAAGCCGACACGCCGTCAACAACGCTCATGGTCACTACAGCTAGCCGTGCACCGGACCGGGGCCGTCGGGCAGCCTGCTGGTTACCGCCCGACGGCCCCGGCGGGGACCGGCCAAGGGACGGATCAGCCGGTCGCGCAGGCCACGCCGTTGAGCGTGAACGACGTTGGCCGGGGGTTGCTGCCGGTGTGTGTCCCGTTGAATCCGAAACTGGTCGACGCACCCGGGGCGAGCGTGCCGTTGTAGCCGACGTTGGTGACGGTGACCGCCGTACCGGACTGGGTCACGGTCGCCGACCAGGCCTGGGTGATCCGCTGGCCGGCGGCGAAGGCGAAGGCGAGGCTCCAGCCGTCGACCGTGCTCGTCCCGGTGTTCGTGATCGTGATGGTGCCGCTGAATCCGGTGCTCCAGTCGTTGCCGGTCCAGCCGATCCGGCAGCCGCCGGCCGGTGCGCCCGGGGTGTTCACCGAGACCGGCGCCGACGCCGCCGAGACGTTGCCGGCCGCGTCCACCGCGACCACGTAGAACTGGTACGTGCTGCCGGCGGTCAGCCCGCTGACCGGGAACGTCGGCGTGCTCGGCGAGCCGAGCAGGGCGTCGGTGGCGCCGGCCTCCCGGTAGACCCGGTAACCGGTGACGCCCACGTTGTCGGTCGGTGCGGTCCAGGTCAGCGTGGCTCCGGTCGCCGTCACCGCCGAGGCGGTCGGGGTGCCGGGCGTACCCGGTGGGGTGGTGTCGCCGGTCCCGGCCGGACTGGTGGTCACCGAGACCGGCGCGGACGCCGTGGAGCGGTTGCCGGCGGCGTCCCTGGCCACCACGTAGAACTGGTACGTCGTCTCGGCGACCAACCCGGTCACCGCGAAGGTCGGCGTGGCCGCCGAACCGAGCAGGAGGTCGCTGGCGCCGTTCTCCCGGTAGACGTCGTAGCCGGCGATTCCGACGTCGTCGGTGGCGGCGCTCCAGCTCAGGGCGGCTCCGGTGGCGGTCACCGCGCTAACGGTGGGGGTGCCCGGCCGGCTCGGCGCGGTGTTGTCCGGTGCGGACGGTGCCGGTTCGGCGCCCCAGATCAGCGAGCCGTCCTCGTAGAGCGTCACCTTCGGGTTCGGCCCGGCGGCGGCCTGGTACGACGGGTCGTTGCTCGGATCCCAGGTGCCGCCCTCGGGTACGCCGATCTTGAACTGCACCTCCATCCGGTGCGCCGACTGCCCGGCCGGGGCGATGGTGTAGCCGGAGCAGTCCACCTCGACGTACCAGATGTCGCCGGAGAGTTGCCGGGCGGCGGTCGGCGCCGGGCAGCCCTGGGTGTAGCCGCTGGTCACCTGGATCGCGCTGCTCCCCTCCGGCCGGAAGTAGTACCGGAACGAGGATTCGGTGAGCGCCCGGGCCGGGAAGGCGGACTTGTTGTAGACGATCGCCTTGATCCCGGTGGCCCTCGGCTCGGCCTGCATCACCGTGGTCTCCACGGTGATCTCGTCGATGTCCGGCCGCTCGGTCGGCGGGAAGCTCGCCAGCGGCGAGCCGCCGTACTCGGAGACGAGCCGGGCCAGCGCGGAGGTGAGCCCGGCGTTGTAGTCGGTGGCGACCTCGTTCATCACGTAGTCGCTCCGGTTGTCCGTGTAGGCGTCGTTCGGCGAGGACGGGCCGCCGACCAGGGCACCGTAGAGGGTGTGCCGGGTCGCCTCCGGCACCTGCATGCTGTCCCACCAGGAGCCGTGCGCGGTGCGGTGGTGCGGGTTCTTCGGCGGGTTGGCACCGAAGCCGATCATGTAACTGGAGTTGCGTGGGTTGTCGCCGAGGGCGTAGTTGATCTGCCGGACCGCGAAGTCGTGGTAGCGGCTCTTCCGGGTCGTGTCGGTGGTCCGGTCGCTGTAGACGAGTGCCGCGAAGGCGGTGTTGGCGGCGTACCGCAGCGCGCCCCAGGTGTCCAGCACCGCCATCCCGCCCGGCGAGGTACGCACCTTCTCCCCGTTCACCCCGACGGTCCAGTAGTCGAGCCAGCGGTTGGCGTCGTCGACGTACTTCTGCTTGCCGGTCAGGTTGGCCAGCAGCACGTACGCGCCGAACTGCTTGTTGTCCCAGGCCACCGTCCACTTGTAGAGCCGGTTGCTCTGCTGCGGCTCGGTGCCGAGCCGGTCGTACTCGCTCTCGGCCTTGGTCAGGTAGCTGGCGTCCCCGGTGGCCCGGTAGAGCCAGATCGCGCCCCAGACGAGTTCGTCCTGGTAGCCGCTCCAGGAGCGGTAGAAGTTCGTGACGTCGGTGATGCACTCGTGGTAGGCCCGGCGCACGGTGTCGGCGAAGGTGTAGAGCTGGCGGGCGTGCGTGACCAGCCGGTCCGCGTAGGCCGGGTCGGTGGGCCGGAACACCATCGAGGAGGCGGCCATCGCCGCCGCCGTCTCGCCGGCCAGGTCCGCGCCGCCACAGCTTGCGTCGATCTTGTACGCCGGCCGCGCCATCGGCAGCACCTCGGCCGGCCCCCACCACTTGTGGTCGTCGTCGCCCTTGCCGACCTGCCCGTAGAGGACGTTGGCCGAGGGGTGCGCCCGGATGAAGTAGTCGTTGACGAAGCGCAGGTTGTTGAGCAGGTGCGGGAGCTGGCCGGACGCCTGGTAGCCGCTGCGGTACTCGACGGCGCCCCAGGCCAGCATGGTGGCGCTGAACGCCATCGGGAAGCCGAACTTGACGTGGTCACCGGCGTCGTACCAGCCGCCGGTGAGGTCGAGCCGGACGTCGGAGCCGTCGGTCAGCGCCGAGTCGCCGCGCCAGGAGACCCGGTTCCAGTCGGGCAGCGGGCCGGACTGCTGGGCCTCGTAGAAGTAGAGCGACTTCTGTAGCGCCTCGGCGTAGTTGAGGGCCGGGGCGGCGGTCGGCGCCGATCCGGCCCCGGCCGTCGTACCCGGGCCGGCTGTCGCCGGGGCGACCCCGGTCAGCACCAGCGCGGCGGCGGCGGCCAGCGCGGTGCTGCCGGCGGTCACCGCCCGGAGGTACCAGCGGCCCGGCCGCTGGCCGCGGTCGGGCCGCTGCCGGCCGTCTGGTCGCTGCCGACCGTCGAGGCGTTGCCGGGCGCCTGGCTTGGGCCGGGGACCGGGCCGGGGACGTTGCCCGTTCGGCCGGGCCGGGGCAATGCGGTCGCGCACTAGAATTGCTCCTGTCCGTGGAGCCGCGCGCGGCGACGCGTAGCGGAGGACACGAGGGGCGGATGTGGGCGCATCCGCCCCTCTCCCTGCGCGGTGCACGACGCGGGTGCTGGGCCGGGGAAAACCGTGCTGCGGTGGTGCCGGTGCGAGGGGGTGGATCTCGGTCCATCGGAGTCCCGGGAGCGCTCCCATGGATAGCCAACAATGTAACCGCGCCATTGCCGGTTTGTGAAGGACCCAAACCGGCGACACCTGCGGCGGCACACCGAGCATCCGGCCGCCGGAAAGTCCAGAGGAAAGCCCTTTCCTGCGCCGTTGACGATACTCACACCATCCAGCCGCCTCGATAGGAACGCGACGTCCGCCCAGCTCAGAGCGGTGAGTGCCGACTCAGCCGGCCGAAGATCGGGGCCAACTGGCGGAACCCGCGTCCTGGGATACGAGCGTACGGTTGCCGCCGCCGCGCGGCCCGGGAGAGGGTACGGCCAGATCAGGGAGACAAAACCCCAGATCAGCGGTGCCATCGACGCCGCCGCACGCTGATCGTTCCGGCCTCTGGCGAGCCTGGACAACGACGGGTCAGCCGGCCGACAAACTCCGAGGAGACAGCGATGGCACTACGCCTTGCCGACCGCACCGCCTGGCCGGAGACCCTGGCCCGGGCGGTGCGGGCGACCCCCGAAGCGTTCACCCTGCACACCGACCGGTCCGGCGGCGCGGTCACCCTGCGCAACCTGGTCGAAGGCGCCTGGCAGTCCGTCGGTACGCCGAGCCCGGTGCGTACCCCGGTGGACAACACCGTACTGGTCAACCTCGCCCGGCTGGCCGCGGAGTCGGCCCGGGCCGCCGTCGCGTTCGCCGCCGACGAGCACCGCGACTGGGCCGCCACCCCGCTGGCCGACCGCAAGGCCCGGGTCGTCGAGGCACTCGACGCGCTGACCGAGCACCGGGACCTGCTGGCCCTGCTGCTCGTCTGGGAGATCGGCAAGCCGTGGCGACTCGCCTGCGCCGACGTGGACCGGGCCCTGACCGGCGTGCGGTGGTACGTCGGGGAGATCGACCGGATGCTGGCCGACGGCCGCGAACCGCTGGCCGGTCCGGTCAGCAACATCGCGAGCTGGAACTACCCGATGAGCGTGCTGGTGCACGCCGAACTCGTGCAGTTGCTCGCCGGCAACGCGGTGATCGCCAAGACGCCGTCCCAGGGCGGGGCGGTCTGCCTCACCGTGGCGCACGCGCTGATGCGCCGGGCCGGGCTGCCCGCCACCCTGCTCAGCGGCGGCGGCGAGGAGCTCTCCGAGGTGCTGGTCCGGGCGCCCGAGATCGGCGCGGTGGCCTTCGTCGGCGGCCGCTCCAACGGCGGCAAGGTCGCCGCCGCGCTGCTCGACACCGACAAGCGGCACATGATCGAACAGGAGGGGCTGAACGCCTGGGGCATCTGGGAGTTCTCCGACTGGGACAACCTCGCCAAGCACCTGAAGAAGGGCTTCGAGTACGGCAAGCAGCGCTGCACCGCGTACCCGCGCTTCGTGGTGCAGCGGGAACTGGTCGACCAGTTCCTCGACATGTACCTGCCGGTGGTCCGCTCGGTCCGGTTCGGACACCCGCTGGCGGTCGACCAGGACTGGGCCGAGGGCGACCCGCTGCCCGAGCTCGACTTCGGCCCGCTGATCAGCGCCGCCAAGGCCGACGAGCTGCGCCGCAAGGTGGACGAGGCGGTACGGGGCGGAGCCGTGCCGCTGCACCGGGGGCGGCTGGACGGGGCGCCGTTCCTGGCCGGCCAGGACACCTCGGCGTACGTGGCCCCGTCGGTGCTGCTGGCTCCGCCCGGCCGGTCCCGGCTGATGCACACCGAGCCGTTCGGCCCGGTCGACACCATCGTGGTGGTGGACACCCCCGACGAACTGCTGGCCGCGATGAACGCCAGCAACGGCGCCCTGGTGGCCAGCCTCGCCTGCGACGACGAGGAGACCGCGGCGAAGCTCGCGGTCGACCTCCAGGCGTTCAAGGTCGGCATCAACCGGCCCCGGTCCCGGGGCGACCGGGACGAGCCGTTCGGCGGCCGGGGCGCCTCCTGGAAGGGCGCCTTCGTCGGCGGCGACCTGCTGGTGCAGGCCGTCACCGTCAGCTCCTCCGCCCAGCGGCTGTACGGCAACTTCCCGGACTACGCCAGCTACCCGGCCACCTGAGCGCCCGGGCCGGGCGGCCGGCCCGGAAAGGGGGCCCCTCCGGCCGTCCTACCGGAGGGGCCCCCTTCCATCTCGCCCCAGTCAGGCGGTTCCGCCGGTCCGGTCCTGCACCAGGACCGGACCGCCGGGTCTGTTCCGTGCCGCTACGCCTCGGCGGCGGCCGGAGTCTCGGCGTCGGGCACCGGCACGGCCGGCTCGCGTGGGAGCGGCACGGCCGGCTCGCGTGGGAGCGGCACGGCCGGCTGGCGGTTCGACGCCCCGGCCGGCCGATCGTGCAGCGCTCCGGCGGGCTGGTCGCGCCGTGACCCGGCACGCCGGTCGTACAGCGGCCCGGCGGGCTGATCGTGCTGTGGCGCGACGGATCGGTCGTGCGGTGGCCCGGCGGGCTGATCGTGCAACAGCGCGGCGGGTCGCTCGTGCGGTGGCACTGCGGGTCGGTCGTGCAGTGGCACGGTGACCGTCAGCAGCTCGCCGTCGCGGTCGACGGTCTCCGGCCGGTGCAGCCGGTCCAGGAGGCGCAGCATCGGCACGTTCTCGGCCGAGGTGTGCGCGAGCAGCGCGGCGCAGCCGGCCCGGGTGCCGTACCCGACCAGGCGGCGCAACAGGGCACCGCCGAGGCCACGGCGCTGCCAGTCGTCCTCGACCAGCAGGGCGAGTTCGGCGAGCATCCCCTCGGCGGCCAGGTTCGCCATCGCCACCACCCGCTCCGGCCGGCCGTCCCCGCCACCGGCCCAGGCCAGCAGGGTGACCCCGCGCGCCGGGGAGAGCAGCCGGGCCAGCCGCTGCGCTGGCACCGAGCCGCGCGCCGGATAGCGCTGACCCAGGCTCCGCGCCGAGCAGCGCCTGTGCATCTCCAGCACCGCCGGCAGGTCGTCTCCGACGGCCGGACGTACGGCCAGCTCGGCGCCGTCCGGCAGCACCAGGGTCACCCGGTCGGCGGCCTGCCGGGCCACCGCGGCGGCCAGGTCCACCAGTGCCTGGGCGCGGGCGTACTCGGCCGGGGTGAAGCTCGGCGCCGTCCGCAGCACCTCGAAGGAGCCGCCGTACGGGTCGGGCAGCCGCATCGTCTCGGCGCCGTGCCCCGGACCCGCCGGACCGGAGAGCACCGGCCGCCAGGTGACCGAGTCGGCGCTGAGCAGGCTGCGCAGCGACTCGCCGAGCGCGTCCGGATCCCGGACCAGCCGGCTGGCCAGCCCGAGCGCCCGGGTCGGCTGGTCGGCCAACCCCCGCGCCTCGCTGCGGGCCACCCAGCAGTTCCGGCCGCGCCCGCGCTCCACCGCCGCCACCAGGTCGTCCGCGGTCAACCCGGGCGGCGCGTCGACCAGGAAGTCGTCGACCGCCCCCGCCTCGGTGGTGTGCACCTGCACGGCGAGGATGTTCACCCCGCGCAGCGCGAGACTCGCGGTGAGGACGGAGAGGAATCCCGGCCGGTCGACCACGGTCGCCCTGATCCGCCACAGTGTCATCTGCACTCCCTTCCCGGCTCCAGCCTGCCCGCCCGCTGTTACCCGCCGGTTGCTCAGCCGTGACGGGTCATCACCGCCGGCAGCGGGCCGGGTTCCGCCGGTGGGGCGCTGACCAGGTCGAGCCGGTCGCCGAGGATCGTCGCGGCGGCCCGCACCAGCTGGGCGATCCGGTCGACCTCGGTGACGTGGAAACCGGCCGCCGTCAGCCCGTCGCCGTCCACCCGGGCCAGCATCAGCACCAGCCCCGCCCGGCCGAAGGGGGCGACCGCGTAGTGGGTGCCCGCCGGACCGTTCAGCGAGCGGGCCCGCAGCGGGGTCACCTCGGGCAGCTCCAGCGGTGCCGGTGCCCGCCAGCTCGCGTACGCCACCGCGGGCGAGCCGCCGCCCCGGACCGTCCCGGCACCCGCACCGGCGCGTGCCGCCCAGTCCGCCGGTACCACGGCCGCCGCCGCCCAGTCCGCGGCGAGCAGCCCGGGTACCGCGTCGACGAGGGTGGCCAGCCCGTCGGCCGGGTTCGCGGCGATCTGGGTGAGCAGTTCGGCGTCCTGCCCGCCGCCGTTCGGCGCGCCGATCGCCCGCCACATGCCGTTGACCCGTACCCCGGGGATGGCGGCGAGCCCGGCGCAGAGCCGGTCGACCCGGGACGCACCCGGCCAGACCACGGTGAAGTCGTCCACGGCCCGGCCGCCCAGCCGCTCCAAGACCACCACCTGCACGATGTCGGCACCGGCGACGCCCAGCGTACGAGCGACCTGACCGAGCGTTCCGGGTCGATCCGGCAGGGTCACCCGAACCCTCAGCAACATGTCCGTCCCCTCCGTCGGCGGACCGGCGCGCGTTCCGCCGGCGAGCTGTCAACCAGGCTGCCCGATGACCATTTCGCCCCTGTTGCCGTGGCATGTCCCGGCAGCAAAACCCCGAAGCGGCGCCAACCCGGGCCCGCTTCCCGTCGACCGGCCCGACCCCGGGGGCCGAGGGCCGGCCCGGGCTTGACTGGACGGCCCAGATGCCATCAACTGTCTCGATGACCGATCCGCCGGCCAACGCCGTCCGGCCGGAGCCACCCGCCGGGTCGCCGTCCGGGCTCGACCTGGACCGGCTGACCGGGCACCTGGCGGCGCACCGCCCCGACCTGCTGACCGGCCCGCTCCGGGCGGAACTCGTCCTCGGCGGCCGCTCGAACCTCACCTATCTGGTCCGGGCCGGCGCGCACGAGTTCGTACTCCGCCGCCCGCCGCTCGGGCACGTGCTGGCCACCGCGCACGACATGGTCCGGGAGTTCCGGGTGATCTCGGCGCTCGCCCCGACCGGGGTACCGGTGCCGGCCGCCCTGCTGCTCTGCTCCGACGAGGCGGTGCTCGGCGCGCCGTTCTACCTGATGGAGCGGGTGCCGGGGGTGGTCTACCGCAGCCGGGACCAGACCGACCCGTTGACGCCGGCCCAGCGCCGTGAGCTGGCGTTGGTCATGATGGACGTGCTGGCGACGCTGCACACCGTCGACCCGGCCGCCGTCGGGCTGGCCGACTTCGGCCGGCCGGAGGGCTTCCTGGCCCGGCAGGTGCGCCGCTGGGGCGGGCAGCTCGACCGGTCCCGCAGCCGGCCGTTGCCCGGCATCGACGAGCTACGCCGACGGCTGGCCGCGACCGCGCCGGACGGCCTGAACGCCGGGCGGATCGTGCACGGCGACTACCGGCTCGACAACCTGATCGCCGACTGCGGTCCCGCACCGGGCGAGACCGCGAGGAGTCCGGCGGTGACGATCCGGGCGGTACTCGACTGGGAGATGGCCACCCTCGGCGACCCGCTCGCCGACCTGGGCCTGCTGCTGACCTACTGGGATGTGCTCGGCGACTCCGACGCCGCCGCCGGAAACCCGGTCGCCGACGGGCTCGGCCCGCGCGCCGGGTTCCCGTCCGGTGCCGAGCTGATCGACCGGTACGCGGCCCGCAGCGACGTCGACGTCGGCCCGCTGGACTGGCACGTGGCGCTGGGCTGCTTCAAGCTCGCCGTCATCTGCGAGGGCATCCACTACCGGCACACCCTGGGGCAGACCGTCGGCGAGGGCTTCGACCGGATCGGCGCCCTCGTCGACCCGCTGGTCGGGTACGGCCTGGCCGCCCTCGGCCGGAACTGACCCGGCGCGCCGCGCCGCAGCGGCGCGTCCACCGCTCCCGGGGCGGCATCACCCGGGCAGGCACCCCGCAAACCCCGCCGAGCGCTACCGCCGAGGAGTATCGATGGACTTCGGATTCGACGCGCGCACCGCCGAGCTGCACGAGGCGCTGCACGACTTCCTGACCGACCGGATCCTGCCGGCCGAACCGGTCTACGCCGAGCAGGTCGCCGCCGCCGCCGACCCGGCGACCGGTGCCGGACCGTGGAGCCGGCCGCCGATCATGGCCGAACTCAAGGCCGAGGCCCGCCGCCGGGGCCTGTGGAACCTCTTCCTGCCACATCCCGAGTACGGTGCCGGGCTCAGCAACCTCCAGTACGCCCCGCTCGCCGAGCTGACCGGCCGCAGCCCGCAGCTGGCCCCGGAGGCGCTCAACTGTGCCGCCCCGGACACCGGCAACATGGAGCTGCTGGCCGACTTCGGCACCCCGGCGCAGCGGGAGCGCTGGCTGCGCCCGCTGCTCGACGGCGAGCTGCGCTCGGCGTTCTGCATGACGGAGCCGGAGGTGGCCTCCTCGGACGCGACCAACATCGAGACGGGCATCGTCCGGGACGGCGACGACTACGTGGTCACCGGGCGGAAGTGGTGGTCGACCGGGGCGATGGACCCGCGCTGCGGGATCTTCGTCGTGCTGGGCAAGACCGATCCGGCGGCGCCCCGGCACCGGCAGCACTCCATGGTGCTGGTGCCCCGGGACGCCCCGGGCGTGACGGTGCGGCGCGGCCTGACCGTCTTCGGCTACTCCGACGGCGCGCACGGCGGGCACGCCGAGGTGAGCTTCGACGGCGTACGCGTGCCGGCGGACCAGCTGATCGGCGGGCCCGGCGACGGTTTCGCGATCGCGCAGGCGCGGCTCGGTCCGGGCCGGATCCACCACTGCATGCGCCTGGTCGGGATGGCCGAACGTGCCCTGGAACTCCTCTGCCGGCGGGCCGCCGGGCGGGTCGCGTTCGGCCGGCCGCTGGCCGAGCAGGGTGTGGTGCAGGAGTGGATCGCGGAGTCCCGGGTCCGGATCGAGCAGGCCCGGCTGCTGGTGCTCAAGACCGCCTGGCTGATGGACACGGTCGGCAACAAGGGTGCGCACACCGAGATCCAGGCGATCAAGATCGTGACACCGGCGATGGCCGAGTGGGTGATCGACAAGGCCATCCAGGCGCACGGCGGGGCCGGGGTCAGCCAGGACACCCCGCTGGCCGCGCTCTGGGCCGGTGCCCGTACCCTCCGGCTCGCCGACGGCCCGGACGAGGTGCACCGGGCCGCGCTGGCCCGCCGCGAGCTGCGGCGCTGGACGGCCGACTGAGGCGTGAGCCGCGGCGCCGGTGTACCCCGGCTCAGGCGGACTGGCGGTGCACCAGGTGGGTGTCGAGCAGCACGTACGGCACCTCGCGCTCCTCCCGGCGGATCCGCGAGACGAGCAGCCGGGCCATCTGCCGCCCCATCTCCTCCATCGGCTGGAAGACGGTGGTCAGCGGCGGCTCGGTCTGCCGGGCGATCGGGGCGTCCTCGAAGCCGACCACCGCCACGTCCTCCGGCACCCGCCGGCCGGACTCGCGCAGCGCCCGCAGCGCCCCGCAGGCCATCAGGTCGGAGGCGACGAAGACCGCGTCGAGATCGGGGCAGCTGTCCAGCAGCCGGCGCATCGCCGCCGCGCCGCTGGTCTCGCTGAAGTCGCCGTACGCGATCATGGCGTCGCTGACCAGCCCGCCGCTCTCCCGTACCGCGTCCTGGTAGCCGGCCAGCCGGGCCACGCCGACGCCCATGTCCTGCGGGCCGGCGATGGTCGCCACCCGCTTGCGGCCCTGCCCGACCAGGTGTTCGACCGCCTGCCGGGCGCCTCCGGCGTTGTCCACGTCGACGAAGTACGCCCCGGACGGGTCGCCGAGCATCCGGGCCGGCCGGCCGCCGAGCACGGTCGGCAGCCCGCGCTGCTCCAGCAGGGTCGGCAGCGGGTCGGCGTCGTGCAGCGAGAGCAGGAGCACCCCGTCCACGTGCTGGTTGGTCAGGTGGTGCTCGACCCGCTCCCGCTCGGCCGGTGACTGGGCCATCGCCAGCCAGAGCTGCATCGGGGTCTCCAGCAGTGCGGAGCTGATCCCCCGCACGATGCCGGCGAAGAACGGCTCGCCGAAGACCCGCTCCTCCGACTCGGAGACCACCAGGGCCACCGAGTCGGTCCGCTGGGTGACCAGGGCCCGGGCCGCCCGGTTCGGCACGTAGCCCAACTCGGCGATGGCCCGCTGCACCGCCGCCCGGGCCTCGGGGCTCACCTGGGGTGATCCGTTGACGACGCGGGACACGGTGCCCCGCCCCACTCCGGCGCGGGCGGCGACCGCGTCCAGGGTGGGCCGCCCGAGCGAGCGGGTGCGCTGGGTTGTCATCGTCTGTCCCTCCGACGTCGGATGTCCGGCACCGACCCTCCGCGGGTCGGTGCCGGGCACCCCCAATACTGGCTGACCACGCCTATTGAACCCTGTTCAACCTGGACAGCGCGGTGCCGGCACCCCAACGCTCACCTAGGGGCACGACGGACCGCACGGAGAGGTCGAACAAGGTTCATTGTGCGGCCAAACCGTTACGTCGGATCACCTCGGCGTACCACCTGGCGCTCGACTTCGGTATCCGGCGCTGGCTCTCGTAGTCGACGTAGACCATGCCGAAGCGCTTGGTGTAGCCCCACGCCCACTCGTAGTTGTCAAGCAGTGACCAGGCGAAGTAGCCCCGCAGCGGCACCCCGGCGGAGATCGCGGAGTGGCAGGCCCGCAGGTGCGCGTCGAAGTAGCCGAGCCGGTCGGTGTCGTCGATCCGGCCGTCCACCACCTCGTCGACGAAGGCGGAGCCGTTCTCGGTGATGTAGAGCGGCAGTTCCGGGTATTCCCGGTGCACCCGCTCCAGGGTCTCGACCAGCCCCGGGGCGTCGATCTCCCAGTTCATGTCGGTCACCGGCACGCCCCGGGTGACGAACCGGACCTGTTCGCTGCCGGGCCAGCAGGACTGGGCCCGCCAGTACGGCTCCGGCTCGACGCCCTCGACCGGGGCGGCGACCACGTGCCGGCTGTAGTAGTTGATGCCGAGGAACGACATCGGGGTGGAGATGGTCTCCAGGTCGCCGTCCTGGACGTGCCCGAAGTCGCTCACCGCCGCCAGGTCGGCGACCACGTCCGCCGGGTAGCTGCCGCGCAGCACCGGGTCCAGGAAGATCCGGTTGGCCAGCCCGTCGATCCGGCGGGCCGCGTCGGCGTCGTCGTCGGAGGAGGTCTGCGGGGAGACGGCGTAGAGGTTGAGAGTCACCCCGATCTCGACGTCCGGCCGGGCCGCCCGGATGGCCTGGGTGGCCAGGCCGTGCCCGAGCATCAGGTGGTGCGCCGCCCGGACCGCCTCGCCCGGGTTGGTACGCCCCGGCGCGTGCACCCCGGAGCCGTAGCCCAGGAACGCCGAGCACCACGGCTCGTTCAGGGTGATCCAGTGCCGGACCCGGTCACCGAGGGCCGCGACGGTCAGCTCGGCGTACTCGGCGAACCGGGCGGCGGTGTCCCGGTTCGGCCAGCCGCCGGCGTCCTCGATCGCCTGCGGCAGGTCCCAGTGGTAGAGGGTGATCCACGGCTCGATGCCGTGTTCGAGCAGCTCGTCGGCGAGCCGCCGGTAGAAGTCCAGCCCGGCCTGGTTGCCCGGGCCGTGCCCGTCCGGCTGGATCCGGGGCCAGGCCACCGAGAGCCGGTACGCCTTCAGCCCCAGCTCGGCCATCAGCGCCACGTCGTCGCGGTACCGGTGGTAGTGGTCGCAGGCGACGTCGCCGGTGTGCCCCTGGAGGACCCGCCCGGGGGTGTGGCTGAAGGTGTCCCAGATCGATGCGCTTCGACCGCCCTCGTGCACCGCCCCCTCGATCTGGTACGCCGCGGTCGCCGCGCCCCAGACGAAGCCGGGGGGAAAGGTCGCGCCTTGGCCCTCCTCGAGCAGTTGCGTGGACAGTGGGCTCGTGGAGTTGCTCACGACTTGACGGCGCCTTCCATGATGCCGCCGATGATCTGGCGGCCGAAGATGATGAACACGATCAGCAGCGGCAGGGTCGCCAGCGCGGTGCCGGCGAACAGAGCTACATAATCCGTCTGGTAGAGGCCGGACGAAAGGATCTTCAACGAGTACTGCACCGTCGGCGTGTCGGGGGTGAGCACGACGAACGGCCAGAGGAACTCGTTCCAGGTCTGCATGAAGGTCAGCAGGCCGAGTACGGCCGCCGCCGGGCGCAGTGCCGGCAGCACCACGTTCCAGTAGACCCGCCAGGTGGAGCAGCCGTCGAGCCGGGCGGCCTCGATCAGCTCGTCGCTGACCGCCGACATCGCGTACTGGCGCATCATGAAGACCCCGAAGCCCTGGACCAGGAACGGCACGATGACCGCCTGGAGGGTGCCGGTCCAGCCCAGCTCCACCATCATCAGGTAGAGCGGGATGATGCCGAGCTGGGTCGGGACCATCATGGTCAGGATGATCACCAGCAGCAGCGCGTTGCTGCCCCGGAACTTGAGCTTGGCGAAGGCGAAGCCGGCCAGGGTGGAGAAGAAGATCACCGAGATGGTCACCACGGAGGAGACCACGGCCGAGTTGACCAGGCCGTAGAGGAACGCGGCGTCCTCGTTGGCCAGCATCCGTTCGATGTTGCTGAAGAGCTTGCCGCCCGGGGTCGGCGGCATCTCGTAGACCGCGCTGTTGTCCCGGGAGGTGATGATGAACGACCAGACGATCGGAAAGACCGAGAGCACCGAGCCGATCACCAGCGCGAGGTAGGTCAGCGGGCTGGCCTGCCAGAGCCGGGCCCCGGGCGCGCCCCGGCCGCGGCGTCGGCGGGACGGCTGCGGCGTCGGGCTGACGGTACGGGGCAGAGTCTGGATGGTGGTCACTTCTGCTCCCCCTTGACCGAGCGGCGGACCATCGCAAAGTTGATCAACGCGAAGATGACGATCATCAGAAAGAGCAGCCAGGACATCGCGGCGCCGGACCCGTACTCGAAGTTGCCGGTGAAGGTCCGTTCGTAGATGTACATCGCCAGCGTCTGGAACTCGTTCGAGGCGCCGCCGCGGATCAGCCCGAAGCCGTACATCAGGGGCTCGGTGAAGATCTGCAGACCGCCGATGGTGGAGATGATGATCGTGAAGAGGATGGTCGGCCGGATCAGCGGGACGGTGATCTTCCAGAACTGCCGCCAGGTGGAGGCCCCGTCCAGCGACGCCGACTCGTAGAGGTCCTTGGGGATGGCCTGCATCGCGCCGAGGTAGATCAGCGCGTTGTAGCCGGTCCACCGCCAGTCGACCATGAAGGCGATCGCGAACCAGGAGGCGTAGCGGTTGTCCCGCCAGGCGATCGGGTCGATTCCGACGGTGCCGAGCAGCCAGTTCACCAGGCCGTACCGGTCGGCGAAGATCAGCGCGAAGATGATGCCGACCGCGGCCACCGAGGTGATGTTGGGGATCAGGATCCCCATCCGGAACAGGGTGCGGCCGCGCATCTGCCGGTTTAGCAGGTTGGCGATCATCAGCGCCACCACGAGCTGCGGCACGGTGCTGAGCACGAACATGCCGAAGGTGTTGTAGGCGGCGTTCCAGAACTGCGAGTCGTCCAGCAGGACCCGGTAGTTCTCCAGCCCGACGAACTCCTTGGTGCCGCTGAGCAGGTCGTACTCGAAGAGCGAGACGTAGACCGTGTAGAGGACCGGGAAGAGGCCGAAGACCCCGAAGAGGAGGAAGAACGGGGCGACGTAGAGGTACGGCGAGTACTTGATGTCCCAGCGCCCCAGGCGGTACGACCGCCGGCGGTGCGTCGGTTCCGGGGTGGGTGGCGTGGCAGCGTGCCGTGGTGGTGCCGCGCCGACGACAGAGCTCATTGCGGGGTCCTTCCGGGGAGGTGGACCGGCCGGTGACCTCGCGGCGGTGCCCACACCCTCGCGGGGGGTGTGGGCACCGCCGCCGGCCCACGGGCACTGCTCACCCGTGGGCGCGGCAGGTCACCGGTCGACCTAGCTGGTCAGCTTCTTGGCCTCGTCCATCGCCTTCTTCCAGGCGGCGTCCGAGCTGAGCTGGCCGCGCTCGGCCGCCTGCATCTGCGGCTCGACCACCGTCTCCCAGATCTGCTGGTGCTTGGCGCCGAGGAAGACCGGCTTCATGTTCTTGACGCTCTCACCGAAGATCTCGCCGGTCGGGGCGCCGCTGAAGTACTCGCTCTTCTTGTCCTTGAACGCCGGGTCCTCGATGCCGGCGATGTCGGACGGCATGGCACCGGCCTCCTTGAACGCCGCCAGGTGGCCCTCCTTGCTGGTCAGGTACTTGGCCAGCAGGTACGCCTCCTTCGGGTGCTTGGTCTGCGCCGGCACCGCGAGGTAGGAGCCGCCCCAGTTACCGCCACCGCCGGGGATCTTGGCGATGTCCCACTTGCCGGCGTTCGCCGGGCCGGACTTCGGCGCGATGACGCCCTCGGTCATCCAGGCCGGGCACGGGATGGTGGCGAACGCCGAGTTCTTGAAGGCGGCGTCCCAGTCGGCGCTCCAGCGCTGCGCCTTGGCGGTCAGTCCGTCGGCTGCCATCTGCAGGCCCATGTCCCAGGTCTGCTTGACGACCGGGTTGGTGTCGCCGATGAACTTGTTGTCCTTGTCGAAGAAGAACGTCTCGGAGTTCTGCATGACGTGCGGCTGCATCAGGCTGGTCGCGCTGTCCAGCCAGGCGGCCTTGGCCTTGCCGCTGGCCTTGAACTCCTTGCCCAGCGCGATGTAGTCCTGCCAGGTGCTGATCCGCTGCGACACCTCTTCGCGGTCGGTCGGCAGGCCGGCCTGCTGGAAGAGGTCCTTGCGGTAGCACATCGCCAGGCCGCCGACGTCGGTGCCGAGCCCGATCAGCTTCTTGCCGTCCGGGGTCATGGCGTTGTTCCACTTCCACTCGGGGAAGTTGGACTTCAGCTCGTCGGCACCGAGCTCCAGCAGGTTGGCGAACTTGTCGTGGTTCTGCACGTACCCCAGCAGCACGCCCTCTTCGAGCCCGACCACGTCGCCGGCACCGCTGCCCGCGGCGAGCCACTGCACCAGCTTCGGCTGGAAGTCGCGCAGCTCGCCCATCTTCTGGTGCTCGACCTTGATGTTGGGGTTGGCGGCCTCGAAGTCCTTGATCGCCTGGTCGTAACCGAAGTTCTGGAAGGTCTGCAGGACCAGCTTGACCTGTCCCCCTTCGCCGGTGGACCCATCGTTGTCGCTCTTGCTGCACGCCGTGCTGCCGAGAGCCACGCCCGCGGCGAGCGCGGCGACCGCGACGGTGCGGAGCCGGCGCCTGATGACGCTCATCCCTGACCCCTCTCAGGTGGGTAACTCGTGTTGTGGTGGTGTCGGAGATTCATCTGTGTCGACCGTGCTGCTGATGCCGGTGTCCCGGGTCGTTCGGTGGCGCGAAGGTGCGTGTGTCCGACCGCCGACCGGCGCCGGGCGGGTCGCCCGGCGCCGTGCCATGGGATTCGGTTTGACGCCACCTCAACGGTTCTGTGGCTTGGGCCACAAACCGCCGGGAGCGCTCCCATGAGATTGCCGGCGCGTTTCGGGGGTGTCAATGGGCATCTGGGAGCGTTCCCATTTCGTTACCGTCGGCGCCGGGTCACTCACCCGCAAAGCGGGCGTTATCCCCGAGGTAACGCGTGCGCCGACCTCCGGCCCGACGCCGGTCGATCAGGCGGTGCCGCTCCGCCGGTCAGCGCTGCACAGTGGCCGGTGCCGGCCGCCGCCCGGCGACCCCTCCCGGCGTACCCGGATCAGCTCAGCCAGCGGGCCAGGGTGCTCGCCCGGCCGGCGTCGAAGGTCGACGGATCAAAGGGTCGCCCCAGCCAGTCGCGCAGCGACTCGTGCTCCGGATGGTCCGGGTCGGCCATCGCGGCGAGGAACCGGCGGTAGCCGTACGGGCCACCGACGTCCTCCGGCGGGCAGGCCCCCGCACCGGCGGTGCAGACCGGGTACCGCTCGTCGGGATCGGCGCCGAAGACGTCCTCGACGATCACGTCGTGTTCCCACCAGTCGCCGAAGTCGTAGGTGTAGAGGAACCGGCCACCCTTGGTCGCCACCGCGTCCAGCCGGGTGTCCAGCTCGTCGCGGAGCGTCAGCTCACCCTCCGGATCCGGTACGCCGTACTGCACCCCGTCGATCTCGAACGAGTGCAGGTGGCAGTTCTGCCAGCCCAGTACGGACTGGAACAGCCGGTGCACCCGGTCCAGGGTGTAGCCGCCCGGCACCAGCACCCGCCGCCAGACCGGCGGTGTGACGTCGGCGAGCGACACCTTGAGCTGGAAGATCTGACGGCGCATCGTCTCCCACCCTCTCGGCATAGGCTTACCGGCATGATCTGCCGAGCCTGCCGGGACGACAGGCACGACGACTGCCGGGGCCGCAACTGGTGCGACTGCCAGCACCGTACCCCCGCACCCGTACCTCCGGTCACCGGTCCGGCCAGCGAATGACCGGTAATGTCGGAATAACCCGGCTGTGGCCCGACCCCACGCCGGCTGCCCTGGACGAGTCGGCGCTGATCGCGCTCTATCCCCGCCCCGACCGGCCCCACCTCCGGATGAACTTCGTCGCCAGCGTCGACGGTGCGGTCGAGCTGGACGGCCACTCCGCCGGGCTCTCCTCCGCGCCGGACAAGCGGGTCTTCGGGCTGCTCCGGATGGTCTGCGACGTGCTGCTGGTCGGCGCGGGCACGCTGCGGCACGAGGCGTACCGGGCGCTCCGGCTCGACGAGCGGCGCCGGGCCTGGCGCCGGGAGCACGGGCTGGCCGAGTACCCGACCCTGGTCGTGGTCTCCCGGGCGCTGAACCTCGACCCGGAGTCGGCGGCCTTCGCGGACGCCCCGGTCCGGCCGGTGGTGCTCACCGCCGAGCGGGCCGAGGCGCCGGCCGGGCTCGACGGCGTCGCCGAGCTGCTGCGCCGCGGCGAGGAGCGGGTCGACCTGGCCGCCGGCCTCGCCGAGCTGCACCGCCGTGGGCACGGCCAGGTGCTCTGCGAGGGCGGGCCGCACCTCTTCGGCTCGCTGACCGCCGCCGGCCTGGTCGACGAGGTCTGCCTGACGGTGGCGCCGATGCTGACCGGTCCGGGCGCCGGGCGGATCACCGCCGGGCCGACCACCACGCCGCAGGGGATGTCGCTGCGGCACGTCCTCGCCGCCGGGGACGAGCTGCTGCTCCGGTACGTCCGCGGCTGAGCCGGCCCGGCGGTGCCCCGGAGGCAGTGGTACGCCGACTCCGGCCGGCGCCGCGCCCGACCGGTGCCGGCGTGTTGCCCCGGCCGACGGGTGGATTGAGGGTCATCATGGCGCAGGAGGCTAGTCGGGCACCGGGAGCGGACCGCCAAGATCTGGTTAATGCGTCGCAAAGCAGCCGTGTACGACCGAGCGCGGGACGAACCCGACGACCACCCGGCCGCACCGCCGCGCCGCGTTGGCACGGTGTCGTACTAGTGAGGCAGGATGCGACTCGTGTGTCTTGACCAGATTCTCACCCTGACCGACGCGACACCGACCGGGGCGACACCCAGCGGAGTGGCACGGTGACCGACAGCCCACCCGAGGCTCCGGGAGCGGAGGTCGGCCGGGTGCTGGGCACCGCCGACGCCACCCCGTTGCAGTTCTGGACGGCCGTCACCCCGGGCAGCTACCTCCAGCTCGACGACGTGGTGGTGACCCGCCGCGAGCTGCCGGACCGGGAGCCGGTCACCATCGCCGGGGTGGTCACCCAGGTCCGGGCCCGGCACGAGGGGGCGCAGTTCGACTCCGACGTCTTCGCCATCGCCGACGGCACCCTGCCGGCGATGGTGCAGGAGGCGGCCGAGATCACCACCACCCGGGTCGACCCGGAGTTCTACGTCCCGCCCTCCCCCGGCGCGGTCGTCTACCGGGCCGAGGGCGAGGCCCGGTCGGCGGCGCTGCACTTCGACCGGATGGAGCGCCGGGTGCCGATGGGGATCGGCCGGGACGGCGTGCCGGTCTTCCTCAACGCCGACTTCCTGGACGGCAGCCGGGGCGCGCACGTCTCGATCTCCGGCATCTCCGGGGTGGCCACCAAGACCAGCTTCGCCACCTTCCTGCTCTACTCGGTCTTCCGCTCCGGGGTGCTCGGCGGCGACGCGGTGAACGCCAAGGCACTGATCTTCAACGTCAAGGGCGAGGACCTGCTCTTCCTCGACCACCCGAACAGCCGGCTGGACGCGGCCACCACCGAGACGTACGCGAAGCTGGGGCTGGACGCCGGAGCCTTCCCGGACGTCCGGGTCTACGCCCCGCCCCGGGCCGGCGACTCCTCCGGCACCCCCGACGTGAGCAGCCGGCTCTCCGGGGTCGACAGCTTCTACTGGACGCTGACCGAGTTCTGCGCCGACCGTCTCCTGCCCTACGTCTTCGCCGACGCCGACGACGAGCGCCAGCAATACACCATGGTGGTGCACTCGGTCGCCGCCCACCTGGCCAGGTATGCCCAGCCCGCCGACGGCGGGGTCAGCGTCGACGGGGTACGGATCAACTCCTACCCCGACCTGGTCGACCACATCGTCGAGCAGCTCACCGACGACGAGACCCGCTCGGAGTGGGCCGGCAGCGCGGTCAACATGGGCACCGTCAACGCCTTCGCCCGGCGGCTGATCGGCAGCAAGAAGGATCTGGCCCGGCTGATCCGGGGCGACCTCGCCACCCGCCGTCCGCACAGCGTGAACACCGCCGAGAGCGCCCAGGTGACCGTGGTCGACCTGCACAACCTGCCGGACCGGGCGCAGCGGTTCGTGGTCGGGGTGACCCTGAAGACCGAGTTCGAGCGCAAGGAGAAGGCCGGCACCGCCAAGCCGCTGCTCTTCGTCGTCCTCGACGAGCTGAACAAGTACGCCCCCCGGGAGGGCTCCTCGCCGATCAAGGAGGTGCTGCTCGACATCGCCGAGCGGGGCCGCTCGCTCGGGGTGATCCTGATCGGGGCGCAGCAGACCGCCAGCGAGGTGGAGCGGCGCATCGTCACCAACTCGGCGATCCGGGTGGTCGGCCGGCTCGACCCGGCCGAGGCGTCCCGCCCGGAGTACGGCTTCCTCCCCGCCGCGCAGCGGCAGCGGGCGCTGCTGGCCAAGCCGGGCACGATGTTCGTCAACCAGCCGGACATCCCGGTGCCGCTCTGCCTGGACTTCCCCTTCCCGGCCTGGGCGACCCGGGTCTCCGAGGCCGGTGCCGCGCCGACCGGGACGCTCCGGTCGATCACCCAGGCCGCCGACCCGTTCGCGGTGGTCGGCTCCCGGGCCGGAACCCTCACCGACGACGACATCCCCTTCTAGCAGTGGGTGGGCGACCGTGAAGATCCTGCACACCTCCGACTGGCACGTCGGCAAGGTCCTCAAGGGACAGTCCCGGGTCGGCGAACACCGCGACGCCCTCGCCCAGGTGGTCGAGGTCGCCCAGGCCGAGTCCCCCGACCTGGTGATCGTCGCCGGTGACCTCTACGACACCGCCGCGCCGACCCCCGAGTCGACCCGGCTGGTCACCCGGGCGCTCTCCGCGTTGCGCCGCACCGGCGCCCAGGTCGTCGCGATCGGCGGCAACCACGACAACGGCCCGGCCCTGGACGCGCTCCGGCCGTGGGCCGAGGCCGCCGGGGTGGCGCTGCGGGGCAGCGTCCGGGACAACCCGGCCGAGCACGTCGTCGACGGGACCACCGCCGACGGCGAGGCGTGGCGGCTGGTCGCGCTTCCGTTCCTCTCCCAGCGGTACGCGGTCCGCGCCGTCGAGATGTACGAGCTGACCGCCGCCGAGGCGGTGCAGACCTATGCCGACCACGTCGGGCGGGTGCTCGGCCGGCTGACCGAGAGCTTCGACTCCCCCGACCGGGTGCACCTGGTCACCGGGCACCTGACCGTGGTCGGCGCCCGCACCGGCGGCGGCGAGCGGGAGGCGCACACCGTGCTCAACTACGCCGTACCGGCCTCGGTCTTCCCGAGCAACGCGCACTACGTGGCGCTCGGTCACCTGCACCGGGCACAGCAGGTGCTCGGCCCCTGCCACATCCGCTACAGCGGCAGCCCGCTGCCGATCGACTTCGGCGAGGAGGAGAACCGCCCCTCGGTCAGCATCGTCGAGGTGAGCACCCGGACCGCCGCCCGGGTCCGGGAGGTGCCGATCACGGCGGCGGCGCCGCTGCGCACCGTACGCGGCACCCTGGCCGAACTCGCCAAGGTCGACGACGGCACGTCCTGGCTGCGGGTCTACGTCCGGGAGGCGCCGAGAGCCGGGCTGCGCGAGGAGGTGCAGGAGCTGCTCCCCCGGGCCCTGGAGGTGCGGATCGACCCCGAGATGTTGCCGGCCGCCGGTGCGGGCCGGGCCGCCCAGCGGGCCGGGCGCTCCCCCCGGGAACTCTTCGCCGACTATCTGACCAGCCGGGGCCAGGCCGACGACGGGGTGCGCGAACTGTTCGACGAACTCTACGAGGAGGCGACCAAATAGTGCGTCCGCTCCGGCTCGACCTGGCCGGCTTCACCGCCTTCCGGGACGCGACCACCGTCGACTTCACCGACGCGGACTTCTTCGCCCTGGTCGGGCCGACCGGTTCGGGCAAGTCCAGCGTGCTCGACGCGATCTGCTTCGCCCTCTACGGCACGGTGCCGCGCTGGGGCGGCGCCCGGGGCATCGCCAACGCGCTGGCCCCGTCGGCGGCCGAGGCCCGGGTCCGGCTGGTCTTCGAGTCCGCCGGCGCACGCTACGTGGCGACCCGGGTGGTCCGGCGGGACAGCCGGGGCAACGTCAAGACCGGCAACGCCGGGCTGCAACTGATGCCGCCCGGCTTCGACGTGACGAAGCTGGACACCGGGCTCAGCCCGGAGGACCTCGGCGAGGTGGTCGCCGGTACCCCGGCCGAGATGGACGACGCGGTGCTGGAGGCGGTCGGGCTGCCGTACGAGCAGTTCACCAGTTGCGTACTGCTGCCGCAGGGGCAGTTCGCCGACTTCCTGCACGCCAAGCCGGCGACCCGGCAGCAGATCCTGGTCAACCTGCTCGGCCTCGGCGTCTACGAGGAGGTGCAGAAGCGGGCGACCGCGCGGGCGGCCCGGGCCGACGCCGCGCTGGAGGCCGTCGACCGGATGCTGGACGGGCTCACCGGGATCGACGACGAGACGCTGGCGGTCGCGGCCGGGCGGGTGGACGCGATGCGGCAACTGGCCGACGGGGTCGACGCGGCCGTACCCGAGCTGCGGGCCGCCCGTACCGCCGCCACCGAGGCGGAGCGCGGGCTCGCCGCCCTCGACGCCGAACTCGCCGAGCTGGCCCGGGTCCGGCCGCCCCGGGACCTCGCGGTGGTCGCCGACGCGGTCGCGGCCGCCCGGGAGGCGGCGACCGAGGCGTCGGCGGCGGTGACCGTGGCCGAGGAACGCGAGGAGAAGCTCCGGGGCGAGCTGGCCGGTGCCGGCGACCCGGCGGCGCTGCGGCTGCTGCAACAGGCGCACACCGAACGCAGGCAGGTGGCCGGCGAGGCGGCGACGCTGGCCGGCGCGCTGGAGGCGGCCGGTGCCGACCACGACGCGGCGGTGGCCGCCCTCGACGCGGCCCGGGCCGCCGCCGCGCGGGCCGGCGCGGAGTTGGAGGCGGCCAGGACCGCCTACCAGGAGGCGCAGACCGCCGACCGGGCGGCGGCGCTCCGGGCCCACCTGCACGCCGGGGCGCCCTGCCCGGTCTGCACCCAGCCGGTGACGGAGGTGCCGCCGCTGCCGGAGGGCTCGGCGGTGGCCGCCGCGAAGCAGGCCGGTGAGGCCGCCCGGGCCGCCGCCGACGCCGCCGACCGGCTGGTCGCCGAGCGGGACCGGGCCGCCCGGGAGCTGGAACGCACCCTCGACCAGGCCCGGGTCCGGCACGAGCAGCTGACCGCCCGGCTCGCCGACCTCGACGCCCGGCTCGCCGACTCCCCCGGCCCGGCCGCACTGCGCGAACGGCTCGACCTGCTCGCCGGGCTCCGGCGGGACCTGGAGGCGGCCGGCGGGGCGGTACGGGCGGCCCGGGAGACGGCCCGGCGGACCCGGGCCGGCGTGCAGGCGGCCGAGGAGCGGCTGCGGGGCGCCTGGCACGCCTTCGACACGGTGCGGGACGGGGTGGCCCGGTTCGGTCCACCGGCCGCCGACCGGGCGGACGTGACCGCCGCCTGGGCCGGGCTGGCCGACTGGGCGGCCCGGGCCGGCGAGGAGCGGCGGGCGAGCCGGGCCGGCGCCGCCTCGGCGGTGACCGAGGCGCACGGCACCGTCGACGCGGTCGCGGAACGGATCGCCGCGCTCTTCACCGCCGTCGGGCTCGACCGGCCGGCCGACGACGCCGACCCGGTCCGGCTGGCGGTGGTCGCCGTCGAGCGGGCCGAGGCCGAGCACCGCCGGCTGGTCGAGCGCCGGGAGCAGGCCCGGGAGCTGACCGAGCGGCGGACCGGGCACGAGCGGGAGTCCCGGGTCGCCAAGGCCCTCGCTGGGCACCTGCGGGCCAACAACTTCGAGCGCTGGCTGCTGGCCGAGGCGCTCGACATGCTGGTCGACGGCGCCTCCCGGATCCTGCGCGAACTCACCGACGGGCAGTACGACCTGGCGCACGACAAGGGCGAGTTCTTCGTGGTCGACCACCACGACGCCGGGCTGCGCCGGGCGGTCCGGACCCTGTCGGGCGGGGAGACCTTCCAGGCCTCGCTGGCGCTGGCGCTGGCCCTCTCCGAGCAGCTCGCCGGCCTCTCCACCACCACCGCCAGCCTGGAGTCGATCGTGCTCGACGAGGGCTTCGGCACGCTCGACGCGGCGACCCTGGAGACCGTCGCCGCCACCCTGGAGAACCTCGCCGCCCGGGGCGACCGGATGGTCGGGGTGGTCACCCACGTACCGGCGCTGGCGGAACGGATCCCGGTCCGGTTCGAGGTACGCAAGGACGCCCGCAGCTCCCGGGTGGAACGGACCGGCCGGTGAGCACCCGGCTCTTCGTCGACGCCTGGGACCCGGCCTACGGTGCCTCGTTCGAGGCGGCCGGCGGCCCGGCGGCACCGAGCAGCGCCCAGGTGCAGACCGACGTCGAGCTGCCCGCCGACGAGTGGCGCCCGCTCGCCGCCCCGGACGGCATCGAGCCGCCGGACGTGGTGCTGCTGGTCGACGGGGTACGCCGGATCGACGCCAGCGTCTGGACCGAGGAGCCGGACGGCACCTCCTTCCCCGGGCTGGCCGCCTCGTACGCCGCCGGAGTGGTCCGGTGCGACCTGCGCCGGGGCGCCGCCGAACTGGCCGGTGCCGAGGTGGAGCGGGGACTATTCACCGCCAGCCCGTCGGCGCAGGACGTGGTCGCCGGGCAGATCCGGTACGCCGTACACCGGCTCAGCGGGACCGGCGAGTTGAGCAAGCTGCCGGCGGCGGTCCAGGGGCCGCTGACCGCGCTGGAGGTGAAGGTCTCCGGCGCGGTCCGGGACGACGGCGACCTGCTGGTGGTGGACGGCCCGCTGCGCAGCCGGCGGCAACTGCCGCGCACCCTCGGCTACATCAAGACGCAGCACAGCCAATATCTGGAGGCCCGGCACACGGCGCTGGTCACCGGGCTGGCCGCCCGGGAACGCTCCCCGGTCTTCCGGCTCGGTACGGCCTGGGGCGGCTACTCCTGGTATCTGCGGCTGCCCGGCTCCGGGCGCGGCCCGTGGGCCGGGATCGTCCGGGTCGAGTGCTCGGCCGAGCTGGCCGAGCAGCAGGCGATCGAGTTGGCGAACCTCTCCCTGGTCACGCTGCCGAAGTTCGCCTCCACCCCCTACAAGGACCCCCGGGCCCCGCAGAACCTGATCCCGATCGCCGGGCTGGAACGCCGGCTGCGGGCCCGGCTCGGCGACGGCCGGCTGCTGCACCGCGCCCTGACCCTGGCCACCACCCGGGCCGCCCCGCCGGCCTACACCGGTTGACGCCAGGTGTAGCAACGGCTCGTTCCCGCCGGCCGCCGCCCGGGTCGGGAGGCCCGGCGGCGATACTTCACCGGTGGGGCGGAAACGGCGGGCCGACGCGCTCGCGGTGAAGGTGGCGAGCGGTCTGGCGGAGCTGCGCCCGGACCCGGACCGGCCGGGCTCCTACACCCTGCTGGTCGACGGGGCGCCGCAGTCGCACGTCGACCTCACCGACCCGACACACCTGGAATTCGAGTACGTCCGCCGGATCGCCATCGTGCTCGACCTCGTCGCGCCGGCCGGTCAGCCGCTCCGGGTGCTGCACCTGGGCGGTGGGGCGATGACGCTGCCCCGCTATCTCTCGACCACCCGACCCGGCTCGACGCAGCGGGTCGTCGAGGTCGACGCGGCCCTGGTCGACCTGGTCCGGGAGAAACTGCCCTGGCCGACCGACCCCCGGCTGCGGGTCCGGGTCGGCGACGCCCGGGAGGTGCTCGGCACGATCCGGGACGGCGACTACGACGTGGTGGTGGCCGACGTCTTCGCCGGCGCCCGCACCCCGGCACATCTGGCCTCGGTGGAGTTCGCGGCCGAGGCGGCCCGGGTGTTGCGCCCCGGCGGCGTACACGTGGTCAACGTCGCGGACGGCCCGCCGCTGCGGTACGCCCGCGCCCAGGTCGCCACCCTCCGGGCCGTACTCCCCGAGGTCTGCCTGGTCGCCGATTCGGCGGTGCTGCGCGGCCGCCGGTACGGCAACCTGGTGCTGGCCGCCAGCCGGGCCGAACTGCCGGTGCCGGAGCTGGTCCGGCGTACCGCCGGAGACTGGTTCCCCGGCCGGGTGCTGGCCGGTGCCGACCTGGACCGCTTCGCCGACGGTGCCCGGGTGGTCGTCGACAGCGCCGCCCGACCCTCCGCACCGCCCCCGCCGGGGAGCTTCGACATCGCCCGCTAGCCGGACACATCGGACGTCCCGGTTGCCGAGGTGCAGCTCCGGCACAACTTCTCCGAGCCGCGTTGATCCGGCCCGGCCCGGGATCCGTACTTCTCGGCGGCGGGATCGACCGGACCCCAGGCGGGGGGCCGGCTCACGCGCCTTCGACGCGGAGGTATGGGTGGGATGCAGGCGGTAGCCGGCGGATGGTATGGCGACACGGTCATGCCGGGGCGAATGTGCGCTGCCTCGCAACGCCGGTCAATTCGGTACCGGAAAAGTCTCGACGCGCGGCCGGCCGGACGGAATGATGGGCCGGTGACACCGCGACCGGCTGCCGGCCGCCACAATTCGACCCCCGCCGAGACGAGGCACTCCGACGAGCTCGTTCGCGTGCTCTACGAGGAACATGCCAAACCTCTGCTGATGTTCGTCCTGCGGCTGACCGGCGGCGACCGCCAGCGCGCCGAGGACGTGGTGCAGGAGACGCTGTTACGCGCCTGGCGCAACGCACACCGGCTCGGCACCCACGGCCAGTCGTCGTTGCGTCCCTGGCTCGTCACCGTCGCCCGGCGGATCGTGATCGACGACCACCGCAGCGAGCAGGCCCGACCCGCCGAGACGTACGACCGCGATCTGGAGGGCTTCTCCGAGTCCGACGACACGGACCGGGTGCTGCGGATGATGACCATCACCGACGCCCTGCGCACGCTGAGCCAGCCGCACCGGGAGGTGCTGGTGGCGACGTACTTCCGGGGGCGCACGGTGCCGGAGGCCGCCGAGGAGTTGGGGCTGCCGCTCGGCACCGCGAAGTCCCGGGTCTACTACGCGCTCCGGGCTCTCCGGGCGGCGCTGGTGGAGCGGGGGGTGACCGAGTGAGCGCCGAGATCCACTGGGACGTCGCGTCGTACGCGCTCGGCGTCCTGGACGAGCGCGACACCCTGCGCTTCGAGGAGCACCTGGCGAGCTGCCCGCAGTGCGGGCTGGAGCTGGAGTCGCTGCTGCCGGTGGTGGACATGCTGGGCGAGGTCGACGGCCGGGACCTGATGGCGGCCGACCGCGTCGAGTCCGACGGCGCACTCTTCGAGCGGGTCGTTTCGGCGGTCGGCGCGGACCGGCGGCGGGCCCGCAGCCGGCGGCTCTACAGCCTCGCGGCGGGTGTGGTGCTGGTGGCGATGCTGACCGGCCTGGCGCTCTTCGCCGGGACCCGGATCGCCGACCCGGGCACGACGACCGCGCAGCCGCCGGTCGGCACGGTCACCGCCAGCCCGGGGGCCACCGGCCGGCCGGCACCGACCGGCGACCGGTTCACCGCCACCGACCCGGAGAGCGGGGTGCGCATGGAGCTGATCCTCGGCTCGACGCCCTGGGGCACCCGGGTCTCCTACGCGCTGAGCGGGTTGTCCGGCCCGAAGGTGTGCCGGCTGGTGGCGATCCACAAGAACGGCAGGACCGAGGCGCTCTCCAGCTGGAGGGTGCCACCCGGCGGCTACGGCACGAAGACCCAGCCCAACCCGCTGATGCTGGAGACCGCCACCTCCAGCGGCCTGGACGACATCGTCGGGTTCCAGGTGCAGGTGATCGACGACGACGGGTCGGTGGACCCGCTGGTGACCGTGCCGGCCTGACGGGCACGGCCCGGGTCGTGCGTCGGGCGCGCGATCCCGGAATTTCGGACCGGGCCGAGCCGGCCCACCCGGATGTGGTCCCGGCGACGCCACGGCTCGGTTAATTGCGCGCCCGAATCACGCCGTACCGCACCGCGGGGGCTTTGCCGGGCGGCGGGAAGCACGTGGTCACGACGGCTTCTGATTTGTACGTACCGCACGCGGCAGCAGTTCAACGTTTTCGCTGTGAAATTGTCCACGACGAATTGCCTCAACCGGGCGGCCGAGGTGGCCGTACTTCCCGGCAACCTGTCCAGCAGAGGAGGGGACGTGGCACCGACGAAGCGTACCGGCGTCGTTCTGGCCGGCGCGGCGCTGGCCGCGTTGACGGCCTGCGCACCAGCCGGAACCACCCCGAACACCAGTGCCGCCGACAACGCGAAGCCGGCGGCGAACGCTGCCGCCGAGCCGACCGCCGAACCCACCGCCGAGCCGACCCCGCAGCCCGTCGAGGTGGCCGATGTGGACGTCACCGCCGGCCTGGTCGGCAAGCGGGTCCCCCGGATGGGTCAGGTGGTGACCGACGACAAGGGCTGGGTGCTCTACCGCTTCGACCGGGACTCGGCGAAGCCGCCGAAGACGACCTGCGTTGGTGAGTGTGCCCGGGTGTGGCCGGCGGCGCTGACCAACAGCACGCCGGATCTCAAGGGCGTCGCCGCCGACAAGGTCGGCACGGTCCTCCGGCCCGACGGCACCCGGCAGATCACCATCGGCGGCTGGCCGGTGTACCGCTACATCGGTGACAAGAAGCCCGGACAGTGGAAGGGCCAGGGCGTCGGCGGTACCTGGTTCGTGGTGACCCCGACCGGGACCAAGAACCTGAGCTGCCTGCCGACCGGTACGCCGAAGCCGGTCGCCCCGCCGCCCGCCGAGGGCGAGGCACAGAGCGGGCCCAGCTACTGACCGTCGATCCACGGGTGCTGCCCCACAGACCCGGCGGCCGGCCGTTGCCAGGGTAGGCGCGGTCGGTCGCCGCCGTGGTCCCGGACGCGACGCGCGGCAACCGTCGCTGTCCGGCTGCGACGCCGGCCCGGTCCGGGGCCGGCGTCGCGGCCTGTCCGGGCAGGCCCGACCGGCCACTGAGGAGGGTCACGCCGGCCACCGGCGCCCGGTTCCGGCGACCGGTCCGGCGGCGCCGCCGATGGTTAGCTCTCCGAAACATAATTTCCTTTTAAGTGGACCTCAAGAGATCCCTATCTTCTCTACCACGGTTTGACTCTCAGCCAACGCATTCCGTACGGTTTTTTTCGCACCGTTACCGGCTGAATATTCGGAAAGGCGGGAAGATGGAGACGATATACGCGTTGCCACGCGGCGACTACGATCGTCCCTCCGCTTCGCCGATCTCCGTGGCCGGCGCCGCGCCCGGTGACCCCCGCCGGGTCGACAGCGCGCCGATCGCCGGCATCCGGGCCCGCCTCGTCGCCGGCCCGCCCAGCATCCCGCACCCGCCGAGGACCCTCCGGTCGTCGGCACCACCAGCCTGGTCCCGCTGAAATCCGACCTCGCTGACCAATCCTCTAAGGAAGAGGTGGCACCACGTGAAGAACACCCCCGTCCGCTCCTCACGGCGGCGCTCGAACCGACCACCACGCAACAAGCGCCTGATCGCCGTGCTGGCCACGCTGGGCGTGTTCGGCGCGATCGTCACGGTCACCCAGGTCTCGAACGCCGGCACCTGGGGCCGCAACCGGCCCTCCGCGGCCAAGCCCTGCCCGACCGCACCGGCGCCGGCGACCAGCGCGCCGTCGACCAGCGCGCCGAGCGGCGCCCCGGGCACGGCGAACCCGTCCTCCTCGGCCGCCGCCGAGGGCCCGGGCACGGCGGCGAAGCCGCAGACCCGGTCGTACCACGACCACGGTGCCGTGCAGCACCCCGGTGACGGGCAGGAGCCGGGCACCCTGGCCCAGCGCGGCCGGCCGGGCGGTGGCGGCGCCAACTGCACCCCGAGCCCGGGCACCAGCAGCAGCTCCGCGCCGGGCAACCCGGCCGCGCTGGAGCCGCTCGGCGCGGACTGCTCGGACAGCGATCTCCAGACGCACGACGGTTTCCAGAACGGTCCCCGCTGCGTCGGCACCGCGTTCGGTGAGGTCGGCGCCCCGGAGCAGAACCCGTCTCTGCTGATCACCCAGGCGCCGAACTCGGTCCGGGTCAACCAGCAGTTCACGCTCCAGGTCAGCACCCGCAACCTGGTCCGGGACCGGTTCCTGCCGGCCGGGCAGGGTGGCTACTACAAGGAGAGCTCCTTCCTCACCGAGGAGGGCCTGGTCCGCGGCCACTTCCACTCCGCCTGCCGGATGCTGGGCAGCAGCCGCTCCGCGCCGGACCCGGCGCCGGTCCCGGCGTTCTTCGTGGCCACCGAGGACGGCCGGGGCGGTGCCCGGCCGGACACCGTCACGGTGACCGTGCCCGGGCTCACCCAGCGGGGTACCGCGCAGTGCGCCGTGTGGGCCGGTGACGGCTCGCACCGGATCCCGATGATGACCCGCGCCAACCAGGTGCCGGCCTTCGACGTAGTGCGGATCACCGTCAGGTGATCCCGGCCGGCTCGGGCCGGCCGGCGGCCGAAGCGGTGAAACGCTCCCGCCACATCCCGCACCACCGGCGGCAACTGGTCCCCAACCCCCGCCGCCAGCAGGGAAGTCCGACGACGAGAGACCGAGAGGAGGAGGACCGGCTCGGACCCACCTGACACCGCTTGAGGCCGGACGGCACCGGAACGCGCACGGGCGTTCCGGTGCCGTCCCGTCGTGGGCCCGGTCCGCGCCCACTCCCCGGGCCCGGCACCCCCACCGGCCCGCCGTTGCGGGCTGCCCGGTCCCGCGTGGCAGAGTGTCCGGGTGACCGCCACCGGGCCGACCGCGAGCCGGCTGCTGCGCCCGCCGCAGCACTACCACCTGGAAGGCTCGGTCGGGTCGCTGGCGATGGGGGTGCACGACCCCTGCGCCCGGTTCGTCGACGGCACCTTCTGGTGGGCCAGCCGTACCCCGGACGGGCCGGGGACGCTGGCGCTGCGCCGGGTCGGCGGTGACCTGGTCGCCGACGGCTACGGGCCGGGCGGTGGCTGGGTGGTGGACCGGGCCGACGCCGTGGCCGGGTTCCGCGACGACCTGACCGGCTTCGACCGGCTCGCCGCCGGGCACCCGCTGGTGGGGCGGCTCGCCAGCACCCACCGGGGGCTGCGGCTACCGGCCACCGGGCAGATCTTCCCCCGGCTGCTGCGGGCGATCCTGGAGCAGAAGGTCACCGGCAAGGAGGCGTTCCGGGCGTACTCGGCGACGGTGCGCCGGTTCGGCGTACCGGCCCCCGGGCCGCTGCCCCGGCTCTGGGTCCCGCCCGAGCCGGCGGTGATCGCCGGTCAGCCGTACTGGGTGTTCCACCCGTTCGGGGTGGAGCAGCGGCGGGCGGAGACGCTGCGCCGGGCGGCGGCCGAGGCGGACCGGCTGGAGCGGTGCGCCGACCCGGTCGAGGCGACCCGCCGGCTCACCGCCATCGTCGGGATCGGCCCGTGGACGGCCGCCGAGGTGGTCCGGATCGCCTTCGGGGACCCGGACGCGGTGAGCGTCGGCGACTACCACATCCCGAACATGGTCGCCTGGGCGCTGGCCGGCGAGGTACGCGGCGACGACGCCCGGATGCTGGCCCTGCTGGAGCCGTTCCGGGGCCACCGTGGGCGGGTCTGCCGGCTGCTGGAGGCCGGTGGCCACCACGCGCCCCGGTTCGGTCCACGGATGCCGCTCCGCTCCTTCGCCCGGTTCTGACCGCCGCACCGAGAGGTTCACCGGAGCGGACCCCCGCTGGCCCGCCGACCGCCGTTGCGGTCAGCGGGCGGCCAGCCGGCGGAGCACCGAGGCGCAGCGCCAGGCGTACCCGCGCTGGAAGAGCGGCAACAGCGGACCGGCGGCGAGGGCGAGCGGACCGGCCGGCCGGCTGAAGGCGGTGACGGTGAACCGGACCCCGCCGTCGTCGAGGCGCTCCACCAGGAACGCCTCCTCGCCCCGTACCGGGTGTCCCGGCAGGGTGCCGTAGCCGAAGCCGGCCCGGTGGTCGTCGCGTACCGCCCAGACCACCTCGCAGGGCGCGGACAGCCGCAGCCGGCCCAGCCCGAGCCCGGCGGTGACCGTGCAGCCCGGCTCGGCCCGGGGCGCGCTGGCGTCGATCCGCACTCCCATCGCCCGGTGCATCCGCCAGGTGAGCACCGCCTCGCCGGCCGACTCGAACGCGCCCGCCGGCAGGGCGGCGCGGTAGCGCAGGTGCCGGTACCCGGGCGGCAGCCGGCCGGTGCCGGTGGCGCCGACCTCCGGATAGGTCAGTCCGGGCATCGCCTGGCCCTCCTCCCCGGGGGACCCCGCCGGGCGCCACGGATACGGCGTCGGTCCGTTCGGCAGCCTAACCGGTGGGACGCCCGCCGGCCGGGGTGGTCGGGCCCGGGGCGGAGCTGGTTGCCTGCGGGGATGTCCTCGCCGCAGCATCCCCTGCCGGAGACCACCGCCACGCCCGGCCCGATCGTCGTGCGACGGGCGACGGTGGCCGACGCCGGCGAGATCCTCACCGTGCAGCGGGCCGCCTATCTGAGCGAGGCGCAGCGCTACGCCGATCCGTCGCTGCCGCCGCTCACCGAGACGCTGGCCGAGATCCGGGCCGTACTCGCGCGGCCGCCCGGGACCGGCGTGGTGCTGGTCGCCCGGCTCGGTACCCGGCTCGTCGGTGCCGTCCGGGCCCGGTTCCAGGACCGGACCGGGCTGATCGGCCGGCTCGCCGTCGCCCCCGACCTCCAGGGCCGGGGAATCGGCGGCCGGTTGCTGCACGCGGTCGAGGCCGCCTGCCCGGACCGGGTACACCGGTTCGAGCTGTTCACCGGCGCCGACAGCGAGGAGAACCTGCGGCTGTACCGCCGGCACGGGTACCTCGACTACGCGCACCGGCCGCTGGACACCGGCCCCGGACTGGTCTATCTGGAGAAGTACCGCCGCCCCGCCGACGGTTCAGCCGGCCACCGAGAGCAGCGCCTCGGCGACGGTGGTACGGCTGTTCAGCACGGTCCGGCCGGTCCGGTGCGTGGCCACCAGCCCGGCGGCCCGGAGCACGGCGAGGTGCTGCGAGACGCCCCCGGCCGAGAGCCCGGTACGCCGGGCCAGTTCGGTGGTGGAGACCGGTGAGCGCATCTCGGCGAGTACCCGGGCCCGGCCCCGGCCGAGTACCGCCACCAGGCTGTCGGGTGCCTGTCGGGGCGTCTCCCAGAGCGTGGCGATGCCCCGGGCCGGGTACGCGAGCTGCGGCGCCGGGCCGGCCGCGACGCTGGCCACCGAGGGCCAGACGAAGACGGACGGGATCAGCACCAGCCCGTTGCCGTCCGGCACGTCGGCGGCGGTGCAGTGCTGCTGGGCGATGGCCAGCGTCTCCCCCTCCCAGCGGACCTGCCGGTGCAGGTCGTTGAGGAGTCCGGCGGCGCCGTCGGCGGCGAGCCGCCGGGCCCGGTGGTGCACCTCGGCGTCGAGCAGCAGGCGGATCCGGGCCCAGTCCGGTGCGAGCGCGATCCGCCAGTACCGGACGATCTCGTCGGCGAGCCGGCGCAGCCCGTCGGCCGGGTCGGCGTGCAGGTGGCGTACTGCCGGGGCGTCCCGGCCGGGGTAGCCGTCGAGGTCCGCCCGGACCACCTCGGCCGGGGTGGCGAGCAGCGTGGCGAGTTCGGTGTCGAGGTCCGGGGTGAGTCCCTCGGGTGCCGGGGTGAGGAAGTCGGGCAGGTAGTGCGGCCGGGCCGGGATCAACTGCCAGAGCAGCCCACCGGCTGTCCCGGCACCACCCGGCCCGAGCGGCCCGGTCAGGGCAGGGATCAGGCCGGCGTCGACGAGCCGGGGACGTACCCGGGTCGCCCAGGGCAGGTGCACGGCGTGGTCGCCGGCGTCGCGCAGCACCCGGACGCTTGTCGCGACCTCCCAGAGGCAGGAGACCGCGAAGCGGATCCGGGCGACGGCACCGCCCGGCAGACCGATGGAGACCACGTCGACCTCTCGTTTTAGGCAGAACTGAAAGAATACGGCGACCGGTGCGGGCGGCGGAGACTACCGACCATGAGTGATCAACGTCTTCGCGCCGAACTGTTCCGTTCCCTGCACGTCCCCGCCGACCCGGTGGTCCTGGTCAACGCGTGGGACGCGGCGAGCGCCCGGATCGTGGCGGCGGCCGGTGCGCGGGCCGTCGCGACGACCAGCGCCGGGGTGGCGTGGAGCCTCGGCACCCCGGACGGCGACGTCCTCGGCCGGGAGCCGGCGACCGAACTCGTCCGGCGGGTCGCCTCGGCGGTCCCGGTGCCGGTCACCGCCGACATCGAGTCCGGTTTCGGGGCCACTGCGGAGCAGGTCGCCGAGACCGTCCGTGGGGTGCTGGCCGCCGGCGCGGTCGGGGTGAACCTGGAGGACGCGGCGCCGGGCGGCGGGCCGGGGCTGCGCGAGGTCGCCGACCAGTCGGCCCGGCTGGCCGCCGCCCGGGCCGTCGCGGACGAGGTCGGGATTCCGCTGTACGTCAACGCCCGGATCGACACCTTCCTGCGGGGTACCGGCGGGGTGCCGGAGACCCTCGACCGGGCGGCCCACTATCTGCGGGCCGGTGCCGACGGGATCTTCGTGCCCGGGGTGGTCGACCCGGAGACGGTGGCGGCACTGGTCGCCGGCATTCCGGCACCGCTGAACATCCTCGCCGGTCCCGGCGCGCCGGCCGTACCCGAGCTGGCCCGGCTCGGGGTGGCCCGGGTCAGCCTCGGCTCGGCGGTGGCCGAGGCGGCGTACGCGGTGGTCCGGCGGGCCGCCGAGGAGGCGTACGGGTCGGGCGGCTACGACGCCCTCGCCGGTGCCCTGGACTACGGGGCGGTCAACGAGCTGATGCGCCGCTGACCCCCGCAGCGATCCCGTGCCGGCGGGGTCGGGCGCGGGTTCGCCGAGGTTCGGCGGTGGATCCGGGGAGAGTTTGGGGAACGATGGTGGAATGTCGAACACCGCAGAGGGCAGCAGGGCGAGCGGCGGCGGCAACGCCACCGACGGCAGCTACGTCAACCCGGGTGGGGAGTTCACCCGGGACCAGCGCTACATCGCGACCCGGATCACCGCCGACGGGCGGGACGGCTATCCGGTGGAGCCGGGCCGGTACCGGCTGGTGGTGAGCCGGGCCTGTCCGTGGGCCAACCGGGTGATCATCGTCCGTCGGCTGCTCGGGCTGGAGGACGTGCTGTCGATGGGGATCGCCGGGCCGACCCACGACGCCCGGAGCTGGACGTTCGACCTCAATCCGGGCGGCCGGGACCCGGTGCTCGGCATCGAGCGGCTCCAGGAGGCGTTCTTCGCCCGGTTCCCCGGTTACGAGCGCGGGATCACGGTGCCGGCGATCGTGGACGTGCCGACCGGGCAGGTGGTGACGAACGACTTCGCCCAGATGACCCTCGACCTGTCGACGCAGTGGCGGGCGTACCACCGGTCCGGTGCGCCCGACCTCTATCCGGAGGCGCTGCGCGAGGAGATCGACGAGGTGAACGGCGTCGTCTTCGCCGACGTCAACAACGGGGTCTACCGGTGTGGTTTCGCCGGCAGCCAGCAGGCGTACGAGAAGGCGTACCGGCGGCTCTTCGACCGGCTGGACTGGCTCTCCGCCCGGCTGGAGGGGCAGCGCTACCTGGTCGGGGAGACGATCACCGAGGCGGACGTGAGGCTCTTCACCACGCTGGTCCGGTTCGACGCGGTCTACCACGGGCACTTCAAGTGCAACCGGCAGAAGCTCTCCGAGCAGCCGGTGCTCTGGGCGTACGCCCGGGATCTGTTCAGCACGCCCGGCTTCGGTGACACCATCGACTTCGACCACATCAAGCGGCACTACTACGAGGTGCACCGGGACATCAACCCGACCGGGATCGTGCCGGCCGGGCCGGACCTGCGGAACTGGTTGGAGCCGCACGGCCGGGAGGCGCTCGGTGGCCGCCCGTTCGGGGACGGTACCCCGCCGCCACCGCCGCCGGCCGACGAGACCGTACCGGCCGGGCACACCCCGCTGGCCGGCTGAATCGTCAGGAAGGGCCCCCGCCTGTGCCGTAAGCGACAGGCGGGGGCCCTTCCTTGCCGGCGAACCGACTCCGGTGGCCTGGGTGAAATGAGAGGATTGTCGGTGGTTGCCGGTCGAGCGGTCGGTACCGGCCGGAGCGGCGAACGGGGGCGGCATGGCGAGCAAGGAAGCGGTGCTGCGCCTGGTCGGCCTGGGCCGGAGCTACCAGGAGATCGGCGCCGAGCTGGGCATCCCGGCCGGACAGGCGTACCTGGTCGGCACCGGGCTCCCGGCCGACGGCGGCGGCACGGTGACGAGGGCGCAACGGCAGCGCCCCGGAGTCCTGCCGTCCCGCACCCAGACGCTGGTCAACCCGCGCGAGTTCAACCCGACGTCGTCCCGGCAGGTGCACGACTGGATGCGGGACCGGGCCCGGGCCGACGGGCTGGGTCGACCCGACCGGTAGCGAACGGGTCCCGCCGCAGCGGCTCGGTGGCGGCCATCGACGACAGGAGGCGCAGGTGCGCGGTCTACCGATCGGCTCGTGGCCGGTCTGGCGGCAGCTCACCGGTCCGGACCGGACCGGGCGGGCGGCCGCGGCGAAGTCGCGGCACAGTGCCGAGCTGCGTGCCCGGACCGCCGACGCCGACCGGGTGGTGAAGTCGGTCTGCCCGTACTGCGGGGTCGGCTGCGCGCAGAACGTCTACGTCCGCGACGAACGGGTGGTGCAGATCGAGGGGGACCCGGACTCGCCGGTGAGCCGGGGACGGCTCTGCCCGAAGGGCGCCGCCTCGCTGCAACTGACCACCGACTCGGGCCGGCTGGACAGGGTGCGCTACCGCCCGCCGTACGCCACGGACTGGCAGGACCTCGACCTCGACACCGCGATGGAGATGATCGCCGAGCGGGTCATCCGGACCCGGCGGGAGACCTGGCAGGAGGAGCAGGACGGCACCCGGGTGGCCCGGACGATGGGGATCGCCAGCCTCGGCGGCGCCACCCTGGACAACGAGGAGAACTATCTGATCAAGAAGCTCCTCACCGCGCTCGGGGTGATCCAGGTGGAGAACCAGGCCCGGGTCTGCCACAGCTCCACCGTGATCGGCCTCGGCACGTCGTTCGGGCGCGGCGGTGCCACCACCTTCATGCAGGACCTCCAGCACGCCGACTGCATCGTGATCGAGGGATCCAACTTCGCCGAGGCGCACCCGGTCGGCTTCCAGTGGGTGCTGGCGGCGAAGGCCCGCGGCGCGACGGTGATCCACGTCGATCCCCGGTTCACCCGGACCAGCGCGCTGGCCGACCTGTACGTGCCGATCCGGGCCGGCACCGACATCGCGTTCCTCGGCGGGATCATCAACCACGTACTGACCGAGGAGAAGGACTTCCGGGAGTACGTGCTGGCGTACACGAACGCCTCGACCATCGTGCACGAGCGGTTCCGGGACACCGACGACCTGGACGGGCTCTTCTCCGGCTTCGACCCGGACAGCCACACCTACCGGGAGGAGAGCTGGCAGTACGAGGGCGTGCAGCTGGTCTCGGCGACCGGCGAGCGGGACAGCCAGTTCGAGGCCCGGGTCGCGGCCGGGCAGAGCCTGCGGGACGACCCGAAGCGGTCGGCGGAGTACGACGGGCACGGCGCCGGCCGGGGCGAGAAGTTCGGCTCCGGCAGCGCCGCCCTGGACGGGCAGCCCCGCCGCGATCCGACCCTCTCCGACCCGCACTGCGTCTACCAGATCCTCAAGCGGCACTTCGCCCGCTACACCCCGGAGATGGTCGAACGGGTCTGCGGCATCCCGCCGGAGGTCTTCGGGCAGGTGTGCCGGCACCTGGTCGACAACTCCGGCCCGGAGCGGACCAGCGAGTTCGTCTACGCGGTCGGCTGGACCCAGCACTCCGACGGCTCGCAGGTCATCCGCGCGGCCAGCATCCTGCAACTGCTGCTCGGCAACATCGGCCGGCCCGGCGGCGGCATCCAGGCACTGCGCGGGCACGCCAGCATCCAGGGCTCGACCGACATCCCGACGCTGTTCAACCTGCTGCCCGGCTACATCCCGATGCCGCACGCGCACAAGACCCAGACCCTGGCCGACTTCATCGTCGCCGACGCCGCCCGCAAGGGGTTCTGGGCGAACATGCGGGCCTACACGGTCAGCCTGCTCAAGGCGTGGTGGGGGGCGGCGGCCCGGCCGGAGAACGACTTCTGCTTCGACTACCTGCCCCGGCTGACCGGCAGCCACTCGCACTACGACACCGTGCTGGAGCAGCTCGGTGGCGCCTGCAAGGGCTACTTCCTGCTCGGCGAGAACCCGGCGGTCGGCTCGGCGAACGCCCGGATGCAGCGGCTCGGGATGGCCAAACTGGACTGGCTGGTCGTCCGGGACCTCACCATGATCGAGAGCGCCACCTGGTGGAAGGACGGGCCGGAGATCGCCTCCGGCGAACTCGTCACCGAAGAGATCGGCACCGAGGTCTTCGTACTCCCGGCCGCGGCGCACACCGAGAAGGACGGCAGCTTCACCAACACCAACCGGCTGGTCCAGTGGCGCCACCAGGCGGTCGAGCCGGCCGGCGACCGGCGCAGCGACCTCTGGTTCATGTACCACCTGGGCCGGATCATCCGGCAGAAGCTGGCCGGCTCGACGGATCCGAAGGACCGGCCGATCCTCGACCTGACCTGGGACTACCCGACCATCGGCCGGACCGCCGAGCCGGACGGCGAGGCGGTGCTCGCCGAGATCAACGGCTGGGACGCCGACGGCCGGCCGCTGTCGACGTACACCGAACTCGCCGACGACGGGTCGACGGCCTGCGGCTGCTGGATCTACTGCGGGGTGTACAAGGACGGGATCAACCAGGCCGCCCGGCGCAAGCCGGCCGAGGAGCAGAGCTGGGTCTCCCCGGAGTGGGCCTGGGCCTGGCCGGCGAACCGGCGGATGCTCTACAACCGGGCCTCGGCCCGGCCGGACGGACGGCCGTGGAGCGAGCGGAAGAAGTACGTCTGGTGGGACGCCGACGCCGGCCGGTGGACCGGGTACGACATACCCGACTTCGAGCCGACCAAGCCGCCGGACTACCAGCCGCCGGACGGCGCCCGGGGGATCGCCGCGCTGCGCGGCACCGACGCGTTCATCATGCAGGCCGACGGGCTCGGCTGGCTCTTCGCACCGACCGGGATCTCCGACGGCCCGCTGCCCGCGCACTACGAGCCACAGGACTCCCCCGTGGACAATCCGCTCTACGGCCAGCAGCGCAACCCGGCCCGGCTGCTGCGGCCACACGAGCAGAACAAGTACCACCCGAACGGCTCGCAGAGCGGCGCGCAGGTCTTCCCGTACGTGGTGACCACCTACCGGCTCACCGAGCACTTCACGGCGGGCGGGATGAGCCGGAACACCCCGTACCTGGCCGAGTTGCAGCCGGAGTTCTTCTGCGAGGTCTCCCCCGAGCTGGCCGCCGAACGCGGACTGGTGCACTGCGGCTGGGCCACCATCGTCACCGCCCGCAACGCCGTCGAGGCCCGGGTGCTGGTGACCGAGCGGATCGCGCCGCTGCACGTCGACGGCCGGGTGGTGCACCAGATCGGGCTGCCGTTCCACTGGGGACCGAACGGGCACAGCCGGGGCGACGCGGCCAACGAACTCAGCTCGATCTCGCTCGACCCGAACTCGCACATCCAGGAGAGCAAGGTCTTCTCCGCCGACATCCGCCCCGGGCGGCGGCCACGCGGGCCGGAGCGGGTGGCGCTGGTCCGGGACTACCAGCGCCGGGCCGGGATCACCCTCGCGACCGGTACGGAGGTGTGAGCGGATGTCTGCCGACCTGCGCGAGGCGACCGGGGAGCAACACGATCCGGCCACCGCCGGCGGTTACGCCGAGCCGCCGGAACGGGTCGGCTTCTTCACCGACACCAGCGTCTGCATCGGCTGCAAGGCGTGCGAGGTGGCCTGCAAGGAGTGGAACGCGATCCCCGAGGACGGGCTGACCTTCACCGGCATGTCGTACGACAACACCGGCCAGCTCGACGCGAACAGCTGGCGGCACGTCGCCTTCGTCGAGCAGCCCCGCCGGCTCGGCCGGCAGGAGGCCCAGCTCGCCCCGGCCGAGGTCCCCGCCGCGCTGCGCCGGGCGGCCGGCGGCCGGACCGCCGTCTCGCTCGGCATGCCCGGGTCGGCACCGCCGGACGGGCACGTCGACGCCGTACCCGGGATGGACTTCCGCTGGCTGATGTCCTCCGACGTGTGCAAGCACTGCACCCACGCCGCCTGCCTGGACGTCTGCCCGACCGGCTCGCTCTTCCGCACCGAGTTCGGCACCGTGGTGGTGCAGCAGGACATCTGCAACGGCTGCGGCTACTGCGTGCCGGCCTGCCCGTTCGGGGTCATCGACGTGCGCAAGGACGACGGCCGGGCCTGGAAGTGCACCCTCTGCTACGACCGGCTCTCGGTCGGCCAGGAACCGGCCTGCGCCAAGAGCTGCCCCACCGACTCGATCCAGTTCGGTGAACTCTCCGAGCTGCGCGCCCGGGCCACCGCCCGGGTCTCGGACCTGCACGACGCCGGGGTGAGCAGCGCCCGGCTCTACGGCGCCGACCCGTACGACGGGGTCGGCGGGGCGGGCGCGTTCTTCCTGCTGCTCGACGAGCCCGAGGTGTACGGGCTGCCACCCGACCCGGTCGTCACCACCCGGGACCTGCCGGCGATGTGGCGCCGTACCGGACTGGTCGCCGCCGGGCTGCTCGCCGCCCTGGTCGCCGTGTCACTTCCCGGAGCCCGCCGATGACCCACACCGACGTACGCCTCGACACCGCACCCGACCTGCCGGTGGAGCGGGACGCGCTGATCGGCTCCGCCGGCCGCCCGGGGCGGCGCCAGCGCGGTGAGCGGCTGATGGTGCCGAGGGCCGAGTTCCGGTCGTACTACGGCCGGCCGGTGCTCAAGCCGCCGACCTGGCAGGCGGCGGACATCGGCGGCTACCTCTTCCTCGGCGGGCTGGCCGGCGCCTCGTCGACCCTGGCCGCCGCGGCCGACTTCACCGGCCGGCCGGGGCTGGCCCGGGGCCTCAAGGCGGGTGCGGCGGTCGCGCTGGGCGGCTCGCTCTACTCCCTGGTGCACGACCTCGGCCGCCCGGAGCGGTTCCTGCACATGCTCCGGGTGGTCAAGGTGACCTCGCCGATGAGCGTCGGCTCCTGGCTGCTCGCCGGGTACGGCCCGTTGACGCTGCTCGCCGCCGGCAGCGCGGTCACCGGTCGGCTGCCCCGGCTCGGCCGGCTCGGCACGCTCGGCGCCGCCGTGCTCGGGCCGGCGGTCGCCTCGTACACCGCGACGCTCTTCGCGGACACCGCCGTGCCGGTCTGGCACGACGGGTACCGGGAGTTGCCGGTGCTCTTCGCGGGCTCGGCGGCGGCCTCGGCGGGGGCGCTGGGCGTGCTCGCCGCTCCGGCGACGGAGGCGGGACCGGCCCGCCGGGCGGCGGTCCTCGGCACCGCCGCCGAACTCGTGGCGGCGTACCGGATGGAGCGCCGGCTCGGCATGGTCGGCGAACCGCTGCGGCAGGGCCTGGCCGGCGGGTTGCTGCGGGCCGGCAAGCTGCTCTGCACGGCGGGTGCGGTCACGGTGGCGGCCGGCGGCGGTGGGCGTGGCCGGGCGGTGACGGCGGCCGGCGCGGCGGCGCTGCTGGCCGGCTCGATCTGCCTCCGGTTCGGGATCTTCCAGGCCGGGATGGCCTCGGCCCGGGATCCGAGGTACACGGTGGAGCCGCAGCGGGAGCGGCTGGCGGCCCGCACCGGCAGGCGGGGGCGCCGGTCGTGAAAGCCGTGGCCAGACTCCTACCGTTCGCCGGCATCGTTTTCGGCACCTGCGCGGCGGCGATCCTCGCCGGGCGGCGGACCGTCCCGGCGCGCCGGCCCAGCCGCCGTCGCTGACCCGGCGCCGGACCGGCCGTCGGGCTCGGTGTTCCGGTCAGGCGCTGCCGGTGGCCGGAGATTGGATCTCCGGGGGGCCGGCGGCCATCGCGAAAAGTACGGTCCGGACGGCCTGGTGGAGGTCCTGCCGGCTCTGCTCGCTCCCCGGTGCCGGTGCGGTCAGCGAACCGGCGCCGACGAGGCGGTCGAAGAGCAGCCCGTCCACGCAGGCGACGAGGTGGTTGCCGCTCCGCTCCGGGTCTGCGGCGCCGGCCTGGCGCAGCAGCGCGCGGGCCTGGGTCCGGGAGGCGGTGCCGTACGACAGGATCTCCCGTAGCTCGGGGTGGTGGGTGGCCTCCAGCAGGCAGGCGTACCGGGCCAGCGTCCGGGTACGCCCGTCGGTCAGCCAGCGGTCGAGCAGGCCGGCTATCCGGCCGGCGAGCTGGTCGAGTTCCCGGGGTCCGAGCGGTCCGGTGGCCGGCTCGGCGGGTAGCTCGGTGGCGGATAGTTCCCCGGCGGGTAGCTCGGTGGCTTCGAGGTCGGCGCGGTCGAGGTCGGCGAGGCGGCGTACGACGGCCTCGATCAGCGTCTTGCGGGTCCGGAAATAGGCCGAGGTGGAGCCGAGCGGGAGTCCGGCCCGGGCATCCACCGCCCGGTGGGTCAGCCCCCGCATGCCCAGCTCCGCCACGAGTTCGATCGCGGCGTCGGTGATGACGGCGAACCGGTCCCGCCGTGCGGTCACCCGCTGCTCCCTCCCACCCGGGTCTTCTACGCCTGTAGTATGCCTTTCTACAGGTGTAGAAGCGCGGATTCCCGGAGGTGGGCGCGATGGTGGATCGCACGGCAGTGGTGGTCGGCGCGGGGATCGGCGGGCTCTGCGCCGCGCTGGCGCTGCGCCGGCAGGGCTGGCAGGTGACCATCCTGGAGCGGGCGCCCGAGTTCGGGGCGGTCGGCGCCGGCATCACCCTGATGTCCAACGCGCTGACCGGGCTGGCGGCGCTCGGCGTCGACGAGCAGATCCGGGCGGCCGGTCGGGTGGAGGCGTCGGGCGGCAGCCGTACCGCCGACGGCCGGTGGCTGTCCCGGATCGAGGCCGCCGACCTGGTCGACCAGCTCGGCACCGAGTCGCTGGGCATCCACCGGGCGACGCTGCACGAGATCCTCCGCGCCGCGCTGCCGGCGGGCACGTCCCTGCTCACCGGTGCCGAGGTGGTCGAGGTGGTCGCCGGACCGCCGGCCGAGGTCACGTACCTCTCCGGGGGCGTCCGCACGACACTCCGGGCCGAGCTGCTGATCGGCGCGGACGGGCTGCGCAGCGTCGTACGCCGACGGTTGTGGCCGGACGTGCCGCCGCCGGTCTACGTCGGCACCACCGCCTGGCGGGGCGTGACGGACGAGCCCTGGACCGGCGAACTGCTGGTGGCGATCACCTGGGCGCCGGGCGCCGAGTTCGGGATGGTGCCGCTCGGCGACGGCCGGGTCTACTGGTTCGGCGCGGTGAACGCCCCGGAGAAGTGGCCCGTCGCCGACGAGTTCGGGACGGTCCGGGAGCGCTTCGGGGCGTGGCACGCGCCCATCCCGGAGCTGATGGACGCGACCAGCCCGCAGGGGGTGCTCCGCAACGACCTCTACCATCTCGGCACCCCGCTGGGCAGCTACGTGACGGGGGCCGTCGCGCTGCTCGGCGATGCCGCGCACGCGATGACGCCGAACCTGGGCCAGGGTGCCGCCCAGGCGATCGAGGACGCGGTGGTGCTCGGGTTGAGCCTGCCCGGCGGGACCGAGGTGCCGGCCGGGCTGGCCCGGTACGACGCCGAGCGCCGCCCCCGCAGCCAGCAGGTGGCCCGAGCGTCGTACCTGATCGGGCGGTTCGGTCAGCAGCTGCGCAATCCGCTGGCGGTGGGACTACGCAACGTGATGATGCGGCTGACCCCGCCCCGGGTGGCGCTCCGCTCGATGGCCCGGTACGCCGACTGGCGACCCCCGACCGAGACCCCCTCTTGAGCTGCGCCGTCCCGGCCGCAATAGCAGAAAAAGCCCCGCATCCGGCGCGAGATGAATCGGCCATTCACCTACATTCACGCCACCACGTTGCTGTGATCCGTGCCCGAACGTCCCGATTAGCCGCATAATGCAACACAGACCGCCGGGGCATCCGTCCCAAAGCGGCTTAAAAGGAGCGAAAGGCCCGATCGTGAAGCTCACTTTCATTCGTAAGACCGCACAGTCCCAGGTCAACAACTGCCCGTCGCTGTACCGCACGGACCGTGACACCTTCATCGTGCAGGGCTGGCGCGTCTCCGACCCGGAGGCGCTGGCCCAGCTCGACATCCCGGCGCACGAGACCGCGGTGGAGGTGCCGGCCGACGTACTGGCCGAGATCGCGAAGGCGCTCTAGCACCCGCGACGACCCCGACACCGCAGCATCGGTTCACGAGGCCCGGCCGACCGGACGTTCGACGAGGTCGGCCAGGGTCACCGGGGTACGGGCCAGCAGCAGCCGTTCCAGCGCCGCGATCGTGCCCACCTCCCCGACCACGTCCACCCCGCCCACCTCCGCGCGATAGCGGTACGCCAGCCGGTAGAGGTATCTCCCGGCGATCCGCTCGACACTCACCTGCCACCGGCCGCAGCAGACACACACCCAGCCCCGCATCCGGCGAAGATAGCTCTGACCTGCGAAAACACCTCACGCGCGGTGGTCGGCCCGAAACTCCTGCGCCGGATGGGGCGGATGGGACCACCGGTACCGGCGCGGGGCACCCCGGTACGCCGGCCATCTGGTTGACTTGGCCGGGTGGAGCTGCCGATCAACCCGCCGGTCGAGCCGATGCTGGCCAAGAGCGTTCCGAAGATCCCCACCGGTCCGGGGATGAGCTACGAGCCGAAGTGGGACGGCTTCCGGTGCATCGTCTTCCGGGACGGTGACGAGGTCGAGCTGGCCAGCCGGGGCGGCAAGACGATGACCCGCTACTTCCCGGAGGTCGTCGCGCAGGCCCGGGCGCAGCTACCGACCCGCTGCGCGGTCGACGGCGAGCTGATCGTGATCCGCCGGGACGGCCCGGACGGCGGGCCCCGGCTCGACTTCGACCTGCTCAGCCAGCGCATCCACCCGGCCGCGTCCCGGGTCAACATGCTGGCCGAGACCACTCCGGCCGACCTGGTCGCCTTCGACCTGCTCGCCATCGGCGACGAGCTGCTGATCGACCAGCCCTACGAGCGGCGCCGGACCCGCCTCGTCGAGGCACTGCGCGGGGTCGTACCCCCGGTGCACGTCACCCAGACCACCACCGACCCGGAGACGGCGGCCCGGTGGTTCGAGATCTTCGAGGGCGCCGGGCTGGACGGGCTGGTCGCCAAGCCCGCCGACATCCCCTACGAGCCCGGCAAGCGGCTGATGTTCAAGGTCAAGCACACCCGGACCGCCGACGTGGTGGTCGCCGGGTTCCGCTGGCACAAGTCCGGCCCGGTGGTCGGTTCGCTGCTGCTCGGCCTGCACGACGAGGCGGGCACGCTGCACCACGTCGGCGTCTCGGCGTCGTTCAGCGCCGCCCGCCGGGCCGAGCTGCTCGACGAGCTGGCCCCCTACCGCGAGGGCGTCAAGGAGCACCCGTGGGTGCACGGCGACCACACCAGCGGGCAGCGTATCCCGGGTGGGCCGAGCCGGTGGTCCGGCACCAAGAGCCTGGAGTGGGAGCCGCTCCGCCCGGAACTGGTGGCCGAGGTCGGCTACGACGCGATGGAGGGCGACAGGTTCCGGCACACCGCGCAGTTCGTCCGCTGGCGGCCCGACCGGGAGCCGGCCTCCTGCGGGTACGACCAACTCGACCGCCCGATCCGGTTCGACGTCGACCAGGTGCTCCGCGGCGACCCGCTCGCCCCCGGCGCGTAGCCTGACGGTCGATACGATCACGGAGGATCTCTCTTGGCCCGCTCGCACCTTCGCCGACTGCCCCTGGCCGCTCTCCTGGCCGTCGTGATGCTCGTCGCCGGCTGCACCATCCCGATCTTCCGGCCCGACGACGGCAGCGAGCGCGGTGGCCCGGCGGCCTCGTCGAACGGCGCGGGCGCCGCCGACTGGAAGCCCTGTCCGGAGGTACCCCGCAAGCTCGTCGGCCGGGGCGCGGCCAACATGCGGTACGACTGCGCGACCATTCCGGTACCCGCGGACTGGAGCGCGGCCGGCGGTGCCGGTGCGGGCGGCGACAAGCTGGAGATCTCGCTGCTGCGGATCCGGTCGGCGAAGCAGCAGGACCGGATCGGCTCGCTGCTGGTCAACCCGGGCGGGCCCGGCGGCTCCGGCATCGACTCGGCGGTCTACCTGTCGTTCGGGGCCAGCTTCGGCGGGCTGCCCGACGAGGTGACCCGGCGGTTCGACATCATCGGCTTCGACCCCCGGGGCGTGGGCCGCTCCTCCCCGGTCAAGTGCGTCTCCGACACCGACCTGGACAGCACCTTCGGCTTCGAGCCGGATCCGGCGAGCCAGGCGGAGTTCGACGAACTGGTGGCGCTGAACCGGAGGATCGGTGACACCTGCGGCGGCAAGTACGGCGAGCGGCTGCGGCTCTACTCCACCGAGCAGGCCGCGCACGACATGGACGCGATCCGGACCGCCGTCGGCGACGAGAAGCTGAGTTACCTCGGATACTCCTACGGCACCCTGCTCGGCGCGACGTACGCCCAGCTCTTTCCGCGCAACGTCCGGGCGCTGGTGCTCGACGGCGCGGTCGACCCGAAGCAGGACATGGTGGCCGGCTCGGAGAGCCAGGCCAAGGGCTTCGAGCGGGCCTTCACCAACTTCACCAACTGGTGCCGGGAGAACCCGGGCCGGTGTCCGATCGCCTCGGACGCCCGGGGTGCGGTGACGGACGCGATGGAGAAGGCCCGGGTCTCCCCGGTACGCGGCGAGGGCGGCCGGGAGGCGACCGCCGGCTGGATCTTCTACGCGGTGATCTCCTCGCTCTACACCGAGTCCGGCTGGCAGAAGCTCGCCGCCGCGATCGACTCGCTCGCCGACGGGGACCCGAAGGAGGTCTTCGAACTCGCCGACTCGTACGCCGAGCGGGCCGAGGACGGCAGCTACACCAACCTCTTCGACGCCAACCTCTCGGTGAACTGCGCCGACGAGGAGCGCAAGGTCGGCGTCGACCGGATCCGGTCGTTGCAGTCGGAGTGGCGCCGGAAGTACCCGCTCTTCGGCGCCCCGCTCGCGGTGGGCATGCTGAGCTGCGAATTCTGGCCCGGCCAGCGCGACCCGTACCCGACCGGCCCGGCGACCGGCGCCCCGCCGATCGTCGTCGTCGGCACCACCGGCGACCCGGCCACGCCCTACGAGCAGACGCCGAAGCTGGCCGAGATGCTCGACGTCGGCGTGGTGCTGACCTGGCAGGGCGAGGGGCACACGGCCTATCCGCAGACCCGCTGCATCAACGACGCCGTCGACGACTACCTGATCGACCTCAAGCCGCCGAGCGCCGGCACCACCTGCCCGGCCCGGTGACCCTGGCGGAGGCACGCGTCGCGCGGCGCCCGCCGCACACCGCCTGCCGCGCGTCGCCCGCGCCGGGCGGCGCGGGAGCGCGGGTTCGGTGCGCGGCACCCTGACGGGCACCACCTTCGTGCGCAGACTGTCGAGCTGGGTGCACAGACGGGGCGGGTCTTCGGGGGATGCCGGGGGTGGCCATCGCGGGCGCACAAGCGGGGCAGCTCTACAGTCCGTTCGACGGACACCCTCCGCCCGGCGAGCTGCGGCAGTCCGGCCACGCCACTCCCGCCCCGCCCCGCCGGGCCGGGCCGGCAGTCGAGGGTCGATGTGCCAGGCTGGGCGCATGAGTGAGCTGATCTTCCGGATCGCCCGCCGGGACGACGTACCGGCGATCGTCGCGATGCTGCTGGACGACGAGGTGACCGCGAGCCGGCAACCGGCGGAGCCGATCGGCGAGGAGGTCGACGCCGCCTACTGGGCCGGCTTCGAGGCGGTCGACGCGGACCCGCGCAACGAGCTGATCGTCGCCGAACTCGACGGCGAACCGGTCGGCACGATGCAGCTCACCTTCATCCCCGGGCTGAGCCGGCGCGGCGCCCAACGGATGCAGATCGAGGCGGTCCGGGTTCGCACCGATCTGCGGGGCAAGGGAGTCGGCCGCCGGATGATGCACTGGGCGGTGGACCAGGCCCGGGAACGCGGCTGCCGGCTGGTCCAGTTGACCACCGACAAGCGGCGTACCGAGGCGCACCGCTTCTATGCCTCACTGGGCTTCGAGGCCAGTCACGAGGGCATGAAACTGGCACTCTGACGTCATCCGGGGCGGGGTGCTGCGCGGTCGCCCCGTGACCACCGGAGCGGGCCACGGGGCGACCGACAGCGTCAGCGGACGGGACGCTCCGAGTTCACCCGAGCGATCCGGTCCCGTACCTGCTCGCGCAGCTCGGGCAGGCTCTCGGCCGACAGCCGCGCCGACGAGTCGAGCTTGCGGTTGTCCCGCTTCACCGGGCCGGCGACCGGATAGACCTCGCTCTCACCCGGCAGCGGCACTCCCGGGCAGGTCGCGTCGGACGGGCGCGAGTTGCGCAGCAGGAAGACGTTGACCATCCCGTCGACGCACGGGTTGCCGTCGAGCGCGTACTGCCCGTGGAAGGTGGCGTCGTCGATCGAGACCATGCTGACCCCGGGAGCCGCCCGGACCGCCGCCCGCGCCTGCTCGTAGCCGGTCTGCGGGTCGAACTCGGCCTGCACGACCAGAATCTTCGAGGCGACCGACGCGGGGAGGTTCGGCAGGGTCTGCCGGGGCGCGTCCGACCAGAAGGCGCACGGTTCGGAGAGCCCGTACGCCCAGCCGAAGAGCGGGTAGCGGGGACCCTGCCGGTCGCTGAGCTTCCGGTACCAGGTGGCGGAGCGGGTGGGCTGGTCGCCGCAGGCGACGGAAACCCGGGTACCGGGGAACGTCACGTAGTCCTCGGGGACCTCGGTCGCGATCCGCCGTACCGTCAGCTCGGCCAGCGGCACGCCGTACTCCGTCCGGGCCAGCGCGTCCAGCTCGGTACGCAGCGCCTCCGACAGCCCGGTCTCGGGGGTCTCGCCGTTCATCTCCTGCGCCGCGACCGTGAAGACCAGGGTGGCGAGGAGCCATTGCAGCTGGCCGCCCATGCCGACGAAGAGGGCGTCGTAGTTGTCACCGGAGATGCCGAGCGTCTTGGCGTACTCCCGGGCAGCCTCCCAGGTCCGGGCCGCCTCGGCCGGAGTCTCACCGACGATCTCGGGGAACTGCCGCGCCGTCCAGGGCAGGTAGACGTCGTCGAGCTGCCGCTGCCCGATCATCGGGAACGCCTCGAAGGCCGCCTGGAGCCGGCCCTGCCAGTTGACGCTGGAGTCGAGCACCATCTTGCCGGCGCTGGCCGGGAAGAGCGAGGCGTACTTCGCACCCAGCCAGGTGCCGTAGGAGTAGCCGAGGTAGTTGAGAGTGGAGTCGCCCAGCAGTTGCCGGATGAGCTCCATGTCGTACGCGGTCTGCCAGGTGGTGATGAACGGCGTCAGCGCCTTGCTCTGGCAGGCCTCGGCGATGGCCCGGGGCGCCTTCTGGTGTTCGGCGATGCTCTCCGGCGACCGGTCCCGGGCGTCCAGGTCGGTCCGGGTCGAGAGCCGGCCGGTCGGGATCTCGCAGACCAGTCCGAGCTGCTCAGGGGCGGTGCCACCCTCGTGGCCGGTGCCACGCGGGTCCATGCCGATGAAGTCGTACCGCTCGTTCACGGCCGGTTGGAGCGCGGCCAGGGCGCCGGCCAGGGAGCTGCCCTGGCCCCCGGGGCCGCCCGGGTTGAGCAGGATGGCACCCAGGCGCTCACCGGTCGCCTTCGTCCGGCTGATCGAGACCGACAGGTCGACGCCGGCATCGGGGTCCGCCCAGTCGCGGGGGACGGTGACCAGGGCACATTCCATCGGGCGGGCCTGCTCCGGTGGCGTGAACAGGCAGGCACCCCAGCTGAGTTCCTGGTCGAGATAGCGGTCGAACGGGCTGGCGGCCTGGGCCACTACCGGGGTCGCGACCAGCGCGAGGACCAGGGTCGCCGGTGTCACCACACTTCTGACGATGCGGCGCACGGTACTCCCTCCAGTAGGAATCGGATGAAGGGAGCGTAGCTGGTGGTTTCCGGGCTGGTGACCACCATTGGGGTGAACTCCCGCCTGTCGGCCTCATCCCTGCGGCGGACCCCGCAAGGCGGAGCGCCCCCTATCCAGTGGTTGCGACGGATGCAATACCGTCGCTTCGCTCGATTAGGGTCGGCAGTCCAACTAGGACGCGGCAGGCTGGGACCTCTTCCGCCGACACCCGCCGCTCGGTGACCGCGATGTAGTCGACCAGGGCGTCCCGGGACCGGGCGAGCGTGTCGATGCGTTCGTCCAGCCCGTGCAGGCGGGCGCGCAGCATCTCCAGGAGTTCGGGGCAGGGCTCCAGGTCGGGGGCCGAACCGGTGGCGCAGGGCAGCAGGAATCGGATCTCCTCTGTGGAGAGTCCGGCTTCGAGCAGTCTCCTGATCTGGGTCACGGTGACCACGTCGTCGGCGCCGTACTCGCGGTAGCCGCCGCTCCGCCGCGCCGGTTCGAGCAGTCCCTGTGCCTCGTAGTAGCGCAGCTGGTGGGTGTTGACCCCGGTCTGCCGGCTCAGTTCCCCGATCAGCATGTGGCCCATGCCTCCTTGACCTTCATACCGGTGTGAAGGTTGACGATTCTGCCATGACTACCGACACCACCCCGGTGACCGTCGTCGGACTGGGGCTGATGGGCCACGCCCTGGCCGCGACGTTCCTGCGCAACGGACACCCGACGACCGTGTGGAACCGGACGACGGCCAAGGCCGGGCAACTCGTCGCCGCTGGCGCCCGGCTCGCCGACTCCCCCGCCGACGCGGTCGCGGCCAGCCCGCTCGTGATCGTCTGCGTCTCGAACTACGACGCCGTACACGAACTCCTCGACCCGCTCGGCGACGCCCTCGACGGTCGGGTCCTGGTGAACCTGACCTCGGGTACCTCGGCGGCGGCCCGGGAGACCGCCGAGCGGGTGGCCCGGTGGGGCGGCAGCTACCTCGACGGCGCGATCATGGCCGTGCCGCCGGCCATCGGTACGGCGGAGGCCAGCCTCCTCTACAGCGGATCCCGGTCGACCTTCGACCGGCACGAGTCGACCCTGCGACTGCTCGGTGCCGGGACGACCTACCTCGGTGCCGACCACGGCCTCTCCGCGCTCTACGACGTGGCGCTGCTCGGTGTGATGTGGAGCGTGCTGAACGGCTTCCTCCAGGGTGCCGCCCTGGTCGGTACGGCGGGGGTGGACGCCTCGACCTTCGCCGGGATCGCCGGCCCGCTGGCCGGGACGGTACGGGACTGGCTGCCCGACCTGGCGCGGCAGATCGACGGCGGCGACTACCGGGCCCGGGACTCGACCATCGACACCCACCTCGGCGCGATGGAGCACCTGGTGCACGAGAGCGAGTCCCTCGGCGTCAACGCCGACGTCCCGAGGCTCGTCAAGGCGCTGGCCGACCGGGCCGTCGCCGACGGGCACGGCGGCAGCGACTACGCGGCGATGGTGGAGCAGTTCCGCAAGCCCTCCGAGGTCCGGCCGTAACCGCCATCCCGGCCCCGGCAACCGGTCACTCCTTGCGGTCGCGGTCCCGGGACGGCTGGACCCGCTTCGGCTCCCCCGGCATCTTCGGGTGGTCCGGCGGATAGGGCAGGTCGCCGGAGCCGTCCCGGTCGTCCCGGTCTGCCCACTCCAGCAGCGGGCTGATGTCCCACGGGGCGTCGTCGATGCCGGCGTGCGGGTCGCCGATCTTCGCCACCCGCTCCGGCACGGTCTTCAGGTCGAAGTCGTCCGGTTCGACGTCCGGCAGCTCGTCCCAGGTGACCGGGGTGGAGACGGTGGCCCGGGCGTTGGCCCGCAGCGAGTAGGCGCAGGCGATCGTCCGGTCCCGGGCCATCTGGTTGTAGTCGATGAAGACCTTCTCGCCGCGCTGCTCCTTCCACCAGGAGGTGGTGACCAGGTCGGGGCGGCGCCGCTCCACCTCCCGGGCGAACGCGATCACCGCCCGGCGTACCTCGGTGAAGGTCCAGCGGGGCTCGATCCGCAGATAGACGTGCACGCCCCGGCCGCCGGAGGTCTTCGGCCAGCCGGTCGCGCCCAGCTCGTCCAGGAGTCCACGCACCTCGCCGGCCGCCTCGACCGCGTCGGCGAAGTCGGTGCCCGGCTGCGGGTCGAGGTCGATGCGCAGCTCGTCGGGGCGGTCGACGTCGACGCCCCGGACCGGCCACGGGTGGAAGACCACGGTGCCCATCTGGGCCGCCCAGGCCACGTGGGCCAGGTCGGCCGGGCAGAGTTCGTCGGCGCTCCGGCCGCTCGGAAACTGGATCTTCGCGGTCTGGATCCAGGACGGTACGCCCCGGGCCGGCACCCGCTTCTGATAGAACATCTCCCCCTCGATGCCCTCGGGGAAGCGCTGCAACGCCGTCGGCCGGTTGCCCAGCGCCCGCATGATCCCGTCGCCGACCGCGAGGTAGTAGTCGAACATGTCCTTCTTGGTGAACCCGCGACGGGGGAAGTAGACCCGGTCCGGGCTGCTCAGCCGTACCGTGTGCCCGGCCACCTCGACCTCGACGGGCTTCGCCTTCGCGCTGCCACCAGCCATGCGCCGACCCTATGCCACCGGTCCGACGAAGGTGACCCGACACGGAGACGCCGACGGCCGGCACGGCCGGTCAGGGCAGGAGGCCGCTCAGCACAGGGTCAGCACAGCGGTCAGCACAGCGGTCGCGCCTCCGGCTCCCGGCTGCCGTGCCGGTGCGCCTCCCAGACCTGGCAGATCAGCACGAGCTTCTGCTCGAACCGGGGATCCCGGTCCAGCGGGCCACCGTCGTACGGGGCGTGCAGCCGCAGCGGCGCGGCGCCGTCCAGGTAGACCGCGACGACGGTACGGCCCCGGCGGCGCTCCGCCCGGACGTCGACGACCCGCTGCCAGGCCACGAACGCGTACGCCCCGTACGCCCGGCCCCGCAGGCCCGCCTCGTCCAGCCGGCTCCGGGCCCGGAGCCGGTCGACGCCGCCGCAGAGCATCCCGAGCGGCAGCGGGGCCAGCACGGCGACCCAGGCCAGTTCGGAGAGCTGGCGGTGCCCGGGCAGCGCCCCGGCGATCACGATCACCGCACCGCTGCCGAGGCCACCCCAGCGCAGCCCCCGGATCACCGCCTGCCGCCAGGTCAGCCGGAACTCGGCCAGCACCGGCCGGTGCTCGCGTCGCCGTCTCCGCCCGCCCGGCCTGGTGGCCGCCCGCATGTCCTGTCAACGACTCGGCCGCCGGGCGGTGATTAACCAGTTGTTTCCCGCTGTTTTCCGACGGTTCCGCCGGCCTTAGCCGCCGGAGGATCTCCGCCGTACCGTAGGGGTATGGCTGACAACAGTGTCCGGGACGACCGGGAAAACAGGCTGCCGAGCACCGAGGAGGAGTGGCGGGTCCGGCTCAGCCCGGAGGAGTTCCGGGTACTCCGCCAGGCGGGCACGGAGCGCCCCTGGACCGGCGAGTACGTGGAAACCAAGACCGCCGGCACCTACCACTGCCGGGCCTGCGGGGCGGAACTCTTCTCCAGCGACACCAAGTTCGACTCGCACTGCGGCTGGCCGAGCTTCGACCGGGCGCTGCCCGGCGCCATCCGTTACCTGGAGGACCGCTCGCTCGGCATGGTCCGGATCGAGGTGCGCTGCGCCAACTGCGACTCGCATCTCGGGCACCGCTTCGACGGCGAGGGCTTCACCCCGACGAACGCCCGGTACTGCATCAACTCGATCTCGATGCGCCTCGACCCGTCGATCACGTAGTATCACCGCAGATGTGGTGAAACGGGGGAATCAGACATGGCGACGACCTGCGAGGTCTGTGGCAACGACTACTGGCTGGCGTTCGAGGTCCGCACGATGAGCGGGGACGTGCACACCTTCGACTCGTTCGAGTGCGCGGCACACAAGCTCGCTCCGGTCTGCGAGCACTGCGGCATCCGGATCATGGGACACGGCGTCGAGGTCTCCGGCCGGTTCTTCTGCTGCGGGCACTGCGCCCGGGTCGTCGAGGGCGAGCGCGGCGCGGAGATCCGGGACGCCGTCGGCGCCCGCCCGGCCTGAATCCCACCCGGAATCGCCCCGACGGCAGCCCGTACCGGCGCCCGCCTACGATCGCGGCATGCCGCAATCGCAGACGCCACCGATCCAGGCGAACTCCGCCGACCGGGTCGAGCTTCGGGTCGCCTCCTTCGCCGACCTCGACGCCCGGACCCTGCACGACCTGCTGAAGCTGCGGGCCGACGTCTTCGTGGTCGAGCAGGAGTGCGCCTATCCCGACCTCGACGGCCGGGACGTCGAGCCGGGCACCCGGCACCTGTGGCTGGCCCGGGGCGGCGCGCCGATCGCGTACCTGCGACTGCTCGCCGATCCGGGTGGGGTGGAACGGATCAGCCGGGTGGTGGTGGCCCCGCAGGCCCGGGGCGGCGGGTACGCCGGACGGCTGATCGGCGAGGCGCTGGCGATCGTCGGCTCCCGGCCGTGCGTACTCGACGCCCAGGCGCACCTGGTCGACCTCTACGCCCGCTACGGCTTCACCCGCACCGGGCCGGAGTACATCGAGGACGGCATCCCGCACGTGCCGATGCGCCGGGAGCCGGCCTGACCCCCGGCGCCGTGCCGTCCACTGTGGTCGACCGGCCGACGGCCGCTACGGCAGCGCGTTGACCAGTTCGCCGATGCTCCGGCGTCGGCCGGTGTAGAACGGCACCTCCTCGCGGACGTGCCGGCGGGCCCGGGAGGCACGCAGGTCACGCATCAGGTCGACGATCCGGTGCAGTTCGTCGGCCTCGAAGGCGAGCAGCCACTCGTAGTCGCCGAGCGCGAACGAGGCGACCGTGTTGGCCCGGACGTCCGGATAGCCTCGGGCCATCTTGCCGTGCTCGGCCAGCATCTCCCGGCGCTCGGCGTCCGGCAGCAGGTACCACTCGTAGGAGCGGACGAACGGGTAGACGCAGATGTAGCCCCGGGCCGGCTCACCGGCCAGGAACGCCGGTACGTGGCTCTTGTTGAACTCCGCCGGCCGGTGCAGCGCCATCTGCGACCAGACCGGCACCAACTGCCGGCCGAGCGCGGTACGCCGCAGCCGCCCGTACGCGTCCTGGAGCGCGTCGCTGGACGAGGAGTGCCACCAGACGAGCAGGTCCGCGTCGGCGCGCAGCCCGGAGACGTCGTAGCTGCCCCGCACCACCACGTCCTTGCCGGCCAGCTCCTCGAAGAGCGACTCGACCTCGGCCGCGATGCCGTCCCGGGCCTCGGGCAGCGGGCCGCTCGCCCGGAACACCGACCACATGGTGTAGCGAATGCTCTCGTTCAGCTCGCGCAGCCGCGCCGCGTTGGTCTGCTCCAGACCCTGCTGTTCCGCAGTCATGCCCTCGATACTCCCAGCACCTTGATGATCTCCTCGGCCGCGGTCTCGCCGGAGCGTACGCAGACCGGAATCCCCACCCCGTCGTAGCCGGCGCCGGCCAGCGCCAGGGTCGGGTGCGCGGTCCGCAGCGCCGCCCGGGCCGCGGCCACCCGGTCCAGATGGCCGGGGGCGTACTGGGGCAGCGCGCCGCCCCACCGTTGCACGTGACTGTCCACCGGCTCCGGCAGTTCGGTGCCGAGCAGCCCGGACAGCTCCCGGTGCACCGCCGAGACGAGTTCGTCGTCGGCGCGTTGCAGCAGGTGCTCCTCGCCGTGCCGGCCGACCGAGGCGCGCAGCAGCAGCGTCCCGTCCGGCCGGCGCAGGTGCGCCCACTTGCTGCTGAAGAAGGTCGCCGCCTTGACCAGGGTGCCCTCGGTCGCCGGCACCAGGAACCCGGACAGCTCCGCCGGCAGCACCGCCGCACCGGCTGCCGGCGGCGCGTCACCGCCTGCTGCCCCCTCGCCGGGCGGGCCGGGCAGGGCGAGGGTGACCAGCGCCACGCTGGCGTAGTCGAGCCGGCCGACCAGCGCGCCGACCGCCACGTCGACCCCGCCGAGCAGCCGGGCGGCGGGCCGGGCCGGCAGGGCCAGCACCACCGCGTCGACCTCGACCAGTTCCGGGTCGCGGGTCGGGCCGATCACCAGCCGCCAGCCGCCGGGGACGGGGAGCAGTTCCCGGACGGCCGCGTTCAGCCTGATCCCGGCCCGGGCCGCCTCGGCGGTGGCGGCCACCAGCCGGCTCACCCCGCCGGTGACCGTGCTGAAGACCGGGCTGCCGGCCGGCCGGGGCGCTGCGGCCAGCGCCGCCCGGACCGCCCCGGTCAGGGTCGGCTCGGTGCGGGCCGCCCGGGCCAGCCCCGGCATCGTGGCGGTCAGCGACAGTTCGTCGGCGCGGCCGGCGTACACCCCGCCGAGCATCGGGTCGACGAGCCGGTCCACCACCTCGTCGCCGAGCCGCCGCCGGACCAGCTCGCCGACCGTCGGGTCGGAGTCCGGGCCGAGCAGCGGACGGCCGCCGTCGGTGTCCCGCTCCGCCGCCGGCCGGGCCACCGGGGCCACCGCGGCGAGATCACCGGGTACCCCGACCAGGGTGCCCGGAGGCATCGGCCGCAGCTCGCCACCGATCGCCAGCGCGGCCCGCCCGATCGCCGGGTGCACCAGCGCGTCGGTCAGCCCCACCCGGCGGGCCAGGGCGACCGCCGCCGAGTCCCCGCCGGCCGGGTCGCGGGTCAGGAACGCCTCGGCGCCGAACTCGACCGCCGATCCGGCCAGCGAGCCGGTACGCAGCTTGCCGCCGAGCGCGCCGGACTGCTCGTACACGGTGATCTCGGTGTCGGCGGGGAGTCGGTCCCGCAGCCGGAGCGCGGCGGCCAGCCCGGTGATCCCGCCGCCGACCACGGCGATCCGCGGCCCGCCGGACCGTGTCGTGTCGTTCACCGTGCCCGCCTCCCGGTCAGCTCGCGGACGCCTCGTGGACCAGGGCGACGACCCGGGTCAGTACGTCGGGGTCGGTCTCCGGCAGCACGCCGTGCCCGAGGTTGAAGACGTGCCCGGCGGTGGCGGCGCCCTCGCCGAGCACCCGGCGCACCTCCGCCTCCACCACCGGCCAGGGCGCGAAGAGCACGGCCGGGTCCAGGTTGCCCTGCACCGCCTTCTCCGGCCCGATCCGCACCGTCGCCGCGTCCAGCGGGGTACGCCAGTCGACCCCGACCACGTCCGCGCCGGCCTCGCCCATCGCACCGAGGAGTTCGGCGGTGCCGACCCCGAAGTGGATGCGCGGCACGCCCGCGTCGGCGAGCCCGCGCAGCACCGTCGTCGAGTGCGGCAGCACGAACCGGCGGTAGTCGGCCTCGGAGAGCGCCCCGGCCCAGGAGTCGAAGAGCTGCACCGCCGAGACACCGGCGCCGATCTGCACCCTCAGGAAGGCGAGGGTGATCTCGGCCAGCCGGCCCAGCAGCGCGTGCCAGACGTCCGGGGCGCCGTGCATCAGCGCCTTGGTGCGTACGTGGTTGCGCGACGGCCCGCCCTCGACGAGATAGCTGGCCAGGGTGAAGGGGGCACCGGCGAAGCCGATCAGCGGGGTGTCGCCGAGTTCGGCGACGAGCAGCCGGACCGCCTCGTCCACAAAGGACACGTCGGAGGGGTCGATGACCCGGATCCGGTCGACGTCGGCGAGGGTGCGTACCGGCTCGGCCACCACCGGGCCGGTGCCCGGCACGATGTCCAGGTCCACCCCGGCGGCGGCGACCGGTACGACGATGTCGCTGAACAGGATCGCCGCGTCCACGCCGTGCCGGCGTACCGGCTGGAGGGTGATCTCGGTGACCAGTTCCGGCCGGCGGCACGACTCCAGCATCGGGATCCCGGCCCGCACCTCGCGGTATTCCGGCAGCGAACGCCCGGCCTGCCGCATGAACCAGACCGGGGTGTGCGGCACCGGCTCCCGTCGACAGGCCCGGACGAACGGCGAATCGGCCGGGCCACCGGGGGCCGGCTGGTCGTCTCGGGCCGCGTTGCCCGCAGTCGTGGTGCTCATCGGCGCAATCGTGCCACGGGCCCCGATCCCACCGACGGGCACCGCCGGGTTTTGTGGCCTGCCAGACGTACCCCGTCATGCCGGGCGCCGGGCCGACCGGCCGGACTGACCGGCGCGGCGCCCCACCACGGCGCCGACGATCGGCTTAGGCTGCGGATATGGCCTCCCCGATCGTCCAGCCCGAGACCTTCGCCCGTGCGGTGGCCGGGCTGCGGTCGGCGGCGCCGCGCGCGGAGATCGTACTGGAGGAGGTGGGCGCCCCCCAGCGGCTCGCCCCGTACGCCTTCGCGCTGGCCGCCACCGTGCGGCGCGACGGCGAGGAGGTGGCCACCGGCCGACTCATCCTGCTGCACGACCCGGCCGGACACGAGGGCTGGGAGGGGACGCTGCGCCTGGTCACCTACGTCACCGCCGACCTGGAGATCGACCTCGCCGCCGATCCGCTGCTCCCCGGCGTCGGCTGGACCTGGCTCACCGACGCGCTGGAGGCGCGGGACGCGGCCTACCGGGCGCTCGGCGGCACGGTGACCCAGACCATGTCGACCCGGTTCGGCGAGCTGGCCGGCCCGCCGGCTGCCGGTGACATCGAGATCCGCGCCTCCTGGACCCCGGTCGACGACGACCTGCGGGCGCATCTGCTCGCCTGGTGCACGCTGCTGGCCTCCACCGCCGGGCTGCCGCCGCCCGGTGTCACCGCGCTGCCGCACTCCCGGCCGGCCGGCGCCGCCTGAACAGTCGCAACTTCCGCCGAACCTCGTACGCCCCAACCGCTTCGGCAGTACCAGCAGTCCCAGACCCGACTCGCCGGACCGGCTGCGCGACGGCGAATCTCGGCGAAGACTAGGGTTGTCAGGTGACCGACGAACCACCCCTGCGCCGTCGGGCCGCGCAACGCCGAGCAGGGGACGAGCCGCACAGCCTTCCGGCGTCCGCGCCGGATCCCGAGACAGTGGGGCCCGACCCAACGCCCGGCGGGCCCGTACCGCTTCTCACCCCTCGCGACGGCACCCCGGCCCCGGTCGAGACAGCCGACGGCCTGGCCGACGTGGTGTCCCGATTCGCGGCCGGCACCGGCCCGGTCGCCGTCGACGCCGAGCGCGCCTCCGGCTACCGCTACAGCCAACGCGCCTACCTCGTCCAGCTCCGGCGGGCGGGGGCCGGCACCGCGCTGATCGATCCACTGCCCCTCGGCGACCTGCGCACCCTCGACGAGGCGATCGCGGACGCCGAGTGGGTGCTGCACGCGGCCAGCCAGGATCTCGCCTGCCTCGCCGACCTCGGGCTGCGGCCGAGACGCCTCTTCGACACCGAGCTGGCCGCCCGGCTCGCCGGCTTCGAACGGGTCGGCCTGGCCGCGCTGACCGAGCAACTGCTCGGCTTCACCCTGGAGAAGCACCACTCGGCGGCCGACTGGTCCAGCCGGCCGCTGCCGGAGTCCTGGCTCACCTACGCCGCGCTGGACGTGGAGATGCTCACCGAGCTGCGGGACAAGCTCGCGGCCGAGCTGGAGCGGCAGGGCAAGGCGCAGTGGGCGGCCGAGGAGTTCGCCGCGCTGGTGGCCTGGGGCGCCCAGCCGGCCCGGCAGCGACCTGACCCGTGGCGGCGGACCTCCGGCATCCACCGGGTGCGGGGGGCGCGGGCGCAGGCCCGGGTGCGGTCGCTCTGGTACGCCCGGGACGAGATCGCCGCCCGCCGCGACTCGGCGCCCGGCCGGGTGCTGCCGGATGCCGCGATCATCGCGGCCGCCGAGATGGACCCGAAGGACGAGCGGACCCTGCTGATGCTGCCCGGCTTCGGCGGCCGCTCGGTACGCCGGCTCGTCCGGACCTGGCTGGACGCGCTCGCCGACGCCCGGCAACTGCCCGACGACGCGCTGCCGGTGAGCCCGACGGTCGACGGGCCGCCCCCGCCGCATCGCTGGGCCGAACGGGACCCGGTGGCGGCGGCCCGGTTGGCCCGCTGCCGTGAGGTGGTGACCCGGATCGCCGCGGCGCACACCCTGCCGCCGGAGAACCTGATCACCCCGGACTCGGTACGCCGGCTGGCCTGGATCCCGCCGGAGGAGATCACCGCCGACACGGTCGCCGAGACGCTGCGCGGTTACGGCGCCCGGGGCTGGCAGGTCGGCCTGATCGCCGAGGAGCTGGCGGCGGCGCTGGTCGAGCCGAAGACCTGACCCAACCCGCTCCGGCCCGTCGGCGGCACAGCCTCCGGCGGGCCGGGCGGCGATCAGCGCCCGAGACGGTGAACCGGGCGACGGTCGGCGGCCGGCAGAGTCAGCCGGGGGCGCCGGTCAGCGGCCGAGACGGCGAGCCGGGGCGGCGGTCAGCGGCCGCCGGAGGAGTGCAGGTGCAGGGCCGGCCGGCGGATGCCGAGCAGTTCGTCCCGGATCCGGCACCACTGCACCGCGTGCCGGATGCCGTCGGCGACGGAATACTCCGGCTTCCAGTCGAGCAGCAGCCGGGAGCGGGTGCTCCGGGTGAACGAGCCGGCCGCGTCGCCGGGGCGGGGCGGTGCCTCGCGGGTGCGTACCGGCCCGACCGCCTCGGTGAAGGCGGCGACGAGTTCCCGGACGGTGGTGCCGTCCCCGGTGCCGAGGTTGACCGCCTCCACCGACCGGTCGCCGCCGGGCGGCAGGATCTCGTCGAACCGGCGCAGCGCGCAGACGTGCGCCCGGGCCAGGTCCCAGACGTGGATGTAGTCGCGGATTCCCGAGCCGTCCCGGGTGGGCCACTCGGTACCGGTGATCAGGAACTCCCCGCCGTCGGTCCAGGCGTCGATCAGTTTGCCCAGCGCGTGCGTCGGCCGGGGCAACTGGAGGCCGGTACGCAGCCGTGGGTCGGCGCCGATCGGGTTGAAGTAGCGCAGCGAGAGCGCCCGCAGCCCGGTGGCCTCGGCGGTGTCCGCGAGCACCGTCTCCATCATCGCCTTGGTCCGGGCGTACGGGCTGGCGGGCGCGAGCGGTGAACTCTCGTCGACCGAGAGGTCGGCGCCGGTCCGGTAGATCGCCGCCGAGGAGCTGAAGACGAAGCGGGTGATCCCGTTGCGGATCACGTGGTCGAGGAAGTCGAGCGACTTGGCGACGTTTTCCCGGTAGTAGCGCAGTGGCTCGCTGACCGACTCCGGCACCACGATCAGCGCCGCCGCGTGCACCACCGCGCCGATCTCCGGGTGCTCGGCGAAGATCCGGTCCAGCAGCCCGCCGTCGGAGATGTCGCCCCGGTAGAAGGTCCGTCCCCGGGTGAACTCGACCCGTCCGGTGCAGAGGCTGTCCAGGATCACCGGCTCGATGCCCTCGTCGAGGCAGGCCGAGGCGATGGTGCTGCCGATGAAGCCGGCACCACCGGCGACCAGCACCTTCACCCGTACTCCTGGCTGATTCGGAAGTTTTTTCGCTATTGCTCGGCGTTTAGCCGTCAATAGCGGGATTACGGAGCATCCAGCCGGACGATATGTGGTCCGAGCCACACGGGGGGCGCAAACGACAGTAGTTACTGGCTAGTAGCATCCGAGGTACCGCCCACCCGGGCCCCTGCGGCAAGGAGGCTCCAGTGCCCCGTGAAGTTCGGGATGTCGTCTTCGTCGACGGCGTCCGCACCCCGTTCGGCAAGGCGGGTGGGATGTACGCCCACACCCGCGCCGACGACCTGGTGATCCGCTGCATCCGCGAACTGCTGCGGCGCAACCCGCAACTCCCGCCGGAGCGGGTCGACGAGGTGGCCATCGCCGCCACCACCCAGATCGGCGACCAGGGCCTCACCATCGGCCGTACCGCCGCGCTGCTCGCCGGGCTGCCCAAGACGGTGCCCGGCTACGCCATCGACCGGATGTGCGCCGGGGCGATGACCGCGGTCACCACCGTGGCCGGCGGGATCGCGATGGGCGCCTACGACGTGGCCATCGCCGGTGGCGTCGAGCACATGGGCCGGCACCCGATGGGCGAGGGCGTGGACCCCAACCCGCGGATCCTGGCCGAGAAGCTGGTCGACCCCTCCGCGCTGGTGATGGGCTCCACCGCCGAGAACCTGCACGACCGGCTCCCACACATCAGCAAGGAGCGCGCCGACGCGTACGCGCTCGCCTCCCAGGTCAAGACCGCCAAGGCGTACGCCAACGGCAAGCTCCAGCCCGACCTGGTGCCGGTGGCGACCCGCGACCCGGAGAGCGGCTGGGGACTCGCCACCGCCGACGAGGCGCCCCGGGAGACCTCGCTGGAGAAGCTCGGCACCCTGAAGACGCCGTTCCGCCCGCACGGCAAGGTCACCGCCGGCAACGCGGCCGGACTCAACGACGGGGCCACCGCCAGCCTGCTCGCCGCCGAGGACGTCGCCCGGGAACTCGGGCTGCCGGTGTCGATGCGCCTGGTGTCGTACGGCTTCGTCGGGGTCGAGCCGGAGGTGATGGGCTACGGCCCGATCCCGTCGACCGAGAAAGCGCTGCGGATCGCCGGGCTCTCCATCGACGACATCGGCCTCTTCGAGCTGAACGAGGCGTTCGCGGTGCAGGTGCTCGCCTTCCTCGACCACTTCGGCATCGCCGACGACGACCCCCGGGTCAACCCGTGGGGCGGGGCGATCGCCATCGGCCACCCGCTCGCCTCCTCCGGGGTACGGCTGATGACCCAGCTCGCCCGGCAGTTCGCCGAGCACCCCGAGGTCCGGTACGGCATCACCGCGATGTGCATCGGCATCGGCATGGGCGGCACGGTCATCTGGGAGAACCCGAACTGGGAAGGCGGCGACGACAAGTGAGCGCGAGGAGTGAGCCGGTTTTGCGAGCCCCGCAGTCCGATCGGAAGGTGGCGCAGTGACGGTTCCGCGTAACCCGAACGAGGTGGTCACCCGTTCGCTGCTCCGGCTGGTGAACCTGCCGGGGCTGGACCGGCCCGCCGCGCTGATCACCCTGGACAACGGGTTCGACCACACCAAGCCGAACACCTTCGGCCCGGCCGGACTGTCCAGTCTGGACAACGCGATCACCGAGGCGCTCGCCGCCGAGCCGGCGTTCGTGGCGGTGACCGGCAAGCCGTACATTTTCTGCGTCGGCGCCGACGTCACCGGCATGCCGCTGCTCGCGGACCGCGACCAGGCCCGCGAGATCGGCCGGCTCGGCCACCGGGTCTTCGGCCGGCTGCGCACGAGCGCGGTGCCGACCTTCGCCTTCGTCAACGGCGCCGCGATGGGCGGCGGGCTGGAACTGGCGCTGCACTGCCACTACCGGACGCTCTCCGGCGGCGCCGCCGCGCTGGCCCTGCCCGAGGTCTCCCTCGGCCTGGTCCCCGGCTGGGGCGGCACCCAACTGCTGCCCAACCTGATCGGCATCGCCGGTGCGGCCCAGGTGGTCATCCAGAACCCGCTGATGCAGAACCGGATGCTCAAGCCGAAGCAGGCCGCCGAGCTGGGCATCGCGGACGTGCTCTTCGAGCCGGCCGACTTCCTGGAGCGCTCGCTGGAGTGGGCCGCGCAGGTGGTGCGCGGCGAGGTCCAGGTGACCCGGCCGGAGGTCGACCGGGAGATGTGGGACGGCGTGCTCTACTTCGCCCGGCAGACGCTCGACGAGCGGCTGCACGGCGCGGTCCCGGCCGCGAACCGGGCGCTGGAGCTGCTGGAGCTGGCCCGCGAGGCGCCGGACGCGCCCGCCGAGGGCGACCCGGACGGGCTGCCCAGGGGGATGGCCGCCGAGGTGGAGGCGCTGGCCGAGCTGGTCTTCAGCGAGGAACTGCGCAGCGGGCTCTACTCCTTCGACCTGGTGCAGCGCCGGGCCAAGCGACCGGTCGGGGCGCCGGACAAGGGCCTGGCCCGGCCGGTGACCAAGGTCGGCATCGTCGGCGCCGGCCTGATGGCGTCGCAGCTCGCGCTCCTCTTCGCCCGCCGGCTCCAGGTCCCGGTGGTGCTCACCGACCTCGACCAGTCCAGGGTGGACAAGGGCGTCGGCTACGTGCACGCCGAGATCGACAAGCTGGTCGGCAAGGGCCGGCTTCCCGAGGGTACGGCCGCCAAGCTGCGCGGCCTGGTCAGCGGCTCGGTCGACAAGGGCGTCTTCGCCGACGCCGACTTCGTGATCGAGGCGGTCTTCGAGGACCTGGCGGTGAAGAAGCAGGTCTGGGCGGAGCTGGAGAAGATCGTCTCCCCGGAGGCGGTACTCGCCACCAACACCTCCTCGCTCTCGGTCAGCGCGATGGCCGCCGACCTGGAGCACCCGGAGCGGGTGGTCGGGTTCCACTTCTTCAACCCCGTCGCGGTACTGCCGCTGCTGGAGATCGTCCGGGGCGAGCGGACCGACGACGCCACCCTGGCCACCGCGTTCGCGGTCGGCAAGGAGCTGCGCAAGTCCTGCGTACTGGTCGCCGACGCCCCGGCGTTCGTGGTCAACCGGGTGCTGACCCGGTTCCTCGGCGAGATCTTCGCGGCCGTGGACGCCGGCACCCCGCCCGAGGTCGCGGATGCCGCACTCGACCCGCTCGGCCTGCCGATGCGCCCGCTGGCGCTGCTCCAGCTCGTCGGGCCGGCGGTGGCGTACCACGTCGGCGGAACGCTGCACGCCGCCTTCCCGGACCGGTTCGGGGTCAGCGAGAACCTGCGGCGGATCGCCGAGTCCGGTAAGCCGCTGGTGGTCGACGGCGACGTCAACCCGGAGGTGGCCGGGCTGCTGGAGGTCGGTTCCGCACCGTTGACCGCCGAGCAGGTACGCCAGCGGGCACTCGACGCGCTGGCCGAGGAGATCCGGCTGATGCTGGACGAGGGTGTGGTCGCCGAGCCGCAGGACATCGACCTCTGCATGATCCTCGGCGCCGGCTGGCCGTTCCACCTCGGTGGCGTCACGCCGTACCTGGACCGGACCGGCACCTCCGAGCGGGTCACCGGCCGCCGGTTCCTGCCCCCGGGCGTCGCGAGCCTGCCCGGCTGAGCCGACCCGGCCACGATCGCAGGTGATCAGGGACCTGTCCCGGCGAGTCGCACGGCGCGCTGTGCGACCTGGTCCCTGATCACCGCGATCTGCCCGGACACCGCTGGTGTCCGGCGGTGGCCTGCCCGACCGGGCGGGGGCGCCGGCCGGGCAGGGCTCAAGATTCGCTTACCGGACTGAACTGCCACTGGACGTGGACTGGATTCGTCCCGTCGGGAGGACCCCGGAGGACTCCGGAGGACCCCGGAGGCCCACGGAAGCCCACGGAAGCCCCGACGGAGGCATCCTTCACGGAGTCTCCACGTCCGGAACACAGTCGCCCCGCACCGGTTGCCTAGCGTCGCAGGCATGCGCGTCAAGCTGATCCTGCCGGCCCTGACCGAGGCGACCAGCCCGTTCTTCCGACCGATCAAGTACTCGCTGTTCCCGCCGCTGGGCCTGGCCACCCTCGCCGGCTATCTGCCGGAGGACACCCAGGTGAGCCTGCACGACGAGCACGTCGAGCGGCTGGACCTGACCGACGATCCCGTCCCGGACCTGGTGGTGATCCAGGTCTACATCACCTCGGCCCGCCGCTCGTACGAGATCGCCGACCACTACCGGGCCCTCGGCGCGTACGTCGTCCTCGGCGGCCTGCACGTCACCGCGCTGCCGGACGAGGCGGCGGCCCACGCCGACACGATCTTCCTCGGTCCGGGCGAGGACACCTGGCCGCAGTTCCTCGCCGACCTGCGCCGGCGCGAGCCCAAGCCCCGGTACGTCTCCACCACCCGGACCCTCGCCGGCCTACCCCCGGTACGCCGGGACCTGATCGCCCGGCACCGCTACCTGGTACCGAACTCGATCGTGGTCTCCCGGGGCTGCCCGCACCACTGCGACTTCTGCTACAAGGACGCCTTCTTCGAGGGCGGGAAGTCGTTCTACACCCAGGCGGTCGACGACGCGCTGGCCGAGATCGAGCGGCTCCCCGGCCGGCACCTCTACTTCCTCGACGACCATCTGTTCGGCAACCGCCGGTTCGCCCGGGCCCTCTTCGACGGGATGGCCGGGATGGGCCGGCTCTGGCAGGCCGCCGGCACCGTCGACGCGGTACTCGCACCGGACCTGCTCGAACGCGCCGTCGACGCCGGGCTGCGCAGCCTCTTCGTCGGCTTCGAGACGGTCAACGACGGCAACCTGGCGGCGACCCGCAAGCGGCAGAACGTCGGCCGGGACTACTCGGCGGTGGTACGGCGGCTGCACGAGCACGGCGTGATGGTCAACGGCAGCTTCGTCTTCGGGCTGGACGACGACGGGCCGGACGTCTTCGACCGTACGGTGGGCTGGGCGGTCGAGCAGGGGGTGGAGACGGCAACCTTCCACATCCTCACCCCGTACCCCGGCACCGCGCTCTACGACCGGATGGTCGCGCAGGACCGGATCCTGCACCGGGACTGGGACCGGTACGACACCCGGCAGGTGGTCTACCGGCCGAAGGGGCTCACCCCGAGCCAGCTCACCGACGGCTACCACCGGGCCTACCGGGACTTCTACCGCTGGCCGGCGATCTGGCGCGGAGCCTCCACGAAGGAGAGTCTGCGCGGCCGGCTGCGGCACGTGGCGTACGCGGGCGGCTGGAAGAAGTTCGAGCCGGCCTGGCACACGCTGATCCGGGCCGGCCAGGTGCTGCACGCGCTGCCGCTGCTGGAGGCGGTGCTCGGCGGCTTCGGCGAGCGGGCGTCGGGCCGGGGCACCGGCCGAGGCACCGGCCGGGCGGACACTGACGCCGTCGGTCCGGGCGTGGGTGCGGGCGTCGGTCCGGCCGGCGGGGGCGGGGCGAATCCGGTTGCGCCGCCGCTGGTACCCGTCGAGATTCAACGGCATGGATCGTGAGACGACGAGCCGGAACCGGGTCGCCTGGGAGACCGCCTCCGGCAAGCACGTCCGGGAATACCAGGACCTGCTCCGGCAGGCCCGCGACGGCTCGTCGCTCTTTCCGGCCGAGGTCGCGCTGCTCGGGCCGCTGCTGCGGTCGGCGCCGAGCGTCGTACACCTACAGAGCGGGCACGGCCTCGACGACGTCGCCCTGGTCCGGGCCGGGGCGCGCGCCGTCTGCGGCGTCGACTTCAGTTCGGTCGCGGCCACCGCCGCCGCCCGCCGGGCCGCCGAACTGGCGCTCCCCTGCCGGTACGTCGTCGGCCGGCTGCCCGGCGCCCCGCTGCGGGACGGCTGCGCCGACCTGGTCTACACCGGCAAGGGGGCGCTGATCTGGATGCCCGACCTGACCGCCTGGGCCCGGGACGTCGCCCGGCTGCTCCGCCCCGGCGGCCACCTCTTCGTCTACGAGGGGCATCCGGCGGTACCGCTCTGGAGTTGGGACCCCGACGAGCCCCGGATCCGACCCGACCGCAGCTACTTCGGCCGGTCGCACGTCAACGACACCTTCCCGGCGAACGGCGCCGTGGAATGGCAGTCGACGCTGGGCGAGGTGGTCAACGCGGTACTCGGGGCCGGCCTCGAACTGCGCCACCTCGCCGAGTTCCCCGAACCGTTCTGGCGGCCGGACGGGGTCTCGGCGGCCGCCTGGCAGGGTCGGCTGCCGAACACGTACGCCCTGCTGGCCCGGCTGCCCGGCTAGTGCCCTGACCGGAAGCGTCGATGGTGTCGGTCAGGGCACTACGCTCCCCTGATGCGTCCGGAAGCCGTACTCGAACAGACCAACTGGCGGGCACTGGCACACAGCCACGGGCCAGCCTGGCCGGAGACGCCGCGACTCCTGGCGGGGTTACTGACCGGTGACCGTGACGACGCGCGGCGGGCTCTTTCCCACCTGTGGGAGGAGTTGTTCCACCAGGGCACCATCTACGAGGCGACACCCGCGGCGGCCCGGTTCGTCGCCGTGGCGCTGGCCGATCCGCGGGTCCGGGCCCAGCCCGGCCCCAGCCGCGAATATGGCGACGGACCGCTGCGGGCCGCACTGCTGCTCTGGCTGTCCCAGCTCGGATACGCGATGGGTGTCCAGTGGCGGGAATGGTTCGGCGATGACGCCGCCGGCGGCGAGAACATCGGCGGCCCGCTCCGCCCGATGCGGCAGCGACTCTTCGCCGTGGTCACCGCCTGCCTCGACGATCCCGACGGGAACGTACGCGACGCCGCCCTCATCGCCGCCGTGAACCTGGCCTCCGCACCCGAACTCACCCCGCACCGCGCCGCCCTGTCCGCCCGCGTCGGAGCCGCTGTCGCCGCCGACCCGCACTGGCGTCACACCGAAACCGCAATGCTCAACCTGCGTTACTGGGGTGGGCACGACCTTCGTCGGACGGAGCCCGCGCTACCGGCCTACGAGCCGCCGCAGGGCGCCTACGATGACGCCCCTTTCTAGTGCTCTGAGCAGGAACGCTGCCGGCGCGGAGCGGCCCGGGCGACCGCTCCGCGCCGGTGCGCCGTGGCTCAGCCGGCGCGCTCGGCGGCGCTCCGCTCGACGCAGAACTCGTTGCCCTCCGGGTCGGCGAGCACCGCCCAACCGGTGCCGTCCGGCCGGCGGTGGTCGGCGACCAGGGTGGCACCGAGCCCGAAGAGCCGGTCGACCTCCTCGTCCCGGGTCCGGTCGGCCGGTTGCAGGCAGACGTGCAGCCGGTTCTTGCCCGACCTGCCCTCCGGTACCCGCTGGAAGAAGACCTGCGGGCTGACGCCGTCCGGCGACAGCAGGGTGATCTCGTCGTCGCCCGGCTGGTCCTCCGGTCGCAGGGACCGGTCCAGCACCTGGGCCCAGAAGCTGGCGAGCCGGTACGTGTCGGCGCAGTCGAAGCTGACGTTGTGGATGATGGAACTCACGGATCCTCCATGCGGGAGTGTGCGCCCCGCGGAGGAACGCGGGTCGGTCAGCGGTGGCCGAAGCGAGGCGCGGGACAGGACAGCGCAACCATCTACCGCACCTCCTCCCATGATCCGGGCTGACGGCGGCAAGCCTCGCACGAAAGATCAAGATCGGCAACCGGGATTTCCACCGTGGGTCGGGCCGGGCTCCGCCGACCGGCCGGGCGGGACGGCGCGACGACAACGCCAAGCACACGGACGGCCACCGGGCGGTGAGCGACACGCCGGAAATTCGGCCGGTACACCGGCCGGACCGGTTCGGCCGTAAGGATGAGCGGTCAGGCCGGCTGGTCCGCTGGGCCGAGAGGAAGCACGACGACAGGCAAGGAGCGATCGGTGCCCCTCCCACAGCTTCGCCGGGTCCGCTGGGCCGTGCGCGCCACCCTCGCGCTCGGGGTCGCCGCCTCGGTGGTCGCCAACATCCTGCACGCCAGGGACAACCCGATCAGCCAGGCCATCGCCGCCTGGCCGCCGCTGGCGCTGCTGCTCACCGTCGAGTTGATCTCACGGGTACCGGTGCACCGCCGCTCCCTCGCGTTCGCCCGGATGGCGGCCACCGCCACCATCGCCGGGATCGCCGCCTGGGTGTCGTACTGGCACATGGTCGGGGTGGCCGCCCGGTACGGCGAGACCGGCGCGTCGCCGTACCTGCTGCCGCTCTCCGTCGACGGTCTGATCGTGGTGGCCAGCATCTGCCTGGTCGAGTTGGGCGGCCGGATCGCCACCGCCCAGGCCGCGACGACCGCCGGAGCCGCCCAGGCCGCCCCGGCACCCGGCGACGGGCCGCTCGGCGCGGCCGAACCGGTCGGCGCCATCCAACGGGTCGGCGCGGTCGAACCGGTCGGCGCCGTCGAACGGGTCGGCACGGTCGAAGCGGCCGGCACGGTCGAACGGGTCGGTGCGGTCGGCGCGACCGGACGGGTCGGCCGGGTGAACGGCGAGATGCTCGCCGTGTCGACCGGTGGGGCTGGGACGGCTAACGGGACGGGAACGGGCACGGCAAACGGGGCGAGCACGGCTCCGCCCGGCCGGGCCGAGACGGGCGTGAGCGGCGGTGCGGGCGCGGGGATGTCGGCCGGCCCCGCCACCAGGCCCCGCAAGGCGGCGACCGGAACGGCCCGGAAGGGAGCCCCGACCGGTCGCGCGGCCAGGTCGGGCGCTGCGGCCCGGCCGCGCCGGCCGATCACCGAGACCGCCGCACTGGCGGCGGCGATCCAGGCCGAACGCCCCGAGGCCAGTGACGCCGACGTGGCACAGGAACTCGGCATCACCACCGCCCGCCTGCGGGCGATCCGCCGCGAGGTACGCGAACTCGACCTCGTCGCGTAAGCCGGGAGCCGGGAGCCGGGAGCCGGAGGCCGGGAACCGCCGACGGAGCGGCCGGTCAGCCCGGTGCCGGGTCGGTCTCCGCCAGGTCGCTCGGGGTGCCGGGGGTCGGCTGCGGCGACGTACCCGGAACCGGCGCGTTGGCCGGGACCGCCCGGCTGGACGCCGAGCCCAGCGGAACGGTGCTGGCGGTGCTGGCGGTGCTGGCGGCGACGCTCGCGGGTACCGGCCGGGCCGGCACGGGGCCCGGGCCGCCGCCGACCACCGCCGAGGCGGCCACCACCGGAGTGGTCTCGGCGGCCGGCAGCGTCACCGTCACCTCCAGCCCGCCACCGTCCTGGGCGATCGCTCTGATCGTGCCGCCGTGCGCGTCGCAGACCGCCCGGACGATCGACAGCCCCAGCCCGGAGCCCCGGGCGCCGGTCCGCTCCCGACCGCCCCGCCGGAACGCCTCGAAGAGCCCCGGCACGTCCGCCTGCTCCACCTCGAAACCGGTGTTGCCGACCACCAGCCAGGCCTGCTCGGGATCCGAACCGGTCCGCACCCACATCCGTCCGTGCAGGTGGTTGTAGCGCACCGCGTTCTCGATCAGGTTGCCGGCCAGCCGCTCCAGCAGGCCGGGATCGCCGACCACCGGTGCCGGCGACAACGCCGTCTCGACCTGGAGCTTGAGCCGGGTGGTCTCGTTCCGGACCGCCGAGAGCGCCGCACTGGCCCCGGTGGCCAGGTCGGTCGGCGCCTTGCGGGCCAGCCGGCGACCGGACTGCGCCTCGCTGCGGGCCAGCACCAGCAGCGCGTCGACCAGGTTGTTGGCCCGCTCGGACGCGTCCCGGACCACCGTGGCCATCCGCCGGTACTCGGCGACGTCCGCCTCGTCGTCCGCCATCGTGACGTCGATCTCGGTACGCATCACCGCCAGCGGCGTACGCAGCTCGTGCGAGGCGTTGGCGACGAAGCGTTTCTGCGCCTCGAAGGCGTCCGCGATCCGGTCCAGCATCGCGTCGAAGGTGCCGGCCAGCTCGGCCACCTCGTCGTCCGCACCCGAGTAGCGGATCCGCTGGTCGAGGGTGGCCTCGCCGAGCCGTCGGGCGGTCGAGGTGACCTGGTGCAGCGGGCGCAGCGCCCGGCCGGCCACCGCGTACGCCCCGAGCACCCCGACGACACTGATCACCAGCAGCGCCAGCAGCCCCTTGACCAGCAGTTCCCGGGTCGCCGCCTGCGCCATCTCCCGCTGCCACTCGATCGCGCCGACCGTCCGGCCGTCGGAGAGTTCGAGCGTCGGATTCGACCGCAGCCGGATGTCCGGGGTCAGCGCGTCCCCCACCAGCAGCCAGGCGAGCACCACCAGGATCGCCCCGGCGCCGATCAACAGGACGCCGTTGAGCAGGGTCAGCCGCAGGCGCAGGGTGGGCCGCACCCGGGGCCGGCGACGGGTCAGATAGACGGTCACGCGCTCACCTGCCCTGGCACGTACGGGTCGGGTATCCGGTAGCCGGCGCCGACCACCGTCTCGATCAGCGGGGGGTCGCCGAGTTTCTTCCGCAACGTCATCACGGTCACCCGGACGGTGGTGGTGAACGGGTCGGTGTTGGCGTCCCAGACCCGTTCCAGGAGTTCCTCGCTGGAGACCACCGCCCCGCGAGCCTTGAGCAGCTCCTCCAGCACGCCGAACTCCTTACGGGTCAGGTCGACCGCCGCGCCGCCCCGGGTCGCCACCCGCCGGGCCGGGTCGACCACCAGGTCGGCCACGGTCAGCACCGGTGGGGTGACCGGGGTCGCCCGGCGGCCGAGGGCCTGCACCCGGGCGACCAGCTCGTCGAAGGCGAACGGCTTCGGCAGGTAGTCGTCGGCGCCGAGCTGGAGCCCCTCGACCCGGTCGGCGACCGTACCGCTGGCGGTCAGCATCAGCACCCGGGTCAGCGCCTCCGAGGTGACCAGGTCGGCACAGATCTGGTCGCCGTGCACGCCCGGCAGGTCCCGATCGAGCACCACCACGTCGTACCGGGTGACGAAGGCCATCTCGTGCCCGGTCGAGCCGTCGTACGCGACGTCGACCGCCATGCCCCGCCGGCGCAGCCCCCGGACGATCGCGTCGGCCAGGTTGCGCTCGTCCTCCACCACCAGTACCCGCACCACGACCTCCCCGGCTGCCTGTAGGGGACAACCTATCCGTGCCCGACAAGTGACAGCCGGCAGGCGCGACCCGGCCGGTCAACCGGGCAGGCGCCACACCCCGATCGAGGCGTCCGGCCGGCGGCAGTGCAGCACCGTGGCGGACAGCCCGCAGTCACCCGACACCCCGGGGAGCACCGCCAGCAGCCGGCTCCGCCAGGTCGCCGGATCGAACTCCACCACCCAGGCCCGCTGGTCCGCGCCGTACCGGAGGCCGACGAACCGCGATCCGCGCGGCGCGAGGAAGGCCCAGGAGCCGAGGTCGGCGAGTACCCGCCCGGTGGCCGGATCGAGGATCGAGAGCGACTCGGTCCCGCCGCCGTCACCGGACCGCGCGCCGAAGAGCGTGTCACCGACGCTCCAGATGCCGGTCCAGCGCTCGTCCGACCAGCGGATCGCGCCGGTCCGCCCGTCCCGGAGGCTGACCCCGTGCTGGGGGCGCAGACTGCACAGGTCGACTCCGCAGCGGACCGGCCCGTACTCGACGACGGGCTGGAACGGGACCGACCAGCGCCGGTCCAGCCGGGGCAGACCGTACGCGGTCACCGTGCTCTCGTCGTACACGAAGAAGAGCCCGGCGGCGACGTCGCCCCGCCAGTTGCTCCGCGACCCGGCACCCGGCGGTGGCAGCCGGACGGCCCGCAGCACCGCGCCGCTGCCGAGGTCGCGGACCTCGACCCGACCGGACGGCAGGGTGAGGACCAGGGTCGAGGCGCGGACCGGTGCCGTCCAGTCGCCGGCCGACAGGTCGAACGACGGCACGGCACCGGCCGGCACCGGCAGTGACCACCGCACCGCACCGGAGGCCGGATCGACCGCCTCCAGCGTGCCGGGCCCGCTCTCCCCGTCCGGCCGCCACTCCTCGCCGGACGCCCGGAGCACCAGGTCGCCGCGGGTGCTGACCGCCATCAGGCTCGCCTCGCGGGTCCAGGCCACGGCACCGGCCGGCACGTCCAGCACGGTCAACCGGGCCTTCCGGCCCGTCGGTCCCGAATAGGTCAGCAGCAGCAGGTGGTCGCCGAGCGACTGGAGGCTGTCGACGTCGTCGGTCGGCAACGCCACCCGCCAGCCCGGCTCCGCCTCCGGCAGCCGGTACGCGGCCAGCTCCGCACCGCCCTCACCGGGCCGCCCGGGTTCGGCGACGAACATCCACTCCCGGTCGGCGAGGACGGTGGCGCCGAGCCGGGCCGGTACGGTCTCCTCCGGCCAGCCCTGCGGGACCGGGCCGCCGGCCGCCACCGTGCCGAGCAGCCCGGCCAGCACCGCCGCGAGCAACCCCGACCGGGGCGTGCGGCGCCGGCCCGTCCGCCGCCGCACGGTCCGGTCCGGCCCGGACAGCTCCGCGCCGGCCCCGGCGGTCAATTCACCAAGCTCGATGGTCGGCATTCCCCTCCCTCCCCGACTCCCCCGGCCCGGCCCGGCGGGACGCCGTCCGGATGGTCCGGTATGGGCCGGCAGGCTGGTCCGGCACACTCCGGTCACACCGGAGCGGGTAGCGGCAATTCGGACGCGAACCCACCTGTACGATGGCGCCTCGTGGCAATTCCGGTGGTGGACAACTCTTCGGACGCCGAAGCCGGCTCGACCGAGGTCGGTCGATCTCGACAGTGGCGGGTCTTCCGAGCGCCCGCACGGGTCGACGTACTGGCCATCGGAGCGTACGTCCTGCTCGGCGTCTTCGTGTGCGCCAACTACTGGGTCGACGTCAACCACCGGGTCTCCTCACACCTGCCGACCGACCACAGTTGGTTCGAGTGGCTCTTCGCGCACGGCGCGTACTCGGTGCAGCACCTGGAGAACCCGCTCTTCTCCGCCCGGCAGAACGCCCCGGACGGGGTGAACATGATGGCCAACACCTCGCTGTTGGGCGTCACCCTGCCGCTGGCCCCGCTCACCTGGCTCTTCGGCCCGCAGGTCACGTACGCGCTCTATCTCGGCGGTGCGCTCGCGGCGACGGCCGCCACCTCGTACTGGATGCTCTCCCGGTATCTGGTCTCCTCGCGGGGCGCGGCCTTCGTCGGCGGGGCCTTCCTCGGCTTCGCGCCGGGCATCATCCACCACGCCAACGGCCAGCCGAACTTCGTCTCCAACTTCCTGCTCCCGCTGATCGTGGTCCGGGTGTTCCGGCTCGGCGAGCCGGGGCGGTGGCTGCGCAACGGGCTGGTGCTGGGGCTGCTGGTGGCGTACCAGATCTTCATCAACGAGGAGATGCTGCTGCTCACCGCGCTGGCCTGCGCGGTGGCGGTACCGCTCTACGCCGCCTTCCGCTGGTCGGTGCTGCGGCACCGGGTCTGGAACCTGCTGCGCGGCCTCGGCGTCGGCGGCGCGCTGGCGCTGCTGCTGGCCGGCTACCCGATCTGGTACCAGTTCAACGGCCCGCAGTCCTACCGGGGGCTACAGGGCGGCGTCTTCCACAACTGGGGCGAGGACCTGCGGGCCTTCGTCACCTACTCCCGGGACACCATCGCCGGCTCGCCGGAGGTGGAGAAGACCATCGGGGTGACCGAGCAGAACACCTGGCTGGGCTGGCCGCTCGTCGGGCTGGTCGTGCTGGTCGCGGTACTGCTCTGGCGGACCTCCGTGGTCGCCCGGATCGCCGCGCTGCTCGGTGCCGGTTTCGCGCTCGCCTCGCTGGGCCGGCAGATCCGCTACGACGGCCGGCTCACCGAGCACGAGGGTCCGTGGCACCTGCTGCCGGAGGACCTGCCGCTGATCGAGATGATGATGCCGACCCGGCTGAGTCTGGTCACGGTCGCCGCCGTCGGGATCCTGGTCGCGCTCGCCTGGAACGACGTCGCCCGGAGCGGGCGCCGGCCGGCCGCGGCGAACGGTGCCGCCCCGAACGGTGCCGCGTCGAACGGTGCCGCGTCGTCCGGCGGTGCGGGCGGCGACGGCGTCACGTCGTCGGTCGGCGCCTCGGCCAACGGGGGCCCGGCGTCCGGCGGCGCTTCGCTCGACCTCGCCGGGGCGGTCGAGCCGGCCCGGCCACGACTGCGGATCTTCGCGTACGCCGCGATCGTGCTCGCGCTGCTGCCGATCGTCCCGCGCCCGCTGCCGGCCATGCACATCGACCCGCCGCCGCACTTCATCAGCTCCGGGGCCTGGCGACCCTACGTGCCGGCCGGCCGGACCCTGGTGCCGGTACCCATCCCGAGCAACGTGCACGGCCTCTCCACGCTGCGCTGGAGCGCGCTGACCGGGCAGGAGTTCCCGATCCCGGCCGGCTACTTCATCGGCCCGGACGCGCAGGGTTTCGGGGTCTTCGGCGCACCGTCCCGGCCGACCAGCCTGCTGATCTACGGGACGATGGACCGGGGCGCGGCACCCCTGGTCACCGAGGAGAACCGTCGCCAGGCGATCGAGGACCTGCGGTTCTGGAAGGCCTCGGTGGTGGTGCTCGGCGACCACCCGGCCGCGCCCGCCCTGCACGTCCTGCTGGCCGGGCTGCTCGGCCCCGCACAGCGGGTCGACGACGTCTGGCTCTGGGACGTCCGGTCGCTGGTCGGCTGAGCCGCTGAGGTCGACCGACCCGCTGAGATCGACCGACCCGCTGAGATCGACTGACCCGCTGAGCGGGGTCGGGACCTCCGGGCCGGGACCTCCGGGCCGGGACCTCCGGGGCGGGCGACGGGATCAGTCGACGAGGGCGCGGACGTCCCAGACCCAGGCGCCGGAGATGTCCCGGCCCGGCCCGAGCAGTTGGTCGAGAGTCTCCCTGACCGGCACGCCCCGGTGCAGGCCGCCCTGCACCACGATCGCGGCCCGCCAGTGCCGCAGGTCCTCGATCGCCTGCCGCCGTTCGGCCTCGCCGATCGGCGGCACCTCACCGGTGGCGGCGACCCGGTCCAGCAGCACCGCCGTCGGGCGGTCCGGCGCACCCCAGCGCGCCTGCGGATCGTCCGGCCCGGCGGGTCCGATGAAGTAGCCGCCCGGCGCGGTGAAGGCCAGCCCGGTCCGGGCCGACCAGTACATGCCGGCGGTCGCCTCGGAGCCCCTGGTCGGCGGCACGGCCACGAGGGTACGCCCCGGCGGCACGTACGACCGCCACTCGCCGCTGGCGACGAACTCCGGTACCGGCCAGACCGGCCTGGTCTCCAGCGGCGTCGGCACCAGCGGCAGCAGTACGGCGACCACCGCCCCGGTCCAGAGCAGCCGGACCGGCACCCGCCCGCCGCCCGTTGTCACGCCGCCCGTTGTCCCGTCCTCCGTCGTGCCGCCGCCCGGCGTACGCCGGAAGACCTCGTCGAAGGCCAGCGCCAGCAGGATCGCCAGGGCGGGTACGCAGATCAGCGGGAACCGGGCCGGCACCGCCAGGTCGATCAGCGGCAGCCCGGAGACCAGCCGGTACGGGCCGGGCAGCTCCAGCACCTCCCCGCCCAGCCGCACGTCCTCGCCGAGCGAGAGCGCGGCGAAGACGAGTGTGCAGAGCACCAGCGCCCGCACCAACGGCCGCCGCCACTGCCAGATCGCCACCACCGCGCAGAGCACGATCAGCCCCAGCCCGAAGAAGGAGTTCTCCTCGGTCAGGTTCGGCGAGAGCATCCCCGGCACCGAGTCGTGACCGGTGATCGACTGTCGGGACGCGGCGGTGAACGACGCCAGGTCCAGCGGGTACGCCTTCGGGTCGAACGGTAGCCCGCGGTAGTGCCCCGGCCCGAAGAACTGGAACCACAGCGGGTACGCCAGCAGCACCACCCCGACCCCGGTACCGACGCCGAGCCGGCCGAGGAACGCCGGGGCCAGCCGCCGGGCGGTACGCGGGGCCGAGAGCGCGTAGCCGACGGTGAAGAGCCCGCAGGCGAGCACCAGGAAGGCCAGCACCTCCTCGCCGAGGAAGACCTGATAGCTGACCAGCACGCCGAGCAGTACGCCGCGCCGGAGCACCCGGTCGGTGCGCGGGTCGAAGACGACCGCGAGGATGGCCGGCACCAGGAACTGGGCGATCATGTGCAGGTGCCCGGTGGCCTGGGAGATCATCCCGGGCGCGAACCCGCAGAAGAGGCCGGCGACGGCCGCGCCGAGCCGGGAGTCGACGATCCGGCGGGACAGGAAGAGATACCAGGCGGTGGCCGTACCGGCCAGCGCGAGCACGACCGCGAGCAGATAGCTGGCCTGCGAGCCTGCCAGCAGGGTCACCGGGGTCAGCGGCACGCCGAGGCCGAGCACCGAGGTGTTCGCCATCAGGTTGATCCCGTCCGGCGCGTTCAACGCGGTGCTGTAGAACGGGTTCTCCAGGTGGGTCACCGCCCGGGCGGCCCGGGCCAGCATCCACTCGAAGAGCATCATGTCGTTGCTGGCGTAGGTCATCCGGTCCCGATGCAGCCAGAGCCCGGAGGTGACGTGGCCGGCGGCCGCCAGGTAGAGCAGCACGACCGCCGCGTCGACGAGCGGAGCCCGCCGCCGCGCCGACCAGGCCCGCAGCGCGCCGAGCCGGTCGGCGGCGACGCGCCGCAGCGCCGCCCGGCGACCGGCGGCGGTCGACGACACGGCCGCCGGGACCGCGACGTCCGGCGCGGTCTCGGCGGGTCGACCCGGCCCGCTCACCCAGCCGTGCGGTCGGTCAGGGCGCGCACGTCCCACACCCACACGTCGGCGGTACGCCGGGCCGGGCCGGCGAGCTGGTCGACGGTGCTGCGCAGCGCCTCGACGTTGTCCTGCCGGACCGGGAGCACCAGGATCGCGGCCCGCCAGTGCCGCAGCTCGTCCAGGGCGCGCCGGCGCTGCCGGTCGGTCAGGGTCGCCGGCTGGCCGCTGGTGGCGACCCGGTCGAGGACCGCGCTGAGCCCGCTGGGCCGGCCGCCGAACCGGCCGGGGTCGCCGGTGTTGCCGTTGCGGGGCGCCAGGAAGTAGCCGCCCGGGATCTTGAAGTCGAGGTTGACGGCGGCGGCCCAGCGCATCCCGTTGGTGTGCCCCATCGCCGGGATCGGCACCGGCACCAGCGTCTGGTCGGCGCCGACGTACGGTCGCCACTGGCCGGAGGTGATGAAGTGCGGCACCGGCGGCCGGCTCACCTCGCGCAGCGGCAGCGGCAGGATCGGCACCAGCGCGATCGCCAGCGCGGCCACCACCACGGTTCGCAGCGCCTTGCGGTCGGCGATCTCCAGCTTCCAGGCCCGGTCGGTGGCGAGTGCGAGCAGCAGCCCGATCACCACGGTGGTGATCAGGCCGAACCGGGTCGGCACCACCGCGTCGAGCAGCGGGGCCCGGACCAGGACGTCCCACGGCCCCCAGAAGGCGCCCCGGTTCCACCAGGAGATCCGCTCGCCGAGCGAGAGGATCGCGAAGAGCAGGCCGGTCACCGCGAGCGCCCGGATCACCACCTCGCGGCGGAGCCAGACCACGATCGCCACGGTCAACAGCGCCAGGCTCCAGCCGAAGAAGGCGTTCTCCTCCGAGTAGTTCGGGGCGAGGTCGAGGTTGGCCCGCTGGTTGCCGCCGAGCGTGGTGGAGCCGGGTACGAAGAACGCCGCCAGGTCGTTGCCGTAGTCCCGTACCGCGTCGCTGAGCCCGTGGTACGCCTGCCGCCCCGCGAACTGCACGATCAGCGGGTACGCCAGCAGCGCCCCGGCGAGCACCGTGCAGACCGCGAGCCCGGCGCCGAGCGGCCGCCACGCCGCCCTCCACCGGGACGGCTCCTGCACGAGTACGGCGAGCAGGAAGACCCCGCAGGCCATCGCGGTGAAGAGCAGGATCTCCTCGTTGATGAACGCCTGGTAGGTGACCAGCAGGGCGAGGATCACGCCGTCCCGGACCGGCCGGGTGGAGCGGGTCAGCACCAGTACCCGCCAGACGATGAACGGCAGCAGGAACTGCGAGATGATGTTGGGGTGCCAGTTGGCATGCGAGAGCAGCGCCGGGGAGAAGCCGCAGAACCAGCCGCCGACGATCGCTGCGATCGGCGCGCTGACCAGGTGCCGGGAGATCACGTAGTACCAGGCGGAGGCGGTGCCGGCCAGGCCGATCGTCACCAGCACCACGAAGGAAACCGCCGGCCCGAACAGCAGCGTCACCGGCACCATCGGGATGCCCAGGCCCAGGATCGCCGTGTTGGCCATCAGGTTGACGCCGTCGGGATAGTTCAGCCGGTCGGTGAAGAACGGGAACTCGCCGTGCAGCACCACCCGGACGGAGTGTGCCAGGAAGTACTGCACCTGGGCGGGGTCGCTGCTGTAGAGCGAGGCGACCCGGCCGGCCGGGTCGAGCCAGATCTGGCTGGTCACCCAGAAGCCGGCGACCAGGAAGGCTGCGTAGACGGCGAGGTCGCGTCGCCAGGTGGGCCAGCGGGCCGGCCGGGTGGCCGGGTGGCCGGTGTTCCGGTCCGGGGTACCCGAGCCCTCGCCCGCGCCGCCGGAACGCGGCGCCGGCTCCCGGTCGGCGGCGGGTGCCGTCGACGCGGTCTCCGAGCCGGTCTCGGGACCGGTGCCCGAATCCGCCGGCTCCGCCGCGCCCCCGTCGGTTCCGGTCGCCGTTCGGCTTCCCGACTCGGGGCCCTCCGGGTCCGGGGTGCTGTGCAGGCGTGGCTGGGCAAGCGTCACAGTCGGCGGAGTCTACAGGAGTACCCCATTGGTCCCAGTTGCCTGGGCGGCGGGTTTCCGCAGGGCGAGTCGCGTCACCGCACCGGCCGTCCCCGATCGGTCGGGCTTTTCCGGGTCACGCCCGAGCCGCGTCCGAGATCTCGTAGGATGTGGCTTCTGTTGACGACTGAGGCGGATCGGGAGCACAGCGGTGGGTTCACTCCCTCGTAGCGGGATCGTCGGCGCGGCCCTCACCCTGGCCCTCCTCACCGGCGGCTGCGGCACGGTTCCCAAGGAGCCCCCGGTCGCGCTCCGGGTCGGCTACGACACACTGGACGGCACGCTCCAGGTCTGGCCCTCACGGGGCAGCCTGGCCGGTGATCCACAAGCGACCTCGGCGGTGGCCCGGGCCGTCGACGAGTGGCGCTCCCCGGTCGAGGACCGGGTGCACCTGCCCTCCTCCGGCATCCTCTGGCTCGGCGAGGTCGACGGCAACCGGCTCGCCCTGGTCGCCGCCGACGTGCCCGGCGAGGCGGGCTCCTGGCTGTTGCAGCTGACCGGCGACGGAGCCGACTTCCGCGTCGACCGGGCGGTGGAGTACACCGATCCCGGCTACCTGGTCTACTCCGACGTACTGCCGGTGCAGCTGCCCACCGGCCGGCGCTACCTCGTCTCCGCCCGGGTGGACCGGCTCCTCGGGCCGGACCGCCGGCCGCTGGCCGTCAACGACGGCCTGACCGGCCCGGTCGCGCTGCCGGCCTGCGCCGCCCGCACCGTCACCGCCCGGCTGCGCCCCAGCGAGTCGCTGCCGAGCGGCAAGGCCGCCGACCGGCTCATCGACCTCGGCACCGGCATCGAGGGGCCGCGCTATCCGCTGGTCGGCGACGACACCGGCTCCGGCGCGAAGGTGCTGGACGGCCTCGACACCTGCGCCCTGGCCAGCAAGACCGGGCCGTTCGGCAGCATCCCGCACCGGGTGCACGGCGAGGTCCACCCCGGATCGGTGCCGGTCTCCTGGCCGATCGACCGGCTGTCGACGAAGGAGTTGGCCGAGGTCGAGCTGGTCGGTGCCGGGGATCAGCCGGCCAGGCTCGAACAGCTGAGCTGGCGTACCGACGAGGGGATGATGACGGCGGCCCTGCTCCGGCCCGCCGAGGGCCCGCCGGTGGTCTCGGCCGCCGACCGGCTCGAACCGCTCCAGGCGTACGTCCTGCCGCTCTCCAGCCCCGTCGTGGTGCTGGCCTGGCAGCCGAACCCGGAGACCAGCCTCGCGGTGCCGCCGAACACCACCCGCCTGGTCGACCGCCCCGGCCTCGTCGTGGTGCCGAAGCCGACCACCCGGGAAACCTTCAGCCTGACCACCCCGGACAAGACCACCGACCGCTCGGCCGGCGGCAACTGAGCCGCGCTCGCGATCGGGCTGTTCCGGTGATGTGGTGGCCTCGCCGTCGGACGAAGCCACCACATCAGCGAAGCAGCGGGATCAGGCGACGCCCCGGCCGTTGCGGCCCTTCGTGGCCCGGTCGCCGTTGGGGGCGGTGACGCGGACCGGGGCGATGGGTTCGTCGTCGAGCTGGGAGACCCAGCCGGTGACGTCCCGGGCCACGTCCTGTGCGGTCAGTCCCAGGTCGGCGAGGATCTGCGCCCGGGTGCCGTGCGGCTGCCAGACCGACGGCACGCCGAGGTCGCGTACCGGCACCCGCAGGTCGGCGTCGCGCATCGCCTTGGCCAGCGCGTCACCGACCCCGCCGGCACGTACGCCGTCCTCGACCGTGACCACCAGCCGGTGGCTGCCGGCCAGCGTGACCAGCTCCGGCGGGATCGGCCGCACCCAGCGCGGGTCGACCACCGTCACGCCGTACCCCTGCTCGGCGACCCGGGCGGCCACCTCGACGCCGAGCTGCCCGAAGGCGCCGACCGCGACCAGCAGCACGTCGGTGCGGGCGGACTCGGCGAGTACGTCCACGCCGCCGGAGACCGAGTCGGCGGCGGTGATCCGGCGTACCGCCGGCAGGTCGGCGACGACGGAGCCGGTCGGGAAGCGCAGGATCGTCGGCCCGTCCTCGACCGCGACCGCCTCGCGCAGCTCCGCCCGCAGGGTGGCGGCGTCCCGGGGCGCGGCAATCCGCAGCCCGGGCACCACCCCGAAGACGGACATGTCCCAGATGCCGTAGTGGCTCGGCCCGTCCGGGCCGGTGATCCCGGCCCGGTCCAGCACGAACGTCACCGGCAGCCGGTGCATGGCGACGTCGAGCAGCACCTGGTCGAAGGCGCGGTTGAGGAAGGTCGCGTAGACGGCCACCACCGGGTGCAGGCCGCCCATGGCGAGGCCGGCGGCCGAGGTGGCGGCGTGCTGCTCGGCGATGCCGACGTCGTAGACCCGGTTCGGGTACTTGCGGGCCAGCGGCGCGATGCCGGTCGGCTCGGCCATCGCGGCGGTGATGCCGACCACGTCCGGCCGCTCGTCGGCGATCGCGACCAGCTCCTCGGCGAAGACGTGCGTCCACTTCACCGAGGGCGCGGCCAGCAGCTTGCCGGTCTCCACGTCGAAGGCGCTGCTCGGGCCGTGCAGGCAGTCGGCGTCGTCCTCCTCGGCCGGGCGGTAGCCCAGACCCTTGCGGGTCACCGCGTGCACTATCACCGGCCCGCCGAAGCCCTTGGCCCGGCGCAGCGCCGACTCCATCGCCGCCACGTCGTGCCCGTCGACCGGGCCGAGGTACTTGATGCCGAGGTCCTCGAACATCGCCTGCGGCGCGACCGCGTCCTTGATGCCCTTCTTGACCGCGTGCAGCACCTCGTACATCGGCCTGCCGACCAGCGGGGTGGAGCCGAGCGCCTCCTTGACGGCGTCCAGCACCTTCTCGTAGCCGGGGTTGAGCCGCAGCGTGGCCAGGTGGTCGGCCAGGCCGCCGATCGTCGGCGCGTACGACCGGCCGTTGTCGTTGACCACGATGACCAGCGGGTTGCGGGCGGTGGCGATGTTGTTCAGCGCCTCCCAGCACATGCCGCCGGTCAGCGCCCCGTCACCGACCACCGCCACCACGTTGCGCGACTCGCCGCGCAGCGCGTACGCCTTGGCCAGCCCGTCCGCATAGGAGAGCGCGGTCGAGGCGTGCGAGTTCTCGATCAGGTCGTGCTCGCTCTCCGCCTGGCTCGGATAGCCGGAGAGGCCACCGCGCTGGCGGAGCTGGTCGAAGCCCTCCTGCCGCCCGGTGAGCATCTTGTGCACGTACGCCTGGTGCCCGGTGTCGAAGAGGAAGCGGTCCCGCGGCGAGTCGAAGACCCGGTGCATGGCCAGGGTCAGCTCGACCACCCCGAGGTTCGGGCCGAGGTGCCCGCCGGTCCGGGAGACCTTCGCGACCAGGAAGTCCCGGATCTCGGCGGCGAGCAACGCCAGTTGCTCGGCGGACATCCGCTTGACGTCCCGCGGCCCACGGACCGTGCCCAACAGCCGTCCGGCGGACGTCTCCGACTCCTCCACGGTCATGCCGTCACCTCGCCGCGCTCGGCAGGGGTATCGGGCCGCACGGCACTGGGCTGGCTGATTCGCTCCCTACACAGGCTCATAGCCGCAGAGTCTATCGGGGCCGGGCCGGCCCGCAGCCGGGCCGCCGAAGCAGTGCCCCGGATCGCGCTGCCAGAGCCGGTCGCCGGGGTTCGACGCTGGACCGGCGGGCAGGGTAGCCGATCGGGAGCCCCCCCGGCTGCCGAACCGCCTCGCCGGCCGGTTGCGGGCGGTCGGCGATCAGCAGAGTCCCGTTGACCGGACGGTGCGGCGGTCGCGGACAGTCGACGACCAGGCACCGCGAGTGGTGGGTCGGGGTTCCGCCGAACGAACGAAAAATCGGGCAGATGCCGTCAAGGGCCGTAGCATGGCCGGTAATCCCACCCTCCCCTAAGGTCTCGACATGTCGCCTGCTGGCTCCCGCCCCGACCGGTCCCCCGGTCGCGCCCGAACCACCCCGACATCCGGCCGGTACGCCGCCGGTCAGCTCCTCGCGGTCGGCATCGTGTTGCTGGTCGCCCTGCCGCTGCTGCCGCTGATTCTGCTGATCGTCGCCTGGATCCGGCTCCGGGACCGGGCCGCCGCCCGGGCCGCCCGCCGGGATACGGAGGCGGTCCCCACCGCGCCCCGGTCCGCCCTGCACGCCACCCCCTGACCCGCCTCGCCCCCCCGCCCGCTCCCGCCCGCGATTCGACGCCGCCACGCCGGTCGGTTCGCCGGTCGCTACGCCGGTCGGTTCGCCGGAAACCGCCTTGCCCGTCCGATCGGTGATCCCGCAGAGTTGCCGACGGAGCTGGAGAAGACCCACCGGTTCCTCGCCGAGCGCCTGCCGGCCACGACGGTGGCCCTGGACGGTACGCCGGGCCGGGCCGAGGGCATCGTGCTGCGGTCGGAGGACGGGTCGGCGATCGCCAAGGCGCGCTTCCAGGACTACGAGCGGACCCTGATGCGGCGCCGTACCGGCCGCTGAGGCGGCGGCGGAGGTCGGGCCCGGCCGGGTGTCGGCCTCCGCCGCCGGCCGGGCTCAGCTCTCGGCGGGGAGCAGCAGCGCGACCAGCTCCACGTGCTGGGTCATCGGGAAGAGGTCGTAGCCGCGCAGCGCGGCGAGCCGCCAGCCCGCCTCCCGGAACGTCCGGGCGTCCCGGGCGAAGGCGGCCGGGTCGCAGGCCACGTAGGCCACCGCCCGGGTGGTGGCCGCGGCGACCGCCCGGACGACTTCGGCACCGGCACCGGCGCGCGGCGGGTCCAGCACCACCAGGTCGACCGGCCCGACGATCCGGCGCCGCCGCAGCGCCGGTCCGACCGACGCCCGGACCACCTCGATCTGCGGGAGGTCGGCGAGGTTGTCCCGGGCGGCCCCGACCGCCGGCTCGGCCGACTCGACCAGGGTGATCCGGCCGGTCGGACCGACCCGGTCGGCCAGCGCCGCCGCGAAGAGCCCGGCGCCGCCGTAGAGGTCCCAGGCGGACTCGCCGGCCCGGGGCGCCAGCAGGTCGAGTACGGCCGCCGCCAGGGTTTCCGCCGCCGCCGGATGTACCTGCCAGAACGCCTCCGGCGGCAGCCGCCACGTCCGGCCGACCGCCACCTCCCGGACCCGCTCCCCCGCCCCGTCCGGCGCGGCCGCGTCGGTCGGGCCGCCGTCGGCATCCGTCGGGCCGCCGTCGGCATCCGTCGGGCCGCCGGCACCGTGCGTCGGGTCGACGGCGCCATTCGTCCGGCCGGCGCCGCCATCGGTCGGTCCGCCGAGGGGCGGGACGGCGGCCTCGCCGAGGTCGCCGCCGCCGAGCACCCCGGTGGTGCGCCGCCCGTGCACGGTCACGTCGCCGCCCGAGGAGGCGACCACCTCCACCAGGTCGGCGTCGGGCCAGAGTCGACCGCTGGGGGTCAGCACCGGCAGCTCCTGGATCGCCGGGCGGGCGATCCGGCACCAGTCGATCGGGACGACCTCGTGCGACCGGTGCTTGAGCAGTCCGGCCCGACCGGCGGCGTCGACGGCGTACCGGACCCGGGAGCGCCAGCCGAGCGGGCCGCCGGGCAGCTCCTCGACCCGGACGTCCAGCTCGGCGACCTGCTCCGGGGTCAGGCCGGCCAGCCGACGCAGCTGCTCGCGTACCACCTCGGTCTTCCAGCGTCGCTGCGCCGCCGGTGCGACGTGCTGGAGGTCGCAGCCGCCGCACCGGTCCGGCCCCGCCCACGGGCACGGCGGGACGACCCGGTCCGGCGAGGCGTCGAGTACGGTCACCGCGTCCGCCCGGAGGAAGTCCCGGCGTACCTCGGTGATCTGGGCGATCACCCGCTCCCCCGGTAGCGCGTGCCGGACGAAGACCACCTGCCCGTCCAGTCGGGCCACGCAGTGCCCGCCGTGCGCCACCGGCCCGACGGTCAGCTCGACCCGCTCGGCCTCGCCCGGGCCCGTCGAGGCGACCCGGGACCGCTCACCGGCGCTCATCGGGGACCCGCGCTGTCCCGCCCGGGGGCGGGCGGTGGCTCGTCGAGGTCGGTACCCGCCAGCGGGGGCGGCGGTGGTGCCGTGGCGGCGGTGTTCGACGGCGGGGGCGGCCCGAGCAGGCCGCCGACCGGGGCGCCGCCGCGCGGTCCGCGGGCCGGTCCACGGCTGAGGGTGGCGTCGAACCGGTCCAGGTTCTTCCGGGCGGTGGAGGCGAGCTGCCAGGGCACGCTGGTCACCATCACCCCGGGCTCGAAGAGCAGCCGGCCCTTGATCCGCAGCGCGCTCTGGTTGTGCAGCAGGTTCTCCCACCAGTGCCCGACGACGTACTCGGGGATGAAGACCGTGACCACGTCGCGGGGTGACTCCCGGCGGGCCGACGCGACGAAGTCGAGGATCGGCCGGGTGATCTCCCGGTACGGCGAGTCGATCACGGTCAGCGGCACCGTCACCCCGTGCCGTTCCCACTCCGCCTGCACCGCCCGGGTGTCCGCCTCGTCGACGTTGACGGTCAGCGCGGTCAGGGTGTCCGGCCGGGTCGCCTGGGCATAGGCGATCGCCCGCAGGGTCGGCTGGTGGACCTTGCTGACCAGCACGATCGCGTGGTTGCGGGCCGGCAGCACCGGGCGTCCCTCGGGTGGGGTCAGCTCGGTGGCGATCCGGTCGTAGTGCCGGCGGATGCCGAGCATCATGGCGTAGATCACCGCCATCGCGGCGATGGCGATCCAGGCGCCGAGCAGGAACTTGGTGAGCAGCACGACCACGAGTACCGCCCCGGTCAGCCCCATCCCGAAGGCGTTGATGGCCCGGGACCGGACCATCCTGCGCCGCACCACCGGATCCCGCTCGGTACGCAGCATCCGGTTCCAGTGCCGGATCATGCCCGCCTGGGAGAGCGTGAACGAGACGAAGACGCCGACGATGTAGAGCTGGATCAGCCGGGTCACCTCGGCCTGGAAGGCGACGATCAGCAGGATCGCGGTCAGGGCGAGGAAGACGATGCCGTTGGAGAAGGCCAGCCGGTCGCCCCGGGTGTGCAACTGCCGGGGCAGGTAGCGGTCCTGGGCCAGGATCGAGCCGAGCACCGGGAAGCCGTTGAACGCGGTGTTGGCGGCCAGGAAGAGGATCAGCGCGGTCGCGCCGGCCACGACGAAGAGCAGCACCCCGTTGCCGAAGATCGCCTGGCCGAGCTGGACGGTCACGGTCTTCTGCACGTAGTCGAGCGGGCCGTGTTCGAGCTGCCGGGCCGGGTTCTCCATGAACTGGAGGCCGGTCAGCCGGGACAGCCAGATGATGCCCATGATCATGACGATCGCCACCGAGCCGAGCATCAGCAGCGTGGTGGCGGCGTTTTTGCTCTTCGGTGGCTTGAAGGCCGGTACGCCGTTGGAGATCGCCTCCACCCCGGTCAGCGCGGCACAGCCGGAGGAGAAGGCACGGAGCAGCAGGAAGGCCATCGCGAAGGCGGTCAGGTTGGCGTGTTCGGCACTGACCACCAGGTCGGCGCTGGGCGCCCGCAGGTCGTGGCCGAGGACGAAGATCCGAACCAGTCCGGTGAGGATCATCCCGATGATGACGATCATGAAGCCGTAGGTCGGGATCGCGAACGCGGTGCCGGACTCACGCAGCCCGCGCAGGTTGATCGCGCTCAGTACGACCACCGCGGTCACCGCCACCCCGACCCGGTGCTCGGAGACGAACGGCAGCACCGAGCCGAGGTTGGCCACCCCGGAGGAGACCGACACGGCGACGGTCAGCACGTAGTCGACCAGCAGCGCGCTGGCCACCCCGACGCCGAACTTCGGTCCGAGGTTGACGGTGGCCACCTCGTAGTCGCCACCGCCGGAGGGGTACGCGTGCACGTTCTGCCGGTAGCTCGCCACCACGGTGAGCATCACCACCACGACGGCCAGGGCGACCCACGGCGAGAAGAGGTACGCCGAGGTGCCGGCGATCGAGAGCGTCAGCAGGATCTCGTCCGGTGCGTACGCCACGCTGGAGAGCGCGTCGGAGGCGAAGACCGGCAGCGCGATGCGCTTCGGCAGCAAGGTGTGCTGCAACTTGTCGGACCGAAAGGGTCGGCCCAGCAGCAGGCGCTTGACTAGCGAGGTGGGACTGGCCACAACCGCTAAGGGTACGGCTGCCGGATTCGCCCGGTCGGCCGGTGCGGCCGATCTTCCCGGTGATCCGGCTAACCGGCGCCGGGCGGTGCGACCGACCGCACCAGCGGAGCGGAAGTCCGGGGCCGGTTCGTGGCGGACGGTGCCGCGGCCGTCACCGGCGCTGCGGCCGCCACCCGGGCCGGGACGCGGCCGGAGATCCGCGACGCGGGAGGTCGGGCGCCACGGGCCGGGAGCCGGATGGCTACGCTCATGGTGACATCACCCCACCGGACGGGTCGGTCCCGCGGTGATCCGGGAGGACTTGCCTTGCACGTCGTGATCATGGGCTGTGGCCGGGTCGGTTCGACCCTCGCGCACAACCTGGAGTCGCGCGGCCACTCGGTGGCCGTCATCGACCAGGACGCGGACGCGTTCCGCCGGCTCGGCCCGGACTTCGGCGGGATCACCGTCACCGGCGCCGGCTTCGACGCGGAGGTGCTCCGCCAGGCCGGCATCGAGCGGGCCGACGGCTTCGCCGCCGTCTCCAGCGGCGACAACTCCAACATCATCTCCGCCCGGCTGGCCCGCGAGACGTACGGCGTCTCCCGGGTCGTCGCCCGGATCTACGACTCGAAGCGGGCCCAGGTCTACGAGCGGCTCGGCATCCCGACCGTGGCCACCGTCCGGTGGACCGCCGACCGGATCGTCCGGCACCTGGTGCCGGAGGGACACGTGGAGATCTTCCGCGACCCGACCAGCACCGTCTCGATCATCGAGGTACCGGTGCACGACGACTGGATCGGCCGTCCGGTACGCGGGCTGGAGGAGGCCACCGGTGCCCGGGTCGGCTATCTGACCCGGTTCGGCATCGCCGCCCTGCCGACCGCGTCCAGCGTGCTCCAGGAGGGCGACCAGGTCTCCATGCTGGTCACCGACGACATCGCCGACCAGGTGACCACGGTGGCGGGCTCGCCGCCGGAAGGAGGGCGCTGACATGCGGATCGCCATCGCCGGCGCCGGCAACGTGGGCCGCTCGATCGCGCAGGAGCTGATCGAGAACGGGCACCAGGTGATGCTGATCGAGCGGAAGCCGAAGATGCTCCGCCCGGAGCGGGTACCGGCCGCCGAGTGGATCCTCGCCGACGCCTGCGAGCTGGCCAGCCTCGAGGAGGCCGACCTGGCCAGCTGCGACGTGGTGGTGGCGGCCACCGGCGACGACAAGGTCAACCTGGTGGTCTCGCTGCTGGCCAAGACGGAGTTCGCCGTTCCCCGGGTGGTCGCCCGGATCAACCGGGCCGAGAACGAGTGGCTCTTCACCGACCAGTGGGGGGTCGACGTGGCGGTCAGCAAGCCACGGGTGATGGCGGCCCTGGTCGAGGAGGCGGTGACCGTCGGCGACCTGGTCCGGCTGATGACGTTCCGGCAGGGCGAGGCGAACCTGGTCGAGATCACCCTGCCGCCGACCGCACCGTACGTCGGCCACCCGATCCACTCGGTGCCGCTGCCCCGGGACTCGGCGCTCACCGCCATCCTGCGCGGCAAGCGGGTGCTGGTGCCGAGCCCCGACGACCCGTTGGAGGCCGGCGACGAGCTGATCTTCGTCTGCACGGCCGAGGTCGAGGACGAGGTCCGCAAGGTGATCCTCGGTCCGGACAGCGTCGAGCGGACCCGCAGCAGCAGCTGAGCGGTCCGGGACCGGTCGGGGTGCTGCCCGGCGGCGGTCAGCCGCCGAGCGGTGCCGGTACGGCCGGCGTCCGGTTCACCCGGCGGACCGTCCAGATGGTGATCACCAGCAGCAGCGCGTACGGCGGATAGCCGAGCAGCAGCCGGGCGATGCCGAGCGCGGTGTCCATGTCGGCCAGGTAGAGCCCGGCCTGCACGCCCACCTTGGCCAGCCAGACGACGCCCCAGAGCACGGTGAGCCGGTTGAAGGTGCGGACCAGCCGCGGATCCTGCCGCCACTCCGACCGGCCACCGGCCGCGATGATGGACCAGATCCAGCCGACCAGCGGCTGGCGGATCACCGCCGAGCCGAGCAGCACCAGCCCGTAGACGATGCCGTAGAGGATGCCGGGCAGATAGAAGTCCCGCTCGTCACCGGTACGCCAGGCGATCATGGCGCCGATGCCGATCCCGACCAGGCCGTTGACGGCGTGTCGGACCGGTCGCCGCTGGAAGAGTCGGACGACCGCGATCAGCACCGCGACCGCCACCGAGGCGATCACCGCCGGACGCAGCTCGGTGATGATGTTGACCGCGACGAAGACGACCACCGGGACGCTGGACTCGACCATCCCCCGCCAGCCGCCGAGCTGCTCCGCCATCTGCTCGGTCAGGCTGGGGAGCTGTTCCTCGTCCTCGGTCCGGCTGGCCGTCGGGTCGCTGCCCGGGCTGTCGGTGCGGGGCTGTCCAGCGGTCATCTGTGTGTCTTCCGGTCGCGGCCGGGGGCGCCGGTCTCCGTGCTCACCGTGGCGACTCCAGCTCGTAGTACGGGTTGTAGATGACTTTACGGTCATCCCGTACCGCCATGCGACCGCGCGCGGTCAATTGCCGGCCCGGCTCGATCCCGGCGATGTGCCGGCGCCCCAGCCAGACCAGGGTCACGATGTCGCTGCCGTCGTAGAGGTCCGCCTCCAGGGTCGGCAGGTTCGTCCGGGGGGTGTAGACCACGGTACGGAGCCGGCCCGAGACCGACACCACCTGCCCCCGGCTGCACTGCCCGGCCGGGGTGCTGCCGCACTCGGCGCTCTCCCGGAGCAGCTCCTCCGCCTCGATCTCGGCCTCGCTCGCGGTCAGCCGTTGCAGGAAGCCCCGCCACGAGAGTCGGCCCTGGTCGGTCGCCATGACCCGGTGTCACCCTCCTCCACGCGCCGCCCCGGCGCGTGCTCGACACGGCTGGCGTGCAGCCGTCCCGCAAGCGTACGCCGATCCGGCACCCGTGCACGGGTCGCCCGCTGCCGGGTTGCCGACCCACCGCCACCGGCGCCGAACCGACCCGGCGGCGGCCCCCGACGGCGGCCCGGCCGGCGGCCCGGAGCGAGCCGGATCGGGGTAGCCCGCCCGGCCATCCCCGCTCAGTCCCCCGGCCGGACCGCCCTGGGAGGAGGCGCTCGCCGCCGTCGCGGCGGGCAGCGGTCAGGAACCGTCGCGGCGGCGGGGCCGGGGTTCGGAGCGCGGCGGGTGCTGCTGGCCCGAGACGACGCCGTTGACCGGCCCACCGGGCTGGTGGCCGTCCGGCTGCGCTTCGGCACCGGCGGCGGCCGCCTCGCGCGGCAACCGCAGCGGCAGCGGCTCGCGGACCGGCTTGGCCTCCTGACCCCGGTCGACCACCAGCCCGTTCAGGCACTCCGTGAGCGGTCCGGCGGCGGCCGGGTCGCTGGCGGCACGCCCCTGGAAGACGCCCTGGATCATCCAGCGCGGCCCGTCGACGCCGACGAAGCGCAGGTCGGCGATGCCGCCGTCCGGGGTACGGACCCGGGCCCGCAGCTCGGTGCCGTGCTCGCCCTCCACCTCCTCGGCCACCACCCCGTCGGCCGCCAGCGAGGTGCGGATCTCCTCCCGCCACTCCGGCCAGATCTCCTCGGTACGCGGTGCCGCGAAGACCCCCAGCTGGAGGGCGCTCTCCCCGTGCACCAGGACGACCTGCTGGATCACCCCGTCGGGGTTGGCCTGGACGCGTACCTCCACGTCCTGCACGGCCGGGATGCGCAGGCTGCCCAGGTCGAGCCGCTGCACGTCCGGCGGCTCGTCGCCGATGTCGTACGGTCCGTGCCCGGGCCCCTCGGGCTCGGTCGCGGCGGCGAGGTCCTGGGTGTCGGCCGACTGCCGACCGGAGCGCTCGTCGCGGGAGTGGCGCCCGCCGCGTCCTCGGGAGAAGATCATGTTGCTTACCTGCTACCTTCCGTTTCCGGCTGCCGGATGGGCGGATCTCACTCGCATTGTCGGGCACGGCGTACGGCGACGGCCGACCCGGGCACCTCTTTCCGGCCGACTCACCGGCCGCCCGCCCCCTCGACCCGCTCCTCCCGGAGATCGGCGGCGACCAGCCCGGCGTGCCCGCCGGTCGAGCCGTGCCCGCCCGCACCCCGCACGGAGTCGGGCAACTCGTCGACGGGCAGGAACTCGGCCCGCTCCACCCGCTGCACCACGAGCTGCGCGATCCGGTCGCCCCGGGAAATCTTCGCCGGGGTGACCCGGTCGTGGTTGATCAGGTTGACCAGGATCTCGCCCCGGTAACCGGCGTCGACCGTACCGGGCGCGTTGAGCACGGTCACACCGAGCCTGGCCGCCAGCCCGGACCGTGGATGGACGAGCCCGACGTACCCGACCGGCAGGGCCAGCGCGACGCCGGTGCGGACCAGCCGCCACCGGCCGGGCGGGATCTCGACCTCCTCGGCGGCGACCAGGTCGGCTCCGGCGTCGCCGGGATGGGCGTACGCCGGCAGCGGCAGGTCCGGGTCGATGCGCCGGACGGGTACGGGCAGCACGTGCGTCACGCTCTCACTCTCCTGGCAGGTTCGCGGATCCACCGGTGCTGCCCCCATCCTGCCGGGTCGACCGGCCGCATCGGGCCGTACCCTTCCAGCGTGGCCCCGACAAGTTCCGACCCCGCGGTCGTCCCGGCCCGTGCCGGGTACGCCGAGCGGCTGACCCTGCCCTGGTGGCTCTGGCTGGCCGGGATCGCCGTCGCCGGGCTGCTGGCCGCCGAGATCTGGCTCGGCTCCACCGGCATGCGCGCCTGGTTGCCCTTCGTGGTCCTGTTGCCGTTGGCCGCCGTGGGGCTCGGCTGGCTCGGCCGGATCCGGATCGCCGTACGCGACGGCGAACTCCTGGTCGACGACGCCCGGCTGCCGGTGCGGTTCGTCGCCGACGCCATCCCGCTGGACGCCGAGGGCCGGCGCGAGGTGCTCGGGGTCGGTGCCGACCCGCTGGCGTTCGTGGTGCAGCGCCCGTGGGTGTCGGGGGCGGTGCAGGTGGTCCTCGACGATCCGGCCGACCCGACGCCCTACTGGGTGGTCAGCTCCCGCCATCCGGTACGCCTGGCCGAGGCGATCCTCGCGGCCCGCGACCCGGACTGAGCACCGAACCGGCGCCGGAAACCGGCCTCCCGGGCCGCCCGAGCCGGTCGGTCAGCCGCCGAGCGCCCTCGGCCCCTGGCGGAGGTCCTCCCGGACCCGGTCGCCGAGTGCCCGGGTGGCCCGGCCGTTGAGGAAACCGGCCACCGCCGCGCCGGTCAGGAACGGCCCGAGGGTGGTCAGGTTGCGGCCGAACCGCCGCAGCAGCCGGTCCCGCAGCTCCTTGCGGGCGGCGGTACCGAGTACCGCGCCGACACCGACCCCGGGCAGCAGCGGATTCACCCCGCGCTGGGCCGCCCAGGAGCGGATCAGCGTGACCGCGCGCTGGCTGGTGCCGCCCGGCAGCCGCACCCCGTACGCCTCGTGCAGTTCGCCGATCAGCTTCAGTTCGATGGCGACCACGGCGACGGTTTCGGCGGCCAGCAGTACCGGTGCCGAGAGCAGGGTCGGGGTGGCCACCCACTCCACGGCCGCGACCCCGCCACCGGCGGCGCCCACCCCGGCGGTGGAGCGTACGGCGTTGCGGATCAGCCGATCCGCCAGCGCGTCGGAGTCGAGGCCGTCGAAGTGCCGGAGCAGGGTCTCCCGGTCGCGTACCGGGATGTGCGGCGCGATCTCGGTCACCGTGTCGGTGAGCCAGCGGACCGCCGCCTTCGGCTTGAACAGGTTGCCGGGTCGGCTGGCCCGGACCTGGCCGACCAACCGGCCGAGCAGTCGTCGCCGACGGGACCGGTTCAGTTCGTCGGCGGTGAGCGCGGCGACGGTGGAACTCAGCTCGTCGTCCCGGGACGCCGGCCCCCGCTGGCCGTCACCGGGCACGAGTTCCCCAGCCGTGGTCGCGCCGCCCGCCGGTCCCCGGTCGACGGGCGTGGTCGAGGTCGTGTCGTCGCCCGGCACGGCGACCGGCCCGACCCGGTCGGCCGACCCGGGCGAGGCGTCGGTCGTCCCCGGCGAGGACGCGTCGGTACGCCGTTCCGGCGAGGACGCGTCGGTCCGTCCCGGCGAGGACGCGTCGGATGCCCGGTCGGAGCGGCTCATCATGACCTCCAGCGCGTGTCGTCGGTTGGGCTTGCCACCACGCGCATCGAGTCAAGCAGTTACCCACCAACCCCGCATGTCGAATCACGCGCGGCGACCCCCAGCGGTGGAGGTCGCCGCTTCCCCCGTCCCGGAAGACTCACCCCGTGCCCGCCGGACGGGCTCCCCTGCCCGGGAAGACCGCTCCGGCCTCGGAAGTCAGGCGCACTCGCGGCAGATCAGATCACCGTTGCGCTCCACCGCGAGCTGGCTGCGGTGGTGCACGAGGAAGCAGCGCGCGCAGCGGAACTCGTCCGACTGCATCGGCAGCACCTTCACGGTGAGCTCCTCGTCGGCCAGGTCGGCACCGGGCAGCTCGAAGCTCTCGGCGACCTCGGCCTCGTCGACGTCCACGGCGGCCGACTGTGAGTCGACCCGCCGAGCCTTGAGCTCTTCCAGGCTGTCCTCGCCGAGGTCGACCTCGTCGCGACGCGGGGCGTCGTAGTCGGTGGCCATCGGTCTCACTCTCCCATATCGATATAGTCGCTTCCGGTTGTAACGCCGGAGGACGCTGTTTCGGTTCCCGCTGGCCGGCCTTACTTCCGGTCGCCCGACCCGGCGCACGTTCCGGGTCGCGGCCGCCGGGCGGAACTCCCCCGGCGAGCGGGGTACCTTACCCCCCTTCGGGCGAGGCATGTATACCGTCCCTGCGGCATGCATGTACGTCCGAGCGCGCGGAGTTGTTCCCAATGTGACTCAGGCGACACGAAGATAGGGGTAGTGGTCGGCCAATCGTCGTCGCCGCGCCGACAAATCTGGCGGATTCAGCACCCGGTCGGACAACGGCTGGCCTCACCGGCATACTCGATAGCCACGGCGGCCCGTGCGGTCGGCTGTTCCACACACCACCTTCGCAGGAGCCAAGCAGATGAGTTTCGCGCGCGTCCGAGCCCTCCTCGTCGTCGGCGTGCTCGCGGTGACCGCCATAGTGTTCGTCGTCGTCACCCTCGTCCGCGACACCCAGGCCGGCCGAGAGGTCGCCAGTGACTGCCAGGAAGGTGACAAGCTCGCCGACACCCGGTTGCGGCTGCCGAAGGACATCAAGATCAACGTCTACAACGCGACCGACACCATCGGCCTGGCCAACACGGTGAAGACCGACTTCCAGAACCGGCAGTTCCAGGTCCTCAAGGCCGGCGACGAGCCGAACAGGAAGGGCATCGACGACGAGGTCGCGGTGCTGCGGTACGGACCGAAGGGCGTCGGCTCCTACCACGTGCTCAAGGCGTACTTCCTCAACGAGGCGGAGCCGGAGTTCCAGCTCGACCGCGACAACGACGTGGTCGACGTGGTGATCGGCGGCGAGTTCAAGCAGCTGGCGACCATCACCGAGGTCAACCAGGCGCTGACCCAGCGGGACAGCGAGAGCACCCAGCTGCCGCCGCGCACCTGCGCCGACCCCAACCTGAGCTGACCGGCAGGCTCTCCGGCCGCCGACCCTCAGGGGCCGCCGGCCGCGTCGAGCCGGGCCAGGTGGTCGTGCAGCGGGCCGAAGAGCGCGGGCGGGGCGGCGATCAGCAGGTCCGGCCCCGGGTCGGCACCGGCCAGCCCGTCGACCCGGAGCCCGGCCTCGGTGGCGACCAGCCCGCCGGCCGCGTGGTCCCAGAGGTTCAGCCCCTTCTCGTAGTAGCCGTCGACCAGGCCCTCGGCGGCCAGGCACAGGTCGATCGAGGCGACCCCGAACCGGCGGATGTCCCGGACGTATGGGATGAGCCGGTGCAGCACCCCGGCCTGGTGCGCCCGGCGCGCCGGGTCGTAGCCGAACCCGGTGGCCACCAGCGCCTGTCCGAGATCGGTCTCCACCGAGCCGCTCAGCCGCCGGCCGGCCCGGTAGGCGCCCCGACCCCGGATCGCCGTCCACTCGTCCCCGGTGGCCGCGTTCCGGACCACTCCGGCGACCACCTCGCCGTCGACCTCGACGGCGAGCGAGACGGCGTAGTGCGGCAGCCCGTAGAGGTAGTTCACGGTGCCGTCGATCGGGTCGAGGATCCACCGTACGCCGCTGCCGGCGGCCGGGCCGGCACCCTCGGCGTCGCCGTACTCCTCGCCCAGTACGGCGTCGCCGGGCCGGGCCGCCCGCAGGGTCGCCACCGCCTGCCGCTCCACCGCCCGGTCCGCGGCGGTGACCACGTCGGTCACCGTGCTCTTGGTGGCAACCGCGGCGACTCCCTCGGCGCGCATCCGGTACGCGGTCTCCGCCGCCTCCCGGGCCACCTCGACCGCGATATCGAGCAGCTCCTCCGGAGCCGGTGTCGTACCGTCCATGGCGTCCCCTTCCCGCACGCCTGTGACGTCCTGCCTCCGGCGCGAGTATCATCCTTACAAAGTCAACACGCGTATCGAGTCGGTGGCCCCGGACCACGTCTCCGGCGTGCGGCGCGGGATGATCGCCGCAGACGGCGCTACAATTCACGCCTGCCCACGCGCCACGGACCGCCGAGCCCGGCCGGCCCGGGACACGGGGGTCCCTCAACCACATCGGCCCGACACAACGCATAGCGCTGCGCCGGCCGATCCCGGCCGTGCTCGCTCATCGCCTCCGGAAGGTCATTCGTGACAGAACCCCGCCACATCGGCGCCGACGTACGCTCGCTCACCGACACGCTGATCGCCCACGCGCAGAACGCCGGCGGCCAGCTCACGTCGGCGGAGTTGGCGCGTACGGTCGAGTCTGCTGAGGTGACTCCGGCCCAGGCCAAGAAGATCCTGCGTGCGCTCTCGGACGCGGGTGTCACCGTCGTGGTCGACGGCTCGGCGAGTACCCGTCGCCGGGTCGCCGCCGCCCGGTCCGCCACCCCCGCGTCGCGGGCGACCACCGCCAAGGCGACCAAGAAGTCGGCGCCGCCGGCCCCGAAGCAGGCGCCCGCCGCCGACGAGGCGGGCGCGGCCCGCAAGCCGGCGGCCCGCAAGCCGACGCTCGCGGCCGACGGCGCGTCGCCGGCCGGTGCCGCCAAGCCGGCCGCCAAGCCCGCTGAGACGGCCGCCAAGGCTCCGGCGAAGGCCGGCCGTACGGCGGCGAAGGCCGCCGGCACCGGTCCGGCCAAGGCCGCCAAGGGCGCCGCCCCGGCCAAGGGCGGCGAGCCGGACGGTCCCGCCGACGACATCGATCCGGAGGTGCTCGCCGCCGAGATCGAGGACGTGGTGGTCGAGGAGCCGGCCGAGCTGGCCAAGGCCGCCGAGGCGGACGCCGCCGACGCCGCGACCGACAACGACTTCGAGTGGGACGACGAGGAGTCCGAGGCGCTGAAGCAGGCGCGCCGGGACGCCGAGCTGACCGCCTCGGCGGACTCGGTCCGGGCCTACCTCAAGCAGATCGGCAAGGTCCCGCTGCTCAACGCGGAGCAGGAGGTCGAGCTCGCCAAGCGGATCGAGGCCGGGCTCTACGCCGCCGAGCGGCTGCGCGCCGCCGAGGAGGGCGAGGAGAAGCTCGTCCGGGAGATGCAGCGCGACCTGATGTGGATCTCCCGGGACGGGGAGCGGGCCAAGAACCACCTGCTGGAGGCGAACCTGCGGCTGGTGGTCTCGCTGGCCAAGCGCTACACGGGGCGGGGCATGGCGTTCCTGGACCTGATCCAGGAGGGCAACCTCGGACTGATCCGCGCCGTCGAGAAGTTCGACTACACCAAGGGCTACAAGTTCTCCACCTACGCCACCTGGTGGATCCGGCAGGCCATCACCCGGGCCATGGCCGACCAGGCCCGCACCATCCGCATCCCGGTGCACATGGTCGAAGTGATCAACAAGCTGGGCCGGATCCAGCGCGAGCTGCTCCAGGACCTGGGCCGCGAGCCCACCCCGGAGGAACTGGCGAAGGAGATGGACATCACACCGGAGAAGGTGCTGGAGATCCAGCAGTACGCCCGGGAGCCGATCTCGCTCGACCAGACCATCGGCGACGAGGGGGACAGCCAGCTCGGTGACTTCATCGAGGACTCCGAGGCGGTGGTCGCGGTCGACGCGGTCTCCTTCTCGCTGTTGCAGGACCAGCTCCAGCAGGTGCTCCAGACGCTCTCCGAGCGGGAGGCCGGCGTGGTGCGGCTGCGTTTCGGGCTGACCGACGGACAGCCGCGTACCCTGGACGAGATCGGTCAGGTGTACGGCGTGACCCGCGAGCGGATCAGGCAGATCGAGTCCAAGACGATGTCGAAGCTGCGGCACCCGTCCCGTTCGCAGGTACTGCGCGATTATCTTGACTGACCCCAAAAGTCAACCAGTCGTGTCCATCTGATCACCACGCGTACATCGGGCGCGCGGTGATCGGATGGTTCCCCACTTGTGATCGTTGACGTGGCACCCTGGTGGCACGGCACACTGTCTCTACCACGTGTGACATCGGTCCCCCGGGGGCACACTGGGAAGGCCACACCCCACAAGGGTGTTGCACGATAGGTGAGCAATGAACGACGAGAGTGTTCATCGGTGACGACCGCAGGAGGAAGGCGATGACCCCGACCCTCACGCCGCCGCCCGAGACGGTGGCTCCCCCAGCCGCCGATGAACGGTGCGACCGCTGTAACGCCGCCGGCAAGCTTCGGATCACCCTCGCGGGTGGGAGCGAGCTGGTGTTCTGTGGGCATCACGCGAACAAGTACGCCGAGGATCTCGTGAAGATCACGGTCCGGTACGCGGTTGACCCGGAGTTCAGCTGGCGTGGCGCCGATTTGATGGCGAACTAACCTAACCAGGACATAGCTGACCGGAGGTGCCCCGAGCGGGCGCCTCCGGTCGTCTATTCCCCGACAGTGCCGATTGCCGACACTCTCGGCGATCGGCCACGATGACGCCCGGAGCGGCCGTCCCGTGTCGTCACCGGCCGCACCGCAACGTGCGGTGCGGTCACAGCGTCTGGACGGTGGCGATCCGCTCCTCGAGCTGCTCGATGGTGGCCTGCGCGCTGGGCGGACCGCCGCAGCGGCGACGCAGCTCGGCATGGATCTTGCCGTGTGGCAGCCCGGTCCGATGGTGGTGCGCCGCGACCAGCGCGTTGAGCTGACGGCGCAGGTTGACCCGCCGTTCCGCCGCGCTGAGCGGCCGGCTCTCCGGCCGGGGCGCCGGCACCGGCTCGGCGGTCTTGCGGCGGCGCTGCGCGGCCAACTGCTCGGCCTGGCGCTTGCTCAGCAGCACCGCCACCTGGTCGGCGGTGAGCAGGCCGGGCAGGCCGAGATATTCCTCCTCCTCCGGCGTACCCGCCTGGGCGCCGGTGCCGAAGGAGGCCCCGTCGAAGATGACCTGGTCGAGTTCGGCGGTGGCGGAGAGCGCCTCGAACCGCTTCTCCAGTTCCCCGCTGGCCTGCTCGTTGCGCTGGGCCCGCTCCAGCAGGTCGTCGTCGAGCCCGTCACCGCGCTTCGGCCCGCCCAGCACGTGGTCCCGCTCGACCTCCATCTCGCTGGCCAGCCCGAGCAGGTGCGGCACGCTGGGCAGGAAGACCGACGCGGTCTCGCCGGGCCGGCGGGCCCGGACGAACCGGCCGATCGCCTGGGCGAAGAAGAGCGGCGTGGAGGCGCTGGTGGCGTAGACGCCGACGGCCAGCCGGGGAATGTCGACCCCCTCGGAGACCATCCGCACCGCGACCATCCAGCGCTGCTCCGAGGCGGCGAAGGCGGCGATCCGGGCCGAGGCGCCCTGGTCGTCGGAGAGCACCACCACCGCCCGCTCCCCGGTGATCCGTTCGATCAGCCGGGCGTACGACCGGGCGGAGTTCTGGTCGGTGGCGATCACCAGGCCGGCGGCGTCGGAGACCCCGCCCGCCCGGAGCACCTGTAGCCGGGCGTCGGCGGCCCGGAGCACCTGCGGCATCCAGTCCCCGGCCGGGTCCAGCGCCGTACGCCACGCCTGGGCGATCAGGTCCTGGGTCATCGGCTCACCCAGCCGGGCGGCCAGCTCGTCACCGGCACTGGTCCGCCACCGGGTCTCCCCGGAGTACGCCAGGAAGATCACCGGGCGGACCACGCCGTCGGCGAGCGCGTCGGAGTAGCCGTACACGGAGTCGGCCCGGGAGCGTTGCAGGCCGTCGGCGCCCCGCTCGTAGCTGACGAAGGGGATCGGGTTCTCGTCCGACCGGAACGGCGTACCGGTCAGCATCAGCCGGCGTACGGCGGGCTCGAAGGCCGCCTTGACCCCGTCGCCCCAGGACCGGGAGTCGCCGGCGTGGTGGATCTCGTCGAGGATCACCAGCGTCCGGCGGGTCATCGTGCGGCGGCGGTGCACCTGCGGGGCGATGCCGACCTGGGCGTAGGTGACCACCGCACCGTGGAAGTCCGCCGAGGAGTGCAGGTCGGCGTTGCGGAACGCGGCGTCGAGCTGGATGCCGACCCGGGCCGCCGCGACCGCCCACTGGGTCTTCAGGTGCTCGGTCGGCGCGACCACGGTGACCGCCTCGACGGTGCCGTCGGCGAGCAGCTCGGCGGCGATCCGCAGCGCGAAGGTGGTCTTGCCGGCACCGGGCGTGGCGACGGCCAGGAAGTCCTCCGAGCGGCGCCGCAGGTATTCGACCAGCGCCTTACGCTGCCATGCCCGCAGCGCCGGGAACGACTCGAGAACCGGCAGTGGGGCTCCCACCCAGAACACTCCCCTCCGACGGCCAGGTATCCGACCACACGAAAACGCCCCCGCGACCGGATCGAGCGCGAAGGCCGTACCAGCATAACCAGCCGGACCCATCCGACCCAGGCGACACCGACGCCACAGGGGCCACACCCGGGCACCGCCGGGTCAGGGCCTTCGACGTGCCGGGCCGCCCGGGCCCGCCGGGTCAGCGGCCCCGGTCGGCGGGGCGTCCGCCGTCGGCCGGCCGGTCCGCCGGGCCGTCGTCGACCGCCCGGTACGCGGGGCTGGAGCCGTCGTCGGGTCGCCTGGCGGCCGGCACCGGAGCCGACCAGCGTCGGCGCAGGGCCACCAGCCGGAGGGCGAAGACGAAGAGGGCTGCCGCCATCAACGGCCCGGGGCCGGCCAGGCCGGCCCGGTCCAGGGCGACCACCGCGACCGCGCCGGCCAGCGCCGCCACCGCGTAGATCTCCCGGCGCAGCACCACCGGGATCTCCCCGGTGAGCAGGTCCCGACCGAGGCCGCCGCCGATCCCGGCCATCATGCCGATCATGCCGGCGCCGAGTGGCGGCACGCCGGCGTCGAGCGCGATGAGGGTACCGGTGACGGTGAAGAGGCCGAGCCCGGCCGCGTCGAGGACCAGGACGGTGGTACGCAGCCGCGCCAACTGTGGGTGCAGCCAGAAGACCGCCGCGGCGGTGACCATCGCGGTGACCGCGTACCGCCAGTCGGCGAAGGCCAGCGGTGGCCCGTCGCCGATCACGACGTCCCGGAAGAGGCCGCCGCCGAGCGCGGCGACGAAGCCGACGAAGACGACCCCGAAGAGGTCGAGGCGCTTCACGACCGCGGCTGACGCACCGGAGGCGGCGAAGATCGCCACCCCGGTGAGGTCGGCGAGGAGGAGGGCGGTTGCGGCGGTCACCGCAGGATGTTACGCGCCGGACGGCCGCCTCGGCCCGGCTCAGTCCCGCATGGAGTCGTAGATCTCCTTGCACTTCGGGCAGACCGGCGAGCCGGGCTTGGCGGCCTTGGTGACCGGGAACGTCTCACCGCAGAGCGCGATCACGAAGGTCCCCATGACCGCACTCTCGGCGATCTTTTCTTTCCGGACGTAGTGGAACATCTCCGGCCCGGTGTCCGCGTCCTTCAGCTCCGGACGCTCGAGAACCTCTGTGCTCACGGCAGTGATTCCTCCCTAAGTGACCCCGCCAACGCTCAAGTTTGGCAGGTCACTGCCGAGCGGTCCACCGGAACACCCGCCGGCCCCGGCCCGTACGGTGGTCAGCCGTGAACGATTTCCAGATCCGGTACGGCGCCGAGGTGGCCGAGGCACTGCACGCCGGGCGGCCCGTCGTCGCCCTTGAGAGCACCATCGTCTCGCACGGCCTGCCCCGGCCGGACAACCTGCGGGTGGCCCGCGAGATCGAGGCGACGGTACGCGCCGAGGGCGCCGTACCGGCCACCATCGGGATGGTCGAGGGCGAACTCGTGGTGGGCCTCGACGACGCCCGGTTGACCCGGCTCGCCTCCTCGGACGGGGTGGCCAAGCTCTCCGTACGCGACCTGGCGGTGGCCGCGGCGACCGGGGCGGACGGTGCCACCACGGTGGCCGCCACCAGCGCCGTCGCGGCGGCGGCCGGGATCCGGGTCTTCGCCACCGGCGGGCTCGGCGGGGTGCACCGGGAGGCGGCGCAGACCTTCGACGAGTCGGCCGACCTGACCACGCTCTCCCGGACCCCGATCGCGGTGGTCTGCGCCGGGGTGAAGTCGATCCTCGACGTCGGCGCGACGCTGGAGCGGCTGGAGACGCTCGGCGTGGCGGTGGCCGGTTACCGCAGCCGCCGGTTCCCCGGCTTCTTCGTCACCGACGGCGGCTTCGACCTGGACTGGTCGGTCGACTCACCGGAGCAGGTCGCCGCGGTGCTGGCGGCCCGGGCCGCCCACGGGGTGCAGCCGGGTGCGCTGATCGTGGCCAACCCGCTCCCCACCGACGAGCAGCTCGATCCGGCCCTGCACGACCGGACCCTGGCCGACGGGTTGGCCCGGCTCGCCGCCGGCGGGGTGACCGGCAAGGCGGTGACCCCGTTCCTGCTGGCCCACTTCCACTCCGCCACCGAGGGCGCGAGCCTGGCGGTGAACGTCCGGATCATCCTGCGCAACGCGGCCCTCGCGGCCCGGATCGCCGTGGCCGCCGCCGACCGGTGATGGCCAGCACGGGACCCGGGACGGGACGCAGGATCCTCGTCGTCGGCGACATCGTCACCGACGTGCTGGCGGTGCTGGCCGGGCCGGTGGCGCCCGGCTCGGACACCTCGGCCGAGATCCGGGTCACCGGGGGCGGCCAGGCCGCCAACACCGCCGCCTGGCTGGCCTGGCGGGGCTGCCCGGTCACCCTGGTCGGCGAGGTCGGCGCCGACGAGGCCGGCGCCGCGCGGCTCGCCGAGCTGACCGCACTGGGCGTGCGGTGCGTGGTGCGGCGGCATCCGGACGTGCCGACCGGCACCGTCATCGTGCTGGCCGGGAACGGGGAGCGGACCATGGTGACCCAGCGCGGCGCGAACCTCCGGCTGAGCCCGGGGCACGTGGACGCCGCGCTGGGCGCGAGCGTGGACGCCGGGCATCTGCACCTGTCGGCGTACACCCTGTTGGACGCCGGGTCGCGGGAGGCCGGGCGGCGCGCGCTGGCCGCCGCGCGCGGGCGCGGCCTCACCACCAGCGTCGACGCGGCCTCCGCCGAACCGCTGCGCCGGGTCGGTGCGGCGGCGTTCCTGTCCTGGGTACGCGACGCGGACCTGCTGCTGGCCAACGCGGACGAGGCGGCGGTACTCGCCGGCCCGGGCTCACCGGCCGATCGGGCACGTGCCCTGACCGAGGTGGCCCGGCACGTGGTGCTGAAGGATGGCGCCGCCGGTGCGGTCTGGGCCGAACGCGGCGGTGCGGTGGTCTCCGCGCCGGCCCGCCGGGTTCCGGTGCGGGACGTGACCGGGGCCGGGGACGCCTTCGCGGCCGGCCTGCTGGCGGCCTGGGTCGGCGGGGCGGGCGCGGCCGAGGCGCTGGACCGCGCGGCCGAACTCGGCGCGGCGGCGGTCGGCATCCTCGGCGCCCGGCCGGGGCCCCGGCCGACGACCGACGGCTCCGCCGAGGTCACCGGCTGACCACCGCCCTCCTGACCGCTCGCGTGCCGGGCGGGGGCGGCCGGTACGGATCAGGGCTCGGCGTCGATCACCCGGTGCGGCCGCTCCTCGGCGGGCAGCGCCCGGGGCGGGGTCTCGTCGAGGTGGCTTCGACGCAGCTTGGCGCCGAGCCGGTGCTGCTCCTTCGGCGGGCGGTCGTTGGCGAGGAGCACCGCCAGCCACGGGATCAGCACCATGCCGACGGCGCAGAGCGGCAGCCAGAGCCAGAGCAGCGGGGCCTTGGCGCCGACCAGGATCGCGCCGACGACGACGCAGATCGCCCGGATGGACATCATCACGATGTACCGGCGCTGGCGGGTACGGAGCTGGTCGTCCTGACTGCGCGAGGCGTCGGTGATCAGGATCGGCTGGTACGCCTGACGCTTCACCACGGCCTCCGGAAGGGATGCGGTCGGTCCACCCCGGAACTCTCCCGTCCCGGGATGCCACCCCCATCCTCGCACCTTCTCCTGGGAAGCGGCGCCGGGCCGAGCCTCTGCCGACACCTCCTCGGCGTGTTACGCACGTGGTACGCTCCCTCGGGTGGGCAGCCGGTTCAGCTTCAGCGACGAGGCACTGGGCAACCTGCGGGTCCACGACGTCACCCCCGGCGAGGTGTGGGAGGCGCTGCACAGCGCCCGACGAGTGATCCGCCACCTCGGCGACGACGTGATGGTCGTCTACGCCGTCGCACGGCGCGGGCGTCGACTGGCCATCCTGCTGGCCGAGGCCGACCGGAACGACAACGACTGGGACATCCTCTCCGCGCGCGACCTGACCGACATCGAGTCCAAGCGCTACGAGGAGGCGATCCAGGGGCGCCGAGGGTGAGTTCCGCCGGCCTCACTCGGGCGGGCCGGAGATGGCCCACCGGGAGGCCGGACCGCCCACCGGGAGACCAGGATCGAGCAGAAAATCGAGCACGGAGACGAGGAGGAGGCGGTGACGATGCACCGAGACGATGCCATCAAGCGGTTCGACGCCGGAGACGACCAGATCGCGGACCTGATCAACGAGGCGCAGCCGGTCGAGCTGCCCACCCCGGACACCGACGTGCCGATGGTCAGCCGCTCCGTACGCCTGCCGCTGGACACCTACGAACGGGTCCGCTCGGCCGCCGAGGCGCGGGGCATCGGGGTGACCACCCTGATGCGGCAGTGGATCGAGGCCGGGCTGGCGGACCTGGACGACTCGGCGACGGTGTCGCTGGCCGACGTACGCCGGGCCCTGGCCGCGCTCGCTCACCCGACCGCGGCCTGAGCCCGACCGCCGGCGGTCGTCGCCGCCCTGGGGACGACCGCCCGGTCAGATCGGCGGGGCCGGCTGCTCGGGCGCCTGGCCCCGCGAGCGGCGCAGGTCGGAGAGGGCCACCCCGAGCAGCACCCCGGCGGCGGTACCGGCGACCGCCAGCAGCGGCAACCGGACCATCGCCGGTACCACCGCTCCGAGCAGGACCAGGCCGGCCACCCGGGGCCGGGAGACCCGCCCGAACACCTGGAACTCGAAGCCGGCCCGTCCGGCCAGGAACAGGGCGGGACCGCCGAGGATGGTGATCAGCCAGCTGGGTACGACGTGCCCGAACGGGTGCGTGATGGTCAGCTCGTAGCCGACCCCGGTGAGCACGATCCCGGCAATCATGATCAGGTGCGTGTACGCGATCGAGAGGCCGAGCCGGGTCGGATTCCGGGCCCGGATGATCGCGATCGGGAGCACGTGCCCGGCCCGATAGAAGTAGATCCGCCAGAGCAGCACGGTGGTCAGCAGCGCCAGCCCCAGCGCGCTGGTCCGGTCGGGCGTGAAGGCACCACCACCGCCGCTGAAGGTGACCCCGGTGACGAGGATCAACTCGCCGAGCGCGATCAACAGGAACTGCTGGTAGCGCTCGGCCAGGTGCTCCCCGGCGAACGGCTGCTCGCCGTACTGCGAGCGGCCGAGCCGGGGAGTCGGCCAGCCCAGCGCGAACCCGAGATAGTCCACGGTGATCGCGACGGTCCAGAGCACCCCCCGGAGGACACTCTCGTCGACGATTCCCCCGACCAGCCACGGCACGGCGGTCAACGCGGACCAGAAGAGCACCCGTCGGGGCGCCGCCGGATCGGCGGTGGCGGTGCGGCCACGCGTGGCGAACAGGAAGAACCCGATCCGGCCGAACTGGACCGCGAGATAGGCGACGGCGAAGACGAGAGCCCGCTCGCCGAATCCCCTCGGCAACGCGACCGCGACCACCATGCTGCAGACCACCGTGATCACCACGACGCCCTGCACGGGGAACGCCTCGGGCTCCAGGGCGCTGGTGACCCAGGCCGTCGACGCCCAGATCAGCCAGAGCGCCAGAAAGAGCACCAGGGTCTGGCCGGCCTCGGAGAGCAGGATGCGCTGATCCGTGGTGAAGTCCTCGACCAGTCGCTGGGAGACCCGGGTGAGCGCGAAGACGAAGACCAGATCCAGGAACAGTTCCAGGAACGTGGCCCGCTGCGAACTGGACTCGGCGCGCAGCAGCGGGTCCGCTGGTGTGTCAGCCATCCGGCATCAGCCGGGTGGGTCGGGTCGGCGGCCCGAGGCGTACCCGGGTCCGAGCCGTCGCAACCACCACCTCGCCCCCCGAGCGTCGACGATCTCAACACTCAACGAGCCAGCATGGCGCGGGGGCGCTGCGGCCGTCCGAATCGGCCCGCCGGTCGCCGAACCGGCCCCGTCACCCCCGGCTCCGGCCACCGTCCGTATCCGCCTGGCGGCCGGCGGTCCCCGGTACGTTAGCCCGCCTGGCGGCCGGTGGTCCGTGGCCGGGGCGGGTGCCGGGTCAGTCTGCCGCCGCGGCCCTGGCGGCGGCCTTCATCTGCTGCTTGTGCTGGCGTACCTTGGCCAGCGACGTCTCGTCCACCACGTCGGCGACCGAGTAGTAGGCACCGTCGACGCCGTAGTCGCCGGCCGCCTCGCGCCAGCCGGGCGGCTGCACACCGAAGCGCTTGCCGAGCAGAGCCAGGAAGATCTGCCCCTTCTGCCTGCCGAACCCGGGCAGCCCGGTGATCCGCTTCAGCAGCTCGCGGCCGTCCTCGGCCTCCGACCAGAGCCGGCTCGGGTCGCCGTCGTACCGCTCGACGAGGGTCCGGCACACCTCCTGCACCCGGCCCGCCATCGCCTTGGGAAACCGGTGCAGGGCGGGGCGCTCGGCGAAGATCGCGGTCAGCGCGTCCGGGTCGAAGTTGGCCAGCTCGGCCGCGTCCGGCGGGTGGCCGAGCCGCCTGACCAACTCGTACGGGCCGGCGAAGGCCTTCTCCATGCTGACCTGCTGGTCCAGCACCATGCCGATCAGCAGGGCGAGCGGGTCACGCCGGAGCAGTTCGTTGGCTTCGGCGTCGATGGGCAGCGAGAGCGTCATGCGGCTATCTTGCCTGCTCACCTCGGCACCGGGGGAACGCCCCGGCCGGGTCCGGCCCGCAGACAGGTGCCGCCGCCCTGGGCGGCCCGGACATCCGCACGGCGCTGGGTCGTTCCGCCGGAATCGACGGTAATCTAACCAGACGGGCCGATCGGTCTCGGAGACTCTCCTGCACCTGCCGGATCGGCCCGTCGATCCGGATCTTCCCGAGTGCCTCGGAGGGGTCTCATGGCGCTGATCCTGGTGACGACGTTGGCTGCGCTCGCCGCCGTACTGGCGGTCGGGGTGTTGGTCCTGCTCGGCAGAGGAGGCGACGGAGCGCCGCTGCTCCGCTGGTCAGGGCTGCTGATCACCGCACTGGTGGCGGTCGTCCTCGCCCCGTTCACCGTCGAGGACTCCGGCGCGGCGGCGATCGTCCTGCTCGGCGTACCGGTGCTCGCGGCCGCCCTTCCCGCACTGGCCCAGCGGTTCGTTCCGCGCGGCGCCGGGTACCTCGATCTCCTCGCGGCGGTCGTGATCGGCGGCTGGGGACTGCTGCTGGCCCTCGGCGGCCTCGGTGTCGCGTTCCTCCCCTCGGCGCTGCTGTTCCTGGCCGGCGCGGCCCGGAGCCTGGCCCTCGACCACCGCTCGCCTCCGGGTCCCGCGCCGAGCCGCTGAGCACCCAGTGCCGAGCTGCGCCGCCCCGGGCCGGACGCGACGCCTCGGTCACCACCTCTGCACGGCGGGCATCCGACCTCAGCCGGGTACCTTGTCCAGGAAGCCGTAGACCGCCCGGATCCGCCCCTGGCCGGTCACTCCGGCGACGTCGAAGCCGACCGCGACCGGTTCACCGCCGGACGCCGGTACGAGTTGCCAGCCGAACCGGACGATGTCGTGATGCCCGTCCACGACCCCGGTCTGCTCGAAGCGCAGCCCGGGAAACATCTCCCGGGCGGCACCGATCACCGCACCGATCCCGTCGTGTCCGCCGACGTCGGCGAGCGGGTCGGTGTAGGTGGCGTCCTCGGCGAAGAGGTCGGCGATGCCGGCCGAGCGGGTGGCGGGATCCGGCTCGTTCCACAGGTCGAGGTACCGGCCGACGAGTCCCTTGAAGTCGGTCACGCTGGAGTCCTTCCGAACGACGGTGCGGGTGGGGCCGGCGGCAGGAAGTTGATCAGTGCCGCCGGCGCCACCAAACCTGCCACCGGGCCCGGATGCTGTCGATTACCTCGGAGGTCAGGTGACGTGCCGCACCACGCTCGGCAACTGGGGAGCAGCCGGCGTCAGCAGTACCGGTAGACGTGGGTGGCCCAGTTCCGGTACGGCGCGACGTCGCCGAGGGCCCGCGCGGCGGCGCCGACCGAGAAGAGGCGACTGCCGCTGTAGAGGAACGCCACCGAGCCACTGGTCAGGTTGTAGTGCGCGGACTCGACGCGGTACTGCCAGCCCCAGGTGGCCAGGTCCTGCCGACCGCAGTCGGACAACCGGCCCCGGGGGTAGCCGTAGCTGGTGCGGTCGTAGAAGCAGAACCAGCCCTGCGGGCAGTCGGCGACCGCGGCCCGGGTGTGTCCGGGGCGGGTCAGGGTGACGACGAACCGTCCCCCGTCGTAACTGATTTCGTTGTCGTTGAGGACCACCCCACCGGGATGCGTGGCGAGATAATCCGAGATCACTTTCGGGACATCGTCCGGCCGGGGCACGGAACTGGCAGCCGGCGTCGCGGGAAATGCGACGACGGCAACACCGACGAGGCTGAGCAGGATGGCGGAGCAGCGTCTGACAACTGGCGTCATGGATGACCTCACGGGGGTGAATGCGCATGACAGGAGCAACGCCGGCGAGACGGTCACCCGGAGGATGTCGACGATGGACGATCACGTATCCATGCCAACACTCTCCGCAGTCACCGCTGCTCCCAGAGTAGGAACGAGGCGCGCGTGATCGCCACTCGTAGCCAGCAAGTGACGTGAGTGAATAGCTGTCGGAAATTGGAAGGTGGCGAGACGGCTCTAGACTGTCCGCCGACGGGCGATCTCCACCGGCCCGTCACGGCTGTTCGTGGCTATATCGCCGTCGATCGGGTACGCGAATGTCCCGTGAATCAGCGGCCCGACAGTCATCCGTGACGCGAATTTGACAGCGTTTCGCGAATTCGGTGCCTTACGGACGACTCAGCCGAGACGATCGGTACGCGACCGTTCGAGATAGAGCGTGTAGCCGCTCGTGGCACCGTCGGCCGGGTCGGCGCCGCCGGGACCGGGCAGCCGGCTCGTCTCCTGGCTCAGCAACTCCCCGGTGGCCGTACTGAAGATCAGGGTGACCCGTTCGCCGAACGGGGCGCTCCCGGCGACGTCGGCGCTGACCGCGATGCCGCCGCGACGGAGGCGATCCTGCACCACGCCCCGATAGGTCAGTCCCGCGGTCCCGGCGAGCACCGTAAGGACGGCGGCCCGCTGCTGCCGGTCGAGGGGGTGGAACATGTTGACGCTGGCCACGGCGCGCAGTCGGCCCACCGGACCGAGGTGGGGCGGCTGCTCCCGGTCGAGTTGCCCGACCAGGATCGCCGGGTCCGCCGAGGGAGACCTGACGACGATCGTCAGTCCGCCGGGTGGAAACGGGTGCGAGGTGGGCACCTGGTCATTCCGGTCGGTCCGGGTCACCACCCGTAGCCCGGAGAGGTCCTCGGCCCACCACAGCTGTTCCTCCTCGACGGTGACGCCCCCGTCCCGCCCGGCCGGCGTCGTCTCCCGGGACCAGAGTCGCGCCCGGGTGTACGCGTACCGCCCGGTCGCCGGGGCCTCCGTGCCCTGCCGGACCAGGTCGGCAAGGTGATAGAGCCAGGTGCTCGCGGCGGCGGGCGCGTCCGGGAGCACGGGTCCGGCCGACCCGACCGGCGGGCTCGACGGTGCGGTGGGCGTCGCCACGGGCTCCGGGTCGCCCCGGTCCGCCACCAGCACTCCGGCGGTACCCGCCAGGGCCATCCCGGTGGCCCCTGCCACCGCCGCGGTCAACACGCTGCGCCGGGTCCAGGTGACGCCCAACCACCGGGCCGGAACCGGCAGCACCGGCCTCGGGGAAGGCGGGACCTGGGCCGGCGGGGCCTGGGACGGCTCGGCCGGCGGGGTCTCCGGCCACCGGGGCACGGGCTCGGGCGACCTGGGCCCGGGGACGACCGGTGGCGTCGCGCCCGGGGTGAGGCGTGCCGGGGGCAGGCTCGCCCGTCGCGCGGAGCCGATCTCGTCGAGCACGTCCTCCTGGCGGCGCAGTGCCTGGATCCGGTGCAGGTGCTTCCGCCAGTACCGGACGTCGCCGTCGAGCCCTCCGCAGGCGAAGACCACGTGGTCGAGTACCAACTCGGTGGGTGGGCGGCTCCGGTCGACGAACTCCGCGACGATCTCCGACTCGGGCACCGCCCGGACCGTCCACTTGCTCCGGCCCTGCTTGTCCTGGCCAAGTACGCTCCCGGCGGCCTCGGCCAGCCGCCGGGCCAGCTCGGCGGTGTCCAGCCGCCCGTGTACCACCAGGCCCTGCCGGGCAGCGAGCGCGACCAGGGCGTCGACCAGGGCGTCGTCGGTCTCGCAGCTCGCCGGTCCCGACCGGAACGCCTCGGCGGCCACGGCCGTCTCCGCCCAGAGCCGCAGCACGCTGTCGTAGGTGTCCCCGCCCGTGATGCCACAGCCCCGGAGGAACGCCTCCAGGCACTCCCGGGTCGGCAGCACCAGACCGTTCTTCGCCCGGGAGAGGTTGGCGGCGCTGCTGCTGGGGCCGAGTCTCATCCGTTCCAGCGGCGGCTCGCCGGCGTCCGCGTGGACGTCGCGGAGCACCTGCGCGAGCCGGGCCACCGGCCCGAACCCCAGCAGCGGGTTGCCGGGCCGTCCGGTCCGCGTCCCGTCGGTACGGGGTCGGGGGACCCTGGCCCTCCCGGTCGCCGGCCGCCCCGCCTGCCCTATCTGCCCCGCCCGCCCTGTCTGCCCTGTCTGCCCTGCCCGCGCGGATGGTGGGGCGGGTCGGCCCGGCTGCCCGGGCGGTCCGGGCCGGCTGGACTCCCGGGCTGCGCCGGAGCGTCCGAGCGGTTCCGGCTCGACACGGGGATCGGTCGGCTGCTGGCGACGATGCCAGTCACTGTCTTGCACGTTACGCGGCCTTTCGAGGGGCGGGTAACGCCTCGCGGTCGCGACGCGTCACCCGCCGGGTCCAGCGGTTCCAGACCATCGTTGGAGATCATTTCCCGCCCGGACCGGTTGCAGCCGGTCCGATGATCTCGAACGACATTCCGGATCATCTCACCACCGCCCGGCGGGGGGCTAGTCCAGAAAAAACAAAACTTCGGAGCCGATCCAGCAATGAATCGGTCAATGGCTATGTGTCACGGCAACATTCGCGCCATCAAGAACTTCGAGCGGCAACCCGAAAATGCTTCACCTGCTTTCGTCGCCACACAAGCGGGGCCAGCGACCGAACCGAAGCGGAGAGCGAAGTGGAGAGCGAAGTGGACTGTCGCCTACCGGCTACCTACGGTAAAGTTCCCCACTAAGCGTGATCGGGCGATCACAGCACCCCGATTCGGCCTTCCATGGGTCCAGCGGAGTCGGGTGGGGGTCTTCCGTTGCAGCGGAAGACCCCCTTTCAACCGTCGACCCCCGAAGCCGGCCCGGCCCGGAGGCGCACCTCACTGACCTGGACCGGAACCCCCCGTACCGATCATGATCAGTGCCTTCAGCAGCCGGCCGAACCAGCCGTCGCGGCCCTTACCGTCCGCCGGTGCCGTGACCCGGCGGACCACCCCGACGGCGACTCCGCAGAGCACGACCAGGACGGCCAGTGCGGGCCAGAGCGGTACCCCGATGTGCAGCAACAGGACCATGCAGCCCATCAACATGGCGAGCACCGGGACGAGCAGTCCGCCGGCAATCGCCACGCCGGAAACGAGACGAACCCGTTCCGACACTCTCCCCCCGGACCCGGAATCCGGGTCCCCTTTCCTCGCAGGCATCTCGGCCTTCCTCGCTTGCGCCGGACGGCGACACCGTGATCGTGCACACCGACCGGAGGTCCGATAGTCACGACGAGAACAGGATTGCCCGGACGGTCTGCAGCCCGCCCGCTGATCTCGTTGATTGGAGGGATCATGTGCAAGCGAACGGGATTCGTCAAGAAGCGAAATGAGTCCGTTCTTGTTCCGATTCGACGAAGGGAGATTTTCCGTTTCGGAAGGGAGAATCCAGAACCGGCATCGGAGCGGGCAGGCAGCACGGAAAAAGGCCGTACGCTGCGGGTTCGTGCGGCGGGAAAAGTTCCGCCGGGGACGGAAGAACTCCCCGCCGGTCCGGGTCGATGACAGGCAGCCGGATTTGCCGTGGATGGCCACGGTCAGCCGCGGGCGGTCCGGGGCGCCCGCTCCGGGCATCGGCGGAAAAACGGCTCCGCCTGTCCCGGTCGAAGCGCAGCACCGGAGCCGGCCGGCCTTGCCTTGCCGTACCGGCACCACCCCGGGGCGGGTACCGGCGACCGCCGCGCAATCTCCGTCGTTGCCGGCCGAGCGGGATCGAGCGGGGCGACGGGCGGAGCCGGATGCTCCGCTGAGCATCGTCGATATTGCCGGGGCGGGGCGGGGCGTGCTGGAATGGCTCATATCGCCGCAGTGCGGGGGCAACCGCACTGGGAACGGCCAGCACGGGAGCACCGCAGTGTCGGCAGCGCGCGCCGCGACGCCAGATCCGCACTGCATTCGCCGGGCCAGCTTCCGCCAACGACGGACACCCACCCAGCACGGGTCGGCGCGTCCGACGAGATCTGCCAACGCACCAGACCGGCGACGAGATGAGAAACGATCATGAATACCCGGAACAGTTTCGCGGGGTGGTACCGCAACCGCTTCGTGTGGGTGGCGGTCATCCTGCTGGCGGTGTCGGCCGGCACGGTCGTACTGATCAACACGGCCGGCTCGGAGGCCAGGCCACCGGATCTGCAGGGGCAGATCATGACCCGGTTGCGGACCACACTGGAGTCGGCCGACCCGGCGCAGCACCAGCACGCGGGCCACAACGTGCAGCAGGCGACCGCCGAGAAGGACGGCAAGAAGCCGGCGATCATCTGCGGGGTCCGCGTCTACGGCTTCGAGCCGAGCGAGGTCACCGCGCTCGCCGACGTGCAGACCGTCTACGGCTTCCACCTCTGCGGGGTCGCCGAGCAGAACCGGCCCTGGGACTGGGCGGTCAAGCTGGCCGGCCCGGTGATCGTGGACATGTCCACCGAACCGCCCGCCATCCAGGTGGTCGAGGCGACCGCCGACGTCCGGTTCATCGACCGGCTCCGGGAACTGTTCCCGGACAAGTACGAGAAGCTGGCCGAGAAGGAGGCACTGGACGAGTCCGAGATGGCCGACCTGCGCCGCCGGTACGACGAGGCGGCCGGGCTCTGACCGCCCGGGGCGGCCGGCGGCGAGGTCGTACCCGATCCCGTCCGGCCGCCGGGGCGTACCCCGCTCGGTAGACTTCCGGTTCGTCGGGTTTCGGGGCGGACCCGGCGTACCCGAGTGGAGGTCGACCCGTGACGACACCGCACCGACCCCCGCTGGCCGAGCGGCTCGACCTGGCCCCGCACCCGGAGGGCGGCTGGTTCCGCGAGACCTGGCGCTCGACGCACGCCTTCACCCCCGAGGGGTACGCCGGGCCGCGTGCCGCCGCGACCGCGATCTACTTCCTGCTGCAACCCGGGGAGCGGTCCCGCTGGCACGTCGTCCGCTCCGACGAGCTGTGGCTCTGGCACCGGGGCGGCCCGCTGCGGCTGCGGCTCGGTGGCGTGGCCGAGGTGCCGGCGGAGGTGCCGACCGAGGCCCGACTCGGCCCGGACGTGGCCGCCGGTGAGCAGCCACAGTTGCTGATCCCCGGCGGTGTCTGGCAGTCGGCCGAGCCGGCGGGCGACCAGCCGGTCCTGGTGAGCTGCGTGGTGGCGCCCGGCTTCGACTTCGCCGACTTCCAGTTGGCCTGAGCCGACCTCCACTCCCCCTGCCCCGCGCTGCCGACAGCGGTCGGGTCGGGTGGACATGCGGGACCATTCCGTCGGGCACGTATCGATAGACACCTATTGATTGAGCCGGCCATCCATGCTGCAATGGTTCATATCGCCGCAGTACGGGGGCAACCGTGCTGCGTGTGTGGGATCCGGGCCTGATGTGCCAGTAGCCGGTGACCGGGCGACGGACGCCACCACCACGCCCGCACGCCCCGCCGGAAAACACCCGACCGCGCCGCCCGCCGACACCCCTGGGCAGCGGGTCGAACAGAAGGGATCAACTCGTGAAACTCATGCGCAGACTGACGGTCGTCGGTGTCTCCGCCGTACTGACCGCCGGCCTCCTGACGGTGATCTCGCCGACCCCGGCCAACGCACACGGCGCGCTGATGATTCCGGCGAGCCGGACGTACGCCTGCTACCGGGACGGCCTGACCCCGCAGGGCAACATCGTGAACAAGAACCCGGGCTGTGTCGCCGCGGCCAACATCAGCGGCGTCTCCCCGCTCTACAACTGGTTCAGCGTGCTCCGCTCGGACGGCGCCGGCCGGACCCGGGGCTTCATCCCGGACGGCCAGCTGTGCAGCGGCGGCAACTCCACCTTCCGGGGTTGGGACCTGGCTCGGAACGACTTCCCGAAGGCCCAGGTCAGCTCGGGCGCGAGCATCGAGTTCCGGTACAGCAACTGGGCCGCGCACCCCGGCCGGTTCGACCTGTACGTCACCCGCAACGGTTGGAGCCCCACCCGCGCGCTGGCCTGGAGCGACCTGGAGTCGACGCCGTTCTCCTCGGTCACCAACCCGCCGCAGCGGGGCAACGTGGGCAGCAACGACGGCCACTACTACTGGACCGGTCGACTGCCGTCCGGCAAGAGCGGCCACCACATCATCTACTCGGTGTGGACCCGCTCCGACAGCACCGAGACCTTCTACGGCTGCTCGGACGTGACGTTCTGACCCGCTGAGCCCGTCGGCCCCCGCACCGCGAGCACGTCGCCCGGCCCGCCCCCGCGCGGCGAACCGTGACGCTCTCGACGGGATGCCACCGCCCCATCCGGCGGCGCATCCCGTCGAGAACGTCTTTTCCCGGCCCGTCGGTTGTTTCCGGCCGGTCCGGCTCGTCGTGCCGGGTCGACCATCCCGGGTCCGCACCGGGTCGGGCAGTCCCGCCGATGTCTCACTGGCACCGACCGGGCACCCTTGGCACATGACGACCGCACCCGCGCCGGGCACCGCCTACCACCGGCTGGCTCGTACCGACCGGCACCGCTGGTGGCGCCCGCTGCTCGGGACCCTGCTGATCCTCGGCGGCACCTTCGTGCTGCTCTGCCTGCTGGTCGGCATCGGCACCGCGATCGCCGCCGTCAGCGGGCGTCCGACCGGCCCGGACGGCCTGCCGGCGCTGGGCGCGCTGGGTGATCTCGTACTCTTGCTGGCCGCCATCGCCGCCGCGCTGCCGTTCGTCCTGCTCGCGGCGCGCTGGGTGCAGGCCCGTCCGGCCGGTACGGTCTCCTCGGTACTCGGCCGGCTGCGCTGGCGCTGGCTCGGCTGGTGCGCGCTGGTTGCCGTACCGGCGGTGTTGTTCCTGCTCGGTGGCAGCTTCGGCCTGCTCGCCCTGACCGGCAGCGCCGACGGCGACGAGGCGGTCGGCACCGGCTGGCCGGGCTGGGCGGGCTTCCTCGGCGCACTGGTCCTGCTGCTCCTGCTGGTGCCGTTCCAGGCCGCGGCCGAGGAGTACGTCTTCCGGGGCTGGCTGTTACAGCTCGTCGGGGTGTTCCTCCGGACGCCGTGGCCGGCGATCGCCCTCCAGGCCGTGCTCTTCGCGTTCGCGCACGGCTGGGGCACCGGGTGGGGCTTCGCCGACCTGATGGTCATGGGTGGCGTACTCGGCTGGTTGACCGTCCGTACCGGCGGCCTGGAGGCCGCGATCGCGCTGCACGTGGTGAACAACCTGGTCTCGTTCGTCGGCGCGGCGGCGCTGGGACAGCTCGGCATCGACGAGACCGCCGCCGACGCTCCCTGGGAGATGTTCGCGGTCAGCCTGCTGGTGAACGCCGGCTACGCCGTCGCGGTGCTCCGGCTGGCCCGCCGCCGCCGGCTGCCGACCGTCTCGCCCGAGCGACCGGCCCCGCCGCCCGGTTACCCGGCCGCCGTCCCCGGACACCCGTTCCCCGCCCCCGCCCACCCGGCCGCCGTCCCCGGACACCCGTTCCCCGTACCCGCCCACCCGGGCGCCGGGTCGGGGCAGCCGCTCCCCGGACCGGGGCAACCGCTCCCCGGGGCCGGGCCGCCCTTGCCCGCGACCGACCGGTACGGCCGGCAGAACGGGGCCGAACAGCACGGCCGGCAGAACGAGGCCGACCAGCACGGCCGGCAGAACGGTCAGCGCGACAGCGGTGAACGGCACGGGCATCAGCCGCCGGCCGCCCCGGCACAGGGGCCGCGAGCTGGTCAAACGCCGACCGGACCGACCGACTGACCGGCGCCGTGCCGACGCGTTACACCCGACGGGTGGTTCCGGGCCGCCAACTGCGGGGGTTGCGGGTCGGCCCGGTCGGGGCGGCGGGCAGGATGGACGCCGTGGACGGGAACGAGATGCTGCTGTCCCCGGCTGGGGTCGACCAGCTCCGGACGGCACTGACCAGCGCGGGCTACACCTCGAGCGGCATCGCCGACCGGCTCGGCCCGGCCGCGACGAGCGGACTGACCCGCAACGACTACCGGGCGGCACTGCGCGCCACCGAGGACCGCGACCCGCTCGCCACCCTGATCCGGCTCTTCGTCTGCGCCCAGACCGAGCCGGAGGCGGCCGTACGGGCGGCCCTCGCCCCGCTGCCGCTTGCCGAGGCGCTCGCCGGAGGGCTGCTCGAACGGGTCGGCGACGGGCTCCGCCAGGGCGTCGACCTGGAGCCGTACGGAGACACCTGGTGGGTCCTCTCCGACGTACCGGCCAGCGCCCGGCCCGGCCAGCCGCTCGCCGCCGACCACGTACTCGGGATCGGCGGCGCGACCACCACGCTGGTCGGGGCGACCATCCGGCGCCCGGTCGGCAGCGCCCTCGACCTCGGCACCGGAAGCGGCGTGCAGGCCCTGCACCTGGCCGAGCACGCCCGCTCGGTGACCGCCACCGACGTCTCCGAGCGGTCGCTGCGGTTCGCCGCGACCACCGCCGCACTGAACGGACACCGCTGGGAGCTGCTCAGGGGCGACCTGGTCGGCCCGGTGGCCGGTCGCCGCTTCGACCTGGTGGTGAGCAACCCGCCGTTCGTGGTCGGCCCCGGCACCACCACGCACAGCTACCGCGACTCGGGCCGGGTCGGTGACGGGATCGCCGCCGAACTGGCCGCCGCCGCGCCGAGCCTGCTCACCAAGGGCGGCACCATGCAGTACCTGGCCAACTGGCTGCACGTGGCCGGCGAGGACTGGGGTGAGCGGGTGGCCGGCTGGTTCGCCGGTACCGGCCTGGACGCCTGGGTGATCCAGCGCGAGGTCGCCGACCCGATGAACTACGTCGACCTGTGGCTCTCCGACGCCGGCGAGGCGGCCGACCCGCACCGGGTGGCCGCCTGGCTCGACTGGTTCGACGCGCAGAAGGTCGAGGCGATCGGCTTCGGCGTGGTGAACCTGCGCCGGGGTGGCCACACCGATCCGGTGGTACGGGTCGAGGACCTGCGGCAGGCGGTACAGCCACCGATGGGCGAGCAGGTCGCGGCCTGGTTCGACCGGCAGGACTGGCTGCGCGGCCGGGACGACGAGGCGCTGCTGACGACCAGGTTCCGGGCGGTCGACGGGCTGAAGCTGCGCCAGGAGGCGTCGATGGGCGACGACGGCTGGGTGGTGGACCGGCAGGTGCTCGTCCAGTCGCACGGGCTGCGCTGGACCGAGGAGGTGGACCCGCTGGTGCTGGCCCTGGTCGGCGGGGCCAACGGCCAGGTGCCGCTGCGCGAGCAGCTCGCGGTGCTGGCGCTGGCGCACGACGTACCCGCGACGGACCTTGCCGAGGCGGCCGCGCCGATCATCGCGCACCTGGTGGAACGCGGCGTCCTGGCGCCCGTGGCAGACTGACCGTCGTGCGTGCGGTGGTGCAGACGGTCAGCCGGGCCAGTGTGACGGTGGACGGCGAGGTGGTCGGGGCGATCTCCGACGGGCTGCTGGTGCTGCTCGGGGTGACCCACGCCGACACCCGGGCCACCGCCGAGACGATGGCCCGGAAGGTGCACGAGCTGCGGATCCTGGACGACGAGCGGTCGGCCGCCGACGTCGGGGCGCCGCTGCTGGTGGTCAGCCAGTTCACCCTCTACGGCGACGCCCGCAAGGGCCGCCGGCCCAGTTGGGGCGCGGCGGCCCCGGCCGAGGTGGCCGAACCGCTGGTCACCGCGTTCGTCGAGGCGCTGCGGCTGCGTGGCGCCAAGGTCTCCACCGGCCGCTTCCGGGCGCACATGCTGGTCGAGAGCGTCAACGTCGGCCCGCACACGGTGCTGCTGGAGCTGTAGCGCCGACCCGCGCCGCCCGTCGGGCGGACCGCAGGACGGCTCAGAAGAAGAGGCCGCGCTTCTGCATCGACTGGCGCAGCCAGCCGTCGAGCTGCCGGACCCAGTCCGTCCGGTCCACTGAGGCGTGGTCGACGGTGAACCGGCCGAACGCGTCCCGGCCCTCGGTGAAGAGACCGCCCCGCTTGTCGATCTCCAGCACGATCTGCAACTGCTGCGGCGTGGCCACGAAGGTCAGTTCGAGCTGGTTGATCGCCCGGGCGTACTGCGGACCGGGATAGAACTCGATCTCCTGGTAGAACGGCAGGCTCTGGCGTACGCCGTAGATGTGGCCGCGCTCGACGTCCGCCCGGCTGAACCGGAAGCCGAGCTGGACCAGGGCGTCGATGACCCGCTCCTGTGCCGGCAGCGGATGCACCGCGACCGGGTCGAGGTCACCCTTGTCCACCGCGCGGGCCACCTCCAGCTCGGTACGCAACCCCATGGTCATCCCGTGCAGGTGGCGACCGCCGATCTCGGTCAGCGGCGTCTCCCACGGCACCTCGAAGCGGAACGGGATGTCGTGGCGCTGCCCGCTCTCCAGCCGGAACGGGCCGGTCACCCGCTGCCGCTGGAACTCCTGGGTGGTGTTGTACTCACTGTCACCACTCTCCACCTCGACCCGGGTCACCAGGCCGAGCGCGACGTACTCGACGTCCACCGGATGGTCGCCGCCCGCGACGTGGACCTGGCCCTCCAGATAACCGCCTGGCCGGCAGTTCGGGTTGGTCAGCACCGTCTCGACCGACGGACCGCCCACACCCATCGCCTGCATCAACCGCTTGAAGACCACCACGTCCTCCATCCGTCGTCGATCTCTGTCCCGTCTCGCACGGTAACCGTCACTGGCAAGTACCGCCCGGGCAACGGGCCGGAGCGGTCCGGTACCGGAGGACGACGATCAATGGGATCAAGGTCGAGAAACCGGGACGAATCAGCCCCCGGCGGTCTCCCGGTTTCATGCCAACCCGACGTTCTCCTCACCTCGGCTTCACGCCCTACCGGCCAAGCTATGTGTCACCAGCGCGGTTGTCCGCTGGTACGCGCCACATTGTCGAAGCGGGGAGGCGACAGATGATGGTCCTGAACGAGAGCCACACTCACCCGGCCAGCGCGGCCGGGGTCCACACCGAGCCGACCGGGGACGGCGGGCAGGTCATGGTCGACCTCGACGCCACCGACGAGCGCGGTGCCTCGGCCGACCTGGTCCGGGCCTACCTCAACGGCATCGGCCGGACCAAGCTGCTCACCGCCGTCCAGGAGGTGGAGCTGGCCCGGCGGATCGAGGCGGGGCTCTACGCCGAGGAGAAGCTGAGCGCCGACACGCGGGGGGCGTTGTCGGCGGAGCTGCGGGCCGACCTGGAGATCATCGCTGTCCAGGGGCGGGCCGCGAAGAACCACCTGCTGGAGGCGAACCTGCGGCTGGTGGTCAGCATCGCGAAGCGGTACACGGGGCGGGGCATGGCGTTCCTGGACCTGATCCAGGAGGGCAACCTCGGACTGATCCGCGCCGTCGAGAAGTTCGACTACACCAAGGGCTACAAGTTCTCCACCTACGCCACCTGGTGGATCCGGCAGGCCATCACCCGGGCCATGGCCGACCAGGCCCGCACCATCCGCATCCCGGTGCACATGGTCGAGCAGGTCAACCGGATGGTCCGGACCCGCCGGGACCTGGCCACCCAGCTCGGCCGGGAGCCCACCGTGGCCGAGGTCGCCGCCGCGCTGGGCGTACCGGAGTTCCAGGTCATCGAACTCATCTCGTACGACCGGGAGCCGGTCAGCCTCGACCAGGCCGTCGGCGAGGACGGTGAGAGCGCCCTCGGTGACTTCGTCGCCGCCGTCGACCCCCGCGAGGAGCCCGGTGACGCCGTCTCGGCGGGCCAGCTCCGCAACGAGGTGGAGATCGTCCTCGCCACCCTCTCGCACCGCGAGCAGGCCGTGATCCGGCTGCGCTTCGGCCTGGACGACGGACGGCAGCGCACCCTCGACGAGGTGGGCCGGGAGTTCGGCCTCTCCCGGGAGCGGATCCGCCAGATCGAGAAGGTCACCCTGCTGAAGCTGCGCCACCCGTCCCGGGCCGACCGCCTGGAGGCGTACGCGAGCTGAGCCGTACCCTCCGGAGCCCCCGCCACCTGCCCGGTGGCGGGGGCTCCGCGCTGTGTCCGTGCTCCCGGGTTCGGGCCCGTCCGGTTCAGCCGATCGCCAGGTCCCGACGGCGGAACGTGGCCAGGCCGAGCCCGGTCAGCGCCACCGCGACGGCGAGCAGCACCACCAGGGGGGTGGCGCTCGGGTCGGCGGCCGGCACCGCCGGCAGGTGGGTGAAGGGCGACAGGTTCAGCACCGGCTGCGGCAGCTCCAGCAGCGCGCCGAGCTGTCCCAGCAGGACGCAGAGCAGGAAGGCCGTCCAGGACAGCGCCACCGACAGCCGGGGCAGCAGCCCGAACAGCACCACCACCAGACCGGCGAGGACCAGCGCCGCCGGCGCCTGGACCAGTCCGGCGACGGTGAGCCGGGCCACCTCGCCGGGTACGTCGCCGCTGACCAGGCCGTAGCCCAGCCCGGTGCTCGCGCCGGCCAGCGCCAGCAGGACGACCGCGCCGAGGGCGGCCCAGAGCAGGTGGCTGAGCAGCCAGCGGGGCCGGCTGACGGCGGTGGCGAGTATCCCCTCCAGGGTGCCGGCCGCCTCCTCGGTCCGCAGCCGCAGCACCGCCTGGACCACGAAGCCGGCCACCGCGAGCGCGAACATCGCCATCATGGTGCCGAGGAAGGCGTCGATCAGCTTCTCGGTGCCGCCGAGCTGGGCGATCAGCTCGGTGGCCGCCTCGTTCTCGCCGACGAAGCTGTCGACCTCCTCGCCGACCGAACCCATCGACATCCCCATCACCACGACGCCGACGGCCCAGCCCAGCACCACACCCCGCTGCAACCTCCAGGACAGGCCGGCGGGGCTGAGCAGACCCCGGGCCGCCACCGCCGGGCCACGGCGGACGGCCAGCAGCCCGGCGCCAAGGTCGCGGTGGGCGGTCAGCAGGAACGCCGTACCGACGGCGAGCAGCGCGAAGCCGACCGTCAGGGCGAGTACCGGCCAGCGGTTGCGGTCGAACGCCTGGACCTGGCTGGCCCAGCCGAGCGGGGAGAGCCAGGACGGCCAGGCGCTGACCACCCGCATCCCGTCGGCGGAGACGGTCCCCCAGGCGTCTCCGGCGGCTCGGAGCAGGAAGGCGACGCCGACGACGGCCGCGGCCATGCCGTTCGCGCCGCGCGCCGTACCGGAGATCTGGGCGGTCACCGCGGCGACCGCCGCGAACGAGACCCCGATCCCGGCGATCGCCGCGCCGAGCGCGAACGAGCCGGCCACCGGCAGGTCCCCGGCCACCAGAACCAGGGCCAGCAGTACCCCGCTGAGCACGTTGGCGGCGAGCGTGGTGAGCAGGGCCGCGGTGAGCGGGGCGTGCCGGCCGACCACCGCCGAGCCGAGCAGCTCCGCCCGGCCGGTCTCCTCGTTCTGCCGGGTGTGCCGGACCACCGCGAAGGTGCTGAGCAACGCGGCGAGCAGGGCCAGCATCGTGTACGCCTCGGCGGTGACCACCGACCCGAGGCTCGGCCCGGAGACCGGGCCGTTGAACGCCCGGGCGACCACACTGGCGGCGCTGGTGGTGGCGTAGCCGATCCGGTCGGACTCGGTGCCGTAGATGCCGGCGACGCTCTGCGCGACCGCGGCGGCGACCCCGGGCACGGCCAGCACCCAGACCAGGAGCTTCACCCGGTCCCGGCGCACCGCGAGCCGGGTCAGCCGGGCGGTGCCGGTCAGCGCGGTCACCGGGCACCCGCCGGCACAGGACGCTCGGCGGCGCCGGTCTCGGAACCGTCGCCGTAGTGCCGCATGAACAGCTCCTCCAGGGTCGGCGGCGTACTGGTCAGGGCCCGTACCCCGAACCGGGCGAGGTGGGCCAGCACCGGGTCGAGGGTGCCGGACTCGACCTCGAACCGGGTGGTGGAGCCGGAGACGGTCACCGCGTGCACCCCGGCCAGGTCGGCGAGCCCCTCCACCGGGCGCTCCGTCTCGACCGTCATCGGGGTCCGGGTCAGGTGGCGCAGCTCGGCCAGGGTGCCGGACTCGACGGTACGGCCGGCCCGGATGATGCTGACCCGGTCGCAGAGCGCCTCCACCTCGGACATCACGTGGCTGGAGAGCAGCACGGTCTTGCCCGCGTCGCGCAGCGCGGTGACGTACTCCCGGAAGACCGCCTCCATCAGCGGGTCCAGCCCGGAGGTCGGCTCGTCGAGCACCAGCAGTTCCACGTCGGAGGCGAACGCGGCGACGATCGCCACCTTCTGCCGGTTGCCCTTGGAGTAGGTGCGGCACTTCTTGGTCGGGTCGAGGTCGAAGCGTTGCAACAACTCGTCCCGGCGGGCCCGGTCCAGCCCGCCGCGCAGCGCGCCGAAGAGGTCGATCGCCTCCCCGCCGGAGAGGTTGGGCCAGAGGTTCACGTCGCCGGGCACGTACGCCAGCCGGCGGTGCAGCGACACGGCGTCCCGCCAGGGATCGCCACCGAGTACGCCCACCTCGCCCGCGTCCTTGCGGAGCAGGCCGAGCAGGATCCGGATGGTGGTGGACTTGCCCGCCCCGTTCGGTCCGAGGAACCCGTGCACCTCGCCGGACCGGACGGTCAGGTCCAGTTCGTCCAGCGCGCGGGTGGCCCCGAAGGTCTTCACCAGGCCGGCCACCGAGATCGCGGTCATGACGCTCCCTTGCTAGTTGCCGATTCCGCTTACTAGTTGCCGATTCCGCTTGCCAGTTGCCGATTCCGCGTCGTCCGGGAACCGTCCGGGAACCAGGACGACGTGTCGAGCCGGATCGTGACAGTGTCTCGATGCCAGTGTACTGACCGATGGTAGGACGACGGTCACAAATTCCTGATCGTCGGTCAGGGGGCGGTACCCTGGGCGGATGGATCGACCTCCCGCTCTCGACACCCGGAGCCGGATCCTGCGTACCGCCCTGGACCTGTTCGGCGCGCAGGGCTACCAGCGCACCTCGCTGCGGCAGATCGCCGACCGGCTGGGGCTGACCAAGGCGGGCATCCTCTACCACTTCCCCAGCAAGGAACACCTGCTGGTGGCGCTGGCCGAGCCGCTCGTCTCCGACCTGGAGGCGGCGCTGGAGCGGGCGGCCCAGCTGCCCTGGCCGGCGGCCCGCTGGGCGGCGCTGGAGGGCTGGCTCGACACCCTGCTGCGGCACCGGCGACCACTGGGGACGCTCTACCACGACATGACGCTGCTCGCCCGGGGCAGCACGTACGCCCGGATCATGCGGCTCGCCACCAGGGCGTACGACCTGGTCGCCGGCCCGGGCGCGACCCGGCTGGAGCGGATCCGGGCCATCCAGGCCACCGGGATGCTCGGCGACCCGATCGTCTTCTACGCCGACGTGCCGGACGACGAGTTGCGGGCGGCGCTACTCGACGGCGCGGTCCGGCTGCTCAGCGAGCCGGCGCCGCGAGCCGGCACCGACCGGACCGGAGAACGGGCCGCAGAACCGGGCGGAGAACGGGCCGCAGAACGCGGCGGAGAACGACAGTCCGGTCCGGAGCGGGTTCGGCCGAGCCGTCGGCGCCGGGCGGGGCGACCGCCCGGGCTCAGTGCCGAACAGGTGCGTACGGCCCGGGCGATGCACGGCGCCGGGCTGCACACCGTGGACCAGATCGCCGCCAGCCTCGGCGTCTCCCGGGCCACCCTCTACCGGCACCTCCGGGTCGCCGACCCGGCCCAACCCGAGCGATAACGAGACAGGTTCCGACACTAATTCGAGATGATTTTGAGACACCCCGGGCGGCGGCGAACACGGCGGCCGGCCCGCGCGTCGAGCCGCCGCCGAACCGAGCCACGGCTCAGAGCGACGGATCCTGCGGGTCGAGGCCGTGCAGCGGAAAGACCGCCTTGCGGGTCGCCATGATCGCCCGGTCCACCGCGTCCGGCTCGCCGGTCGGCTGCCACGGCTCGTACGAGCCGTCCGCCTCGTCGGTCATCCGCAGCGGCACCTCCCGCTCCGGACGGCGGGCCTTGGCCAGCTCCCGCCAGGCCGGCGGGGTCAGCGCGGCCGGGTCGACCGGTTCGCCGGTGGCGACCGCGAGCAGGTGCGTCCAGGCCCGGGGCACCACCTCGACCAGCGCGTAACCGCCGCCGCCGGTGGCCACCCAACGCCCCTCACAGAGTTCGTCGGCGAGCGCCCGCAGCGCCAGATAGCTCGCCCGCTGCCCGTCCACGCTCAGCCGCAGGTCGGCCAGCGGATCGAGCCGGTGACTGTCGGCACCGCACTGGGTGACCAGGATCTGCGGCCGGAACGCGCGCAGCAGCGCCGGAACGGTGGCGTGGAAACCACGCAGCCAACCCGCGTCGCCGGTCCCGGGCGGCAGCGGCAGGTTGACCGCGCTCCCCTCGGCCCCCGGACCACCGATCTCGTCGGAGAACCCCGTACCCGGAAAGAGTGCCAACGGCGTCTCGTGCAGGCTGACCGTCAGCACCCGGGGATCGCCGTAGAAGATTTCCTGCACCCCGTCGCCGTGGTGCACGTCGACGTCCACGTAGGCCACCCGCTCGGCGCCGAGGTCGAGCAGCCGGGCGATCGCCACCGCCGGGTCGTTGTAGACGCAGAACCCGGCCGCCCGACTCGGCATCGCGTGGTGCAGGCCACCGGCCACGTTGACCGCGCGCCGGGCCTCGCCCCGCCAGACCGCCTCGGCCGCCGCCAGGCTCGCCCCGGCCACCAGGGCGCTCGACTCGTGCATCCCGTCGAAGATCGGATTGTCCGGGGTGCCGAGGCCGTACCCGGAGAAGAGCGGGTCGCTCGGCGCCGCCCGGACCGCGTCGAGGTAGTCCGGCCGGTGCACCCGGGCCAGTGCCGCGTCGTCGGCCGGGGTGGGGGCCACCAGGCGTACGCCGGGGCGGTCCAACACGCCGAGTTCCCGAGCCAGGGCCACGGTCAGTTCCACCCGTACCGGGTCGAGCGGATGGTCACCCAGGTCGTACGTCAGCAGACTCTCGTCCCAGACCACCACCGTGTCGTCCGACATGGTGTTCATCGTCGCACGGGGAACGGCGGCCGGCCGCGACCGCCTACCCGGAGCGCCGCGCGCCGCCACCGCGACGGTACGCCGGCTCGGTCGCCCGCCGCGACGGGTTGCCGGCCGAGTCGCCCGCCGCGACGGGTTGCGGGTTCAGTCGGCGGCCGGTGCGGGGTCGCCCGGCTCGGGACCGAGCGCGACCGGCCGTTCCGGGTCGGTGATCCAGTGGCTCCACGACCCGACGTAGAGCGCTGCCCCGGGGTGTCCGGCCCGGTGCAGGGCGAGCACCGCCTGCGCGGCGGTCACCCCGGAGCCGCAGTACGCGCCGACCCGCGCCCCGGGCCGGACGCCCGCCTCGGCGAACCGGGCGCGCAGCGCCTCGGCGGCCGGAAACCGGCCGTCCGTCCCGACGTACTCGGTGGCCGGCATGTTCACCGCGCCGGGAATGTGCCCGGCCACCGGGTCGACGGGCTCGGTCTCGCCCCGGTAGCGCACCGCCGCCCGGACGTCGACCAGCACCCCGTGCGCCGCCATCTCCGCGGCCGAGCCGGCGTCGAGCACCGGCATCCCGCCCGGGCGTACGGTCATGTCTCCCGGCGTCAGCGCCGGTGGCTCGGTGGTCACCGGCAGCCCGGCCCCGGCCCAGGCCGGGAAGCCGCCGTCGAGCACCCGGACCTGCGCATGTCCCGCCCAGCGCAGCGTCCACCAGGCGCGGGCCGCCGCCATCCCGTCGCCGCCGTCGTAGACCACCACCGGGCCTCCGGCGCGGACGCCGGCCGTGCGGAGCACCCGCTGCAAGGCCGCCGGGTCGGGCAGCGGATGCCGGCCGTGCACGCCGGGCGGCCCGGACAGCTCGGTGTCCAGGTCGACGAAGACCGCGCCCGGCAGGTGCCCGGCCAGGTAGTCCCGGCGGCCCGGCGGCCCGACGAGCCGCCAGCGGACATCGAGTACGACCGGTGGCTCGGCGGACGCCAGTTCGGCGGCGAGCCGGGTCACGTCGACGAGGAGGTCATCCGGTCCGGACACGGCGTCCAGTCAACACCATCCGGAACGGAACCGCCCGGCTCGGCGGCACTGAATATCGGTACCCCGAGGTACCATCGTGACCGGGAGGACCACTGACGTGAACGACCTAGTCGACACCACCGAGATGTACCTGCGCACCATCCTCGAACTGGAAGAGGAGGGGGTGCCGCCGCTGCGTGCCCGGATCGCCGAGCGGCTGCGCCAGAGTGGTCCGACCGTCAGCCAGACCGTTGCCCGGATGGAGCGCGACGGCCTGCTGACCGTCGAGGACGACCGCCACCTCCAGCTCACCGCGCTCGGCCGCACCCAGGCGATCTCGGTGATGCGTAAGCACCGGCTGGCCGAGCTGCTGCTCGTCAACGTGATCGGGATGCCCTACGAGGAGGCCCACGACGAGGCCTGCCGCTGGGAGCACGTGATGAGCGACTCGGTGGAGAAGAAGGTCTACGAGCTGCTCGACCGCCCGACCCGGTCGCCGTACGGCAACCCGATCCCGGGGCTGGAGGCGTTCAGTCCCAATCCGGACGTCCTGGTCGAAACGGTCACCGAGGGTGAGCGAAACCTCGCCTTCCCCGGCCTGAGCGGCCCGGTGGTGGTCCGACGGATCTGCGAGAGCGTCCAGAAGGACGGCGACGTGCTGCGCCAGTTGCACGCGGCCGGCGTCGACCCGGGCGCGATGGTCACCGTCGCGCAGGAGCGGGACGGGGTCACCATCGACCGCTCCGGCGACAAGGTGCGGCTCCCCCGCGAGGTCGCCTCCCGGGTCTTCGTCGCCGCACACTGACCGGTCGCCGCACACCGACCGGTCGCCGCACACCGACCGCCACCGCAAGGCCGCCACACCCCCGCCCGGCACCGGGCCGGCACCACCACGCCCGGACCGACGGGGCCGGTTCACCGCCGGCTCCGGTCCGGCGACGGTCAGGGGCTGGTCAGAGACTGCTGGTGTCGATTTTCTTCGCCAGGTTGATCAGCTTGGGCGCCAGGGCGTCGGCCTCGGCCCGGTCCTCGCCGGTGGGGAAGGTGAAGCGGAGGCTGACCAGCCGGCCGTTCCCGGTGAGCCAGCCCACCTCGACCGTGCTGCCGGTGCTCTTCGCCGGGGCCGTGGTGGCCCGATAGGCGGCCTTGCCCAGCCCCTTGACGCTCTTGCCGCCGCTCGGCACCACCTCGTCGGCGAAGATCGACGCGTCGGCCGTGGTCGGGGTCACCGAGAGCGCGAGTTCGGGCCGGGCCTCGGCCTCGCCGCGCAGCACGCAGGTGTCGGTCTTGCCGTGCCGGCTCGCCGCCGCCACCTCGAACCGGGCGCCGATGGCCTGCTCGACCGCCGGATACTCCAGGAGCTGACAGGCACCGCCGGCAGCCGACGCCGGCAGCCGGACCACCTTCGGCGCCGGCCCGGCCGACTGCGGCGCCGCCTCCTCGGCACAGCCGGCAAGCAGCAGCAAACCGGCGCCAATCAGGCAGAGTCGTCCGCGCATCTCGCACCTCCCACCCGTCCGGCCCGAGCGCCGGGGAATCCGTCGGACACCGTACGGGTTCGGCCCGCGCGGCGAAACCCCGCGCCCCCGGCGAGCGGAACGGCCCGGTTCGGTCCGGCCCGCACGGCGAACACCGCGGCCCCCGCACGGTCACCGCCGAGCGGAACGGCCGGGCTCAGTCGGCCGGCGCTACCGGGTCGTCCAGGTAAGGGCAGTGCCGGCAGCCACGCCCACAGCAGGTGCCACGCCGGGCCAGGAAGCCGGCGGTGAGCACGAAGAGCCCGGTGCCCGGGTCGGGATAGCCCGCCTCACCGGCCGCGAGCGCGGCGGCGTGGGCGGCGAGAATCCGCTCCCGGTCCGGGTGCGTCGGCGGAAGGCGGGACGGATGCGGCTGGTCCAGCGGTCGGGGTGCCAACGGCAGGCGCCGCCCGCCGGCCCGTTCCTCCGTACCGTCCATCCCGCCGACCCTACGACAACCCGCCGACCCCTCCGGTCACCGGTCGGCAGCGCCGGCCGGGCCGGTGCCGGGGCAGCCGCTATCCGAACCAGACCATCGACTGTCCGTGCCCCCGGGTCCAGGCGAGCGGCCTGCCGTCCAGCGCGAGTACGTTGTGGAACGCCTCGCTCGGCTGCTCCGGCAACCCGTCGTAGGGCAGTACCTCCGGAGCCTCGTTCGCGATCCAGTGGCCGGGCAGGCCGCGTACCAGATCGGCGAAGGCCTGCCGGCGCGGCGCCGGCACCTGGTAGAGCACGGAGGTGTGGAAGACCACCAGGGTCGCCCCGGACGGCGCCTGCGCGGCCAGCGCGGCAAGGTCGTCCACCAGGTCGCCGCGGCGCAGCAGCGGCGGCCCGGCGGCGGCGACGGCCGCCGCCGACCGCAGCCGGGCCCGCCGGTGCGCGTGCTCCGGCCAGATGGTGGCGTCCAGCCAGGCCAGGTCGGCGGGATCGGTCACGTCCAGCGGGTTCAGGTCCAGGCCGGCCCGCCACACCACCTCGGGCAGCCGGGTCGGCGGCGTCACCCCGGTGACGGCGCAGTCCAGCACCGGCTCGCCGGTGCCGAGCAGGTGGTCGCCGTAGCGGTAGGCGTAGCGGTCCGGATAGAGGCAGAGCCCGGCGGAGGCGCCGACCTCCAGCAGCGCGAGCGGCTGCGGCAGGGCGGTGAGCACCGGCAGCAGCAGCGCGCACCGACCGGCCTCGTTGGTCTGGGTGGCCCGGGTACGCACCTGCGCCGCGATCGTCGGCCAGTTCGCCACCGCATAGTCGTGGAACGCGGCCGGGTCCTCGACCGGACCGCCGAGCAGGCGTACGACCCCGAAGAGCAGGTTCGGCTGCTGCTTGGCCGGCGGCAGCGTACCGATCAGGGAGAGCAGTTCGTCGTCGCGGGAGACGGCCAGGGCGAGCCGCTCGTAGGCGGGCGACACGCCCCGCGTCTCCCGGGTACCGAACTCGACGTAGCGGGCGGCGATCGTCATCTGCCGATGATCCCAGCGGAGCCGTCCACCGGCTCCACGCAGCGCCGCTACCTCCGGGTGTCCCCGATCACCCCGCTCCCGGACGCGGCGACCGCCCGACCCCGGTCGGGGTCGGGCGGTCGCTTCGCTCAGCCGAGGTCAGCCGGGTTCAGCTGCACCCGGAGGTGGAACCGCAGCCCTCGCAGACGTAGCAACTGCCGGCGGGGCGCATCTTGGTGCCGCAGGTGAAGCAGAGCGGGGCGTCCGCCGCCGTGCCGAGCACCGCCTCCAGCAGTTCGGTGGAGGAGCCGACCTTAGGCGCCGGCCGTTCCGCCGCCACCTCGACCTGCTGCTCCGCCGCCGGCTCCGGCTTCGCCGTCTCCACCGGTGCCGACGCGGCCATCGCGGCGAGATCCACCGCGCTCTCCGCCTCGGCCTCGGCCCGCAGCTGCGCGGCCCGCTCCTTGGCGGTGAAGATGCCCAGCTCGGCCCGGCGCTCGTAGGGCAGGAAGTCCAGCGCCAGCCGGCGGAAGATGTAATCCATCACCGAGGCCGCCATCCGGATGTCCGGGTCGTCGGTCATCCCGGCCGGCTCGAACCGCATGTTGGTGAACTTGCTGACGTACGTCTCCAGCGGCACTCCATATTGCAGACCGATCGAGATGGCCACCGAGAAGGCGTCCATCACCCCGGCCAGCGTCGAGCCCTGCTTCGACATCTTGAGGAAGACCTCGCCGAGGCCGTCGTCCGGGTACGACGAGGCGGTGAGGTAGCCCTCGGCCCCGCCGACCGAGAACGAGACCGTCTCGGAGGGACGCTTCTTCGGCAGCCGCTTGCGCACCGGCCGGTACTCGACGACCTTCTCGACCGCCTTCTCCGCCGTCTTCTCGACCGCAGCCGGCTCGACCGCCTTCTCCTTCTCGTTCTTGGCGGCGGAGAGCGGCTGGCCGACCTTGCAGTTGTCCCGGTAGATCGCCAGGGCCTTGAGGCCGAGCTTCCAGCCCTCGAAGTAGATCTCCTCGACCTCCTCGACGGTCGCCGACTCCGGCATGTTGACCGTCTTGGAGATCGCGCCGGAGATGAACGGCTGCACGGCGGCCATCATCCGGACGTGCCCCATCGGGGCGATCGAGCGCTGGCCCATCGCGCAGTCGAAGACGGCGTAGTGCTCCGGCTTCAACCCGGGCGCGTCGACGACGTGACCGTGCTCGGAGATGTGCTCGACGATCGCCTCGACCTGCTCCTCGGGGTAGCCGAGGCTGCGCAGGGCGCGCGGCACGGTCTGGTTGACGATCTGCATCGAGCCGCCGCCGACCAGCTTCTTGAACTTCACCAGCGCGAGGTCCGGCTCGACCCCGGTGGTGTCACAGTCCATCATCAGCCCGATGGTGCCGGTCGGGGCGAGCACCGACGCCTGGGCGTTGCGCCAGCCGGACTTGTCACCGATCTTGTTGCCCTGGGTCCACTGCTTGGTGGCCTCCCGGACGATCTCGGTGGCGACCGTGCCGGTCGGCTTGATCGCGTCGTTCGCGGCGGCGTGCTTGCGCATCACCCGCTTGTGCGGCTCGGCGTTGCGGGCGTACCCGTCGTAGGCGCCGACCACGCCGGCCAGCTCGGCGGAACGGCGGTAGGCGGTGCCGGTCATCAGCGAGGTGATCGCGGCGGCCACCGACCGGCCGCTCTCCGAGTCGTACGGGTGGCCGGTCGCCATCAGCAGCGCGCCGAGGTTGGCGTAGCCGATGCCGAGCTGCCGGTACGCCCGGGTGGTCTCGCCGATCTTCTCGGTCGGGAAGTCGGCGAAGCAGATCGAGATGTCCATCGCGGTGATGACCAGCTCGACCGACCTGACGAACCTGGCCACCTCGAAGCCGCCGTCGGCGCGGAGGAACTTCATCAGGTTGAGCGAGGCCAGGTTGCACGAGGAGTTGTCCAGGTGCAGGTACTCCGAGCACGGGTTGGAGGCGGTGATCCGCCCGGTCTCCGGGCAGGTGTGCCAGTCGTTGATCGTGTCGTCGTACTGCAGGCCGGGGTCGGCGCACTCCCAGGCGGCCTGGGAGATGGTCCGGAACAGCCCCTTGGCGTCGATGGTCTCGATCACCGCGCCGTCCAGCCGGCCGCGCAGGTCGAAGCTGCCGCCGTCCTGCACCGCCCGCATGAACTCGTCGGAGACCCGGACCGAGTTGTTGGCGTTCTGGTACTGCACGCTGACGATGTCGGAGCCGCCGAGGTCCATGTCGAAGCCGGCGTCCCGCAGTGCGCGGATCTTGTGCTCCTCGCGCGCCTTGGTGAGGACGAACTCCTCGACGTCGGGGTGGTCGACGTCCAGGATGACCATCTTGGCCGCCCGCCGGGTGGCCCCGCCGGACTTGATGGTGCCGGCGCTGGCGTCCGCGCCCCGCATGAAGCTGACCGGGCCGGAGGCGGTGCCGCCGCTGGAGAGCAGCTCCTTGGAGGAGCGGATCCGGGAGAGGTTGACCCCGGAGCCGGAGCCGCCCTTGAAGATCAGCCCCTCCTCCTTGTACCAGTCGAGGATCGAGTCCATCGAGTCGTCGACGGCGAGGATGAAGCACGCGCTCACCTGCTGCGGCGAGGCGGTGCCGACGTTGAACCAGACCGGGGAGTTGAAGCTGAACACCTGGTGCAGCAGCATCCAGGTCAGCTCGTGCTCGAAGACCTCGGCGTCGGCCGGGCTGGCGAAGTAGCCGTGCTGCTCCCCCGCCGCCCGGTACGTCTTCACCACCCGGTCGATGAGCTGCTTGAGCGACCACTCCCGCTCCGGGGTGCCGACGGCGCCCCGGAAGTACTTCGTGGTGACGATGTTGGCCGCGTTGACGCTCCACGAGTCCGGGAACTCGACGCCCCGCTGCTCGAAGTTGATCGAGCCGTCCCGCCAGTTCGTCATGACGACGTCCCGGCGCTCCCAGGTCACCTCGTCGTACGGGTGCACCCCCTCGGTGGTCCAGACGCGCTCGACCTTCAGGCCGGCCGTCGTCGCCGCCCGGGTCCGTGACCTACTTGCTGTCACACCTTCCCCCGACATCTCATCCGCCCCCTTACGCACGCACGACTCTTCCCGTCGTACGGCTTCGCTGATCTGTTACCAGAACGAACTAACTGGCCGGCTCGCCCGCCGGCTGGACGGCCCCGACGCCGTCCGCCGCCGGACGGCTCCGCGCCACCGCCGCCGCCCGCAGCGTTTCGATCTCGCGCTCGAAGTCGTCCAGCGACTCGAACGACCGGTAGACGCTGGCGAAGCGCAGGTAGGCCACCTCGTCCAGCTCGCGCAGCGGACCCAGGATGGCCAGCCCCACGTCGTGACTGGGGATCTCGGCCGCACCCCTGGCCCGGACCGTCTCCTCGACCCGCTGGGCCAGCAGGGCGATCGCGTCGTCGTCCACCGGCCGCCCCTGACACGCCTTCCGCACCCCGCCGATGATCTTCGTCCGGCTGAACGGCTCGGTGACGCCGCTGCGCTTGACGACCGCGAGCACCGGCTCCTCGACCGTGGTGAACCGTTTGCCGCATTCCGGGCAGGCCCGCCGGCGCCGGATCAACTGGCCGTCGTCGGCCTCCCGCGAGTCGACCACCCGGGAGTCGGCGTGCCGGCAGTACGGACACCGCATCGCCGACCTCCTTCGCACCGCCGGGACCACCGCGCCTGCGGCCCGCCGGAAAAAGCGGACCCGCCCACAGGCAGCCGACACCGGCGGTCAGCCACCTTCCGGCGGCTCCCGCAGTGTTGTGCGTACCCGAGAGCTGCGGGTAACGGAACCCCAACTTCTAGGCTACTTACACCCTTGTCACTACTACATCTAGGGGTCGACCGTATGTCGCCGAACAGCCGAGGTCAAGTTGAACAGGGCGTGGCGCGGCCCGCAAATCTTCCAACCGAGGGACGGACGGAGCGGTTACCGCTTCGCCGGCAGGATCAGGCGCTGACCGGCGTGCACCGTGTAGCCGTCGAGGTCGTTGAGCCGGCGGATCTCGTCGATCACCGCGAACGGGCGTCCGCTGGGCCGGTGCCGCTCGGCCACCGACCAGAGGGTGTCGCCGGGCCGGACCACCGCCGTCTCCGCCGACCGGGGCGGGTCGGCGGCCCGGGAGGCGGGCGAGAGGATCGCCGCCAGCCCCGCCACGAGGAGCAGCAGGAGCACCGTCACGACCAGCCGGCCGCGCCGGGTGAGCCGCAGCCGGCCACCGCCCCGGGAAGTCCTCGGGTATCCCGTCGCACCCATCGTGACCTCCAAGATCGAACAGGAGTTCGAACGAACGGACGTACGATGGTTTATCAGAACAGGCGTTCGATGTCGAGCCGACGGAGGCGACACGCCGCAGGGAATGTCGTACAGATGTTTGAAACTATGTGATCTCACCTATACGGTTTTGAACACCGACACCGGGACCGTGCCACCTGCGGGACCGGGCCGGGCCACGACGCACCACGAGCCGCCAAGGCACCCCACCGCCACCAGGAGGACGACGTGTCGACCGACGACCGGACGAGCCGGCAGAAGCCCCAGAAGAGCGGCGCACCGGGCAGCCGGGCCGCCCGACGCACGGCCGGGCCGCGCGCCCGGGAGGGTGCCCCCGCACTGCGCGCGGTCACTCCGGTGGTCAGCACCTTCCCCGACCTGGTCTCCGCGGACCTCACCGCCCGGCAGCGCCGCATCCTGGAGTTCATCCGGGACTGGGTGGAGCGCTACGGCTACCCGCCGAGCGTCCGGGAGATCGGCGAGGCGGTCGGCCTGGTCTCCCCGTCGAGCGTGGCCTACCAGCTCAAGGAGCTGGAGCGGAAGGGTTTCCTCCGGCGCGACCCGAACCGCCCCCGTGCCGTCGACGTGCGTCCGCCGAGCGAGATGATCGACGACGAGACGGCCCGGGCCCAGCGTCCCACCCCGGCCTACGTGCCGCTGCTCGGTCAGATCGCCGCCGGTGGCCCGATCCTCGCCGAACAGGCCGTCGAGGACATCTTCCCGCTCCCCCGCGAACTGGTCGGCGAGGGCGAGGTCTTCATGCTCCAGGTCAAGGGTGACTCGATGCTCGACGCGGCGATCTGCGACGGCGACTGGGTGGTCGTCCGCCAGCAGCCGACCGCGAACTCGGGAGAGATCGTCGCGGCGATGCTGGACGGCGAGGCGACGGTCAAGACCTACCGCCGCCGGGACGGGCACGTCTGGCTGATGCCGGCCAACTCCGCCTTCGACCCGATCGCCGGTGACAGCGCCACCATCATGGGCCGAGTGGTGGCGGTGCTCCGCCGGATCTGACGCGTACCCGGTCGAGTCGTCCGCAGGGGTATCCGTGCCCGGCCCTCGGCAGGGATACCCGCCCGGCCGGCCGGGTCAGCGGTAGTCGTAGTCGTCGGGCTGGCCGCCGGAGCGCTGCCGGGGCTGGCCGCCGTACTGCCCACCCCGAGGAGCACCACCACGGGGCCCGGCACCCTGGCCGGTCCGGGGCCCGCCACGCTGGTCGACCCACTGGTCGTCCGGTCCCGGCCGACCACCCCGCCCGTTGCCGTTGCCGCCGGACGGCTGGCCGCCGTACACGCCGCCGCCACCGGCCCGGGGCCGGCCGGCCGGAGCGCCGCCGCCGGCCGGCTGGCCGCCGTACACACCGCCGCCACCGGGTGGGCGACCGCCACCGCCCTGGGGACGACCACCGCCACCCTGGGGACGTCCGGCGCCGCCCTGCGGGCGCCCTCCGCCAGCGCCGCCACCCTGCGGGCGTCCAGCACCAGCACCGCCACCCTGGGGGCGTCCGCCGCCGCCGGCCTGGGGACGTCCGCCGCCGGCCTGGGGACGGCCGCCGTACACGCCTCCGCCGCCGGACGGCTTCGCGCCGTAGACACCACCGCCGTCGGCCGGCTTTCCGCCGTACACACCGCCGCCCGCCGGCCTGCCCCGACCGGCCGGCTCGTAGTCGTCGGCCGGACGGTCGGAACGGTAGCCGTCGTCGTACCCGCCGGAGCGGGCCGGACCCCAGTTCGACCCGTCGTCGTAGTCGCCTCGCCGGCCCCCGGAGCGATCCCGGTCACCGCCCGGCATCCCCTCCCGGCCGGCCCTCGGATCGACGTCGTCACCGTCCGGCCCGACGGCGCCGAGGCCGTCCTCCCGGGGCCGGCGGCGGGCCCGCACGATCCCGAAGATGCCGAGCCCGACCAGCAGGGCGCCGAGCACCCCCACGGCCGCGATGAGATAGGTGATGTCGTCCAGGGTGAGCGAATCCGTCCAGGACTTCGCGGACTTCTTCGCTTCGGCCCCGGATTCGCCGGCCGCCGCCGCCACCTCCTTGGCCGGGGTGTAGCTGAGCACCGTCACGTCCAGTTCCTCGTCGAGCGAGGCGACGTCGGAGACGGTGAGGAAGCTCTTGCCGTCCGGGGTGTAGGCGATCGCCTCGCCGAACGGGTCGGCCAGGGCCGTCATCCGAGGCTTCCCGCTGGTCAGGGTCTTGACCAGGTCGTCGCCCTGCACGTCCCACTCGAAGGCGTCCGCGTACGTGCGCAGGACGACCCGGGCACCGTCCGGCGACCGGGCCGCACCGGTGATCGTCACCCGGCCCGCCCCGCCGAACGGGTTGGCGGTGGAGGACTTCGGCAGGGTGATCTCGCCGGCCTTCGCCAGCGGCACACCCTCCTCGTTGTTCTTCTCCAGCGCCGCGCTCGGGCGGTAGATCTCCGCCTTGCCGGTCGACTTGGTGATGATCAGCGGCACGTTGTCGGCGCCGATCAGCAGCGCCTCGGCGTCGTGCCGCTTGTTGCCCGGAAAGGTCAACCGGTGCAGCACCGGCTTGGTGGCGCCGCTGACCGGCATGCTCCAGAGCACGACGCTGGTCCGTCGCTCGGTGTCGTTGTCACCGGTGTCGGCGATCCAGACGGTCTTGCCGTCGGCGGAGAGGGCGAGGTCCTCCGGGTCGCGCGGGCTGGTCGGGTACTGGACGGCCTTCTTCAGCTTGCACTTGGTGTCCAGCAGGAAGACGCGCTCCCGGCTCTCGTCCTCGCTCCCGTCGTTGATCATGACGTAACCACTGGACGTGGCGATCATGCCGGAGAGTTCCGTCATCCGTTCGTCGGTGACGGTGCAGACCTTCTTGCCGGCAGCGGCGGAGGCCGCGACAGCTCCGAAACCGAGGCTGGCCCCGAGCAGGCCCAGGGTCAACCCGAGCACGCCGGAGGCAACCAGCACCATGGAGAGGACTCGCCGCATCCGCCCAGTGTCGCATGCTGATGCCGCCAACCGGGGAAGCGGCGTGATCAACGCTCCGTCACCGGTCAACGGCGCGGCCGGTCATGCCACTACCTCCCGGTACGGCGCCAGCTCCGCGGCAAGCGCCTCGTCCACCCGTACGTGGAGTTTCGTCCCCTCCGGCAGGTGCGCCGTGCCGAGCACCTCGCCCCGGCGGTGCACCCGGGCAACCAGGTCGCCCCGGTCGTACGGGAGCACGGCCCGGACCTCGACCGCCGGCCGGGGCAGCCGGGCCTCGATCGCCGCCCGGACGTCATCGACACCGCCACCGGTACGCGCGGAGACGAAGACCGCGTCCGGCCACTCCCGCTTCAGCCGGAGCAGGGTCTCCTCGTCGGCCGCGTCGGTCTTGTTGACCACCAGCAGCTCGGGGAGCTTGTCCGCGCCGACCTCGGCCAGCACCTCGCGTACCGCCCGGACCTGCTCCTCGGGGTCGGCGTGCGCGCCGTCGACCACGTGCACGACGAGGTCGGCGTCGGCCACCTCCTCGAGGGTGGAGCGGAACGCCTCGACGATCTGGTGCGGCAGGTGCCGGACGAAACCGACGGTGTCGGCCAGCGTGTAGACCCGGCCGTCGGCGGCGTACGCCCGGCGGGTCGTCGGGTCCAGCGTGGCGAAGAGGGCGTCCTCGACCAGTACTCCGGCGTTGGTCAACCGGTTGAGCAGGCTGGACTTGCCCGCGTTGGTGTAGCCGGCGATGGCCACCGCCGGCACGTTGTTGCGGGCCCGCCGGGCCCGCTTGGTGATCCGGGCCGTCCGCATGTTCTTGATCTCCCGACGGAGCCGGGAGATCCGGATCCGGATCCGGCGCCGGTCGGTCTCCAGCTTGGTCTCACCGGGACCACGCAGCCCCACGCCGCCACCGGCGCCGCCACCGCGACCGCTACCACCGGCCTGCCGGGAGAGGCTCTCACCCCAACCACGCAGCCGGGGCAGCAGGTATTCGAGCTGGGCCAGCTCGACCTGGGCCTTACCTTCCCGGCTCTTGGCATGCTGGGCGAAGATGTCGAGGATCAGCGCGGTCCGGTCGACCACCTTGACCTTGGTGCGCTGCTCCAGGTTGCGCAGTTGGGACGGGGAGAGCTCACCGTCACAGATCACCGTGTCGGCGCCGGAGGCCAACACCACCGAGCCGAGGTCGTCCACCTTGCCCCGACCGATGTAGGTGGCCGGGTCGGGGCGGCTGCGCCGCTGGATCAGGCCCTCGAGCACCTGCGAACCGGCCGTCTCGGCGAGCGCGGCAAGCTCCGCGAGGGAGTTCTCCGCGTCCGTCACCGTGCCGTCCGTCCAGACGCCGACCAGGACCACCCGCTCCAGCCGAAGCTGCCGGTATTCGACCTCGGTGACGTCGGCCAGCTCGGTGGAGAGGCCCGCGACCCGACGGAGCGCCTGGCGGTCCTCCAGCTCCAGCTCGCCCGTGGTGACGTCGCCATCGATGACGATGGCGTCAAGGTCCTCGTCCGCCAGCCGAACGAAGCTTTCCTGGTCTCGCAAGCCGATCCTCCTGATCTGGTCTCTTCGCCGTCCCCGCCGGAGCGCGGTGCCTGTCCGCCCGGCCGGTCGGGACTTCCGACGCCCCTGCGTCATCTGCGCGCTCTGCGGCTTGTCGTCGCATTGGTTACGCTCTGCGCGCTGGTGGCAATCAATCGTGACACGTGCGCCGGTCGGACGCACCCGCTATATACCCGTCGGACGGACGGCCTACGTCTCGGCGGGCGCACTCTCTGCGCCCCGCGCCGGGCCAGGGCTCCGGTCACGGCGGGCCGGGCGGTCGCGTCATCCGGAATGGTCAACGTCCCCTGGCGGCGGGAAATTCCGGTACGCACGGCCCGTGGCGACGCGGGTGGCGCCGCCCGTGGGCTGCTGTCGACCCGGTGCTGCCGGCCGAGCCGGCTCGTCCCGTCGGCACGTCGTGTCGATCCCGTTCGTCGTCGCGGCGAACTGGCGGGAGGCGATGGCGAACTGGCGGAAGGTGAGGGGCGAGCTGGTGGAAGGCGACGTCGCGGCGAACTGGTGGAAGGCGAGGGGTGAGCTGGTGGAAGTGAGTCGGTGACGCAATCGGGCGGGCTGGCGTCGGCGGCGTTGTCGAGTCCGCCTAGTGTGGTGCGGGTCGCCGGGCGGCGACCGAGGGCAGGCCCGGCCGACGGCGGGTCGGGTCCGGCAGGCGAGAATGCTGACGGCGGCAGTGAGGCCGCGGGAAGACGACGGAGGACCACGTGGCGATCACCCGACTGCCGAGTGCCGGATTCTCGATCACGATCCGGATCAGCGTAACGGCGGACGCCTCGGCCATCGGCCGGCTGACCACCTGCGTCGGTGAGGCCGGTGCCATCGTCACCGCCCTCGACGTGGTCGACTCCGACCCCACCACGGTGGTCGTCGACCTGACCTGCGACACCGCCGACGCGACCCACGCCGACCAGGTGGTGCAGGCGCTGACCGCACTGGACGGAGTGGACGTCCGCAAGGTCTCCGACCGGACCTTCCTGCTGCACCTGGGCGGCAAGATCGAGGTCTCGCCGAAGGTGGCGCTGCGCAACCGGGACGAGCTTTCCCGGGCGTACACCCCGGGGGTTGCCCGGGTCTGCCTCGCGATCGCGGAGAACCCCGCCGACGCGCGACGGCTGACCATCAAGCGGAACACCGTCGCGGTGGTGACGGACGGCTCGGCCGTACTCGGACTCGGCAACATCGGTCCGGCGGCGGCGCTGCCGGTGATGGAGGGCAAGGCCGCGCTCTTCAAGCGCTTCGGCGGGGTGGACGCCTGGCCGGTGGTACTGGACACCCAGGACCCGGACGAGATCGTCTCGATCGTCCGGGCGATCGCCCCGCAGTACGGCGGGATCAACCTGGAGGACATCGCCGCGCCGCGCTGCTTCGAGATCGAGAACCGGCTGCGTGAACTGCTCGACATCCCGGTCTTCCACGACGACCAGCACGGCACCGCGATCGTGGTGCTCGCCGCGCTGACCAACGCACTGCGGGTGGTCGGCAAGAAGCTCGCGGACGTCCGGGTGGTCGTCTCCGGCGCCGGTGCCGCCGGTACGGCGATCATGAAGCTGCTGCTCCGGCAGGGCGTCGGCGACATCGTCGCGTACGACCGTCAGGGCCCGCTGCACCGCGGCCTGGAAGGGCTGAACCCGGCCTGGCAGTGGTTGGCCGAGAACACGAACCGGGACAACTTCTCCGGTGACCTCAAGACGGCCCTGCACGGCGCCGACGTCTTCATCGGGGTGAGCGCCCCCAACCTGCTCACCGGGGACGACATCGCGATGATGGCTCCCGACGCGATCGTCTTCGCGCTGGCCAACCCCGACCCCGAGGTGGACCCCCGGGAGGCGCGCCGGCACGCGGCGGTGGTCGCCACCGGCCGGTCCGACCAGCCCAACCAGATCAACAACGTACTCGCCTTCCCGGGCGTGTTCCGGGGGATGCTCGACGCGCACGCCGAGGAGTTCACCGAGGAGATGGCGATCGCGGCCGCCCGGGCCATCGCCGACGTGGTGGGCGCAGAGAAGATCAACCCGACGGTCATCGTGCCGAGCGTCTTCGACTCCCGGGTGGCACCGGCGGTGGCGGCCGCCGTCCGGGCCGCCGCGCAGCACCCCGCTCCCCCGCCGGCCGCTGACCCCGGGCCGGCCGACCTGCCCGAGATCGCCGCCGAGGCCGCCGCCCCGGCCAGCCCGCTGTCCAGCTGACCCCACCGCCCGCCCCAACGCGTCCCCGGCCGCCCACGGGGCTGCCCGAGAGACCGCAGAGCCGGCGACGCTGCGCGACAGACCGGGAGCGAACAGGGCTGGGCGACAGGCCGCAGAGCCGGCGGGAGTGCGCGACAGACGGGACAGGACGGCCTCGGTGAACGGGACGCTCAGGCGGTGAGGGCGGCCAGGTCCAGCTCGCCGTGTGCGACCAGGACCGCCGGGCCGGCGAGCCAGCAGCTCTCGTCGTCCAGGGTCACCGTCAGCCGGCCGCCGGGCACGTCCACCGCAACCGCCCCACTGGTACGCCCGGCGTCCCGCAACGCCACCGCCGCCACCGCGCAGGCGCCGGAGCCGCAGGAGAGGGTCTCCGCCGAGCCGCGCTCGTAGACCCGCATCCGCACATGCAGGTCGGCACCGTCGACCGGCTCCCCGGGAGCGACGAACTCGACGTTCACGCCGGTCGGAAAGACCGCCGGGTCGAAGTCGGGTGAGCGGGTGAGGTCGAGTCCGGCCAGCTCGATGCTGGTCGGCAGTACGCAGACCAGGTGCGGGTTGCCGCAGTCAACGGCGGTACCGGCAAGGGTCAGTCCGCCGAGTGCGGCCACCGAGCCTCCGGTGATCCGGGGCGGCCCGAGGTCGACCGCGATCTCCCCGGAGTTCACCTCGGCGCGGACCACTCCGGCGCGGGTGGCGATCGGCAGGCCGCCGTCGACCGGCTCGGCCAGCCCGTTGGAGATCAGGTACCGGGTGAAGACCCGCACCCCGTTGCCGCACATCTCGGCGACGGAGCCGTCGGAGTTCCAGTAGTCCATGAACCACTCGGCGGCGTCGGCGTAGCCGACCGCGTCCGGGTGCTTGGCCGCCCGGACGACCCGCAAGAGCCCGTCGGCGCCGATCCCGCGCCGACGGTCGCAGAGCGCCGCCACGATCGACGGGGTCAGGTCGAGCTGGCCATCTGGGTCGGGCAGGAGCACGAAGTCGTTACCGGTGCCGTGGCCCTTGGTGAACCGCACCCCTCCATCATCCCCGAGCGCCCGACGCCCCCGCCGGGCACCCTCACCGGGACCCGGCACCATCCACCCCGGCACACCTCAGCGACACCGACCCGCCCGGCGACCGCAGCAGGCTCCGCCGCCTCGGCAACCACAGCAGGCGCCCGTCGCCCCGGCAACCACAGCAGGCGCCCGTCGCCCCGGAAACCACGGGAGGCTCGCGGGGATAGGTCAGCCCGGGTGGCGGGCCGGGTCGGCCGAGCCGGCGGGCACGGCGGGCGGCGGGTCGGCGACCAGGGCGAGGGCCGTCTCGACCAGGTCGTCGCGGGCACCGTCCAACCAGTGGATCCGGGGATCCCGGCGGAACCAGGAGCGTTGCCGCCGGACGAAGCGTCGGGTCGCCTGAATGGTGTCGGCCCGCGCCTCCGGCTCGGATATCTCGCCGTCGAGCAGCCGGAGCACCTGCTGGTAGCCGAGCGCGCGACTCGCGGTCCGGCCCTCCCGCAGGCCCTGCTCCGCCAGCGCCCGGGTCTCGTCGACCAGGCCGTCCGCCCACATCTTGTCCACCCGTACGGCGATCCGCTCGTCCAGCGCCGCCGTCTCCCGGTCGACCCCGATCTGTACGGCGTCGTAGTACGGTGTCGGCCGGGGCAGCGAGGCGGTGAACGGCGCTCCGGTCAGCTCGATCACCTCCAGTGCCCGTACGATCCGTCGCCCGTTGCTGGGCAGGATGTGCTGCGCGGCCACCGGGTCGGCGGCGCGTAGCCGGGCGTACAGCGGGGCCGGTCCCGACTCGGCGAGTTCCGCCTCCAGCCGGGCTCGGACCAGCGGGTCCGTACCGGGGAACTCGAACTCGTCGACCACCGCCCGGACGTAGAGCCCGGAGCCGCCGACCAGCAGCGGTACCCGGCCCCGGGCCAGGATGTCGTCGACCGCCGCCCGGGCCAGCGCCTGGTACGCCGCCACGCTCGCCGGTTCGGTGACCGGCCAGATATCCAGCAGGTGGTGCGGTACGCCGGCCCGCTCGGCCGGGGTCAGCTTGGCGGTGCCGACGTCCATCCCGCGATAGAGCTGCATCGAGTCGGCGTTGACCACCTCGCCGCCGAGCGCCTGGGCGAGTTCGATGCTCAGCCCCGACTTGCCGGTGGCGGTGGGTCCGACGACGGTGACGACCCGGGCACGCGGGCTCATGCCGGCCCTCCGCCCGGCGCGCCGGAGACCGGCGACCGCTCCGGCTCACCGGGCCCGGGCGGCCCGTCCGGCTTGTCGGCCGACCAGAAAGCCACAGCGCCCGGCGTGGCGGTGGCCAGGGCGCCCGGCGTGGGGGTGGCCACGGTGCCGGGCGTCCAGGTGGCCACGAAGTAGCTGACGCCGTAGGGCGCCGCGTAGTAGCCGAGGTCGCCTTGCCAGGGTGCCCCGCTGTGGGCCGCCGCCGTGGCGAGCACCTGCCACGGTGCCCGGCCGGCGACCAGCAGCCGGGTCGACAGTTCCGGCTCCAGTCCGAGCAGGGCCGGACCGTCGGCGTCGCGGAGGGCCGCAGCGACCCGGTCGTCGTAGGGGCGGGCGCGCGGATCGTCGTACCCGGGGGAGCGCTCGCCCCGGCACGCAGACCCGTCCCCCAACACCAGCAGCGCGATCCGCTCGGCCGGATCCTCGACCAGTTCGGTACCGATCCGCCGGCACTCGCCCACCGGGGCGTCGGTGGCCACGCTCTGCCCTCGCCGGGGTCCGGTGGCACCGGCCCGATCCAGCAGCCAGGCGCCGAGCAGCAGGCTGAGCGGCAACTCGCCCCGGCCGGTGCCCGTACCGTCCGGACCCAGCCGCAGCACCCGATCCAGCCCGTACGGTCGGAGGCTGCCCGAGTCGCCCGGCCCGTACCGTACGGTCTGGGCACCGGCCCCGACCAGGACCAGGACGTCCGGCTCACTCGCCAGCAGCCGACGGACCGCGTCGACGCAGGCGAGACGGAGGTCATCCAGCTCACCGGCTGCAGCGGCGGCCAGTTCGGGAACGATCATCGGGGGATGCGGGCAGACCGCGGCGGCGACCAGTGGCACGCCACCACCGTAGCGGGCAGCGAACCTTACACCCGTTGGCCAGACGATCCGGGTGCGGTCAAGGACACCGTATGGTCACGGTCGACGATAGGCGCTCGACGCGGACGGGGTTGGACCTGTGACAATGCCGGGAGAAACTTCGCTGCGCCGTGGCGGCGACCGCCGGGGACCCCCATCCCCGGCAGCGCCGGGAGAACGAGGATGGGCTCATGAGTGACTGGACTGCCTTTGGACGGGTGGATGCGGACGGCAACGTCTACGTCAAGACGGCCGAGGGTGAGCGGGTGGTCGGTTCCTGGCAGGCCGGTGCGCCGGAGGAAGGTCTGGCCCACTTCGCCCGCCGCTTCGCCGACCTGGTCACCGAGGTCGACCTGACCGAGGCCCGTCTCAATTCGGGGGCGGCGGACCCGTCGGGTTCGCTCGCCACGATCCGGCGGTTGCGGGCGTCGCTCGCCGACGCGCACGTGGTCGGTGACCTCGACGCGCTCGCCGCCCGGCTGGACCGGCTGGCCACGCTCGCCGAAGGCAAGGCCGGCGAGGCGCGGGCGGCCCGGGAGACGGCCCGGGCCGAGGCGGTGACCCGGAAGACGGCGCTGGTCGAGGAGGCCGAGAAGCTGGCCGCGGAATCCACCGGGTGGAAGACCGCCGGCGACCGGCTCAAGGAGATCCTCGACGAGTGGAAGACCATCCGGGGCGTCGACAAGAAGACCGACGGCGAGCTGTGGAAGCGGTTCGCGGCCGCCCGGGACGGCTTCACCCGGCGCCGCGGGGCGCATTTCGCCACCCTGGACGCCCAGCGCAAGCAGGCTCAGGCGGCCAAGGAGGAGCTGGTCGTCGAGGCCGAGTCGCTGGCCGACTCGACGGACTGGGCCGCGACCGCGAACCGGCTGCGGGAGCTGATGGCACAGTGGAAGGCCGCGCCGCGCGCCTCGAAGGAGGCCGAGGAGCGGCTCTGGGAACGGTTCCGGGGCGCCCAGGACAGCTTCTTCTCCCGGCGTAGCGAGGTCTTCTCGGCTCGGGACGCGGAGCAGCGCGGCAACCTGGAGCGCAAGCAGGCCCTGCTCGCCGAGGCCGAGGCGCTCGACGTCGACGGCGACCCGCGCGGCGCGCAGGCGAAGCTGCGGGAGATCCAGGGGCAGTGGCACGAGGCGGGCCGGGTTCCCCGGGACGCGGCGGCCAACCTGGACCGCCGGCTGCGTGCGGTGGACGAGCGGGTCCGCCAGGCGATGGATTCGGCGTGGCGGCGGACCGAGCCGTCGGCCAATCCGCTGCTCGCGCAGATGCGTGACCAGGTCGCCGAGGCCGAGCAGCGGCTGGCCCGGGCCCAGGCGGCCGGCGACGCGAAGCGGATCCGCGAGGCCGAGCAGGCCCTCGCCGCCAAGCGCCGCTTCCTCGAACTGGCCGAACAGGCGAGCTGAACCGGCTCCGGGCTGCCGTGCCGGGGGCGCCGGCAGCGGTCGCGTGGCGGCACCGGGCACCGGTCGGGCCGGTCTCCGTGCGGAGACCGGCCGGGTAGAGGACAGCTCAGCGGTCGCAGGCCGCCGCGGACGCGGGCAGCGGCGGCGGCACGCCGACCGTGGGCAGCCCGAGCGAAACCCCGGGGGTACGCGGTGTCCGGCCCGCCTCGGCGGCGTCACCGGCCCGGGTACGCCGGTGGGCCAGCGGCTCCCCGTCGGCGTTCAGGTGGTGTGGCGCGGCGTAGCTGACCGTGGTGTGCACGATGTCGCCGGGCCGGATCTTGCCCTCGTACGAGCCGGCGGCGAAGTGCACCAGCCGGCCGTCCCGGGCCCGTCCGGAGAGCCGTCCGGTGCGCTCGTCCTTGCGCCCCTCGCCGACCGCGACCAGCACCTCGACCGGGGTACCGACGAGCTTCCGGTTCTCCGCCCAGGTGATCTCCTCGACCGCCGCGATCAGCCGCTCGTAGCGCTCCTGCACCACCTGCTTCGGCAGTTGGTCGGGCATGGTCGCGGCGGGCGTGCCGGGGCGCTTGGAGTACTGGAAGGTGAACGCGGAGGCGAACCGGGCCTCCCGGACCACCTCCAGGGTGCGGGCGAAGTCGGCCTCGGTCTCGCCGGGGAAGCCGACGATGATGTCGGTGGTGATCGCCGCGTCCGGCATCGCCGCCCGAACCTTCTCGATGATCCCGAGGTAGCGCTCGGCCCGGTACGACCGGCGCATCGCCCGGAGCACGTCGTCGGAGCCGGACTGCAACGGCATGTGCAGCGAGTGGCAGACGTTCGGGGTCTCGGCCATCGCGGCGATCACGTCGTCGGTGAAGTCCTTCGGGTGCGGGCTGGTGAACCGGACCCGCTCCAGCCCCTCGATCCCGCCGGTCGCCCGGAGCAGCTTGCCGAAGGCGAGCCGGTCACCGAACTCGACGCCGTACGAGTTCACGTTCTGGCCGAGCAGGGTGACCTCGAGCACACCCTCGGCGACCAGGGCACGTACCTCGGCCAGGACGTCGCCGGGCCGGCGGTCCTTCTCCCTGCCGCGCAGCGCCGGCACGATGCAGAACGTGCAGGTGTTGTTGCAGCCCACCGAGATCGACACCCAGCCGGCGTACGTCGACTCGCGCCGGGTCGGCAGCGTGGAGGGGAAGACCTCCAGCGACTCCAGGATCTCCACCTCGGCGGCGGTGTTGTGCCGGGCCCGCTCCAGCAGCACCGGCAGCGCGCCGATGTTGTGGGTGCCGAAGACCACGTCGACCCAGGGTGCCCGGCGGACGATCTCGCCCCGGTCCTTCTGGGCCAGGCAGCCGCCGACCGCGATCTGCATGTCGGGGTGCTTGTCCTTGACCGGGCGCAGGTGGCCGAGGTTGCCGTAGAGCCGGTTGTCGGCGTTCTCGCGTACCGCACAGGTGTTGAAGACCACCACGTCCGGGTCGTCGGAGTCGGCCGCGCGCACGTAACCGGCCTGCTCCAGCAGTCCGGAGATCCGCTCGGAGTCGTGCACGTTCATCTGACAGCCGTAGGTGCGCACCTGATAGGTACGCGGGCTGCCGGGGGCTGCGGTAGTCATGACAGTGACAGAGTATCCGCAGGACTCGGGAAGCCCGTTCCCCCGGGACGTCGTCCACTCCCCTTCACCGGAAGGTAGCGCCATGTGCCGGAGCATCAAGACCCTTCGCCAGCCGTACGCCGAGGTCGTCACCGAGACGGACATCGAGGCGGCGGCGTTGCAGTACGTCCGCAAGATCTCCGGGTTTCGCGCCCCGGCCGCGCACAACGCGGCGGCGTTCGACGCCGCGGTGGCCGCCGTGGCCGAGGCGACCCGGACCCTGCTCGACCAGCTCGTGGTGAAGGGCTCCGGCGCCGGCCAGCCGGCGAAGGACGGCCAGCCGGCCGGCTAGCGGCCCGGAGCAGCCCGGCTGGCGAGTCGGCGGTCAGGCGGCGGCGAGCGCCGGGATGACCGAGTCGGGGACCCAGCGCGAGCGCTGGCACGGCGACCAGCCCCGGCAGCGCGGGCTGAGCAGCGTGCAGAGCCGCTGTTCGGAGAGGATCTCGCCGTCCTCGGTGTCCCGCACGTCGTGGTGCACGGGCCGGATGGTGCCGTCGGCCGCGACCAGCAGGTGCCGGCCGGCGTCGAGGGTGTCGTCCGCCAGCAGGCAGGCCCGGCCCAGCCGGCGGGCGAACGCCGCGACGGCGCTCACCTCCGGCAGCCCGGCCGGCACCCCGTAGCAGTCGACGGAGGTCGGGAAGTCGCCGGGGCGGTGCCAGACGTCGACCAGCAGCGCGCCGGACGGCACCCGGACCGGGTCGACCCCGCCGAGCGGCAGCACCGGTACGTCGAGCGCGTCGGCAAGCGCGAGGCGGATCTCCGAGGCGGCGACGCGCCCCTCCGTCCTCCAGTTCCACAGCTCGATCATTGCCGCCTCCTCGCCGTAATCGTTCGTGGCTGGATGCCGGGTCTCGGTCGGGCATCCCCCGTCGGGCCGGGCACCCCGGTGCCTGGGTGTGACGGCCTCACCCACGATGGTGCCGGGCACACCCGGTCGAGAGCGGCTAAGTTACCGGTCTGTGACCATATCCGCCGAAATAGACGGCCGTTGACTACCTATTGTAGTCGGAGGAAGCCACTGCTCCGGCGCAGCGCGCCGGGGATGCTCACCCAGCGTGTTCTGTTCGGCTCGGCCCGGTCGGGCACCGGACACTTCGGGCTGCCGCCGGTGACCCGACCGCAGGCGCCGCCGGGTGCGACGACCGCGAATACCTTTCCACTGATCGAGGTGTTCACCGGCCGGGCGACCGGCACGGACCCCGCCGAGTCAGCCGCCGCCCGGCGCCTTCGCAGCCGGTGCCTGGTCGGCGATCTTTTCTGGACCACCCTCGACCGGCGTCGGCGACCGGCCGTCCCGGTGAACCGCCCGAATGGCGCACACCCTACGATCAGGGGCGGAAGGATGCCGCTGGCTGAGGAGGCGGGCAGGCGCCTGGTGGTCCTCCCGGTCTTCAAAACCGGTGCGACCGAGTAGCTCGGTCGGGCGGGTTCGATTCCCGTACGCCTCCGCCAGCAATTTCCGCGACTTTCCCGCGACGACCCCGTTGCCCGGTTTCCGATGCCCCTCCGTGCCGGGTCCGGAAGCGGGCAACTGTCGCCAGCTACCCAACGTCATTCCTTCTTTACGGTATGTGACGCACGTCGTCGGCGGTGTTATCGCCCCGTGATGAACTCGATTGCATTCCAGCACGTCAGGTCCCCTAGAGTTGCGTCACCGATTCAGCGGAATCCGGTGCGACAGATCGTGGACGAGACAGGTAGGGGGACATGACCGAGCGGAGCGAGCGCGTCAGCCAGCTCAGTCACCCGGGTCATGGCGCCGACGAGCGCAGCGAGGAGACGACGTGACCGGTACGACCGACCAGCCGCTCATCAGGCTTGACGGGGTCAACAAGTGGTTCGGCCCGTTGCACGTGTTGCAGGACGTCAACCTCTCCGTAGAGCGGGGCGAGGTCGTCGTGGTCATCGGTCCGTCCGGCTCCGGAAAGTCGACGCTGTGTCGGGCGATCAACCGGTTGGAGCCGATCAACTCCGGGACGATCACCTTCGACGGTCGACCGCTACCGGCCGAGGGCCGGGCACTGGCCCGGCTGCGCAGCGAGGTCGGCATGGTCTTCCAGTCGTTCAATCTCTTCGCCCACAAAAGCATTCTGGACAACGTGACCCTCGGCCCCATAAAGGTCCGCAAGGAGAAGCCGACCGTCGCCCGGGAGCGTGCCATGCAGTTGCTGGAGCGGGTCGGCATCGCGAGCCAGGCGGAGAAGTACCCTGCTCAGCTCTCCGGCGGGCAGCAGCAACGGGCCGCCATCGCCAGGGCCCTGGCGATGCAGCCGAAGGCGATGCTCTTCGACGAGCCCACCAGCGCGCTGGACCCGGAAATGGTCGGCGAGGTGCTGGACGTGATGACCTCGCTGGCCAGCGAGGGCATGACGATGGTGGTGGTCACCCACGAGATGGGCTTCGCCCGGCACGCCGCCAAGCGGGTCATCTTCATGGCCGACGGCCAGCTCGTCGAGGACGCGCCGCCGGACGAGTTCTTCGGCAACCCGCGCAGCGAGCGGGCCAAGGACTTCCTGTCGAAGATCCTGACCCACTAGTTGTCCAGTATGTGGAGCGTCGCTGCGGGCGCCGCTCCACCAAGAGGAGGAGAAAGATAATGCGTATCGCACGCATGGCGGCGCTGACCGCTATGGCGGCGCTCGCCCTGTCGGCCGCGGCCTGCGGCGAAGAGGGTGCGCCGACGCCGAGCGGAGCCGGCAACGGCTCCGACGCCCCGGGCGGCGACACCTGCCAGACGTCCGGCACGACCTTCACCCCGGCCTCCAACGTCGCCATCACCGGCAGCCCGACCTACGACAAGATCAAGGCGGCCGGCAAGGTCAGCGTCGGCGTCAAGTTCGACCAGCCCTTCCTCGGCTACAAGGACGCCCAGGGCACCCGGTGCGGCTTCGACATCGAGATCGCCCAGTACGTCGCGAGCAAGCTCGGGATCGACCCGACGAAGATCGAATACAAGGAGATCCCGTCGGCGAACCGGGAGACCGCGATCAAGGGTGGTGAGGTCGACTACTACGTCGGCACCTACTCGATCACGGACAAGCGGAAGAACGACATCTCCTTCGCCGGGCCGTACTACGTCGCCGGACAGGCCCTGCTGGTCCGCAAGGACGAGACGGCGATCACCGGCAAGGACACCCTCAAGGGCAAGAAGGTCTGCTCCGCGACCGGTTCGACGCCGATCCAGAAGGTCCGGGACGAGGGCCTGACCGAGCCGGAGAACATCGTCGAGTTCAAGACGTACTCCGAGTGCGTGTCGCAGCTGCTCGACGGCAAGGTGGACGCGCTCACCACCGACGACGCCATCCTGAAGGGCTACGCGGCGCAGGCGGCCGGCGAGCTCAAGGTCGTCGGCGAGCCGTTCAGCACCGAGAAGTACGGCATCGGCCTGCCCAAGGACGACAAGGCGCTGCGGGACTACGTCAACGACCAGATCCAGGCGGCCTTCACCGACGGCACCTGGCAGAAGATCTACGACGGCACGCTGGGCAAGTCCGGCTCCTCGGCGACCCCGCCGACGCTGGAACGGTACTGACAGCCGCTGACGGCGATCTGATCTGCTAACGACGCCGGGCGGGGAGTCCGCTCCCCGCCCGGCCTGGCGACGACTGAGAGCGAGGCATGGGCGAGTTCTTCCGCGTACTGGCGGACAACCAGGACCTGTTCGTCGACGGGTTCACCAACACCGTCAAACTCTTCCTGATCTCCGCCGTCTTCACCCTCGTCCTCGGCACCCTGCTCGGTGCGATGCGGGTCTCCCCGGTTCCCGCGCTGCGCGCGTTCGGGGCGGCGTACGTCAACGTGCTGCGCAACACCCCGCTGACCCTGGTCTTCGCCTTCCTCGTCTTCGCGGTGCCGAAGCTCGACGTCAACATCGACTACTTTCCGGCCGCCTGCATCGCGCTCACGCTCTACACCTCGGCATTCGTCTGCGAGGTGGTCCGCTCCGGCGTGAACACCGTGGCGGCCGGGCAGGCCGAGGCGGCCCGCGCCCTGGGCATGACCTTCGACCAGGTACTCGGGTTGATCGTCCTGCCGCAGGCGCTCCGCTCGATGGTGCCGCCGATGATGAGCGTCATGATCGCGATGCTCAAGAACACCACGATCGCCGCCGGCTTCTCCGTACTGGAGGCCGGTGCCATCCCGGCGTACATGGCCGAGCGGGGTGAGCCGCAGTTCGCCGTGCTGCTCTGGATCACGATCGGCTTCCTCATCCTCATTCTTCCGCTGGTCTTCCTACAGCGGTTCCTCGAGCGCAAGTGGACGGTGGCACGGTGAGTCAGGCGACGGTTCTCTACGACCTTCCGGGGCCGAAGGCACGCCGCCGCAACGGTCTGATCGGGATCCTCACCATCGCCGGGATCGTCGCTCTGCTCGCCTTCGTGGGCTACCGGCTCTGGGAGACCGGCCAGTTCGAGGCACGCAAGTGGGAGCAGTTCAGGTTCGAGGCGGTGCAGGTCGAGCTGCTCAACGGGCTCTGGGCCACCCTGAAGGCGGCCGGCATCGCCGCCGTACTCGCCATGCTCTTCGGCGCCGTCTTCGCCAGCGCCCGGCTCAGCGACCGGTGGATCCTGCGCGCGCCGGCCACCTTCGTCGTCGAACTCTTCCGGGCCATCCCGCTGCTGATCCTGATCTTCTTCGGCTACTACGTGCCGTTGCAGTACGGCTGGCCGATCGACAAGATCTGGGCGCTGGTCATCGGGCTGACCCTCTACAACGGCTCGGTACTGGCCGAGATCTTCCGGGCCGGCCTCAACGCCGTACCCCGGGGCCAGTCCGAGGGCGGGTACGCGATCGGCCTGCGCAAGAACCAGGTGCTCCGGCTGATCCTGCTGCCCCAGGCGGTGCGCTCGATGCTGCCGGCGATCGTCAGCCAGCTCGTGGTGCTGCTCAAGGACACCGCGCTCGGGTTCATCATCACCTACCCGGAGCTGCTCTACGTCGGCAAGACGATCGGCGGCCGGCTGTCGTTCGGGCTGCCGTACGTGCCGACGTACCTGATCGTCGCCGCCATCTACATCTCCATCTGCGGGCTGCTCTCGCTGCTGGCCTGGTGGTTGCAGAAGCGGATGATGCGGATGCCGAAGACGGCCGCACCGGTGATGCAGACCAAGGAGGCGGGCGGCGCCGCCAGCACCCTCTGAGGCAGCCACCTCGGATCGCTCAGCGGAACTTTCCGGGGCGAGGTTCCGGCGGCAGGTGCGCGCCGGTCAGCGGGCGATCTCGGTGACCCGGGACTCGCGTACCACGGTCACCCGGATCTGCCCCGGATAGGTCAGCTCCTCCTCGATCTGCTTCGCCACGTCCCGGGCCAGCACCGCCGCGCCGATCTCGTCGACGTCGTCCGGCTTGACCATCACCCGGATCTCCCGGCCCGCCTGCATCGCGAAGACCTTCTCCACGCCCGACTTGCCGGCGGCGATCTCCTCGATCCGCTCCAGCCGCTTGACGTACGCCTCCAGGCTCTCCCGGCGGGCGCCCGGCCGACCGCCGGAGCAGGCGTCGGAGGCCTGGGTGAGTACCGCCTCGATCGTCTGCGGCTGCACCTCGTTGTGATGCGCCTCGATCGCGTGTACGACCTCCTCGGCCTCGCCGTACTTGCGGGCCAGGTCGGCGCCGATCAGCGCGTGGCTCCCCTCCACCTCGTGGGTGAGCGCCTTGCCGATGTCGTGCAGGAACGCGGACCGCTTGATCAGCGGCACGTCGAGCCGCAGCTCGGCGGCCATGATCCCGGCGATGTGCGCGGTCTCGACCAGGTGCTTGAGCACGTTCTGCCCGTACGACGTCCGGTAGCGCAGCCGGCCGAGCAGGCTGACCATCTCCGGATGGATCTCGGTGATCCCGACCTCGACCAGGGCGTCCTCGGCGGCCCGTTGGCAGAGCCGCTCCACCTCGTGCTTGGCGGTCTCGAAGACCTCCTCGATGCGGTGCGGGTGGATCCGGCCGTCGAGTACCAGCTTCTCCAGGGTGAGCCGGCCGATCTCCCGGCGTACCGGGTCGAAGCAGGAGAGCAGGACCGCTTCCGGGGTGTCGTCGATGATCAGGTTGACTCCGGTGACCGACTCGAAGGCCCGGATGTTGCGCCCCTCGCGGCCGATGATCCGGCCCTTCATCTCGTCACCGGGCAGGTGCAGCACGCTGACCACGCTCTCCGCGGTCTGCTCGCTGGCCACCCGCTGGATCGCGTCGACCACGATGTGCCGGGCCCGCTGCTCGGCGGTGTTCCGGGCGTCGGCCTCGATGTCCCGGACCAGGATCGCCGCCTCCCGCTTCGCCTGGCCCTCGATCGCCTCCACCAGCTCGGCCCGGGCCGCGTCGGCGGTCAACCCGGCGATCCGCTCCAGCTCCCGCTTCTGCCGCTCCTCCGCCTCGGCCAGTGCGGTCTCCCGGGCCACCAGCGCCGCCTTCCGGGCCGCCAACTCGGCGGTCGCGGCGCTGAGCTGACGCTCCCGCTCGGCGAGCCGCTCCACCTCCTCGGTGTGCAGCCGCTCCCGCTCGTCCATCCGCTGGGCCCGACGTTCCACCTCGGCCGCCTGCTCCCGGGTGGTGGAGGCGAGCAGCGAGATCTCCCGCTCGCCGCTGCGCCGGGCCGCCGCGCGTACCTGCTCGGCGTCCGCCTCGGCCTGCCGGTGCGCCCGGTCCAGTACCGTGTCGGCCTCGGCCCGGGCGGCGTCCAGCACCCGCTGCGCCTCGGCGCGGGCGGCGCTCGCCTCGGCCTTCGCGGCGGCGGCGTCGGCCCGGGCCGCGGCGGCGGCCGACTTTGCCGTGTCGACGCTCGACGACGCCTCGTCGGCGGCGGTACGCAGCGCCGCCAGCGACTGTTCCTGCCGGTCCTTCTCGGCGACGAAGGCCGGATCGTCCGGTGGCGGCGTGGCGGCCACGGTCCCGATCCGGCGCAGCGCCCGGGTGCCCAGGCTGATCGCGACGAGCACCAGCGCGGCCAGCCCGACGATGGCGGCCAGCAGCACCCATTCCAGGCCGCTCATGCCGGCACTCCGCTACGCCGGGTGCCGGCGTGCGGCACATCCGCACTGAACTGGCTGATTCGCTCGCGTCGCTCGGTCATGCCGGAGCCCCGGCGTGACTGAACCCGCTACCGATGCTGGCCCGCTCGGTCATGGCCGCCTCCCCTGTGCCGTCAAGCGCCGGAGGGACCACGCCCGTGGGTGGGGCGTGCCCTACGGCTGTCACGACGCCCGACCGAGGCGGCTGGCCGAGGGTACGGCCACCGGGCAGTGCCCCCCGGGGACACCGCCGACGACCGGGTGCTGGTGCTGCGCGGTCACCCGACCGGCCCGTCCGGTAACCGAATAATCTGGCCGATGAACTGGCCTGAAGTGATGCCGTACTGTTACGCGATCTATGTTGTGCGCTTAGCCTGCGATGGTCGGGAAAACTCGTCTAAGGCGAGGCTAGGTCGCGATGGGGCATTCGGTCAAGAAACTCATGATCCGGCCAGGTGACTGACGTAGGGCGACGGCACGCTCACGGGAAGCTGATTTCAGGGCGGGCATAAGGGGGCGAGTCCGGAATCCGACTCGACCTGCGGCCACGACGACACCGGTCCGGATATCGGACCGGAAGCGCTCCCAGCTCGGAGCACGGGCACCCGCCCGACGCCCCGGAGGGCCCTCGGCGACTCAGCCCGCGCCCAGCGTCACCGCCGCCGCCACCAACTCGGGATTGCCGGGCGCGGGCGAGCCGTCCGGCAGCGTCCGGATGTCCTCCAGCCCGATCCGGGTGCCGAGCCCGCGCCGGACCGCCTCGACGAGTACCGCCCAGCTCGCCGGCCCTTCGCCGTGCAGCAGTATCGGTGGGCCGTCGGCCGGGAGCGCGGCGAGCATCGCGGCGGCGTCGGCCAGCGCCTCGGCCGGCTCCGGCCGCATGCACTCGACCAGCACCCGTACGCAGGGCACCCGCCACCGCTGGTACGCCGCCACCGCCTCGACCGTCCAGAGGCCGGCCTCGACCCCGACACCGCGCTCGTGCAGCGCCCCGGCCACCAGCTCGGCACCCGGCTCGTGCGCGTTGACCGAGGCGAAGTCCGGCAGCACCGTCCAGCCGCGTACCGCCGCCAGCCGGGCGGCCGGGTCGGGCTGGATCCAGGCACCGGTGCTGACCCCGACCGGCAGGCCGGGACAGGCTCGGCGGATCGCGGTGACCGCCGCCGCGATGTCGGGCGCGGCCAGCGACTCCCGCCCGTCCCGGTCCCTGGGGTGGACGTGCACCGCCACGGCACCGGCGAGCCGGCACCGGGCCGCGTCGGCGGCCAACTCGGCGGGGTCGACCGGCACGGCGGGATGCTCGTCGCGGCGTACCCCGCCGTTGAGACATGCCTTCAGCACGTTGACGGCTCCGCAGTCCAGCTCAGGCGCCCCTAGAGGGCGTCGCGATCGGGTTCGGCACCGGCTTCGGCCAGCGCGTCCGCGTCGATCTGGTCGGCGAACTCGGCCGCCTCGGCGTCCCGCTCGGCCAGCGCGTCCCGGACCGCCCGGATCGCCACCCCGGGCGGGTAGCCCTTGCGGGCCAGCATCCCGACCAGCCGCCGGAAGACCGCCTCGGGAGAGCCGGTGGCGGTACGCAGTTTCCGGTCGACCAGTTGCCGGGCCGTCTCGGCCTCGGTCGTCTCGTCCAGCTCGCCGAGCGCCTCGGTCGCGATGTCGGCGTCCACGCCCCGCTGGCGCAGCTCGTTGGCGAGGGCGCGCCGGGCCAGTCCCCGGCCCTGGTGGCGGCTGCTCACCCAGGCCCGGGCGAACGCGGCGTCGTCGATGATGCCGACCTCGTCGTAGCGGTCGAGCACCTCGGCGGCCACCTCTTCGGAGATGCCCCGCCGGGCGAGTGCGGTGGCCAGCTCGGCCCGGGTGCGCGGACGCACGGCGAGCTGACGCAGGCAGATCTCCCGGGCCTGCTCCGCCTCGTCACGCGGAGCACTCGGCGTCGGCGACCCGTCCGGATCCGCGTCACCCGGTCCTCCCGCCCCTGCGGGCCACCGCCCGGACGGGCTGGCCGGGCCACCTGACCGGCCCCGGCGCGCACGGCCGGTGCCACTGCCGCCCGTACGGGCCGACGGGGCGGCATCCCACCCCCGGCCCGTACGGGCACCACGTCGTCCTGCCACGTCGATGTGGACCCGGTCGACCGTCAGAAGTCCACCGGCGGAAGCTCCGGCCCGCCGGCCGCGTCCGTCCCGGCGGCCATCCCGACGCCGAGCTTCTCGAGGATCTTCTTCTCGATCTCGGCCGCCACGTCCGGGTTCTCCCGGAGGAACTCGCGGGCCTTCTCCTTGCCCTGGCCGAGCTGGTCACCGTCGTAGGTGTACCAGGCGCCGGACTTGCGGATGATCGACTGCTCCACGCCGACGTCGATCAGCGAGCCCTCCCGGGAGATGCCCTTGCCGTACATGATGTCGAACTCGGCCTGCTTGAACGGGGCCGCGACCTTGTTCTTCACCACCTTGACCCGGGTCCGGTTGCCGACCACGTCGGTGCCGTCCTTGAGGCTCTCGATCCGGCGCACGTCGAGCCGGACCGAGGCGTAGAACTTCAGCGCCCGGCCACCGGTGGTCGTCTCGGGGCTGTTGTGCACCATCACACCATCGACGAAGTAGTTGTGGTTACCCTCGACCTCGATGTCGAACCGGTTCATCGAGCGGGTCTTCGGCTTGACCCGCACGTCGATGATCCGCGCCGGCACCGGCGTCATCTCCGCCGGCACGAACTCCGGCTGGACGACACACCGGCCGTGGAAGCGCGGAAGCAGCTTGGACTCCATCGCCACGGGCACATACGGCGCGACGATCTCCTGGAACCTCGCCGAGGCCGCGGTGGTGAACTGGATGAACGACATCTGTCGCGCACCCCGGCTCACCAACTTCACGTCCAACTCGTACGCGTCCCGCAGGTGCTCGACCAGGCGTTCGCGCGTGCCCTCGGCCATCGCCTCGACGCAGATCTCGATCCGTCCCGAGCCGCCCTCGGTCCGCTGCTGGAGCCCCTTGGAGCGCAGCGTGAAGCCACCGTCGTCCATGTACCACACCGCGAGTGCCAGCGGCGTCAGCGCCTTGAGGTAGTCCCAGCTCAGATGCTTCTTCCCGTCGCCGAGGTAGACCGCCCGACGCAACTCGTCCAGCTCGGGCAGCGGCGTGAAGTCCGCGAAGACTGCCCCTCGGGCGTCGGTCCGGCGCGAGTTCGGGATGTTTCCGAGCAGCGACACCTTCCAGTCGAGGTAGCCGGCCTGCTCGGCACCGTGGCCGAGCCGGAACCGCACCCCGGACCGGTCACGCCGGTTGGGCGAGAGGTTGCCGTCACCCATCAGCGAGCCGAGCACCACCTGCCACTGCTGCTCGCTGAGCCGGCGTTGCTCGGCCAGCATCACCCGGTCACCGGCGATCAACTCGCCAGCCTCGCGCCAGCCGCCCGGGGTCCGGACAAGGTGGTTGGCGGTGGCGGCGAACTGCGCGCGCCCGTTGCCGCCGGACTTGGCGACCGTGAACTGGAGGAACTCCTCGGCCGGACCGTTGTTGAACCAGTTGACGATCCGCTTGGGCTCGACCCGGTCGGTCTCCGGGTCGTACGAGAGCACCTCGACGTCCATCCGCTGGTTGACGATCTTGCCGATCTTCTCCTGCGTGCCGTCCGCGAGGGTGACCCTCGTCGAGTACGACATGCAGCCGAACATCACACCGATCTTTTCGCGGAGCTGGTTGATGAAGATCGCCGTGGTGCCGGTGTGACTCAGCACACCGGTGATCTTCCGCAGCGCCTGGCTCATCAGCCGGGCCTGGAGGCCGACGTGGCTGTCGCCCATCTCGCCCTCGATCTCGGCACGCGGCACCAGCGCGGCGACCGAGTCGATCACGATGATGTCGAGCGCGCCGGACCGGATCAGCATGTCGGCGATCTCCAGCGCCTGCTCACCGGTGTCCGGCTGGGAGACCAGCATCGCGTCGGTGTCCACGCCCAGCGCCTTCGCGTATTCCGGGTCGAGGGCGTGCTCCGCGTCGATGAACGCGGCGATGCCGCCGGCCTTCTGTGCGTTGGCCACCGCGTGCAGCGCGACGGTCGTCTTACCGCTGCTCTCCGGGCCGTAGATCTCGACGACCCGGCCGCGCGGCAGACCCCCCACGCCGAGCGCCACGTCGAGCGCGATGGAACTGGTCGGAATCACGGCGGTCTGGATGACCGGCCGCTCCCCCAGCCGCATCACCGAGCCCTTGCCGAACTGCTTGTCGATCTGAGCGAGAGCAAGGTCGAGTGCCTTCTCCCGGTCAGGTCCTGCCGCCATCGTCGCCACCCCTGCCTTCGCCGGCATCTTCGCTGAGCTTTTCGTCACGCGCACACGCTAGGCGCTCGGTCCGACAGAAAACAGCCGGCTGGCCGCGACCTGTGGATGGGCGCCCCGCTGTGGACAATAGCCGAACAGGTGTACGACTCGGCACACGACACGCCAAACTACTATAAGTGCCTAATCGATCACTTTGAGACGCGTGTCGATCGATGGTCAGCGTAGCCGAGCCGGCACCCGGTCCGGGTACGCCGCGCAGACCGCCCGCCACACCACCACGGTCTCCTCGCCGGCCTCCAGCGCCTGCCGGATGGTCCGGCCGCCCAGCTGCGGCAACACCTGGTCGGCGGCGATGCTGCCGGCGTACGCCGGACCGAACGTCTGCTCCAACCGCGCCCAGAAGTCTGTCAGCCGCACCGAACCAATCCCCTTCCCCGACGGACACCCGCCCGGTCCTCAGGCACCGCCCCGCACCCCCGGCGACGCCGTCCGCAACGCTAGCGCCAGCAGCGGCACCACGGCGACCGCGGCCAGTAGGTTGAGCACCGGATAGCCGGCAACCTGGATGACAAACCCGCTCAGCGCCCCGGCCAGCGCCCCGGCCAGCCCCATGGTCAGGTCGGAGAGCCCCTGCACCGCCGGGCGCACCGACGCCGGCACCGACTCCGACAGCAGGGTCGAGCCGGCCACCATCGTGCCGGACCAGCCGAGCCCGAGCAGGGTGAGCCCGATCGAGATCCGGACCGTGTCGTGCCCGGCGGTCCCGGCGACCGCGCAGGCGGCGAGGAGCACGCCGAGTCCGCCGAGGATCACCGCACGCCGGCCGAGCCGGTCGGTGAGCCAGCCGACCAGCGGGGAGAGCGCGAACATCCCGGCGATGTGCAGGCTGAGCACGATGCCGACCACCCGGAGCAGGTGGGCGTCGGAGTGCCACTCGCCGAGGCGTACCGGGGTCATCACCATCACCCCGACCATCACCAGGTGCCCCATCGCGACGGCGGAGATGCCGAGCCGGGCCGCCGGCAGCTCGCGGACCACCCGGAGGGCGCCGCGCAGGCCGTCGTCCCGGCCGGGCCGGGTGCCGGGGGTGGCGGCCACCGGCGGGGCGTCGGCGGCCGCGAGCCGGCGGGCGGTCAGCAGCGGGTCGGGCCGGAGGAACACCAGGAGTACGCCGGCAGCCAGCGCGAAGGCGAACACGCTGAAGACGAAGGGGCCGGCCAGCACGGGTACCCCGGTCCAGGCCAGCGCCCGGTCGGCCGGCGCGGCGAGGTTCGGGGCGGCCACCGCGCCGATGGTGGTGGCCCAGACGGCGATCGACAGGTGTCGGCCCCGGCGGGCCGGATCGGCCAGGTCGACGGCGGCGTACCGGGCCTGGAGCCCGGCGGTCGTCCCGCCACCGAAGAGGAGCGCGCCGACGAAGAGCAGCGGTACCCAGTCCGTGACCGCCGCCACGATGATCAGGACACCGCCCACCGCGCCGACCAGGTACGCGGTGATCAGCCCCGGCCGCCGGCCACCGGTACGCATGATCCGGCTGACCGGTACGGCGAGCAGCGCCCCGCCGACCACCGAGGCGCTCTGCACCAGGCCGGAGATCGCGGTGCCGCCGAGCCGCGCCGCGAGCAGCACGCCGACGGTCATCCCGATGGTCATTCCGGTGCCGCCGATGATCTGGGTGAGGCAGAGCAGCAGCAACGTGCGCCGCTGGACCCGGGCGACGCCGACCGGCGCCGCCCCGGCGGGGCGGCCCCCGACTCCGGTGGTGAGTTCCGCCGTCATGTCAGCCGCTCCCGTCCCCGTTTCGGACCCGCCGCCTCCGGCGGGGCGGCCCGCGTCGGGCACCGCAAGGAGCGGTGGGCCGGGGCCATCCTTACCCGCGGATCGAAGCACGCCTCCCGGCCCGGTTCAACCCCGATTCGCCGCCGGCGTAGCCGCGAGCCGCCGGCCGGTCAGAGCCCCAGGTCGCGGCCGATGATCTCCTTCATGATCTCGGTGGTGCCGCCGTAGATGGTCTGCACCCGACCGTCCAGCCAGGCCCGGGCGACCGGGTACTCCAGCATGTAGCCGTAGCCGCCGTGCAGTTGGACGCAGCGGTCGGCGACCCGGTTCTGCAACTCGGTGGTCCACCACTTGACCTTCGCCGCGTCCACCGCGGAGAGCCGGCCCGCGTTGAACTCGGCGACACAGTGGTCGAGGAAGGTACGGGCGATCGTGACCTCGGTGTCCAGCTCGGCGAGGAGGAAGCGGTTGTGCTGGAACGCGCCGATCGGCCGGCCGAACGCCTGGCGGGACCGGGCGTGCTCCAGGGTGACCGCGAGCAGCCGCTCGGCGGCGGCGACCGCGGCGACCGCGATGCCGAGCCGTTCCCGGGGCAGGTTCGCCATCAGGTGGTAGAAGCCGCTGTTCTCCGTACCGAGCAGGTTCGCCGCCGGCACCCGGCACTCGTCGAAGAAGAGTTCGGCGGTGTCGTTGGCCTTCAGCCCGACCTTGGCCAGCCGGCGTCCCCGGGTGAAGCCGGGGGTGCCGCGCTCGACCACCAGCAGGCTCACGCCGTGCGCGCCCCGCTCCGGCGCGGTCTTCGCCACCACCACGACCAGGTCGGCCAGCTCGCCGTTGGTGATGAACGTCTTCTGTCCGGTCAGGACGTAGTCGTCGCCGTCCCGGGTGGCGGTGGTGCGGATCCCGGCCAGGTCGGAACCGGCGCCCGGCTCGCTCATCGCGATCGCGGTGACGATCTCGCCCGCGCAGAAGCCGGGCAGCCAGCGCGCCCGCTGCTCGTCGCTGGCCAGCTCGCTCAGGTACTGCGCGACCACGTCGTTGTGCAGCCCGAACCCGAGCCCGGAACAGCCGCTGGCGACGATCTCCTCGACGAGTACGGCGTTGAACCGGAAGTCCCGCTGTCCGCCGCCGCCGTACTCCTCGGGGACGTCCGTTCCGAGCAGCCCGGCCGCACCGGCCCGGCGCCAGACCTCCCGGTCGACGATGCCGTCCGCCTCCCACCGGTCGTGGTGCGGCACCGCCTCGCGGGCCAGGAACGCCCGGCAGAGCTGGCGGAACTCGTCGTGCACGGGCTCGTAGAGGTGCTGTTCCATGCCGGCCAGTCTGCCCCGGCGACCCGGACGGGCACATCCCCGGCCAGCGCTCAGACCTCGGCGAGTCGCTGGTGCCGGTGTGCCGCCATCCGTACCGGCGCGTTGGCGTCGCCGAAGCCGTCGTAACCGGCCCGGCGTTGCAACACCTCGAAGAAGATCCGGCCACCGTAGACCGGGGTGTAGAGGTGCAGCAGCTCGCCGCCGTGCGGGTCGCGGTCGTAGAGGATGCCGTACCGGCGGAGCCGTTGCGCGGTCTCCTCGTCGAGACCGAACCGGGCGACCAGGTCGGCGTAGTAGTTGTCGGAGATTCGCAGTGTGGCGGCGCCGAGCCGGTCGAGCGCGGCGGCGGTACCGAAGATGTCGTCGGTGCCGAAGGCGACGTGCTGCGGATCGGCCACGGACGGCGCCCAGTCACCGCGCCGGAGCACGGCGACGGTGAGGGCGAGCCGGACCGCGCGCCCCGGGTCGGTGAAACCCCGGGAGCGCATCAGCCCGAACGGTGCGGCGTACTCCTCGGTACCGAGCCGGGCGAGCCCGAGCACCGAGCGGTAGAAGAGGCCCGCCTCGTCGAAGTGGTCGAAGGGCTGGGTCAGCCCGAGGTGGTCGGTGGCGACGAGTCCGACGCCCTCGGCGACCTCGTTTCCGGTCGGCAGGAAGTCGGCCCGCCAGCCGTCGTCGGGTTCGGCGAGGAAGACCGAGGTACCGTCCGGGGCGGCGATCGCCGCCAACTCGGCCTCGGCCGGGCCACGGCGCCGGGGCAGTACCGGCGCGTGCAGCGCCGCGGCCCGGTCGACGCCGCGGTGCGGATCCGTGGTGGTCAGCGCGAACGCGCTGATCGCGGCGGTGCCGGACGCCTGTGGGCGGGTCACCGCGCTGTTCAGCACCACCCGGCAGCCGCCCTGTTCCCAGAGCTGGACCGGCTTGGAACGGTGCTGCCCGGTGTGCGTGAAGCCGAGCCCCCGGAGCACGTCCTGAAGGAGCGGGCCGGACCGGCCGTCGACGGCGAACTCGGTGAAGGCGTGCCCGGTCAGCCCGGGTGCCACCGGTAGTCGGCGTGGCTGCCGGTTCGACCGCCCGGTCGGGTGCAGGCCGTCCTCCAGGTAGACCAGGGAGCGCATCGCGTCGACGGCGGTACGGGCAGGGTCGGACTGCCGGAAGACGTCGTTGAAGACCTCCAGGGAGAGCGGTCCGGCGTACCCGGCGGAGAGCACGAGCCGGACGAAGCCCGCCAGGTCGAACGCGCCCTGTCCGGGGAAGAGCCGGTGGTGCCGGCTCCACTGCAACACGTCCATCCGCAGCTGCGGCGCGTCGGCCAGTTGCAGGAAGAAGATCTTGCCCGGGGTGATCCCGGCGATGCCGGCCGGGTCGACCTCCCGGGACAGCACGTGGAACGAGTCCAGGCAGAGGCCGAGCGCCGGATGGTCTGCCCGGTCGACGATCCGCCAGGCGTGGTCCCAGGTGGAGACGTGCCGCCCCCAGGCCAGGGCCTCGTAGGCGATCCGGATCCCCCGGGCGGCGGCCCGGTCGGCCAGCAGCCGGAGTTGCTCGGCGGCCAGCCCGTCGTCGTCGACCGCCGCCGGCGCCACCGACGAGCAGACCAGCAGGGTGTCGGCACCGAGGTCGGTCATCACGTCGAACTTGTGCTCGGCCCGGGTCAGATTGGCCCGCAGCAGGTCGGCCGGCACCGCCTCGAAGTCCCGGAACGGCTGGTACAGCTCGATGGTGAGCCCCAGGTCGGCGCAGCGGGCGCGTACCTCGGCCGGCGACCACGCCGAGACCACCAGGTCGTTCTCGAAGAGTTCGATGCCGTCGAAGCCGGCCGCCGCGGCGGCGGCGATCTTGTCTTCGAGGGTGCCGGAGAGGCAGACCGTCGCGACGGCCCGGCGCAGGGTACGGCCCGGGCCGGTGCCGGCCGGCGGAGTCGGGGCGGAACTGCGGCTGCTGGTCATGGCGTACCTCTCCCGGGGGTGTGCGGTCGGCGGCGACGCTCCGGGGCGCGGTGGTCAGCGGCGGCGGAGGTAGCCGGTGACCATCTCGGCGAGCATGGTCCGGTAGTGCTGGCGGCTGGTGGCGGCGAGCAGGTCCCGGTCGAACAGCGCGGCGAAGGTGTGCCGGTTGGCGACCCGGAAGAAACAGAAGGCGCTGATCATCATGTGTACGTCGAGAGCGTCCACGTCGGAGCGGAACGTCCCGGCCCGCTGCCCGCGCTCCAGTACGCCGCGCAGCAGGTCGACCGCGGAGCTGTTCAGGTCGACCAGCCGGGCGACGTGGGTCATGTGCTCGGCCTGCTGGGCGTTCTCCACCCCGACCAGCTTGATGAAGGCCGGATGCGCCTCGTGGTGGTCGAAGGTGACCTCGGCGAGGCGCCGGATCGCGGCCACCGGCTCCAGGTGGTCGACGTCGACGCTCCGCTCGGCGGCCCGGATCTCGCCGTACGCGCGCTCCAGGACGGCGAGATAGAGCTGCTCCTTGCCGCCGAAGTAGTAGTAGATCATTCGTTTGGTGGTGCGGGTGCGGGCGGCGATCTCGTCGACCCGGGCGCCGCTGTAGCCCCGGTTGGCGAACTCGTCGGTGGCGACGTCGATGATGTCGGTCCGAGTGCGTTCCGCGTCGCGCCGCCGCTCGGCGGCCGGGGTCGCGCCCCGGTCGGGCCCCGCCTCGGCGGCCGGTGCCGCCCGCAGAGTCATCGCCTCGTCCCTCCGGATGTCCGTCATCGGACCAGTGTGCCGTGCCCCCGGTGTGCCCTTGACAGGCCCGACGCCGAGGCGGATAACTAACGTACCAGTTCGTACATTAGCTGACGCCGGTCCCGGCCGACGGCACCTGCCGGTCCGGACCGCGCCGGAACAGGACGGGAGCACCATGCGGACCTGCCGCTACGGGTTGGTCGGAGCGGGCATCGACGCGTCGCTGTCGCCGGCACTGCACGAGACCGAGGGCCGGCACCACGGCCTCGACCTGTCGTACTCGCTGCTCGACGTCGACCGGCCGGAGACCCCGGCCGAGCTGCGCCGGCTGCTGGACGACGCCGAGGCGGCCGGGTTCGCCGGGCTGAACATCACCCATCCGTTCAAGCAACAGGTGATCGAGCTGCTCGACCGGCTCGCCCCACCGGCCGACGACATCGGCGCGGTCAACACGGTCGTCTTCCGGGACGGACGGCGGATCGGCTACAACACCGACGCCTACGGGTTCACCGAGTCGTTCCGGCTCGGACTGCCCGGTGCCGCCACCGGCCGGGTCGTGCAGCTCGGGGCCGGCGGTGCCGGCGCCGCCTGCGCGTACGCCCAGCTGGCGGCCGGGGTCGGGCAGCTCACCGTGGTCGACCCCGACCCGGACCGGCGCGGTCTGCTCGCGGAGACCCTGAGCATGCGGTTCGACACCGAGCGGATCGCGGTGGCCGACCCGGCGGAGCTGCCGGCCGCCGTCGGCGCCGCCGACGGGCTGGTCAACACCAGCCCGGTCGGCATGCGGACGCATCCGGGGGTACCGCTGCCGGTCGAGCTGCTGCACCCCGGCCTGTGGGTGCTGGACGTCATCTACATGCCGGTGCAGACCGAACTGCTCGCCGCCGCCCGGGCGGCCGGCCTGCGGGCGGTGGGTGGCACCGGGATGTGCGTCTTCCAGGCCGCCGCCGCGTTTCAACTGTTCACCGGTCGGACGCCGGACACCGGCCGGATGCTGCGACACCTCGACAGGCTGCTCGCCGGGCGAGCCCGGCACGCCGCCTGAACCGGTGCCGCGCGGTCACCCCCGCGCGGCGCCTCCGCACCACCGGCCGTCCGACCGGGACGGTCCACACCCCCCACACCCCACACCACCCCCGGAGTATCCGATGAGCCGACAGGCGACCACCCCCGACAGCGCCGTACCCCCCGACGACCCGGTCACCCGCGAGCTGCCCGAACCGATGCCCCTGCGCCGGATGGTCGGCCCCGGCGTGGTGGCGGTCGGCATCGGGATGGCCGCCGGGGAACTCATCCTCTGGCCGTACCTCACCGCACTCGGCGGGCTCGGCCTGCTCTGGCTGGCCATCGCCACCCTCGCCGTCCAGTTCGTCATCAACATGGAGATCGAGCGGTACACCCTGGCCAGCGGCCAGACCGTCGTCGCCGGGTTCTCCCGCTGGTGGAAGGGCTGGGGCATCCTCATCTGCCTCGCCGGAGCCTTCCAGTACGTCTGGCCCGGCTGGGCCACCAGCGGCTCCGCCGTCTTCACCTATCTGGTCGGCGGCGGAGACGCGGTCTGGATCACCGTCGGCGTGCTCGTCGCCATCGGCGTACTGCTCTCGGTCTCCAAGGTGGTCTACCGGACCGTCGAGCGGGTCGAGATGGTCAAGGTCGCCCTCACGCTCTTCTTCCTGGCCGTGGTGGTGGTCTTCGTGATCTCCCTGAGTACCTGGGGCGAGGGCGCGAAGGAGACGGTCGTCGGCTTCGGGCAGATCCCGGCCGGGATCACCTTCACCATGCTGCTCAGCGCGATCGGCGCCGCCGGGGCCGGTGGCGTGCACAACCTGGTGCTGAGCAACTGGATCCGCGACAAGCGGTACGGGATGGGCGCGCACGTACCCCGGCTCATCTCGCCGATCACCGGCCAGGAGGAGGCCGCCGGCTCGGACCGGTACGCCTTCCCGCAGGACGAGGGGAGCCTGGCCCGCTGGGCGACCTGGTGGAAGCGGGCCAACATCGAGCACTTCTTCACCTTCGCGCTGGTCTGCTTCGTGACCATCACGATCATGTGCCTGCTCGCCTACCAGACCCTCTTCGGCCGGGAGGATCTGACGAACGACCCGTCGTTCCTGCGGATCGAGGGGGACGTACTGGCGTCCGAGGTCGGCGCCTGGCTCAAGCCGCTCTTCTTCGCGATCGCCGTGGTGTCGCTCTGGGCCGCCGCGATGGGGCTGCTGGACGTGATCGGCCGGGTGGCCAGCGACTTCCTTCGGCGCAACTACCTCACCGCCTCGACCCGGTGGACCGAGGCCCGGCTCTATCTCGCGGTGGTCTGGGCCGAGATCGTCCTCGGCTCGATCATCCTGCTCGCCGGCTTCAGCCAACCGCTCGGCCTGCTGATCATCTCCACCTGCGCGGCCTCGGTGGTCACCCTGCTCTACTCGATCCTGCTGGTCCGGCTCAACATCCGGGACCTGCCGACGGCCATCCGCCTGCGCGGCTGGCGGCTCGGCGGCATGCTGGCGGCGATCGGCTTCTACGGCTTCTTCGCCGTCGCGATGGTGGTCACCCAACTCCAGCGGCTCTGACGCGGCCCGGTGCTGCCGGCCCTCGCCGGGTCGGCATCACCGGTCACGTGCGCAGCGTCCAGGTGCTGGGCCAGGTCGCCGGGGCTCAGCCGAGCGCCCCGGCCACCACCTTCAGGTCGTCGACCAGGCCGGCGTAGGCGGCGTCCCGGTCGTCGGCGCGGAGCACCGCCGAGGGGTGGATGGTGGCGACCAGCCGGGTCGGCGCGACCGTCTCCCGCTCGCCGGTCGGCCCGACCGGTACCTTGGCGAAGTCCTGCGGCCGCTGCGCCGACTCCGGCCAGGGCAGGAGTACGCCCCGGGACTGGGTGACCCGGAACGAGGGGCCGAGCAGCGCCTTGGCCGCCGTCGCGCCGAGCACGACCACCACCTCGGGGTGCAGCCGGGCGAACTCGGCGACCAGCCAGGGCCGGCAGGCGACGATGTGCACCCGGTCCGGCGTCTTGTGCAGCCGGCGCTTGCCGCGCATCTCGAAGCGGAAGTGCTTGACCGCGTTGGTGATGTAGAGCTGCGCCGGGTCGATGCCGGCCTCGTCCACCGCCCGCCGCAGCAGGTGCCCGGCCGGCCCGACGAACGGCAGTCCCTTCTGGTCCTCCATGTCGCCGGGCTGCTCGCCGACGAAGACCACCCGGGCCTGCTCGTCACCCCGGCCGAAGACCGTCTGGGTGGCGTCCCGGTACAGCTCGCAGCCCCGGCAGCCGCCGGCCGCGTCGCGCAGCTCGGCCAGGCTGCCGGCGTCGGGCGGGATGAACTCCTGCGCTCCGGGCGCGGTCTCCGTCTCAGGCATAGCGCATGTTCTACCCCGTATCCCCGGGGTCACGCACTCAGGGTGGCCGGCGTGGCGGGCGCGGCGGCCCGGGCCAGGGCGTCGGCCAGCGGCGCGATGTCGGCCTCGGCGAGCGGGCTGACCGTGATCCGGATTCCCGGCCCGCTGGCCAACCGGAACAGCGAGCCGGGCGCCACCACGTAGCCGGCGTCGCGGAGCACCGCGACCGCCCGGGTCTCGTCGGGTACCGGCAGCCAGACGTTGATCCCGGTACGGCCGTACCCGCTCAGCCCGCGCTCGGCGAGGGCGGCGTGCAGCGCGGCGACCCGTCCGGCGTAGCTGTCCCGGGCCACCGCGATCCGCTCGGCGACCGCCGGGTCCCGCCACAGCGCCAGGGTGAGCCGTTGCAGCAGCGTGGAGACCCAGCCGGAGCAGACCCGGAGCCGGCCCGCCACCCGGGCGACGGTCACCTCGTCCCCGGCGAGCACGGCGAGCCGCAGGTCCGGCCCGTACGGCTTGCTGGCCGAGCGGACGAAGGCCCAGTTCCGGGTGGCGCCGGCCAGGGTGTGCAGCGGCTCGACGGCCAGTTCGGCGGCGTGGTCGTCCTCGATCAGCAGCACGTCGGGGTGGTCGGCCAGCACCGTCCGCAGCTCCGCCGCCCGCTGCGCGCTGACCGCCGCCCCGGTCGGGTTCTGTGCCCGGCTGGTCACCAGCACCGCCCGGGCTCCGGCGGCCAGCGCGGCGCGCAGCCCGGCCGGGGTGGGGCCGGCCTCGTCGACCGGCATCGGCACCGCCCGCATCCCGAGCGTGGCGACCAGGTCGATGGTGTTGGCCCAGCCGGGATCCTCGATCGCGACCGCGTCACCCGCGCTCAGGTTGCCGACCAGCAGCCGCTCGATGCCGTCCGACGCGCCGCCGGTGACCGTGACCGCCTCCGCCGGCACCCCGTCGGCGACCAGCCGCCTGCGGGCCGCGTCGACGAGTTCCGGGAGCACGCCGCCGTCCCGGTAGTTGACCGCCGCGGCGGTGGTCTCGGCCAGCGCGGCCAGGTGCGGCCCGATCGGCGGGAGCAGCCCGGGATCGGGTTCGCCGACCGAGAGGTCGAGCGCGCCGGGCGGCGCGGGCAGCCGCAGTGCGGCGCGGCGGCCGCCGACCGGCGGCTTCGGCCGGATCCGGGTGCCGTTGCGGCCGGCGGTCTCCACCACCCCGCGCTGGCGCAGTCCCTGGTACGCCTTGGCGACCGTCGCCGGGCTGACCCCGAGCCGCTGGGCGAGGGCCCGGACGGCGGGCAGCGCGGCTCCGGCCGGCAGCTCCCCGGTCCGGACGCCCGTCTCCACGCTGGCCGATATCGCGGCTGCCGTCGTACCGGCGACCTGATAATGTGCTGTCACAGTTCTGTGATTGTACTATAACAAAAGGGTGGACGCCAGATGGCCGATCAGACGCATCCGAACGGCGCCGCAGAGACCTACCGGCAGACCCCACGGAGCACCGCCAGCCGCGACCGGTCGAGGATGGACTACCGGCGCGACTCCGCACACGAACTGCTCGACGAGGCGTACCACTGCCACCTCGGGTTCACGGTGGACGGTGAGCCCCGGGTCCTGCCCACCCTGCACGTCCGGCTCGGCGAGACGCTCTATCTGCACGGCTCCACCGGCAGCCGGCCACTGCTCGCCGCCCGCTCCGACGCCGGACTGCCGGTCTGCGTCGCGGTGACCCAGCTCGACGGGCTGGTCTACGGCCGCTCCCAGTTCCACCACAGCGCCAACTACCGCTCGCTGGTCGCACACGGCACCGCACACCTGGTCGCCGACGAGACGGAGAAGCGGCGCGTGCTGACCGCGCTGGTCGAGAAGGTCGGCCGGGGCCGCAGCGCCGACAGCCGGCCACCGAGCCGCCGGGAGCTGGCCGAGACCGCCCTGCTGGCCCTCCCGCTGCGGGAGGTCTCGGTGCGCACCCGCACCGGCGGCGTACGCGACGATCCCGGCGACCACGACCTGCCGCACTGGGCCGGCGTGCTCCCACTGCGTACCGTCGCCGGGCGACCCGAGCCGGACGCCGGGGTGACCGCCGCGCTCCCGGCGTACCTGCGCCCGGACCGCTCGCGCTGGCACACCCCGGCACCGATGGCCGGCGCGCACGTCCGGCTCGTCCCGCTGGCCGAGTCGCACGTCGACGCCCTCTTCGCGGCGACCCGCGACCCGGAGGTCTGGACCCACCTGAGCGCCGCCCAGCCGCACGACCCGGCCGGGATGGCCGAGATCGTCCGGACCGCCCTGGACGCGCACTGGCGGGCCGAGCGGGTGCCGTGGGCGCAGCTCGACGCGACCACCGGCGAGGTGGTCGGGACCACCTCCTACTACGAGATCGACCCCGGGCACCGGTCGGTGGCGATCGGACACACCTGGCTGGGTCGGCGCTGGTGGCGTACCGGGCTGAACACCGAGGCGAAGCTGCTGCTGCTGGGCCGGGCCTTCGACGAGCTCGGCGCGGAGCGGGTGGTCTGGCACACCGACATCTGCAACGAGCGGTCACAGCGCGCGATCGAGCGGCTCGGCGCCACCCGGGAGGCGGTGCTCCGGCGGCACCGGATCCGGCCGGACGGCTCGTGGCGGGACACGGTGCAGTACGCGATGCTCGCCGACGAGTGGCCGAAAGCACAGGTCAGGCTCCGGGAAAGGCTTCAGCGGGCCGCCCCGGCGGGGCGATGATGACCGGCGTGCTGGGGATCACCGACATCTGGACCTACGTGCTGGGCACGGTCGCCATCATCCTGCTGCCCGGACCGAACTCGCTCTACGTGCTCACCACCGCCGCCAAGACCGGGGTACGCGCCGGCTACCGGGCCGCCGCCGGGGTCTTCCTCGGCGACGCGGTGCTGATGGTCCTCTCCGCCGCCGGGGTGGCCTCGCTGCTCAAGGCGTACCCGCCGATCTTCATGGTGATCAAATATGGCGGCGCGGCCTATCTGGGTTACGTCGGGCTGATGATGCTGCGCGGCGCGTGGCGGCGCTGGCGTACCCGGAACGACCCGGCGGTGGCGCCGCTGGTCGACACCCGGCCGGCGGCGGCCGACCGGCCGTTCCGGCGGGCGGCGGTGATCAGCCTGCTGAACCCGAAGGCGATCCTCTTCTTCATCTCCTTCTTCATCCAGTTCGTCGACCCGGCCTACCCCTACCCGGCGCTGTCGTTCCTGCTGCTCGGTGCGATCGCCCAGGTCACCAGCGCGCTCTACCTGACCATGCTGATCTTCACCGGTACCTTCCTCGCGGCACAGTTCCGCCGCCGCCGTCGGCTGGCCGCCGGGGTGACCACCGGGATCGGGGCGCTCTTCCTCGGCTTCGGCATCAAGCTGGCGACCGCCAGCGCCGGCTGAGTCCCCGGCTCGACGGCCCGGCCCCGACCCGCCCGGCCCCTCAGGTTCCGCCGCCGCCACCGCCGGCACCTCCGCCCGAACCGCCGCCGATCCCGCCCTCGCCACCGCCGATCGGCCGCAACCCCCGGTCCGGATCGTGGCCGGCGGCCGGCGCGGCACCCCGGGGCTCCTCCCCCGCCGGCTCGCTGTCCGGGGTGTCGGTGCCGGACGGGCCGGGGTGCGACCGGTCGGGGTCGGTCGGGCGGGGCGCCGGCGGCGGACCGGGTGCCGTACGCACCTGGTAGCCGGCGGCGGTCGCCGAGTGCCGCTGTACGGCGTACCGGAGCCAACTGTCCACCACCGTGATCCAGTCGAGTTCCGCCGCACCCTGGTGCGCCACCCGGAACCGGCTGAAGCTGAGGTGCCCGGCACCGGCCAGCGCCACCCGGCGGTCCAGGGCGAAGAGCACCTCCACCCGGTACTGGTCGGTGAAGAACGAGACCTCCAGCTCGCTGAACGGGCCGCCGTAGAGCGGTGCCGCCCAGTACGCGATCTTCTGGTGGAACGGCAGCCGCTGGTCGATCCCCGGCAGCCGCTCGGCGAGCAGCCCCACCTGGCGCAGTGCGAAGCCCAGCTCGGCCAGGGCGGAGAGCACGCCGGCCTGGGCGGGGAGCGGGTGCACGTACACCGGACGCAGGTCGCCCCGGTCGAGCAGCGCGCTGACCGCGACCTCGGCCCGCAGCCCCATCCGCAGGTTGAGCAGGCAGTGCCCGCCGACCACCGTCACCGGGGTCTCCCAGGGCACCGGCACGGCGAAGTCGAGGACCCGGCGCTCCCCCTCGGCCAGCACGAACGCCCCGGCGGCGGCCACCCGGTGGAACTCCACCGGCTGGTACTCCAGCTCCCCGCCGGCCGGCTCCACCCGGGTGACCAGGCCGAGCGTCACGCCGTCGACCGTCACCGGCGACCGGCCGGCGGTGAGGATGACCCGGCCGGGCAGCGACAGGCCCGGCCGGGTACTCGGATTGGCCAGCGTGGTCCGCACGGTCAGACCCGAACCCGGCAGGAGTCCCCCGAAGCCCACCGTCGCCCCCTCCCGTGCCCGCCCCGGCCGGGCCCCCACCCGGCCGCTCCGCCACGCCCGCCCCGCAATTGGCTCGGGGCGGGCACGGCGGACGTTCAGCGCAGCCGGCGGCCCCGCGGGATCGGGTCGGTCTCGTCGTCGAACTCCCCGATGACCTCTTCCAGCAGGTCCTCCAGCGCCACGAAACCGACCGGCCGACCGGCACCGGCCCCGTTGCTGACCATGGCCAACTGCGCCTGCTCGGCCCGCATCGCCGCCACCGCCTCGGTGACCGTCGCGGTCGCCTCCAGGGTGAACGGGCTCGTCATCAGCTCCCGGGCCGTCGCCGGCCGCCCGGCGGTGGTGGCCCGGACCGCCTCCCGGACGTGCACCAGCCCGGCCACCTCACCCGGCGCGTCGAAGACGGCCAGCCGGGACCGGCCGCTGGACCGGCACACCTCCTCGATCCGCTCCGCGGAGTCGTCGGGGCGTACCGAGACGATCGTCTCGACCGGCTCCATCACCTGGGCGACGGTGGTGCCCTGGAGTTCGAGCATGCTGGTCAGCATCTCGTGCTGGTCGGCGGCGAGCAGGCCGTGCTCGCGGGACTGCTGCAACAGCATCCGCAGCTCCTCCGGCCCGTGCGCCACCGCCAACTGCTCCTCCGGGCGTACCTTGACCAGCCGCAGCGTCACGTTGGCCAGCCCGTTCAGTGCGGAGAGCACCGGCCGGGCCACCCGGGCGAACGCCCGGAACGGCAGCGCGAGCAGCAGGGCCGACCGCTCCGGGTCGGTGATCGCCCACGACTTCGGGGCCATCTCGCCGACCACCAGGTGCAGGAAGGTGACCAGGGCGAGCGCGAAGACCAGCGCGATCACGTGGCTGGCCGTGTCGGGCAGGCCGACCGTGTGCAGCAGGGGGCTGAGCAGGGACTCGATCGCCGGTTCGGCGAGCGCGCCCAGCCCCAGGGTGCAGACGGTGATGCCGAACTGCGCACCGGCCAGCATCAGGGTCAGCTCGCGTACCCCGTCCAGCGCCGCCCGGGCGGCCCGGCCACCGGAGGCGGCGGCCTGCTCCAGCCGGTAGCGCTTCGCCGCCAGCAGGGCGAACTCGGCGGCCACGAAGAAGGCGTTCAGCGCGAGCAGCAGCAGCGAGACCAGCAACGCCCATGTCGTACTCATGAAGCGCGCTCCGCCCCGCTCTGCGGCACCAGTACCCGGAGCCGGACCGAGTCGGCGACGTGCCGGTCGACCGCGAGCACCTCGACGTGGGCCCGGGGCCGCATCGCCTCCGGCTCGGGTTCGCCCTCGGCGGAGAGCCTGATCTCCAGCCGGTCACCGACCTCGGGTATCCGGCCCAGCTCCCGCATCACCAGCCCGGAGAGGGTGTCGTATTCGGGTGCCTCGGGCAGGGTGATCCCGGTGCTGTCGGCGACCTCGTCGATCCGCCAGCGGGCCGGCACCACCCAGGAGCCGTCGGCCTGCCGGACCGGGGCCCGCTCGGGCGGGTCGTCCTCGTCCCGGATCGGCCCGACCAGCTCCTCGGCGATGTCCTCCAGGGTGATCACCCCGGCGAACCCGCCGTACTCGTCGACCACGCAGGCGAGTTGGCGGTGCCCGGCCCGGAGCCGGTCCAGCACCGTCGGCAGCGGCAGCGTCGCCGGCACCAGCAACGGGGGTACGGCGACCGCCTCGACCGGGGTACTGGCGCGCTTCGCCGGCGGCACCCCGAGTACGTCGGCGATGCCGACCACCCCGACGACGTCGTCCACGCCCTCGGAGCCGCGGACCGGGAAGCGCGAGTGCCCGGTGTCGAGCAGCTCGACCAGCCGGCTGAGCGGCTCGTCGGGCCGTACGGTGTAGACGTCGACCCGGGGCACCATCGCCTCGGCGGCGGTGAGCTGCCGGAAGTCGAGTCCCCGGTCGAGCAGGGTGGACATCTCGGCGTCGAGGTGCCCCTCCTCGCGCGACTCGGCGATGATCTGTTCCAGGTCCTCCGGCGTCGCCCCGCTGGGCAGTTCCTCCACCGGTTCGATGCCGACCCGACGCAGCAGCCGGGTGGCGGCGGCGTCGAAGAGCCGGATCACCGGCCCGGCGACGGCCAGGTAGATCAGGGTGGAGCGGCTGAGGGCCCGGGCCAGCCCCTCCGCCCGGACGATGGCGAGGTTCTTCGGGGCGAGTTCGCCGAAGACCATCTGGATGACGGTGGCGATCACCAGGGAGAGCGCGACCGCGAGCGGCGTGCTGACCGCCGCCGAGACGCCGGCCACACCGAGCAGGTCGGCCAGGCCGTCGCCGAGGTACGGCTCGGCGACGTAACCGACGAGCAGGGCGGTGACGGTGATCCCGAGCTGGGCTCCGGAGAGCATGAAGGAGAGTCGTCCGGTGACCGTCAGGGCGCGTTGCGCGGCGACGTCGCCGTCCTCGGCGAGCTGGCGCAGTTTGCCCCGGTCTACGGCGACATAACCGAATTCCTGGGCGACGAAGTATCCCGTCGCCACAGTGAGCAGGATGATCAGGAGGAGACCGATCGCGATCAACACAGGGTGCTCAGCGCTCCCTGTCGTCGCGGCTGGTGCGGGAGATGCCGGGTCCGACCCGGCTGGCTACAGCTGCCCTCCTGGACAGTTGAGTCGATCACCAGGCCATCCTACCGAGCCCCGCTGAGCACTGCCTGGACAACCACCACCGGTCCCGACCAGCCGTTTCCCGGACCGTCGACCGGGTAGAGACGCCTGTCCCGATCCGTCCCGCCCGGTACCGGACCGTGCGGTTGGCGCCCCGGGCGGACACCCCGGAGGGAGGTCGCGGTGGGACGGGAGTGGCGGAACTGGTCGGGAAGCCTCCGGTTCACCCCGCGCGAGTACGCCAGGCCGGACGGCGAGGACGCCGTACGGGCCCTGGTCGAACGGGCCCGGCAGACCTCGACCACGCTCCGGCCGGTCGGCTCCGGCCACTCGTCCAGTCCGCTGGTCCGCACCGACGACGTACTCGTCAGCCTGGCCGGGCTACCCCGGGCCGTGCGCCGGCACGACGACCCGCACCTGGCGACCGTCGGCGCCGGGGTGCCGCTGGGTGAGCTGGGCGAGGCGCTCTACGAGGCCGGGCTCGCCATGGACAACCTCGGTGACGTCGACGTGCAGTCGATCGCCGGCGCCACCGCCACCGGCACGCACGGCACCGGCCTCGAATTCGGCAACCTCTCCACCCAGGTCGCCGGGGTCCGGCTGGTGACCGGCACCGGCGAGGTGCTGGAGATCTCCGCGGAGCACAACGGCGACCTGCTGCCGGCGGCGCGACTCTCCCTCGGCGTGCTCGGCGTGGTGACCACGCTGACGCTGCGGCTCACCCCCACCTACCACCTGCGGCGGCGCAACTGGTGCTCGTCGATCGCCTGGACCCTCGACCACCTGCACCAGTTGCAGCGGCAGAACCGGAACATGGACTTCTACTGGTATCCGCGCACCGACACCACCCAGATCCGCACCCTCAACCGGCGCGGCGAGGAGCCGGAACTCGGCCCGGTCGGCGAGCCCCGGATCACCGAGTCCGGTCCGAGCCACCGGACCATCCCCCGGCACCGCGAGCTGCGGTTCGAGGAGATCGAGTACGCCATACCGTCGGAGGCCTTCCACGCCTGCTTCACCGAGATCCGGCGCCGGATCCTCGACCGGCACCGGACCGGGGTGGCCTGGCGGGTGCTGGTGCGTACCGTCGCCGCCGACGACATCTGGCTCAGCCCCGCGTACGGCCGGGCCACCACGACCATCGCCTGCCTACAGAACAACTCCCTGCCGCACGACGAGTACTTCGCCGACGTCGAGGCGGTGTTCCGGCAGCACGACGGCCGCCCGCACTGGGGCAAGAAGCACTCGCTGGCCGCCCCGCACCTGCGCGCCGTCTATCCACAGTGGGACAGGTTCCAGGACCTGCGCCGCCGGCTCGACCCGGACGAGGTGTTCCTCACCCCGGACCTCGCCCGGCTGTTGAGGGACGGCTGATGGCCGGGCTCGGCGGGCGGGTCTGGGTGGTCCCCGGCGGCCGGATCCCGTTCCCCAGCAACGGCGAGGAACCGGAGTTCACCAGCTTCGACCAGCTCTCGGTGCTGAACACCGGTGACGAGCCGGCCGATCTGGAGATCACCGTCTACTACGAGGACCGGGAGCCGGTCGGGCCGTACCCGGTCGAGGTCGGCGCCCGCCGGATCCGGCACGTACGCCTCAACGACCTGATCGACCCCGAGGCGATCGTGCTGGGCCGGCGGTTCGGCTGCGTCGTCCGGTCACCGGTCCCGGTCGTGGTGCAGTTCCTCCGCCAGGACACCCGGCTGCCCGGCACCGTCGGGTTGACCGGCACGATGGCGTTCCCCGCCGACTCCTGACCGCATGCTTGCCGGAGACGTGTCGACGGTCGCAGTCCGGCCCGGCAACGGCAGGCTCCGGCGGTCAACGCCGGGTACGGGTCCGATCCGGTCCCCGGGGCGGCAACGGCCGTACGTCCGCACCCACGCCATGATCCAGCGATCCCGGGCGGCCCGCCCGGCGCTGGTGCACCAGCCGGGTCAGGTAGAGCAACGCGCCGGCCAGGATGCCCATGTCGTCGAGGTAGATCGGATCGGGCAGCAGGTCGACCGGCAGCACCGTGTAGATCAACGCGCCGTAGAACGCCACCTTGCCGCCGGCACCCAACTCGCCGAGCAGCTTGCGGGTGCGCAGCACCCGGAGCGCGAGCACGACGGCTCCGGCCAGTGTGGCGACGGCGACGATGCCACCCAGCACGAGGATCACGGTCCACGTCTCCCGGGACATGCCGCAACGGTAACCCGGCAGGCCCGGACCCGCCCGGTGACGCCGCGCCACGCCACGCCGGGAGCCGCACGCGGCGTGGCGTCCGTCGACGATCGGCGACCAGCCACCGGCGACTGGCGGGGCGGCCGGCGGCCGACGGTGTCGAGAGTCGCCCGGCGGCTCCGTCCCAGGAGTCGATGCGGCCGGCGTGGCCGTACCCGCCCAGAAGGAGACCCCGGCATGACGATCCACCGGATGGACAACGTCCTCATCGTTGTCGACGACCTCGACGCCGTCATCTCGTTCTTCGTCGAACTCGGCATGGAACTGGAGGGCAGGGGGCCGATCGAGGGCCGCTGGGTGGAGCGGGTGATCGGGATCGACGACGTCCGGCAGGACGTCGCGATGCTGCGCGTCCCAAACGGGCACGGCCGGGTCGAACTGGCGAGGTTCCACACGCCGAGGGCGATCCGCACCGAGCCGACGGACGCCCCGGCGAACACCCTGGGAATTCGCCGGATCATGTTCGCCGTCGACGACGTCGAGGACGTCGTCGCCCGGCTGCGTGCGCACGGTGCCGAACTCGTCGGCGAGCTGGCGCAGTACGAGCAGAGCTACCGGCTCTGCTACGTCCGCGGCCCCGAGGGCATCGTCGTCGGCCTCGCCCAACAGCTCGACTGAGACCCGCCGAGGAAGCCGTGCGGCCGACCGGGCCGGCGCGCCGGTCGTCGAGGGTCGACGGTCGGTCCCTCGCCGGGGTCGCTCAGTCGGCACGGCCGGAGCCGACGCCGTCCTGGTCGGCGAGTTCGTCGACGTCAAGGGACTCCCGGTGGACCCGCCCGGTGCGGTACGCCGCCCGGCCGATCATCTGCGCCGCGAGCGGGGCGGTGGTGAGCTGGAAACCGCCGATCAGCACCAGCGTGGCCAGGTCGGCGCCGTTGCGCAGGCTGACCGCCTGCGCCAGCAGGATCAGCAGTACGCCGAGCACCTGCGGCTTGGTCGCCGAGTGCATCCGGCTGAGCACGTCCGGGAAGCGGATCAGCCCGATCCCGGCGACCAGGCTCAGCAGTCCCCCGGCGACCAGGAAGATCCCGACCAGGACGTCGAGGACGACCTCGCCACTCACGCCTCCTCCCCGGCGGCGAACCGCACCAGGGCCACCGAGCCGACGAAGCCCAGCATGCTCAGCGCGATCAGGATCGGCAGCGTGGTGGCGTGCCGGTTGACGGCCGCCTCGGCGCCGAGCGCACCGATGATGATCGAGATCAGTACCTCGGCGGCGACCACCCGGTCCAGCAGCGCCGGGCCGCGTACGACGCGGACCAGGGCCAGCCCGGCCGCGGTCGAGAGCAGGACGGCGACGACAACGACTGCGACGATCACGGTGGTCCTCCCGGTTCGGCGTTTCCGCTGCTCGACGAGAGCAGTCGCAGCTCCGTTCCGGAGCCGACGGCGCGGACGAGGCGGGCCTCCAGGCCCAGGATGCGTTCCCGGCTCCGGGCCAGGTCCTCGGCACCGCGTACGTCCAGTACGTGCACGTAGAGCGTCCCGGTCTCCCGGTCGGCCTCCACGATCAGCGTGCCGGGGACCAGCGACAGCACCTCGGCGGTCAGCGCCAGGTTCAAATCGGTACGCACCCGCAGCCGGATGGCGATGATGGCGTTCCGGGGCCGTCCGGGGCGCAGCGCGACCCAGCCGACCTGCACGCTGGCGACCACGAGTTCGACGACGAAGCGCCCGACGAACTCAGCCAGCGCCAGCGGCCGGAGCCGCCCCCCGAAGGTCACCCGGGGCAGCGGCAGGAAGACCAGGATCACCACAGCCGCCAGCACCCCGCTGAGCAGGTTGCCGACGCTGAACTCGCCCCAGAGCAGGCTCCAGACCGTGACCAGCCAACCGACCGTGATCAGGTGGTCCCGCCAGCGCCGCCGGTCCGGAAGCCGGCGCCGCAGCGCCCGCCAGCGGTCCGGGTACCCGAGTCGGCGCCGCAGCCCCGACCAGCCCGGCACGACCCGACGGGCCGGGACCGGGCCGGACGGCCGGGCGTCGCCGGTCACGGCGGGCCGCCGGGGAAGACCGCGCGCACGTACGGGACACGTTCCCGCAGGTCGTCGGCGGCCTCGGCGCTGACCTCGAAGAGCGGGCCGGCGGCCACGGTCAGCCCCACCCCGAGCAGCACCAGGACGGTGGTGGCGCCCACCATCAGCCGGGGCAGCCGGGTCGGCTCCTCGGGATCGGCCAGCCGGGGCGCCCGCCAGAACGCCAGGCTCCACACCTTCGTCGTCGCGTAGAGGGTGAGCAGGCTGGTCAGGGTGCCGGCGGCCACCAGCAGCCAGGGCAGCACCCCGCCGGCCGACACCCCGGCCTGGAAGAGCCCCAGCTTGCCGAGGAACCCGGAGAACGGCGGGATGCCGGCGAGGTTCAGCGCCGGCAGCAGGAACAGCCCGCCGAGCAGCGGCGCGACCCGGGCCAGCCCGCCGATCCGGTCCAGGTTGGTGCTGCCGGCCCGCCGCTCGACGAGCCCGGCCGCCAGGAAGAGCGTGGTCTGCACGGTGATGTGGTGCACCACGTAGAAGATCGCGGCGGCCAGCCCGGGCCCCGAGGTGAGCGCCACCCCGAAGAGCAGGTATCCGATGTGGCTGACCAGGGTGAACGACAGCAGCCGCTTGATGTCGGACTGCGCGACCGCGCCCAGGATGCCGACCAGCATGGTCAGCAGGGCCAGCACCAGCAGCAGGTCGGCGGCGCGGCCGTCGGGGAAGAGCAGCGTCTCGGTCCGGATGATCGCGTAGATGCCGACCTTGGTGAGCAGGCCGGCGAAGACGGCGGTGACCGGGGCCGGTGCGGTCGGGTAGCTGTCCGGCAGCCAGGCCGCCAGCGGGAAGACCGCCGCCTTGATGGCGAAGGCGAGCAGCAGTACGCCGTGCAGCGCCAGCCGCAGGTCGGCCGAGAGCGCGTCGAGCCGGCCCACCAGCTGGGCGAGGTTCAGGGTGCCGGTGGAGGCGTACACCAGGCCGATCGCGGTGAGGAAGATCAGCGACGACACCAGGCCGACCACCACGTAGGTGGCGCCGGCCCGGATGCGTTCCTCGGTGCCGCCGAGGGTGAGCAGCACGTAGCTGGCCGACAGCAGGATCTCGAAGCCGACGAAGAGGCTGAACAGGTCGCCGGCGAGGAAGGCGTTCGTCACCCCGGCCGTCATCACCAGATAGGTGGGGTGGTAGATGACCACCGGGGCGTGCGCGCCGGGATCCGCCCGGCCCTCCCCGATCGAGTAGAGCAGCACGCAGAGCGTCACCGCCGCCGACACCACCAGCATCAGCGCGGCCAACTGGTCGGCGACCAAGACGATGCCGAGCGGGGCGGACCAGCCGCCGATGTGCACCACCAGCGGGCCGTGCCAGTGCGCACGCCAGAGCAGCAGGACCGCGACCGCCAGGGTGATCACCAGGGTGGTGACGCTGATCGCCCGCTGCGCGATCGGCCGGCGGGCCAGCACCAGGGTCAGCGCGGCGCCGAGCAGCGGTACGACCACCGGCAGCGGTACCAGGTGGGTCATGCCCGGTCCGCCCCGTCGTCGAGCCGGCGCGGCGGCGGCTCGGGATCGACCTGCTCCGGATCGGTACCCGTCGTCCCGCCGGCCGGGTGCCACGGTCCCTCGCCGACGTTGTCGTCCGGGCCGGCGAGTTCGCCTCGCTCGGCACGGCGCACGATCCGGCGGTCCTCCGGGTCGTCGCGTACCTCGTCGTGCCCGGTCAACTGCCAGCTCCGGTACGCCATCGCCATCAGGAACGCGGTCAGGCCCAGCGTGATCACGATGGCGGTCAGCACCATCGCCTGGGCCAGCGGGTCGCTCATCTCCGCCTCCGGCGTGACCCCCAGGATCGGCGCCTCACCGGACCGGCCGCCGAGCAGGAGCAGCAGGTTGGTGCCGTTGGTGAGCAGGATGGCGCCGATCAGCACCTGGCTGAGGCTCCGCTCCAGGAGCAGGATGACCCCGCTGCCGAAGAGCACCCCGACGACCAGCGCCAGTACCAGGTTCGAGGTCATCGCGGGCCGTCCGTACCCGTCGCCCGCCGCCCCGCGCCCGCCGGCCGGTCCGTACCCGCCGGCCGGTCCGGTCCCGCCGGCCGGTCCGTACGCAGTCCGGTGCCCGACTCGTCCTCCACCTCGATCTGCCGGTCCACCTCGGCGCCGAGGCTGCGCAGGATGTCCAGCACCAGGCCGACCACGACCAGGTAGACGCCGATGTCGAAGAAGATCGAGGTGACCAGGTGCAGGTCGCCGACGAGCGGCAACTCCGGTTCCAGCAGCGTGCTGCGCAGCACCTCCCCACCCGTGGTCATCGCGAGCAGGCCCGTGCCGACCGAGACGAAGAGGCCGACCCCGAGGACGACTCCGGCGTCGACCGGGGCCGCCTGGTCGAGCTCGTGCCGGCCCCCGGCGAGGTAGCGGACCGCGAGAGCCAGCCCGGCCACCAGGCCACCGGCGAAGCCGCCGCCGGGGGCGTTGTGGCCGGAGAAGAGGAGGAAGAGCGAGAAGAGCACCACCGTGTGGAAGATCAGCCGGACGACCACCTCGAAGACGATCGAGCGGCGCCGGGTCCGCAGCGTCGGCCCGGCCCGCAGCCAGACCCGCTCGGCTCCGGACGGCGGCGCGATGTCGTCCCGCCGGGGCCGGTCCGGGCCGCGTCGCCGCTGGAAGATCAGGCTCGCCACCCCGGTCGCCGCCACCACGAGTACGGCGATCTCGCCCATGGTGTCCCAGGCGCGGATGTCGACCAGGGTCACGTTGACGACGTTGCGGCCGTACCCGAAGGAGAGGGCCGGCCCGGGATACTCGGCGGCGATCGGCGGCGCCCGCCGTGCCCCGGTCGCGGCCACCGCCATCGCGGTGACCACGGCCCCGACCGCCGCCCCGAGGGCGAGCCGGGTCCACCGGCTGCGGCGCAGCGGTCGCACCGAGAACCGGGCCGGCAGCCGGCGCAGCACCAACACGAAGATCACGATGGTGACGGTCTCCGCCAGGAACTGCGCCAGCCCCAGGTCGGGGGCACCGTGCAGCACGAAGAGCATCGCGGTGCAGTAACCGGTGACGCCGGACAGGATCACCGCGGTGAGCCGGCGGCGGGCCCGGACGGTGAGCACCGCGACGACCCCGAGCACCACCCCGACGACGGCCTGGAGCGGGTTGGCCGAGGCCCCGATCCGGTCCGGCCACGGACGGCGCAGCAGCGCGCCGCCCAGCACGATGACCAGGGCGAGCAGGATCACCCCGAGGTACTGCGGCAGCGAACCCCGCTGCGTCGCACCGGTGAGCAGCACGGCGAACCGGTCGAGGCCCCGGCTCAGCACCTGGTAGGCGGTGTCCCCGTCGAACGGGGACCGCAGCCGGGCCTGCACCGCGCCCACCCGGGCACCCAGCGCGAAGAGCAGCACGCCGCTGACCAGCACCAGCAGCGACAGGCCCATGGCGAGCCCCGGCGGCGGTACGAAGGTGAGCGGATGCTTGATCGACCCGAACAGCCGGGGATAACCGGCGAGCATCTCGCCGACCGGCCCGGCCAGCAGCCCCAGCACCAGCCCGGCGACCGCGAGCAGCGCCGCCGGGGCGAGCATGACGGTCTCGACCGGTCGGGTCGGCGTCGACTCCCCGGCGGAGCGGCCGGCGAACGCCCCCCAGACGAACCGGGCGCTGTACGCGGTGGTCAGGACGCTGCCGAGCATCAGCGCGGCGAGCGGTACCGGGTCGCCGGTGAACGCCACCAGCACCGTCTCCTTGGCGACGAACCCCATCAGCGGCGGTATCCCGGCCATCGAGGCGGCACCGAGTACGGCGGTCGCGCAGACCAGCGGCATCCGCCGCCACAGCCCGGAGAGCACGGTCAGGTCCCGGGTTCCGGCCCGCCGGTCGACGATCCCGACCACCAGGAACAGGGCCGCCTTGAACAGGGCGTGCCCGAGCAGCATCGCGACGGCGGCGAGCGCGGCGTCCGGGGTGCCGGCACCGGCGAGTACGACCATCAGCCCGAGCTGGCTGACCGTGCCGTACGCCAGCAGCAGTTTCAGGTCCACCTGCCGCAGCGCGGCCCAGCCGCCGGCCAGCATGGTGACGATCCCGGCCACGTAGATCACCGGACGCCACGGGCCGACCTGCGCGTACGCGGGGGCGAGCAGCGCCACCAGGTAGACGCCGGCCTTCACCATCGCGGCGGCGTGCAGGTAGGCGCTGACCGGGGTCGGTGCGGCCATCGCGGCCGGCAGCCAGAAGCTGGCCGGGAAGATCGCCGACTTGCTCAGCGCACCGACCAGGATCAGCACCACCGCGATCCCGAGGTACCCGCCGGGCGGCGGCGGCCGGGCGGCGATCTCCGACCACCGGTACGTCCCGGCGTGCTGGCCGAGCATCACGAAGCCGACCAGCATGACCAGGCCGCCCAGGGTGGTCACCAGCAGCGCCTGGTTCGCCGCCCGCCGGCTGGCCTGCTGCTCGGGGTGGTGCGCGATCAGCAGGTAGGAGAAGACGCTGGTCAGTTCCCAGCAGACGTAGAGCAGCAGCAGGTCGTCGGCGACCACCACCCCGAGCATGGCTCCGGCGAAGCCGACGAAGACGGCGGCGAACCGGCCGAGCCCGGGCTCGTCGGCGTCGAAGTAGCGGACGCAGTAGACCAGTACCAGCGCGCCGATCCCGCCGACCAGCAGCATCAGCAGCCAAGACAGGGTGGTGACCCGCAGCGCCAGCTGGAGACCGAGTTCCGGCACCCACGGGTACGCCTCGACGACGGCCCCGCCGTCCCGGACCGTGTCGGCGTACCCGAGCGCCCAGCCGAACGCGCTGGCCGGGGCGATCGCCAGCGGCAGGAAGGCCCACCGCCCCCACCGGCGTACCAACGCGGGCGCCAGCGCCGCAGCCACCAGGTGCAGCGCCAGCAGCATCAGCATGCGTACTCCAGGTGGGTGTCGGCACGGTCCGGCGGCGAGGACGCGGACTCAGACAGATCACACGCCAGAGTCCGGCTCGACGCGCGGAATTGCCCGAAACCACCCGAGTGAGGCGGGGTTCGGCGATCATGCGAGGCGGCCGGCCGACGCGGTGGTCGGAACGGGCGGGCGGGGCTGCCGGGCGGGCGGCGGGGCCGGGCGAGTCGCGGCTACCGCTGCGTTGCCCTTACCGGGCGGGTGGGGTCGGTGGGATCCGGGGTGTCAGCCGACGGTGCACGGCGAGTCGACGCCCTTCGCCGGGGCCGGATCGAGCAGGGTCGGTCCGGTGTTCCGGGCGAGCAGGGCGCGGGCGGCGGTCTCGTCCGGCGCGTCCGGTGTGGAGGGCACCACCAGGTCGGGCCGGCCGAGTTGCCGGACCACCTGGTTGATCACCTGCTGGGCGGCGGCGAGGGAGCGCCGGGGCAGCACCCGGCCGTGTGCCTCGCGGCGCAGCACCAGGGCGTGCACCGCGGCCCGGACCCGGGCCCGGTCCGCCGCGCTGGCGGTGGCGGTGGCGGCGACCAACTGGCGCAGACAGTCCACCAGCCGCTCGGCGAGTTCGAGGTCGGCGCCGCGCAGACCGGCCCGCGCCACGGTCAGGTAGGTCTCGACCCGGCGGGTCAACACGTCCGTGGCGGCGGGGACGTCGCGCGGATCGCCGGTCATCCGTACCCCCTTGGCGCCGAGCTTGGGTTTCGGAGAAGTTACTGTAGGTCGCACATCATTCGCAAGCAGTTAAGTGAGACTTAGCCCTCATCTCAGGCGAAAACAACGATCAACCGGGCATGCGGACAACCGTTCCGGTGAACCTGTCGGACCGACCGGGCACGATGGGTCGGTGAGCGATGTGCTGGCGACCTTCGGCGCGGCGACCCGGGAGTGGTTCGACGCCGCCTTCGCCGCACCCACCGACGCCCAGGCCGGGGCGTGGCGGGCGGTCGGCGCCGGCCACAACGCCCTGGTGGTCGCCCCCACCGGCTCCGGCAAGACCCTGGCCGCGTTCCTCTGGTCGCTGGACCGGCTGACCCGCGAGCCGGCTCCGGACGATCCCCGACAGCGCTGCCGGGTGCTCTACGTCAGCCCGCTCAAGGCGCTCGCCGTCGACGTCGAACGCAACCTGCGCACCCCGCTCACCGGCATCCGGCAGGCGGCGGCCCGGCTGGGCCTGCCGCCACCCGAGATCACCGTCGGGATGCGGACCGGCGACACCCCGGCCGACGAGCGGCGGGCTTTCGCGCGTACCCCGCCGGACATCCTGATCACCACGCCGGAGTCGCTCTTCCTGCTGCTCACCTCCGCCGCCCGGGACTCGCTGCGCGGCGTGCAGACCGTGATCGTGGACGAGGTGCACGCCGTCGCCGGCACCAAGCGCGGTGCCCACCTGGCGCTCTCCCTGGAGCGGCTCGACGCGCTGCTGCCCGCCCCCGCGCAGCGGATCGGGCTCTCCGCGACCGTACGCCCGATCGACGCCACCGCGCGGTTCCTCGGCGGCGCCCGGCCGGTCACCGTGGTGCAGCCGGAGACCGCCAAGACCATCGAGGTCAGCGTGCAGGTGCCGGTCGAGGACATGACCCGGCTGGACGAGCAGGAGGCGCCGGAGGACGAGTTCGGCACCCCGCGCCGGGCGTCGATCTGGCCGGCGGTCGAGGAACGGGTCTACGACCTGGTCCGGTCGCACCGGTCGACCATCGTCTTCACCAACTCGCGGCGCGGCGCCGAGCGGCTCTGCGCCCGCCTCAACGAACTCGCCGCCGACGAGGCCGAACTGGCCGCCGACGGAGCCAAGCTCACCGCGGACGGAGCCGGGTCGGCCGTCGATCGGGCCGGGCGGTCCGGTGCCGACCGGCCGGGGACGCCGCCCCGGCTGCCGGCCGAGATCATGGCCCAGTCCGGTGCGGCGACCGGGGCGGCGCCGGTGATCGCCCGGGCACACCACGGCAGCGTCTCCCGGGAGGAGCGCCGGCACATCGAGGAGGCGCTCAAGTCCGGCCAGTTGCCGGCGGTGGTCGCCACCTCCAGCCTGGAACTCGGCATCGACATGGGCGCCGTCGACCTGGTGGTGCAGATCGAGGCCCCGCCGAGCGTCGCCGCCGGCCTGCAACGGGTCGGCCGGGCCGGGCACCAGGTCGGCGCGGTCTCCCGGGGCGTGGTCTTCCCCAAGCACCGGGGCGACCTGCTCTCCTGCGCGGTGGTGGCGGAACGGATGACCGACGGCGCCATCGAGGAGCTGCACTATCCGCGCAACCCGCTGGACGTGCTCGCCCAGCAGATCGTCGCGATGGTCGCCCTCGACGAGTGGCGGGTCGCCGACCTCACCGCCCTGATCCGTCGCGCCGCACCCTTCGCCGAGCTGCCCGACTCGGCCCTGCACGCCGTACTCGACATGCTCTCCGGGCGCTATCCGTCCACCGCCTTCGCCGAACTGCGCCCCCGGCTGGTCTGGGACCGCGCCGCCGACCTGCTCAGCGGCCGTCCCGGGGCGCAGCGGCTCGCGGTGACCAGCGGCGGCACCATCCCCGACCGGGGGCTCTTCGGCGTCTTCCTGGCCGGCGCCGAGCGGGCCGCCCGGGTGGGTGAGCTGGACGAGGAGATGGTCTACGAGTCCCGGGTCGGCGACGTCTTCCTGCTCGGCTCGTCGTCCTGGCGGATCGAGGACATCACCCCGGACCGGGTGCTGGTCTCGCCCGCCCCCGGGCAGGCGGCCCGGATGCCGTTCTGGAAGGGCGACCAGCTCGGCCGCCCGGTCGAGCTGGGCCGGGCGCTCGGCAACCGGCTGCGCGGCCTGGTCCGGGCCGACGACGAGGCGGCCCGGACCGCGCTGCGCTCCGGCGGGCTGGACGACTGGGCCGCCGGCAACCTGGTGGCGTACCTGCGCGAGCAGCAGGCCGCGACCCGTTCCGTACCGGACGACCGGACGGTTCTCGTGGAGCGCTTCCGCGACGAGCTGGGCGACTGGCGGCTGGCCGTGCACTGTGTGCTCGGCGCCCGGGTCAACGGCCCGTGGGCGCTGGCCATCGCCCGCCGGCTCACCGAACGCTACGGCGTCGACGCCCAGGTGGTTCCCTCCGACGACGGGATCGTCGTCCGGCTGCCCGACACCGCCGACGACCCGCCCGGTGCCGAGCTGGTCGCCTTCGACCCGGACGAGATCGCCGCCCTGGTGGAGGAGTCGGTCGGCGGGTCCGCCCTCTTCGCCGCCCGGTTCCGGGAGTGTGCCGCCCGCGCCCTGCTGCTGCCCCGCCGCGATCCGCGCCGCCGCCAGCCGCTCTGGCAGCAGCGCCAGCGCGCCGCCCAACTGCTCGACGTCGCCCGGGAGTACGCCGACTTCCCGATCACCCTGGAGGCGGCCCGGGAGTGCCTCCAGGACGTCTTCGACCTGCCCGGTTTGGTGGCGCTGATGCGGGAGGTGGCCACCCGCAAGGTACGGCTGGTCGAGGTGGAGACGCCCCGGCCGTCGCCGTTCGCCCGCTCGCTGCTCTTCGGCTATGTCGGCGCCTTCCTCTACGAGGGCGACGCCCCGCTGGCCGAACGGCGGGCCGCCGCGCTGGCGCTCGACTCGGCGCTGCTCGGCGAACTGCTCGGCCGGGTCGACCTGCGGGAGCTGCTCGACCCGACGGTGGTGGCCGAGACCGAACGGCAGTTGCGCTGGCTGACCGAGCAGCGCCGCCCCCGGGACGCCGAGGACGCGGTCGAGCTGCTCCGGCTGCTCGGTGACCTCTCCGACGCCGAGCTGGCCGAGCGCGGGGTCGCGCCGGAGTGGCTGACCGGGTTGGCGCAGGCGCGGCGGATCCTCCGGGTCCGGGTCGCCGGGCAGGAGCGCTGGATCGGCGTCGAGGACGCCGGTCGCTACCGGGACGCGCTCGGGGTTGCGCTGCCGGTCGGGGTGGCGCAGGCGTACCTCGAACCGGTGGCCGACCCGCTCGGCGATCTCGTCGCGCGCTACGCCCGGACGCACGGACCCTTCGCCGCGGGCACCTGCGCGGCCCGGTTCGGGCTCGGGGTCTTCGTGGTGGAGCAGACGCTGCGCCGGCTCGGTGCCGACGGGCGGGTCGTCTCCGGCGAGTTCTCGCCGACCGGCGCCGGGCCGGAGTGGTGCGACGCCGAGGTGCTGCGCCTGCTGCGCCGTCGTTCCCTGGCCGCGTTGCGCCGGGAGATCGAGCCGGTGCCGGCCCGGACGCTGGCCACCTTTCTGCCGCGCTGGCAGCAGGTCGGCGCGGCGGCCCGGGGTGTCGAGGCGGTCGCCGCCGTGGTGGAACAGTTGCAGGGGACGGCCGTGCCGGCGTCCGCGCTGGAGAGCCTGGTCCTGCCCGCCCGGGTCGCCGACTACGCCCCCGCCTATCTCGACGAGCTCTGCGCCAGCGGCGAGGTGCTCTGGGCCGGCTCCGGAGCGATCGGCCGGGGCGACGGCTGGGTGACCCTGGCGTACGCGGACAGCGCCGCCCTGCTGCTGCCACCGCCGGACGAGGCGCTGGCGCTGACCCCGCTGCACGAGGCGGTGCTGAGCGCGCTCGGCGAGGGGCAGGCGCTGTTCTTCCGCTCGCTGGCCGAGCGGGTCGCCGTCGACGAGCGGGTCGCCGGGTCCGCTGCCGGGCCGGTCGACGACGCGACGCTGGTCGGGGTGGTGTGGGAGCTGGTCTGGGCCGGCTGGCTGACCAACGACACCCTCGCACCGCTGCGCGCCGTACTCGGTGGCGGGGGTGCGCACCGGCCGCGTACCGGTGCGCCCCGGACCCGCTACCGGCGGCCGGGCCGCCCGGCGCTGCCGGCCCGGGGTGGGCCGCCGACGGTCGCCGGGCGCTGGTCCCGGCTCCCGGGGCGGGACGTCGACCCGACCCGTCGCGCCGCCGCCCTCGCCGACGTGCTGCTGGAGCGGCACGGGGTGGTGACCCGGGGAGCGGTGGTCGCCGAGGGGGTGGCCGGCGGCTTCGCCGCGGTCTATCCGGTGCTCGCCGCGCTGGAGGAGCGCGGGGCGGCCCGCCGTGGCTACTTCGTCGAGGGGCTGGGTGCGGCACAGTTCGCGGTCCCCGGTGCGGTGGACCGGCTGCGGGCGCTCGCCGAGCCGGAGGAGTTGCGCCGTCGGACCGGCGGGGCCCGGGTGCTGGCCGCTACCGACCCGGCGAACCCGTACGGGGCGGCGCTGCCCTGGCCGGCCCGGGTGGTCGACTCCGGCGACGGCACGGTCGAACCCGACCGCGGTTCCGGAGGCCCGGCGAGCGGCGGTTCGGCGACCGGCGGCCCGCCAGGCGGCGGTTCGCCGACCGGGCATCGGGCCGGGCGTAAGGCGGGTGCCCTGGTGGTGCTGGTCGACGGCGCGCTGGTGCTCTACGTCGAGCGCGGCGGCCGGACGCTGCTCTCGTTCAGCGACGACTCCGAGGCACTGGCCGCCGCCGCCCAGGCGCTCGGCGCGGCGGTCGGCTCCGGCGCGCTCGGCGCCCTGGCGGTGGAACGCGCGGACGGCGCCTCGGTGCACGCCTCGCCACTGCGTGACGCGCTCACCGCCGCCGGCTTCCGGACCACACCGCGCGGGCTGCGGCTGCGCGGCTGACCAGCAGTTGCCGACCCGAACGTAGTCGCCCCACCCGCTGACAATCTCCGGAGGTTAGGCTAACCTAACGGCACGCCGCTCGCCGTACCTGTCGGCGTCGTGTACCGAGAGGTTGGCCAGATGACCGAGCTTTCCACCGCCCCGTCGCTCGTCGCCCCGTGGCGGCTCTTTCCGGCCGAGGTCGTCCGGCTGCACCGGCTGAGCCCGTCCTTCCTCCGGGTGACCTTCACCGGCGACGACTTCGACACCTTCGCCGACCCCGGCTACGACCAGCGGATCAAACTCGTCTTCCCGGTACCCGAGCACGGCTTCCGCCACCTGCCGCAGGGCACCGACTGGTACCAGCGCTGGCGGGCCCTCCCCACCGAACTGCGCAACCCGTTCCGCACCTACACCACCCGGGCCGTACGCCGGGAGGCCCGCGAGGTCGACGTCGACATCGTGCTGCACCCCGACGGCGGCCCGTACGGCGCACACGGGCCGGCGGCCCGCTGGGCGTTCGACGCCGCGCCGGGCGACCGGATCGTCATCATGGGGCCGGACCACGGCTATCTCGGCGACCACGGCGGTCGGGAGTTCCAGCCCGCGCTCGCCTCCCGCACCCTGCTGCTGGTCGGGGACGAGACGGCGGTACCGGCGATCGCCGCGATCGTCGAACGGCTGCCCGCGCACAGCCGGGGCGAGGTACTGCTGGAGGTGCCGGAGCCGGCGGACGTGCTCGACCTGCCGGCCCCGCCGCTGGTGACGGTGAGCTGGCTGCCCCGCTCGGGCGCGGCGCACGGCAGCCTGCTGGTCCCGGCGGTCCGGGCCGCCGCCGAACGGCTCCTCCCGACGGACCGGCCGGCCCCGCGCGACGCGTCGGACGAGGCCGTCGACGACGAACTCTGGGAGGTACCGGTCGGCCTGTCGGACGGCGGGCACTACGCCTGGCTGGCCGGCGAGTCGGGGGTGATCCGGACGCTGCGCCGGTACCTCGTCTCGGAGCGCGGTCTCGACCGCGAGTCGGTGGCCTTCATGGGCTACTGGCGACTCGGCAAGGCCGACGACGCCGCCTGACCACGGTCCCTGGCTCCCCGGCCCGGCGCCGGGCGCCGGCTCAGAGCCGGGGCGCCACCTCGGCGGCGATCAGGTCGAGGTGGTCCAGGTCGGCGATGTCGAGCACCTGGAGGAAGATCCGGCTGGCGCCGTGCTCGGCGTACGCCCGGATCTGCTCGACGACCTGCTCCGGTGTGCCGGCGACGCCGTACGAGGTGCGCATCTCGTCCGGGTCGCGGCCGATCGCCTCGGCCCGGCGGCGCACCTCGGCGTCCGACCGGCCACAGAGCACGGCGAGCGCGGCGGAGAGCACCAGCGGGGCCCGCCCGGACTCCGTCCGGCCGGTCCGCTCGGCGGCCTCGGCCACCGCCGCGTAGCTGCGGGCCACCTCGTCGGCCGAGCTGAACGGCACGTTGAACTCGTCGGCGAACCGGGCGGCCAGCATCGGGGTACGCCGCAGCCCCTTGCCACCGACGATCACCGGTACCCCCGGCGACTGCACCGGCTTCGGCAGCGCGGGCGAGCCCACCAGCCGGTAGTACTTCCCGGAGTAGTCGAAGGTGTCGCCGACCGGGGTGCCCCAGAGCCCGGTGACCACCTCCAGTTGCTCGGTGAGCCGGTCGAACCGCTCGGCGGGCGAGGGGAACGGGATGCCGTACGCCTGGTGTTCCTCCTCGAACCAGCCGGTGCCGAGACCCAGCTCGACCCGGCCACCGCTCATCTCGTCCACCTGCGCGACGCCGATCGCCAGCGGCCCCGGCAGCCGGAACGTCGCCGAGGTGACCAGCGTGCCGAGCCGGATCCGCGAGGTCTGCACCGCCAGGGCGGCCAGGGTCAGCCAGGCGTCGGTCGGCCCGGGCAGCCCGCTGCCGCCCATCGTCACGTAGTGGTCGGAGCGGAAGAAGCCGTCGAATCCACACTCCTCGGTGTGCCGGGCGATCCGGAGCAGATCCCGGTATTTCGCCCCCTGCTGGGGTTCGGTGAAGATACAGAGGCGCATACGGTCACCTTGCCAGGTGCCCGGGGAGGAGCGGACAGGTGTCGCAACTGCGGGTACGCCCAGCCGGGCCGGCCGACCGGGCCACCATCGACGCGCTGCACGACCGGGAGTGGGGCGGGCCGTACGTGATCGGCCACGACGTCCGCTACGACCTGCGCGAGCTGCCCACCCTGGTCGCGGTCGACGGCGCGGGCGGGGTCTGCGGGGCCCTGGCCTGGCACCTGGACGACGCCGGGCTGGAGGTGGTCAGCGTCGTGGCCGACAAGCCCGGCAGCGGGGTCGGCACCGCGCTGCTGGCTGGGGCGGCGGAGACCGCCCGGGCGCAGGGGGCGGACCGGCTCTGGCTGATCACCAGCAACGACAACCTCCGGGCGCTCCGCTTCTATCAGCGGCGCGGCCTGCGGATCGTCGCCGTCGACCCGGGCGCGGTCGACCGGGCCCGGCTGCGCAAGCCGAGCATCCCGACGATCGGCGCCGACGGCATCCCGCTGCACGACGAGCTGCGCCTCGAACTCCGGCTGCTCCCGGCCGGATCCGACGCACCGGCCTGAGTTCCGCCTCGGCCGTCGGGGCCGGCCGGGCTAGTCTTCCGGCTGTGCCCGGTTACGCATGGCTCAGCCTGACCACCGACTACGGCCTCTCCGACGGGTTCGTGGCGGCCTGTCACGGGGTGGTCGCCCGGATCGCGCCGACCGTCCGGGTGATCGACGTCAGCCATCTGATCCCGGCCGGCGACGTCGCCCGCGGCGCCACCGTACTGGCCCAGACCGTGGGGCACCTGCCGCCGGCCGTACACGTGGCGGTGGTCGATCCGGGCGTCGGGACCGCGCGGCGCGGCGTCGCACTGGGTACCCCCGGCGGTCTGCTGGTCGGCCCGGACAACGGGCTGCTCCCCCGGGCCGCGGCCGTGCTCGGCGGGATCACCGAGGCGGTGGAGCTGACCAGCGCGGAGTGGTTCCCCGACCCGTCCCGCACCTTCCACGGCCGGGACATCTTCGCCCCGGCCGCCGCCCGGTTCGCGCTCGGCGCACCGCTGACCGACGCCGGCCCCGCCGTCGACCCGGCGACCCTGGTGCGGTTGGCCGAACCGGTGCTGGTGGAGGGGGACGGCTGGCTGGAGGCCGAGGTGCTCGCCGTCGACCACTTCGGCAACGTCCAGCTCGCCGCCCCCGGCTCGGCACTGCGCCGGTTCGGTCCGGTTGTCCGGATCGGCGCGCGGCGGGCGGTCCGGGGTGCCACCTTCGGCGACGCCCCGGCCGGCGAACCCGTCGTCTATCCGGACTCGGCCGGCCACCTCGCGGTCGCGGTCAACGGCGGCCGCGCCGACGACCTCCTCGGCGTCGCCCCGGGTGACGTGCTGCGGCTCGGCTGAAGGGGCGCGCGGACCGGCGTACCGGGCTCCGATCCGCGCCGGGACGGACCCGTGGCGTCGGCAAAACTGTCTACTGTGCCCGTGCCGGGCGGCTGTGAAATGCTTACCCGTGTGGGGAAACACACGATCGATGTCGCCGCCTGCCCATGCTGCGCGCACCGGACCGGCGGCGGCACCTGCCCGGTCTGCTTCTGGACCGACGACGGTTCCACCGACCAGAATGCCGGCACCGCCCGGGGCGGCCCCAACGGTGACCTGAGCCTGTCAGACGCCCGGCTCAACTACGCCATCTACGGCGCGAGCCACCCGCGTTACCAGGACGCGGTCCGCCAGCCCCGCCCCGAGGAGTTGCCCTGACCCCGGGTGGGCGGCGGTAGCACCCGGGCCACGCCCGCGCCGCCGTCCACCCGAGGGCGATCCGCGACCATCGGCCCCGCAGAGCCACCCCCAGCGCAGGCGCCGCCGCCCAGCCTCGGCGGTCCCGGACGACCCCGCGACGGCACGACCGGCGGCGACCCGGGCGTGACCGACCAGCCCACACCCGGCGGCGGCTCGGCCGGTACGCGTCCGCGCAGGTCACGACCGCCTGCCCGATCGGCGCCCACCCGACGGCGGCCGTACGGCTGAGGGAGGATGGAGGGGTGCCCGAAGGCGACACCGTGTGGAACACCGCCCGTGCGCTGCACCGTGCCCTGGCCGGCGACCGGCTGACCGCCACCGACTTCCGGGTGCCCCGACTGGCCACCACCGACCTGACCGGCGCGACCGTGCTGGAGTCCGCCGCCCGGGGCAAGCACCTGCTGCTGCGCCTGCGTACCCCGGACGACGAGGCGCAGCTCACCCTCCACTCGCACCTGCGGATGGACGGAGCCTGGCGGACGTACGCCCCGGGGGAGCGCTGGGCGGCCCGCCCCGCGCACACCATCCGGGTGGTGCTGCGTACCGCCGCCTCGGTGGCGGTCGGCTACCACCTGCACGATCTCGCCCTGGTTCCCACCGCCGAGGAGCGGTCGCTGGTCGGGCACCTCGGGCCCGACCTGCTCGGCCCGGACTGGGACCCGGCCGAGGCGGTACGCCGGCTCGCCGCCCAGCCCGGCCGGAGCATCGCCGAGGCGCTGCTCGACCAGACCAACCTGGCCGGGATCGGCAACCTCTACAAGTCCGAGCTGCTCTTTCTGCGCGGCGTGTCGCCGTGGACGCCGGTCCGGGAGGTTCCGGACCTGCCCGGCATGGTGGCCCTGGCGCACCGGCTGCTGATGGCGAACCGGGGACGGTGGACGCAGAGCACGACCGGGTCGCTGCACCGGGGCCGGACCAGTTACGTCTACGGCCGCCGGGCCGAACCGTGCCGCCGCTGCGGCTCGACGATCCGGAAGCGGGAGCAGGACGACCGGGTCACCTACTGGTGCCCGGCCTGCCAACCGGAGCCGGGGCGCCGCCCCGGGCGCCCCGCGCACTGAGGACCGCCGGCACACCGGCCACCGCAGCCGACCACGGCAACCGGGCGCCGCAGGAGGAGCCTGTCGCCCGGCCCGCCGACCGGCGGCTCGACCGCCCGCCACGTACCGAGGGTCACCCCAGAACCCGGCGCGGTCGGATGTGCCAATCCGAAGTCGAGACGCTTTCACCAGCCTGGCGACCGTATCCAACACTGGCGGTAAGCGGTTGACTGCTTACGGATCGTCAGCAGCTCACCGGGCGGGTCAGCGCGGACCGGCGCCGGATCTTCGGGCACTGACGGACGGAGCGGTCCTGAGCTGATCTTCCCGGGGAAGGGGTGCGGTCATGTTCAAGAGGTTCGCGGCAAGCCGGGCGGCCCGGGCGGAGCAGGCCAGGCGACAGGGCGGGGAGAGCGGAGCGGCCGGCACCGGCCGGGCGGCGGGTACGGTGGTGCCGGCCGCCCGGACCAGCACCGATCCGCTGCCGGCGGTCACCCCGGACCCGACCGCCGCGCCGGACTACTTCGGCTTCGTACCCAACTTCGCGTACAGTCCGCTGCCGGTCTGCGACCCCGGCGGGCGGGTGGTCCCCGGCACCGGGATCCGGAAGTTCGTCGCCGCGCTGCCCCGGACCGGCGACACCCCCAACGAACTGGGCAACCTGATCCCGGTCGCGGTGCCGGACACCACCACCTACCCGGGCTGCGACTACTACGAGATCGGTGTGCAGGAGTTCCACCAGCGGCTGCATCCCGACCTGCCGCCGACCCGGCTGCGCGGGTACCGGCAGCTCAACAACGGGACCGACGCCACCGGGCACAACACGGTCAGCCCGCCGGTCCGGCCGTACCATCTCGGCCCGCTGATCCTGGCCCAGCGGGACCGTCCGGTCCGGGTCAAGTACGTCAACCGGCTGCCGGTCGGCGAGGCCGGCGCGCTCTTCCTGCCGGTGGACCCGACCCTGCCCGGCGCCGGTACGGGTCCGCTCGGCGGCACCGAGCACTACCCGCAGAACCGCTCCGCCGTCCACCTGCACGGCGGGCGTACCCCGTGGATCAGCAACGGCGGCCCGACCCAGTGGACGACCCCGGCCGGCGAGCCGACCTCCTACCCGCACGGCGCCGGCCACGCCAGCGTGCCGGACATGCCCGCCCCGGGCGCCGGGGCGAGCACCGCCTACTACCCCAACCAGCAGAGCGGCCGGCTGCTCTGGTTCCACGACCAGGCGGAGGGGATCGCCCGGCTCACCGTCTATTCCGGACAGCTCGGCCTCTACCGGCTGGACGATCCGGTGCAGCGGCAACTCGTCGACGACGGCGCGCTGCCGGCCGAGGAGATCGTGCTGGTGCTCCAGGACAAGACCTTCGTACCGGACGAGGCGCAGCTCGCCGCCCAGGACCCGACCTGGGACGTGGCCCGCTGGGGCGGCGCCGGCAGCCTCTGGTTCCCGCACGTCTACATGCCGAGCCAGAACCCCTACAACGAGTCGGGGACGAACCCGATGGGGCGGTGGGACTACGGGCCCTGGTTCTGGCCGCCGTTCACCGGCATCACGCACGGGGCGGCGCCGAACCCGTACCACGACCCGGTCGCCCGGCCGTGGGAGCCGCCGGTCCAGCCGGGCACCCCGACACCGTCGGCGGTGCCGGACGCCTTTCTGGACACCCCGCTGGTCAACGGCGCCGCCTACCCGTACCTGCGGCTGCGCCCGGCCGCGTACCGGTTCCGGATCCTCAACGCCTGCAACGACCGCAGCCTCAACCTCCAGCTCTACTACGCGGCCTCGGACGCGCCGATGTGGCATCCGGACGGCACCCTGGCCGACGGCGACGCCGGGGAGGTACCGATGGTGGCGGCCCGGCCGAACCCGGACTTTCCGCCCGGCTGGCCGACCGACGGCCGGTGCGGCGGGGTCCCGGACCCGAACGCGGCCGGGCCGGACTGGATCCAGGTCGGCTCCGAGGGCGGGCTGCTGCCGGCGGTGGCGATGCTGCCGAACCAGCCGATCGACTACCAGTACAACCGGCGGGACGTGACGGTGCTCAACGTCACCGGGCACGCCCTGCTGCTCGCCCCCGGCGAGCGCGCCGACGTGGTCGTCGACTTCTCGTCGGTGCCGCCCGGGTCGAACCTGATCCTCTACAACGACGCTCCGGCGCCGATGCCGGGCTTCGACCCGCGCAACGACCACTACACCGGCGCCCCGGACCGGACCTCGTCGGGCGGGCCGCCGACCACCCGCCCCGGTTACGGCCCGAACACCCGGACGCTGATGCAGATCCAGGTGGTCGGCACCCCGGCTCCGCCGTTCGACACCGACCGGCTCCGGGTCGCGCTCCCCGGGGCGTACGGGCGGAGCCAGCCGCCGCCGATCGTGCCGCAGCAGGCGTACGACGCGGCGTTCGGCACCGCCACGCCCCGGAACACGTACGCCCCGATCGAGGACACCTCGCTCACCTTCACCCCGTACGGCGGCGACTCGCCGGTGACCCTGCCGCTGCGGCCGAAGGCGATCGTGGCCGAGTTCGACCCCGAGTACGGCCGGCTCAGCTACCTGCTCGGCACCGAGCTGCCGAAGACCAGTTCGCTGATCCAGACCACCATCCCGCTGACCCGGATCGACCCGCCGACCGAGGTGCTGCTCCCCTCCGACCCGTCCGCCCCGGTCGGCTCGCCCGGCGACAACACCCAGCTCTGGAAGATCACCCACAACGGGATGGACACCCAGTCCATCCACTTCCACCACGTCAACGTCCAGCTCGTCAACCGGGTCGGCCGGGACGGGGCGATCAAGCCGCCCGAGCCGAACGAGGTCGGCTGGAAGGAAACCCTCCGGATGAACCCGTTCGAGGCGACGGTCGTGGCGGTCCGGCCGACACTGCCCGAACCGCTGCCGTTCACCGTCCCGGACAGCGTCCGGCTGCACGACCCGACCCGACCGGCCGGTACGACCGAGGGCTACACCCAGGTCGACCCGGAGACCGGCGAGCCGGCGGCGGTGACCAACCGGCCGCAGAACTTCGGCTGGGAGTACGTCTGGCACTGCCAACTGCTCGGCCACGCCGACGCGCAGATGACCCGGCCGATGGTGTTGCGGTTCTCGCCGGCCGCGCCGACCGGGCTCGCCGCCCGGCCGGAACCCGGCTCGGCGACCGTGCTCCCGGCGATCGTGCTGGCCTGGACGGACAACTCCCGGGGTACGGGTACGCCGGGACCGCTGGCGACCGGCTGCCTGGTGCAGCGGGCCACCGACGCCGGTTTCACCCGGGATCCGCGCAGCTTCACCGTCCCGACCGGCGACAACCGGTACGTCGACTCGACCGTCACCCCCGGACTCACCTACTACTACCGGGTCCGGGCCGAGAACGGCGTCGCCCACTCGGCGTACTCGAACACCGCCAGCGCGCTCGTCCAGTTGCGGCCACCGACCGGGCTGGTCGCCACGGTGGCGAGCGGGCCGCCGCTGCGGGTCAACCGGGGCTGGGTGAACCGTTCCTTCGCCACCACGGTGGACCTGCAACGGGCCACCAACCCGACCTTCACCAGCGGGCTGGTCACCGTCACCGTCCCGGTCACCGGGAGCTGTCCGGACCCTCGGGTCGCCCCGGACACCACCTACTACTACCGGGTGCGGACCGGCTATCTGGGCGCCTCGTCGCCGTGGTCGAACGTCTCCACAGTGGTCACCCCGGCGGTGCCGGCGACCCCGACCGAGCTGGCGGCGAGACTCGACGGCGTGCCCGGACCCGACGCTGCCACGGTGGTGCTGACCTGGGCGGTCCCGCTGACCAGCGTGGTCGGCGGCTTCAGGCTGCACCGGGCCACCAGCCCCGGCTTCACCACCGGGGTGACGACGCTCCGCGTGCCGGGCAGCGCCCGCTCGTTCACCGACACCGGGCTGGCCCGGGACACCGTCTACCACTACCGGATCCAGGCCGGCAACGCCGCCGGCACCTCCGTGGTCAGCCGCGCGGTCTCGATCCGTACGCCGGCCTGACGGCGGGCTAGGACATCGCCTGGGGGGTCGGGCCGGTACGGGAGCGCAGGTCGGCCAGGCCACCCGCCACGCCCCGGAGCAGGTCGGTCGCCTCGGTGAGCCGGATGACCGAGGAGTTGTCGTCGTACTCCCGACCCTCCTCGGCCACGAAGCCCGCCGCCGCCGCGACCAGCCGCTCGTACGCGCCGACGCCGTCGTCGAGCTGTGCCGCCAGGTGCCGCCGGGCGGCATCGAGTTCCGGACGGGTGTCGGCGGGCGCCACCCGTACCGCCCGGTCCACACTGGCCAGTCGCTCGGCGAGATCCCGAAGGGACTGCTCCGCCACCGCCGCCTCCAGCGCCGCCGGGCCGGCGGGACCGGTCAACCGGCCGGCGAGCCCGGCCATCGTGGTGGCGGCCCGGTCCAGCCGGGCCCACGGCTCGGCCGCCAGCGAGCCGCGCAACGCGATCCGGGCGCGCTGTCGGCGTACCTCGGTGAGGGCCTGACGCCCGGCGGGCAGCCGCTCGACCGCGGCGACCAGCCGGGCACGGACCTGGTCGGTGTTCACCGGCTCGGGCGCCGGTGGCACCGGCTGCGCGGCCAGCTCGCGGAGGTCCGCCCAGCGCCAGACCGCGAGCATGACCGAACCGCCGGCCGCCGCCGCCCAGGCCGCGTCCGGCAGCCCCAGCCCCTGATAGGGGGTGAGCACCGCCGCCGCGCCACCGAGGCCGCCGGCCAGCACGCTCCACCGCCGCACCGACCGACGCAGGCTGCGCAGCCGGCGCAGGTGACGGGTTCGCAGATCCGCCATCTCGACCTCACTCCCCGACGGCCGCCGGTCCGACCGGCGGCTCCGCTCCCCCTATGGTCGCCGGCCTGAGCCGGCGGCACCCCGCGTTCGCCGGATCACGCCGGCTCAGCCGGCGGCGCTGCCGCCGCCGGTCTGCTTGTCCCGACCCAGGCTCGCCCGGATCTCGTCCAGCCGGGCCACCCCGGCCGGGTCGGCGGCCGGAGCCGCCGGCTCGACCGCCGGCTTGGCCGCCCCACCGGCCAGCTGCTCGCCGGCCATGCTGGACCGGATCTGCTCCAGCCGGGACGCGCCGGCCAGGTCGAGGGTGGACTTCTGGATCTCCAGCATCCGGCCCTCGACCGAGTTGCCGGCCAGCTCGGCCCGGCCCATCGCGTTGGCGTAGCGCCGCTCGATCCGGTCCCGCACCTCGTCCAGCGAGGGGGTGTTGCCCGGGGCGGCGAGCGCGGACATCGACTCCAGCGACCTGGCCACGCTCTCCTGCATCTTGGCCTGTTCGAGCTGGCTGAGCAGCTTGGCCCGCTCGGCCAGCTTCTGCTGGAGGATCATCGAGTTGTTCTCGACCGCCCGACGCGCCTGGGCGGCGGCACCGATCGCCTGGTCGTGCAGGGACTTGAGATCCTCGGTCGACTGCTCGGCGGCGACGAGTTGGGTGGCGACCGTCTGCGCGCTCTGCTCGTATTTCGTCGCCTCGGTCTCGTCACCGGCGGCCCTGGCGCGGTCGGCGAGCACCAGGGCCTGGCGGGCCATCCCCTGCAACCGCTCGACCTCGGACATCTGCCGGGACAGCCGCATCTCGAGCTGACGCTGGTTGCCGATCACCGCGGCGGCCTGCTGGACGAGCGCCTGGTGCTGGCGCTGCGCCTCCTCGATGGCCTGCTGGATCTGCACCTTGGGATCGGCATGCTCATCGATCTTCGCGCCGAACAGCGCCATCATGTAGCGCCAGCCCTTGACGAACGGGTTCGCCATCTCCCGGTATCCCCTCAGTGTCATCAGTCCGGTGGCCGTGTCGGCCGGCCCAGGAAAGGCGCCCGCGCGACAGGATCTCCATCGTCCCAGGATCGCGCCACCCCGGCGTACGACCTCAGGGGGATATCCACCGGATATGCCGCCAGGGGCCCACCGTAACGCGGTAAACCCCGGCGAGCCACACCTTCACCGGCGCCGGGATCCGGACAGCCCGGTCAGCCGGGACGACGACAGCCCGCAGGGCGCCGCCGGAGGGGGCGGAATCAGCCGACGCAGACGACGTCGCGCTCGGAACCCGCGCTCGGACGGATCCGGCGGGTGGTCCGCAGGGTCGCCTTGAGCGGCGATTCCTGCCGTACCGTCACCGAAACGGTGCCATCGGTCGCGATCTGCCGTACCGGCTCGGCACCGAGCTGGTGCACGCCGCCCTCGGCGAGGCTCCGCAGCGCCCGGTCGGCCAGCCCCGGCCCGACCAGGGACGCCTCGACCAGCGCCGACTGCGCGGCGGGCTCGGTACGGGCCGGCTCGGCCGCGGCGGCCTGCCGGGCCGGCTCGGCGGTGCCGGACTGCCGTACGGGCTCGGCGCCGACCGGCTGGCGGGCCGGCTCGGCCGCGCCGGGCTGCCGAACCGGTTCCGGGTACGTCGGAGCGGCCCGGCCGGCCTCCTCGGCCGGTCCCCCGGACTCCGGACGCCTGGCCCCGTCCCGCCCGGAGACCGGGCTCTCCTGGACCGGCACCAGCACCGCGGGCACCCCCTCGGCCACCTCGACGGTGTCGCTGACGTCGCGGAGCAGTTCGGAGAGGCGGGCGCCGAGCGCGTCGCAGATGGCGGCCAGCAGTTCGCTCGACGCCTCCTTCTGGCCGCGCTCTATCTCGGAGAGGTAGCCGAGGCTGACGTTGGCGGCGGAGGAGACCTCGCGCAGGGTTCGGTGCTGCCCCTGCCGACGGGCCCGTAGGGCGTCACCGATCACCCGGCGTAGCAGGACCATCGCACCTCCCGTGTCGCGGGCCGAACCCTCCCGGACGTCGGACCGGCGCCGTCATCCCGCACCTCGCCGCGATGCGGCGACACCGACCCCGCCGTGTCGCGGCGGTGTCGATCCGGCCGCGATGCGGTGGAACCGGTCCTGCCGCGATGGTGGAACCGATCTGCCGCGAGGTGGCGGTTGACCGCGACGTCGACTGCCGAGCCTTCCCGCAACCGTACCCGGTACGGCCGCCGACGACATCCCGCCCCGCCAGTGCGATCTTCCCGCCGTGCGTGGCTCCGCCGTCGGAGAGGTCAGGCCGTGCCGTCGCCGGTGCCCCCCTCGGCCTCGGCGTGCAGCCGCTCGGCGAGCAGGTGCAGGGCACCGCTGACCGCGGCGATCCGGATCCGCAGCCGGTTGCCGTCGAGGTCGAGTCGGCGTACGTCGGTGCCGGTGGGGCCGGCCGCCGCCACGTAGACGAGGCCGACCGGTTTGCCGTCCTGCGGCTCGGGGCCGGCGACCCCGGTGGTGGCGAGGCACCAGTCCGCCTCGCACCGCTCCCGGCCTCCCTCGGCGAGCGCCACCGCCACGTCCGGGTCGACCGGGCCCCGCTCGTCCAGCAGCTTGGCCGGTACGCCCACCAGCGAGGATTTCAACTCGGTCGCGTACGCCACCAGGCCGCCCCGGAACACGCTGCTGACCCCGGCGATGTCGACGATCGTCGCGGCCAGCAGGCCACCGGTGAGCGACTCCACCACCGCCAGGGTGGCGCCCCGGTCGACGAGCGCGTGTACGACCGCCGCGGCCCCGTTGTCCGCCGCCCGTGCGGGGTCGTCCATCCCGATCCTCCTCCGGTTTCCGGCGGGGCGCTCCGTGTCGCCCGCCGATCTGTTGCTGCCCCGACCGCCGCTCAGGGTGCCGGGCGGCGCAGTCGCAGCGCCCGGACCACGTAGTCGAGCCCCGTCACCACGGTCACCACCACGGCGACGCCGAGGATCCACGGCCCGACCCAGGTCACGCTCTCCGGCACCGGCCAGAGATACCAGACGATGGCCAAGATCTGGACGGCGGTCTTGACCTTGCCTCCCCGGCTGGCCGCGATGACGCCGTACCTGATCACCCAGAACCGCATCAGCGTGATGCCGAACTCGCGGACCAGGATGAGTACGGTGATCCACCAGGGGATTCGCTCATACCAGGACAATAAGACCAGAGCGGTGCCGGTCAGCGCCTTGTCGGCGATCGGATCGGCCACCTTGCCGAACGAGGTGACCAGCGCCCAGCGCCGGGCGATCCACCCGTCGACGAGGTCCGTTGCCGAGGCGACCACGAAGGTCAGGCAGGCCGCCACCCGCCAGCCGGAATGCAGCATCTCGGAGCTGATCACCAGCCCGACGAAGACCGGTACCAGCGCCAGCCGGAGCGCGGTGAGTCCGTTCGCCGCGTTGACCACCGGAACCGGACCGACCCGCCCCGGGAGCACCGGCTCGACCGCCGCCGCGGCCCGGCCCGGCTCGGCACCCGCGCCCACCCCGGATCCGACCGCGCCGGCCGGCACCGCCGAGCCCGCCGCGGCCGGTACCGAATCCGCCGCCTCGGTCACGACGGGATCCCGCCGCCGAGGTCGGCGCAGCGCCGGTACGCCCCCGGCGTGACCGTCGTCGCCACCCCGGTCACCCCGCCCCACGCGGCGCCGCCGAGACCATCTCCTCCGGTACGGCCATCAGGTCCACGCCCTCGGTCCCGGTGACCCTGGCCCGGACCAGGTCACCGGGGCGTAACGCGGCCAGGTCGACCCCGCCGCCGACCGGGGCGACCAGGGTGGTCGAGCCGTCCACCTCCGGCGCCTGGTGGGCCGCCCGGCCCTCCACCACGCCGTCGTCCACCGAGTCGACCAGCACCTCGACGACCGCGCCGAGCCGCTCCTCCGCACGCTGTGAGCAGAGTTCGTCGGCGAGCGCGGAGAGCCGGTCGTACCGCCGCTTCACCGTGGCCGGCGAGACCTTGCCGGACAGGCCGGCGGCCTCGGTGCCGTCCTCGTCGCTGTAGTCGAAGACGCCGATCGCGTCCAGCCGGGCGGCGGTGAGGAAGCGCTCCAGCTCCGCCACGTCCGCCCGGGTCTCGCCGGGGAAGCCGACGATCACGTTGCTCCGGGCACCGGCCTCGGGGGCGAACCGGCGCACCGACGCGAGCAGTTCGAGGAACCGGTCGGTCGAGCCGAACCGGCGCATCCGGCGCAACACCGCCTCGCTGGAGTGCTGGAACGAGAGGTCGAAGTAGGGTGCCACCCCCGGCGTGGTGGCGATCACCTCGACCAGCCCGGGGCGGGTCTCGGCCGGCTGGAGGTAGCTGGCCCGGACCCGGACGATGCCGTCCACCGCGGCGAGCTGCGGCAGCAGCTTCTCCAGCAGCCGGGGGTCGCCGAGATCCTTGCCGTACGAGGTGGAGTTCTCGCTGACCAGCACCAGCTCCCGGACGCCCGAACGGGCCAGCCACTCCGCCTCGGCGAGCAGCTCGTCCGGGGTACGCGAGACGAAGGCGCCCCGGAAGGTCGGGATGGCGCAGAACGCACAGCGCCGGTCGCAGCCGCTGGCCAGCTTCAGCGAGGCGACCGGGCCGGAGTCGAGCCGGTGCCGCAGCACCGGGCGCAGGTGCGCGGGAGTGTGCGCGTCGGCCACCAGGGTGCCGCCGGCCGGGCGGGTGCCGGTCTCGCCGTGTCCGGGCAGCGAGACCGCGCCGCCGTGCCGGGCGACCGGGGTCAGCGGCAGCAGCTCCCGTCGGTCCCGGGGGGTGTGCGCGGGCAACTGCTTGCCGGCCAGCACCTCGTCGAGTCGGGCCGAGATGTCGGGATAGTCGTCGAAGCTGAGCACCGCACCGGCCTCGGGCATGCCGTCGGCCAGCTCCCGACCGTAGCGCTCGGCCATGCAGCCCGCCGCCACGACCTTGGCCCCGGTGTCGGCGGCGGCCAGCAGCGTCTGGATCGAGTCCTGCTTGGCCTTCTCCACGAAGCCGCAGGTGTTGACCAGCACCACGTCGGCGCCCTCGCCGTCGGTGGTCACCTGCCAGCCGTCGGCGTGCAGCCGGGCGGCCAACTCCTCCGAGTCGACCTCGTTACGGGCACAGCCGAGGGTGAGCAGCGCGACCCGGCGGCCGGCGGTCGAGGAGGAAGAGGAAGCGGCAGACACCATCCGAGCCTACCGGGAGGGCCGGACCGCTCCGGCACGGCGGCTGCCCGCCGCCGGGCGCGTCACCCCGGCCCGGCACCCCGACCCGGCCGCGCCGGACCGGCCGGCTCGGCCTCCGGCCGGGTCAGCCGGTCGAGCAGGAACGCCTCGCTGCCGGCCAGACCGACCGAGCAGAAGACCGTCACCTGGTCCGGCGTGGTCCGGCCAGGCTGCTCGCCGGCCAGCACCGCGCCCAGCGCCCGCAACCGCCCGGCGTACGCGCCGACGGTGCCGAGCATCGGCGGGTCGTACGCCCCGGCCTGGGCCAGCGAGTCGGTGACCAGCAGATCCGCCCGGTCCAGCAGGTCGGGGCCGAACTCCGACCGGCCCAGCTGCTTGTGGCCGATGGTGTTGAGGTGACTGCCGGGGCTCAGGTCGGCGGCCGAGATCACCGGAGTGGGGCTGGTGGTGGCGAGCACCACGACGTCACGGTCGCGTACCGCCGCCGCTGCGGTGTCGACCGCCCGGGCCGGGATGCCGAGTTCGGCCCGGACCCGGGCGGCGAACTTCTCCCGCCCGGCCGGGGTACGGCAGTGGACCGTCACCTCGCGCAGCCGGCGTACCGCCGCGACGGCCCAGACCTGCGCCCACGCCTGGCCACCGGCGCCGACCACCCCGAGCGTGGCCGCGTCCGGCCGGGCGAGCGCCCGCACCGCCACCCCGCCGAGCGCCCCGGTGCGCCGGGACCCGATCTCCGCGCCGACCGCGACCGCCCGGAGCCGCCCGTTCGCGGCGTCGTGCAGGGCCACCACCTGCTCGCCCTCGGCATGCCCGAAGGTGTCGTAGGAGCCGAATCCGTACCACTCGTCGACGAGCTGCCCGGCGGTGAGGACCAGCCGGCCACCGGCCAGCGGTGCGGCCACCCGGGGCGGGGCGACGAGCCGACCCCGGTACGCCGCCAGCAGCGCGTCCCGGATCGCCTCTACCGCCGTCGCGGCGTCCAGCCGCGCCGCCACCTCGGCGTCGGTGATGAAGTGGGTCATCAGCCGATTCTGATACTTCAACCATGGTTCAGGTCAACCGCCGGTGCCCGGCGGGTGGCCCGGACCGGGAGCCGGGATACCGGCGCCGGAGCCCGGTCACTCGTCCGGGCGGAGCGCCGCCAGCGCCTCCTCCAACTCGTCCGGCTTGACCAGCACGTCCCGGGCCTTCGAGCCCTCCGACGGGCCGACGATGCCCCTGGTCTCCATCAGGTCCATCAGCCGGCCCGCCTTGGCGAAGCCGACCCGCAACTTGCGCTGGAGCATCGAGGTCGAGCCGAACTGCGAGGTGACCACCAGCTCGATCGCCTGCACCAGCAGGTCGAGGTCGTCGCCGATGTCCTCGTCGACCTTCTTCTTGGTCTCCTGCGCCGGGGTGAGCACGTCCGGCCGGAACTCCGGCTCCCGCTGGTCCTTGCAGAACTTGACGATGTCGTTGATCTCGTTTTCGGTGACCCAGGCGCCCTGGATGCGTACCGGCTTGGAGGCGCCCATCGGCAGGAAGAGGCCGTCGCCCCGGCCGATCAGCTTCTCCGCACCCGGCTGGTCGAGGATGACCCGCGAGTCGGCCAGCGACGAGGTGGCAAAGGCGAGCCGGGACGGCACATTCGCCTTGATCAGGCCGGTCACCACGTCGACCGAGGGGCGCTGGGTGGCCAGCACGAGGTGGATGCCGGCGGCCCGGGCGAGCTGGGTGATCCGGACGACCGAATCCTCCACGTCGCGCGGCGCCACCATCATCAGGTCGGCCAACTCGTCCACGATCACCAACAGGTACGGGTACGGCCGGATCTCCCGCTCGCTGCCCGGCGGCGGCTTGATCTGACCGGCCCGTACCTTGCGGTTGTAGTCGTCGATGTGGCGTACCCCGGCGGCGGCCAGGTCGTCGTAGCGCATGTCCATCTCGCGGACCACCCAGTCCAGCGAGTCCGCCGCCTTCTTCGGGTTGGTCACGATCGGGGTGACCAGGTGCGGGATTCCCTCGTAGTTCGTCATCTCGACCCGCTTCGGGTCGATCAGCAGCAGCCGCACCTCGTCCGGAGTCGCCCGGGTCAAAATGGAGACGAGCAGGCTGTTCAGGCAGCTCGACTTGCCAGCGCCGGTGGCACCGGCGATCAGGATGTGCGGCATCTTGGCGAGGTTGGCCACCACGAAGCCGCCCTCGATGTCCTTGCCGAGCGCCACCAGCATCGGGTGGTGGTCGCTGGCCGCCGCCCGGGACCGGAGTACGTCGCCGAGCGCCACGTCCTCCCGGTCGCTGTTCGGGATCTCCACCCCGACCGCGCTCTTGCCCGGGATCGGGCTGAGGATCCGCACGTCCGGGGACTTGACCGCGTACGCGATGTTGCGGGAGAGCTGGGTGATCCGCTCGACCTTCACGCCGTGCCCGAGTTCGACCTCGTACCGGGTGACGGTCGGCCCCCGGGTGAAGCCGGTCACCGCCGCGTCCACGTCGAACTGGTCGAAGACGCCGGTCAGCGCGGCTATCACCTCGTCGTTGGCCCGGCTGCGGGTCTTCGGGGCACCGCCGGGACGCAGCAGGTTGGCCGGCGGCAGCGTGTAGTCGCCGGCCAGCCCGGTGATCGCCAACTGCTCCGCCCGGGTCGGTGCCGGCGAGTGCTCGGGCGGCTCCGGCGCCTTCCGGGCGGCCGGTACCTTGCCCTTCGCCTTGCGCGGCAGCGGCACGTTCTCGTGCACCGGGGTGTCGATCTCGTAGCCGGGCTCGTCCTCGTCGACCGGCTCGGGCAGCGGCGACGGGCGGCGGCGCGGCCGGCGGCCCTCGGTGTCGCGCGCCGATCCGGCCTCGGCCTCCTCGTCGGACTCCGGCCGGCCCAGCACCGCCCCGGCCAGCAGCCCGAGCCGCTCCGGCACCTTGTTGATCGGTGTCGCCGTCACCACCAGCAGGCCGAAGAGGAGCAGCAGCACCAGCAGCGGTACGGCGACCCAGGCGCTGACCGCGCTCTCCAGCGGCCCGCCGACCCCGGCCCCGATCAGGCCACCGGCGTAGTCGCGCTCCCTGTTGTCCGCCGGACGCTGTCCGATGTGCAGCAGCGCCGCGGTGCCGACGATCAGCGCGGTCCAGCCGACCAGCCCCCGGCCGCGGTGCTCCGGCTCGGCCGGCTCCCGCATCAGCCGGACCGACCCGATCAGCAGCAGGACCGGCAGCACGATCGAGATCGCGCCGAAGAAGAGCCGGATGGTGTCGGCGAGTCGACCGCCCAGCGGCCCGGCCGAGGAGAACCAGACCGCCACGGCGCTGAGGATCGCCAGGCCGAGCAGGAGCAGGCCGGCGCCGTCCCGGCGGTGCTCCGGGTCCAGGTCGCGGGCGGTCGCCGCCTGCCGGCCCGCCGCCCGCATGGCCCAGCCGACGCCGTGCGCCAGCCCCATCCAGGTCGCGCCGATCGCCCGGCCGACGTACACCGCCGGACTGGTCCGGGTCGGCCGGCGTGCCGCCGCCGCCCGGCCCCGGGCCGGCTGCCGGGCCCGGCTGTTGCCCGCGCGACTACCGCCGGAACGGGTCGTCGACCCACTCCGGCGCCGGTTCGCCTGAGAGGAGGCACGGCCCGCCATAAGTTCACACGTTAGCCGCGCGCGCTGAGGATTCCCCGCTTTTGCGTGTCGTGTCTGACCAGCTACCTCGCGGATCACACCCGGCCCGCACCGCCCGCCCCCGCCGCCGCCGGCCCGGCTGTCCCGGTACCGGTGGCCGTGGTCCTACCATCACGGGCGGAGCCGGAGCCGTCCAGGAGGGAGCGCGGATGCCCGTACCGGACTTCGTCGACGCCTCGGCCCGACCCGGCGGCGGCCGGCCGGAGCGGCTGCGACCGCTGACCGACGAGCTTCTCGGCAGCGTGCTCGGCGGCCGGGGCTACACCTGCTACACCGATCCGGACGGTGACCTGGTCGGCAGTTGGGACGGCAACCTGGTCTACTTCCTCCGGCTCGGCGAGGCCGGCGAGATACTCCAGATCCGCACGATGGCCGCGAGCCGGTTCTCCGTCGACGACGTGCCGACGCTCTACGCGTTCTGCAACGCCTGGAACCGCGACCGGCTCTGGCCGAAGGCGTTCGTGCAGGTCAACGACGACGGCAGCGTCCGGGTCTGCGGCGAGGTGGTCACCGACCTGGAGCGCGGCGTCACGGTACGCCAGCTCGACCAGTTACTCGGGTGCGGCATCTCGACCGGCCGCCAGATGTGCGCAGCCGTAGCGGAGCTGCGACGCTGAGTAAACTCACCGACGGCCGACACAGATTCCCGGACAGCCGGTTGGAACCCCTGGAAAGTGAGACCCCGCCGATGAACGCGCAATCGCCCCGCCCCCGCGCGGCGGCCGGGTGACCCGCGACGAGTTGCTCGCCGCCCTGGCCGACGCCCGGGACCGGCCGGACGACGCCGCCAAGGTCGCCGAACTGGACCGGATCGTCGCGTACGCCGACGCCGGCGGGGACGAACGGCTCGGCTTCGCGGCCCGGTTCGCGCTGGTCGAGGCGTACCAGCGGATCGAACCGTGGCGGATGCTCTCGCCGGTACGGTGGTGTCTCGGCGTCGTCGACCGCGCGCCGGAGACCGTCGACGCCACCGACAGCGCGCGGCTGCCCGACTACCACCGGCAGGCGGTGGCCGCCTTCTGCGGTACCTCCCGGGCCGGGCTGGCCCGGGTCGGGGCCGCCCTCGACGACCTGGAGCGCCGGCTCGACGCGGCCGGGCGGAGCCGGCGGCCGGCGTACGCGCTGCGCTGCCGGATCGCCGACCACGTCGGTGCCGAGTCGACGGCGCGACGGTGGCTGCTGCGGTGGCGGGCGGCGCCGCAGGACGAGTGGAGCGGCTGCGCCGCCTGCGAGCCGGCCGACCAGGCGCGGCTGCTGGCCGGCTGGGGGCGGTGGACCGAGGCGGTCGAACTGGTCGAGCCGGTGCTCGCCGGCACGCTGCGCTGCCCCGACCAGCCGGAGCGGGCGCTCGGCGCGATCCAGTTGGCGTACCTGCGGCTCGGCCGCTACGACGAGGCCGCCGAGGCGCACGTACGCGCCTACCGGCGGCACCGGCGGGAGCGGGCCGGGTTTCCGCTGCTCGCCGACCACCTGCGGTTCTGTGCGCTGGCCGGTCGGCACGAGCGCGGCCTGGAGATCCTCGCCCGGCACCTGTCCGGGCTGGACCGCCCCTACGACGAGGCGTCCGCGCTGGAGTTCGCCGCCGCCGGGGCGCTGCTCTGCCGGCTGGCCGGGCGGGCCGGGTTCGCCCGCCACCCGGTCCACCGTCCCGGGTACGCCGGGCGGCACGCCGCCGAGTTGACCGTCGCCGCGCTCGGCACCGAACTCACGGCCACCGCCGAGGACCTGGCGGGCCGGTTCGACGCCCGCAACGGGACCAGTCACCAGTCCGGCCGGGTCGCCTCCTGGCTGGCCGAACGCCCGCTGCCCGACCCGGTCCCCCTACCGGCGGAGTCGACGGCCGAGCCGGAGCGGTCGGTCGAGCAGGTGCGGACGGGGTGCGGGGACCGGGCGGACGGGCTCGTGTTGGTCGGGCCGCTGACGGTGGCGGCGATCGTCGACGTACTCCGGGACCGGGCGGAGCAGTTCGTGCCCGGTCCGGCGGGCCGGGTCGGTGGGCGGTGCGGCGATGCGCTGATCGAGTTCGAGCGGTTGGGTGAGCGGGGCGAGATCCTGCACGCCCGGGTGACCGCCGAGCGCCGGCTGCCGGCGGACCGCCTCGGGCAGGCGTACGAGTTCTGCAACGCCTGGAACCAGGACCGGCTGCTGCCCAAGGCGTACGTGCAGGATCCCGGCGCGGGGGAGCTGGTGCTGGCCGGCGACGTCAGTACCGACCTGGAGCACGGCGTCGCCGCCGGTCAGCTCGCCGTACTGGTCGACGCGGCCCTGGTCAGCGGAGCCGCCTTCGCGGCCGCGGTGAGCGCGCTGCCCTGACCCGCCCCCCGAAGAGACCGAGCCGCCCGAAGAGACCGAACCGACCGAAGACGCCGAGTCGCCCGAGCAGGCCGAGCCAGGAGGCCAGGATCAGCACCGCGACCAGCGCCTGGGCGAGCAGGGCGTACCGCTCGGGATAGAAGACACCCTCGACGTAGCGGTCGATGAAGCCCCGCCCGACGTCCGACTCGCCGGCCCGGCGCCGGGCCCAGTGTTCGAGGTAGGTCAGCGGGCAGACCAGTTGGGCGGCGGTCACCAGCACGCCCCAGGCGGCGGCGCCGAAATGCAGCCAGATCGTCCTCGGCCAGCGCCAGGCGAGGAACCCGCCGAGCACCAGATAGCCCAGGAAGCCGAAGTGCAGCGCCAGGACCAAAACGATCAATAACCGGTAACCCATTGCCGCCTCCCGGGCAAAGGCTACCCAACCGGGCGGCCGGCGGACCGGGTACGGATACTCAGCCCGCCGGCCGGCGCTCTCGACTCGTCGCAGCGCCCGGCTACCTCAGTGCAGATCGACCATTCGTCCCCTAACGCACCGAAAAGCCGAGGGTGTAGTCGCCGGAGCCGCGCCGGGACTCCACCCGGTAGCGGTAGAAGCCGGCGCTGCCGCTGTAGGTGATCTGCTCGTCCGCGGTCGGCCCGGCGGAGACGGCGACGGTACGCCAGCCGCCCCGGCTCCACTTCTGGAGTACCAGGTCGAAGTTGGCCCCGGAGGGTCCGTCCAGGCAGCCGACCTGCCGGCCGTGCCCGGCCCGGAAGTAGCGGCCGGCGGGCTGCACCTGGCGGCGCCCGGCGCCCAGGGTGGCGGCCTTGCGCGCCTTGTGCCCGGTGCACTCCGCACCCGGCGGCGGGCTCGGCGGCTCGGTGGCGGCCGGCGGTTCGGTCGCGGCGGGCGGCGGCTCGGTCGCGGCGGGCGGCTCCGTGGCGGCCGGCGGCTCCGTCGCGGCGGGCGGGTCGGCCGGGGGCGCGGACGGGCCGTTCGCGGTGGTGACCAGGGTGAGCTGGTTCACCTCCAGGATCTCGGTCAGCGGCTGGAAGAACGTGATGCCGCCCACCGTGCAGTCGCCGGAGCCACCCGAGGTGACCCCCTGGGCCTGGTCGCCGGACATCCAGGAGCCGCCGGAGTCACCGGGCTCGGCACAGACGTCCGTCCGGGTCAGCCCGGTGACCGTGCCCTCCGGGTAGACGACCGTGGCGTTCAGCGCCTCGACGACCCCGCACCGGGCGCCCGTGGTGGCCCCGAAGCGGCAGATCGAGCTGCCCACCGGCGCCTCCTGGCCACCCGCCACGGCGATCGTGCCGCCGTCGAAGTCGTTGACCACCGGCTGCGGGACCCAGTCGTCGTTCGTCTCCACCACGCCCCAGTCGTCGCCGGGGAACGAGGAGGCCGACACGACGCCCTGGGCGACCCCGTCCGGGCTGCTGGTGGTGGCGCCCGGCGCTCCACAGTGCCCGGCGGTGACGAATCCGCCGACGACGGAGAAGCCGATCGAGCAGCGCGCCCGGTCGTCGATCACGTACGGGTCACCGCCGCGTACGTCGATCAGCGGCACCGGCGCCTCCGCCGAGGCGACCACCTCGACCGCGCCCGCCGGGGCGCCACTGCCCTGGACGAACCGCCGCACGGCGGACTCCGTACCGGGCTGGGCGCGTACCACGACGCGGTTGTTCGACACGTCGACGTACCAGCCGGCGACGTCCGGGGTGGCCTGGTCGGCGATCCGGTCGAGACCCGCCTTGACCGTGTCGAGCTGCCGGGCGTTCCGGGTGACCAGCTTCGGTTCGGCTCCGGCGGCGCGGGCCCGGGCGGCAGCCGCCTCGTCGGTCACCGCCACCATCAGCCGGTTGCCGTCGGCGGCCAGCCAGGTGCCGCCGTACCCGGTGCCGAGTTCGGTACGCAGCCGCTGCGTGGTGCCGCGGGCCCACCGCTCCCGGTCCAGCCGGGCGCGCGCCTGTGCCTCGGTCAGCGACAGGTCCCGGCGCAGCGCGTCGACGATCTGGCGGGCCGGACCGGCGGGTGCCGGTTCCGAGCGCGGCGGGTCCTCTCCGGCCAGCGCCGGCCAGGTCACCGCCGCCAGACCGGCGACGGTGGCCACCGTCACGCCGATCGCGATTCCCCGCCGCTGTGCCGTACTCCGCCGACTGACCGTGCCTCGCCGGCTCCGCGTCGCGCGTCCGCGATCCATCGATCGCCTCCTTCACCATCGGGCAGCCCGCGGGAAGGTACGGCCGACGACCGGCCGGCGATGAACGGATCGGCGATGGGCAATCTCACAGCCGATCGGCTGAACCGGACGCGGCTGGCGTCCGTATCACCCCGAACGGCGGCGACTGCGCGGAAGGGCCCTTCCGCACGTTTCCGCACGGAAGGGCCCGGCACGACGTCGGCGCTACCGCCTCGAACGGGTCAGACCTCGACCACGGTGGGGACGATCATCGGGCGGCGCCGGTACGCGTCGTTCACCCAGCGGCCGACCGTACGCCGGACGATCTGCTGCAACTGGTGCGGATCGGTGATCCCCTCGGTGGCCGCCCGGCCGAGCGCCTCGGTGATCAACGGAATGACCGGGTTGAACGCGTCCGGGTCGTCCGAGAAGCCCTTGGCGGAGACGGTGGGACCGCCGACCACCTTGCCGGTGACCGAGTCGACCACCACGGTCGCCGAGATGAACCCGCCGTCGCCGAGGATCCGCCGTTCGGTGAGGAGCGACTCGCCGACGTCACCGACGGCGAGACCGTCGACGTAGACGTACCGGCTCTTGACGTGCCCGACCACCCGGGCGTGCCCCTCGACCAGGTCCACGACGTCGCCGTCCTCGCAGAGCACCACCCGGTCGGCGGCGACCCCGGACTCGATGCCGAGCCGGGCGTGCGCGCGCAGGTGCCGCCACTCGCCGTGCACCGGCATCAGGTTGCTCGGCCGGACCACGTTGAGCAGGTAGAGCAGTTCGCCGGCCGGGGCGTGCCCGGAGACGTGCACCTTCGCCACGTCCTTGTGGATCACGGTGGCACCGGCCCGGCAGAGCCGGTTGATCACCCGGTAGACCGAGGTCTCGTTCCCCGGCACCAGCGAGCTGGCCAGCACCACCGTGTCGCCGGGAGCGACCGTGATGTGCCGGTGGTCGCCGGTGGCCATCCGGCCCAGCGCGCTCATCGGCTCGCCCTGCGACCCGGTCGACATCAGCACGATCTGGTCCGGCGGCAGCGCGGCCGCCTCGTCCAGCCCGACGACCAGGCCGGGCTCGATGCGCAGCAGCCCGAGATCGCGGGCGATGCCCATGTTGCGGACCATCGACCGGCCGATGAAGGCGACCTTGCGGCCGTGCTCGGCGGCGGAGTCCAGCACCTGCTGCACCCGGTGCACGTGCGAGGCGAACGAGGCCACGATGATCCGGCCGCGCGCCTTGGCGAAGATCGAGTCGAGTACCGGGCCGATCTCCCGCTCCGAGCTGACGAAGCCGGGGATCTCGGCGTTGGTCGAGTCGGAGAGGAGCAGGTCGACGCCTTCCGCACCGAGCCGGGCGAAGCCGGCCAGGTCGGTGATCCGGCCGTCCAGCGGGAGCTGGTCCATCTTGAAGTCGCCGGTGTGCAGCACCAGGCCGGCCGGGGTCCGGATCGCCACCGCGAGGGCGTCCGGGATCGAGTGGTTGACCGCGAAGAACTCGCACTCGAACGGGCCGAGCCGCTCCCGACCCCCCTCCCGCACCGTCAGCGTGTACGGCTCGATCCGCCGCTCGGCCAGCTTCGCCTCGACCAGCGCGAGGGTGAACTGCGAACCGACCAGCGGGATGTCCGGCTTGTGCGCGAGCAGGTAGGGCACGGCGCCGATGTGGTCCTCGTGCCCGTGCGTGAGCACGATCGCCTGTACGTCGGCGAGCCGGTCCAGGATCGGCGCGAAGTCCGGCAGGATCAGGTCGACACCGGGCTGCTCGACGTCGGGGAAGAGCACCCCGCAGTCGACGATCAGCAGCTTGCCGTCGTACTCGAAGACGGTCATGTTCCGCCCGATGGCGCCGAGGCCGCCCAGCGGCACGATCCGCAGCCCGCCCTCGGGCAGCGGCGGCGGCAGTTCCAGCTCAATCCCCGGCTGGCTCATGCCCGCACTCCGCATCCCCGTCCGTCGCCCCGAACCCGCTTCCCACCGCTGTTCCCGACTCCCGTCATGGCAGCTCCAGCCCGGCCGCCGCGCAGTCCGCCCGCAACTGTGCCATCTCGTCGGAGGTGACCTCGACCAGCGGTGGACGTACCGGCCCGGCGGGCAGGCCCCGGGCGGCCAGCGCCGCCTTGACCAGGATGGTGCCCTGGGTGCGGAAGATCCCGGTGAACAGCGGCAGCAGCCGCCGGTGCAGGGCCAGCGCCTCCGCGGTGTCCCCCCGGTCGTACGCCTCGATCATCTGCTTGGCGAGCGCCCCGGTCAGGTGGGTCGAGGTGCCGACCAGGCCGACCGCGCCGGCCGCCAGGGCGGGCAGCGTCAACGCGTCCTCGCCGGAGTAGTAGGCCAGATCGGTCCGGGCGGTCACCGCCGAGCTGGCGACCAGGTCGCCCTTGGCGTCCTTCACCGCGACGATCCGCTCGTGCTCGGCGAGTCGCAGCAGGGTCTCGGTGGCGATCGCCACTCCGCTGCGGTGCGGGATGTCGTAGAGCATCACCGGCAGCGTGGCGGCGTCGGCCACCTCGGTGAAGTGCCGGACCAGCCCGGCCTGCGGCGGCTTGTTGTAGTAGGGAGTGACCACCAGCAACCCGTGCGCCCCGGCCTTCTCGGCGGCACCGGCCAGCTCGATGGTGTGCCTGGTGTCGTTGGTGCCGACCCCGGCGACGACCTGTGCCCGGTCGCCCACCGCCTCGACCACCGCGCGGACCAGCCGCTCCTTCTCCGCGTCCGTGGTGGTCGGCGACTCACCCGTGGTCCCGTTCACGACCAGCGCGTCGTTGCCCTGCTCGTCCACCAGGTAGGCCGCGAGTCGGGCCGCACCGTCGAGATCCAGCGAACCGTCCGCGGTGAACGGGCTCACCATCGCGGTGAGCAGGCGCCCGAACGGGCGGGGTGCCGCCCGTTCGGCGTTGGCAGGGTGGTGGTGGGTCATGCGAACAACCTATCGGAATGCCGCCGCCCGGTCGGCGGGGAAGGGTTCAGGACAGCTGGGCGTACGGGCTGGTGGCGATCTCGGTGCCGTCCGGCAGCGCGGTGATGGTGAAGTCGCCGAAGACGTTCGGCGCGACGCGCTGGAGCTGCCGCAGGCATTCGACCGCCAGCTCACGGATCTCGACGTCGGCGCCCTCGGTGGCCCGCATCGCCACGAAGTGCCGCCAGGCGCGGTAGTTGCCGGTGACCACGATCCGGGTCTCGGTGGCGTTCGGCAGGATCGCCCGGGCGGCCTGTCGGGCCTGCTTGCGGCGCAGGGTGGGGTTCTCCACGTCGGCGAAGCGCCGCTCCAACCCCTCCAGCAGGTCGTTGTAGGCGCGCAGGCTCGCCTCGCTCGCCTCCACGAACCGCTTGTGCAGCTCCGCGTCCTCGGCGATCACCGAGGGCTCCACCATCGCGGCCTCGCGCTCGGGCACGTACCGCTGGGAGAGCTGGGAGTAGGAGAAGTGCCGGTGCCGCACCAGCTCGTGGGTGAAGGAGCGGGAGACGCCGGTGAAGTAGAAGGTGACGGTGCCGTGCTCGAGCACCGAGAGGTGCTGGCTCTCCAGGATGTGCGCCAGGTAGCCCGCGTTGGTCGCGGTGGCCGGGTTGGGCTTGCGCCACGACTGGTAGCAGGCCCGGCCGGCGAACTCGGCCAGTGCCTGGCCGCCGTCCGCGTCGGTCGACCACGGTACGTCCTCCGGTGGCTCGAAATGCGTCCACGCGATGACCTTGACCTGGGGGACCACCATCTCCGGCATTCCTCGGACTCTAGTCGCCTCCGGCGTGGTCCCGACGACCCCCCGCCCGGCTCGATGTCCGCGCCGGGTTGCCGGTCCGGCAGCCCCCGGACCTCGTCTCGGAAACCCGGCGCTCCCGGTGGCGGGCTCACCGCCGACGGCACCCCGGTCGGCAAGATGACGTCACAGTGCCACTTGAATGTGACGTCAGATGATGTCATAGTGACGTCATGGATCTGGCTCCCTATCTGGCGGCGCTCCGCCGCGATCTCACCGCCGCCGCCGCGCCCGGCGGCCCCGAGATCAGCCGGGCGGCCGAGCTGCTCGCCGGCTCGCTCGACATCTCGGCCCGGCTCTGCCTGCTGGAGGTGCTCGCCGACGCGACCGCCGAGATCACCGCCAAGCTCGACGGACCGACGGTCGAGGTGCGGCTGCGCGCCCGGGAGGCGGATCTGGTGGTGCACCGGGAGGCACCGGAGCAGCAGCCGGTGACCGCCCCGCCCGGCCCCCCTCCCCCGCCGACCGAAGCCCCCGGTGACGTCAGCCGGATCACGCTCCGGCTGCCGGAGACCCTGAAGGACGCCGTGGAACGGGCGGCCACCGCCGAGGGCATCTCGGTGAACGCCTGGCTGGTGCGGGCGGTCACCGCCGCCGTACCGGGAGCCGCCCCGCCCCCGACCGGCCGGACCGGTCGGGCGTCCAGCCGCCGGATCACCGGCTGGGCCCAGGCCTGACCACGCCCCGACCAGTACCGGCGCTGCCCGCCTCGCCGACCGCCAACCCGGCCCGGATCAGCCACCCGAGACCCACCCTGGAGGAGTCATGCCCGAGTTTCCCCGTACCGCACCGGTCACCGTCGTCGTCGACCTGCCGGCCGGCGCCTTCGAGATGGTCGCCGAGGAGCGCGAGTCGGCCGTCGTCGAGGTACACCCGTACGACGGCAGCGCCGAATCCCGCGAACAGGCTGCGCGCACCCAGGTCGGGCTGGACGGCGACGTGCTGTCGGTGGTCGTACCCGACCGGGCCGGCGGGTTGTTCCGGCTCCGCGCCGGCAGCGTACGTGCGCTGGTCCGGGTACCGCTGGACAGCTCCGGGCGGATCAAGGTCGCCTCCGCCGACGTACGCTGCCGGGGCCGTTACGCCGACCTGAGCGTCGGCTCGGCCTCCGGTGACGTCGAGATCGAGCACGTCACCGGCGACGCCGACGTCGACACGGCGAGCGGCGACATCGAGGTGTCCCGGGTGGACGGCCGGCTGGAGGTCAAGGGAGCCTCCGGGGCGCTCGTCGCCCGACAGGTCGGCGGAGCGCTGCGGGCCCGGCTCGCCTCCGGAGACGTCGACGTCGCCGAGGCCGGTGACGCCGTCGAGATCAAGACCGCCTCCGGCGCCGTACGCGTCGGAGCGACCCGGCAGGGACGGATCCGGATCGGGACCGCCTCCGGTGACGTGGGTGTCGGGGTACGTTCCGGCACCGGGGTCTGGCTCGACCTCAGCACCGTCTCCGGCACCACCCGCAACCGGCTCGACCCGGGCACCGCGCCCACCTCGGCGGGCGGCCCCGGCCTGAGCCTGGAGGTCCGGACGGTGAGCGGCGACATCGAGGTACGCCGGGCGGCCTGACCGGCCAGCCGCAGCACCTCCGGCCCGGCGACCGGCTCACCGGTCACCGGGCCGAGGCACGCCGAGCCTGGGCACGCCGGGCCTTGGCACGAGCCGGGGCACGCCGAGCCGAGGCACGCCGAGCCGAGGGACGCCGAGCCGAGGGACGCCGAGCCGAGGGACGGGCTGGGGAACGCCTGGCCGGGGCACGCGGGGCCGGCGGCGGTGTCGGGGCAGTGGCCGGCCGGACCGCCCGCGCCGGGTCGGACCGCCCGGTCGGGATGGTTCGCCGGCTCGCGGACGGCGTCGGCGGAGCCAGGCCCGGGCGGTCGCGGTCAGCAGGGCGGTGCCGAGGACCAGCAACCCGGTCCCCCACAGTCGGGCTCGATGAGGCATTCTGTCATCGACCTTCCACGAGCAGTGATCTTCCTGACTGGTGGTCCTCCGCACCGAACCGGGCTTGCCGACCGGCCGGTACGGAGGACCACGGCCCACCCGCCAGCCGGGCTGGCCGGCGAGGAACCGCAGGTACTCTCGCCGGCCCGTCGACTGTCGGAAAAGAGCACCGCCGCCCTACCCCCGTGTTTCCGACAGGCACCGCCGCTGTCGGGTAACGCCCATCCGGCAAGGACGACCGACATGCCCCCCGGACCTCCCGGCATCCACGACGACACGATCCGCGCCCGCTGCGCCAGTCCCGAGGCGGCGGCGTACACGCTCTACGTCCGGCACCTGGTCGGCGGGGCGGGGCTGGCCGGCGGGCAGGCGGAAGTCCTGCGTACCGCCGCCGCCCGTGGATTCCTGCCGGTCGGTTTCGGCAGGCAGACGCTCTCCGAGCACCTCTCCGGCCGGTACCGGCACGGGCCACCGTGGAGCACCACCGAGATGATCATCCGGTGCCTGCCGGAGCACGCGCCCCGGGACCGCATCCGGGCCGAGGCCGCCACCCTGCACCGGGCCGCCGCCAGAGCGGCCACCGTCCGACAGGCTGCTGTCCGACAGGCCGCCCGCCGGTCTGTTCCGGATCCGAGCCACTCCGACAACCCGAGTCCGGACAGCCGCACCGGTCCGGACAACTCCGCCGACCGTCGCCCGGTCCGCGATCCGGCGGGCCCTCGGCCGGTACGTCGACCGAACGCCCCGGGACCCGTTCGACGCAACACACCCCGGCCCGGGCGTACCCCGAACAGCGCACCGATCGCCGAGGTCCGGCCGGACGGCAACCAGCCCCGGGGGCAGTACGGGCGCGGTGCCGGCCGGGGCTGGCCCGGGCCGGACGTCGCGGTCGACATCGCGGACCTGCGGGCCGACTGTGCCCGGCTGACGGTGCAGGTGCTGCTGCTCGGGGAGCACGGCTCTCATCCGGAATGGACCGTCGACCTGTCGGCGGCCCTGGAACGGCGGCAACGCAGCCCGCTGGGGCAGCTTTCCCGGCACATCGATCCGAACGCGGCACTGGCGCACCGCGCGCTCGCCGGATATCTCTGCGCGTACGCCGAACTCGGTCGCACCGGCGTCACCGAGTTGGCCATCCGGACCGGGCTGACCGCCGCCGTCGTCGCCGAGATCCTCACCGCCCGGCGGATGCCCACCGAGGCCGAGTTGCGCACCCTGGGTGCCGTGCTCGGCGTGGACGGCGTCGTCCTGCGGCAACTCGCCGCGCACGCCCGGGGCCTGCACGGTGCGGTACCGGAGAACCGCTGAACCACTGCCGTTCTCAGCCGCTGTCGTCCTCAGCGGCTGCCGTTCTCGGCCGGCATCGTCGGACGGCTGGGTCCGCCGCCGGAGGGGGTTGACCGCTGCCCGGTGCGCGCGAGCACGGCCACGGCACCCGCGAGCGCGACGAACGCGCCGAGCAACAGACCGCGCCGGTAACCCGCCACCAGCGCCGGGGCGCCCGCCGGTTCCGGTTCACCGGCGGTCACCGCGACGGCCACGGCGACCAGCACGGCCACCCCGACCGCCAGCCCGACCTGCTGCGAGGTGTTGACCAACCCGGCGACGAGTCCCCGGTCCGCCGCCGGCACACCGGTGGTGGCCAGCACCGTCGCCGCGACGAACGCGCTGCCCAGCCCCAGTCCGAAGAGGAGCAGTCCGGCGAACAGGTCCCGCAGGTAGGAGCCGTCGACCGGAATCCGGGACAGCGACACCTGCCCGGCCGCCACCAGCGCCAGCCCGGCGGCCGCCAGTACGCGGGGCGGCCACCGCCCGGCCAGCCGGGCGGCCAGGGCGCTGCCGACGAACGCGGCCAGCGCCGCCGGGGCCATCGCCAGCCCGGTCCGGACCGGGTCGTGCCCGAGTACCCGTTGCAGATAGAGCACCAGGAAGAACCCCTGGCTGCCGACCACCGCCATCAGGCAGAGGATCGCCACGTTCGCGGCGGCGACCGGGCCGCCCCGGAGGAACCGCGGTGGCACCAGCGGCGCGGCGGCCCGGCGCTCGACCAGTGGGAAAGCGCTGAGCAGCGCCACCGCGCCGGCCAGGGTGCCGAGCGTGCCCGGCGCGCCGAAGCCGGAGCGCTGGCCGAGTGTCACGCCGTGGATCAGCAGTCCCAGGCCGACCGTCACCGCGACGGCCCCGGGCAGGTCGAGCCCGGCCGACCGGCCCCGGCGGTTCGTCGCCGGCTCCGCCGAGCGGCCCCGGCGGTTCGTCGCCGGCTCGGACGAGGAACCGGCGGTTTCCGGATCCCGGTCGCGACGCACACCCGGGCGGTCGTCGGGCAGCAGCCGGCCGGCCAGCGGCAGCGCCAGGGCGCAGACCGGCACGTTGACCAGGAAGACCAGTTGCCAACCGGCCAGTTCGGTCAGCACGCCGCCGAGGACCAGCCCGACGGCGGCGCCGGACGCGCCGAGGGCGCTCCAGACCCCGAGCGCCCGGTTCCGGGCGGGACCGTCCGGGAAGAGTCCGAGCAGCAGCGCGAAGCCGGTCGCGGAGACCAGGGCCGCCCCGACCCCCTGCACCGCCCGCGCGCCGAGCAGCGGCGCCGCCGACCCGGCCAGCCCGCAGGCCAGCGAGGCGAGTCCGAACAGGCCGGTGCCGGCGACGAAAACCCGTCGCCGGCCGAGCCGGTCACCGGTACGCCCGCCGAGCACGAGCAGCCCGCCGAAGGTGACCGCGTAGAGCGAGACGACGTACTGGAGGGTGCTCTCGGTGAGCACCAGGTCCAGCCGGATCGCGTCGAGCGCGACGGTGGTGACGGTGCTGTCCAGCACGACCATGAACTGCACCGCGCAGAGCAGCCCGAGCGCGCCCCCGTGCCGCGCCGAACCGCCCACCGGCACACCGCCGACCGCCGACACACCACCGCCGACCGCCGGCACACCGCCGCCGCTCGGCACACCGCCGCCGCTCGGCACGCCGCCGCCGGTCGTCATGCCGTGAGTCCGCCGTCGAGCGCGATGGTCACCCCGTTGAGATAGTCGGCGCCGGGACCGGCCAGGAAGAGCGTCGCCGCCGCCACGTCGGCCGCGGTGCCGAGCCGCCGGGCCGGGATCGTCGGCAGGATGTGCGCCTCGACGTCCACCGCCGCCTACACCGGAAACGACATCGGGCCGTCCCGCACGATCCCCGGGTTGACGCCGTTGACCCGCAGTCCCTGCGGGCCGTACTCGATCGCCCAGGTGCGGGTGAGGTTGTCCAGGGCCGCCTTCGAGGAGTTGTAGATCGAGGAACCGGCCCAGCTCCTCGTCGTACCGATGGAACTGATGTTGACGATCCGGCCGCCCCCTCCGCGCAGCAGGTGCGGCAGCGCGGCCTGGGTCAGGAAGTACGTCGACCTGTAGTTGAGCCCGACCACCCGGTCGAACTCCTCCTCGGTGCTCTCGTGGGTCGGGCCGGCCGTGTACGCGGCGGCGTTGTTCACCAGGATGTCCAACCCGCCGAACCGTTCGACGGTGGCCCGGAGCACCTCGCCGTGGCTCTGCCGTCGACTCAGGTCGGCCGGTACGAAGAGTCCGTCGTCCAGTTCCGCCGCCACCGCCGTACCCAGGTCGGTGCGGCGGCCGACCACCGTGACGGCGGCACCCGCTCCGGCGAGTACCCGGGCGATGGCCGCACCGATCCCGCCGGTGCCGCCGGTCACCAGCGCCACCCTGCCGCTCAGTTCGCGATCACTCATGCCTCGACGCTAGGAGCCGCCCTTCATAACGGTCAAAGACTCGGTTCGCATGAGTTGATAACGTCAGTGCATGAACTTCGAGCTGCGCCAGTTGGCGGCGTTCGTCGCGGTCGCCGAGGAGCTGCACTTCGGCCGGGCCGCCGCCCGGCTGCACATCGCGCAGCCCGCGCTCTCCCAGCAGATCCTCCGGCTGGAGGCCGCGCTCGGGGCGGACCTGCTGGTCCGGCAGCGCCGCCGGACGACACTGAGCGAGGCCGGCCGGCTCTTCCTGGTCGAGGCCCGCCGGACCCTGCACCAGGCCCGGGTGGCGCAGACGGTGGCCGAGCGCGCCCAGCGCGGCGAGTTGGGCCGGCTGCGGATCGGCTACACCCCCACCGCCTCGTCCCAGCAGTTCCTCCGGATCCTCGGCGGTTTCCAGCGGGACGCCCCCGAGGTCGACCTGAGCCTCACCGAGCTGCCGATCGGCTCGATCGCCGAGCCGCTGCGCGAGGACGTCGTCGACGTCGCCTTCGTGGTGACCCTCGGCGAGTTCGACTGCGCCTGGCTGGGCGAGGACATCACGCTGCGGCAGCTCTCCCGGGAGGCGTTCCTGGCGGCGGTACCGGCCGACCACCGGCTGGCCGGCAAGCCGGAGATCGATCTCACCGACCTGGCGGCGGAGTCCTTCGCCTTCCTGGCCCGCGACCTCTGTCCGCACTGGTACGACATGGTGCTGGAGGTCTGCCGGCAGGGCGGCTTCACGCCCCGGCCGGTGCACGAGGCCGGTGGCGTCGGCACCCAGTTGACCCTGGTGGCCGCCGGAGTCGGCGTCGCCCTGGTGCAGGAGTCCGCCCGGCTGCTGCGTGACGACGGGATCGCCTACCTGCCGATCCGCCAGACGGTGCCGCAGGTCAGCTCCGGAGTCGCCTGGCGGGCCGACGACCCGTCTCCGGTGCTCCGCCGGTTCCGCACGGCGCTCGCCGCCGACTGACCACCCGCCCCGGCGCGCCGGTGGTTACCCGGGCGGCGACGGCCGATCCGTCCACCCTGGACGGTGCTGTTCGCCCGGCGGGCATCTCAATCTATGGACGTCTATGTTGCCGCCTCTCCGGTGATGTGCTTCGGTCGGTGTACAGGAGTGCCGGTATGACCGGTATCCAGGGGAGGCGCACCATGAATACAGTTAAAAGGCTTACGTGGGGAGTAACGGGTCTCGCCCTGCTGCTCACGTTCGCCGTACCGGGACCGCCGGCGGGGACGGCTGCCGCGATGGCGGGCCCGCCGGGCCTCGCCGGATATGCCGTACCGGCCGAATCGTCCACCCCGCCCGGTGCGCCCGGGCCCGACCCGGCGGCGGGTACCGGTGCCCGGACGGTCAGCCTGGTCACCGGGGACCAGGTCACCGTCACCACCGACTTCAAGGCGAGCGTCGAGCCGGGACCGGGCCGGATCGGCATCGAGTTCCTGACCCGCAGGGTCGCCGACCGGCTGCACGTGATTCCGACCGACGCCCTCGCCCTGGTCCGCAGCGGCCGGCTGGACGAACGGCTCTTCGACGTCACCGCCCTGCTGGAGTTCGGCTACGACCGTCGCGGAGACCTCCCGCTGCTGGTGACGTACGCCGGAGCCGACGCCCGGGTGCAGGGACAGCGGGCGCTGATCGGGGCCGGCGCGCGACTGGTCCGCGACCTGCCGCCGGTCGCCGGACAGGCCGTCGCGGTCGACCGGGCCGGGCTGGCCCGCTTCTGGACCGACCTGACCGGGGCGGACCCGACCCGGCGCAGCATCGCCGCGACCGTGCGCACCGTCTGGCTCGACGGCCTGCGCCGACCGGCCCTCGCCGAGAGCGTCCCGCAGGTCGGCGCGCCGGCCGCCTGGGCCGCGGGCTTCGACGGCAGCGGGGTGACCGTCGCGGTGCTCGACACCGGGATCGACGAGACCCACCCGGACCTGGCCGGACAGGTGACCGGGCAGCGCAACTTCACCGACGGCGCCGAGGACGACCGGGACGTCGCCGGACACGGCACGCACGTCGCCTCCACCGTGGCCGGTACCGGTGCGGCCCGGTTCAAGGGCGTCGCGCCCGGCGCCCAACTGCTGGACGGCAAGGTCTGCGCGCTCGGCGGCTGCCCCGAGTCGGCGATCATCGCCGGGATGGAGTGGGCGGCCGAGTCGGGCGCCCGGGTGGTCAACATGAGCCTGACCGGCATGGACAGCCCGGTGGTGGACCCGATCGAGCAGGCCCTCGGTGAGTTGACCGAGGAACACGACACCCTCTTCGTCGTCGCGGCCGGCAACATCCCGGGTACCAGTACCATCGGCTCGCCGGCCACCGCCGACGCGGCGCTGGCGGTCGGCGCGGTCAGCAAGTCCGACGAGCTGGCCGGTTTCTCCAGTCAGGGCCCCCGGCTCGGCGACGGCGCGATCAAGCCCGACCTGACCGCGCCCGGCCTGGACATCGTCGCCGCCCGCAGCCGCGACTCGGCGCCGGACGTGCCCGAGGGGAGCGGGATCAGCATGTCCGGCACCTCGATGGCGGCCCCGCACGTCGCCGGCGCCGCCGCGATCCTGGTGCAGCGCCAGCCGAACCTGCCGGCCGGCAACCTGAAGGCCGCGCTGATGGCCACCGCCCGACCCAACCCCGAACTCAGCGTCTTCGCCCAGGGCGCCGGCCGGCTGGACGTCGCCCGGGCGCTCGACCAGCGGGTCACCGCCGACCCGCCGAGCCTGAGCTTCGGCCGGCAGGCCTGGCCGCACGACGACGACACCCCGGTCCGGCGTACGGTCAGCTACCACAACGCGGGCACCGCGGCGGTGACGCTGCAACTCGGGGTACGGGCGGTCGCGCCGGACGGCACCGCCGTGCCGACCGGGATGTTCGCGGTGGCCCCGACCAGCGTCACCGTGCCGGCCGGCGGCACCGCCCAGGCGACCGTCACCGCCGACACGTCCGGCAGCGGCGGGCCACTCGGGCAGCTCACCGGCCACCTCACCGCGACCGTGAGCGGCGGCGGGAGCGTACCCACCCCGCTGGCGGTCGACCGCGAGGTGGAGAGCTACGAGGTCAAGGTCTCGCACCTCGGCCAGGCCGGCGAACCGACCACCGGCTACCTGACCATGCTGGCCGGGCTGGACAACGCCCACGCGATCTCGGTACCGGCCACCGACGACGGCACCGCCACCCTCCGGGTGCCGAAGGGGCGCTACTCGACGCTCAGCGCGATCACCAGCCCGCTCGACGGCGTCTATCTGACCAGCGTCCTCGGCCAGCCCGAACTGGTCGTCGACGGCGACCGGAGCATCGTGCTGGACGCCCGGCTCGGTCGACCGCTCTCGGTCACCGTGCCGAACACGGGCGCCCGGCAGGTCTTCGCCGAACTGGCCACCAGCGTGCTGGCCGCCGGACGCACCGTCGAGGTCGGCACCCTCGGCGCCACCTTCGAACGGCTGCGCAGCGGCCGGGTCGGGCCGGACCAGGCGGTCGACGGCTTCGTCTCCCGGACCACCGCCACCTTCGCCCCGGCGGACGCGGCGGACCACTCGTACGCGTACCTGCTCTGCTGGCTCGACGAGGGGCGGATGGGCAGCGGCTTCACCCGACAGGTGACCGCCGCCGACCTGGCCACCGTCCGGGCCGACCACGGGCACGAGTCCTCGGACAGCAGCGGCCGGAAACTGGCCTGGGCGGTGCTGCCGGAGTCGGTGATGGGCGGGTTCGCGCACGCGATGACGTTCCCGCTGCCGTCGACCCGGATCGAGTACTACAACACCGACGGGCGGACCCAGTGGTTCCGGTCGGTCGACGAGACGACCGGCTCCGGGCCGGAGCAGGCGTACCTGACCAGCCTGGTGGCGCCGCCGATGAGCTACCGGGCCGGGCAGTCGTACCAGGAACAGTGGAGTCGCGGTGTCTTCGGGCCGACGGTGGCGGCACCGCCGTACGAGCACCAGTGGGTGACCCGGCTCGGCGACACCCTCACCGTGCAGGCCCCGCTCTACGGCGACGGCGTCGGCCGGGCCGGCTTCTCCTCGATCGCCACCGGCCGGATCACACTGGAGCGCGACGGCAAGGTACTGGCCGGGTTCGACGGTCTGAACGGGACGCTCGAACTGCCGCCCGAGACCGGCGACTACCGGCTGACGATGACGGCGGAACGGGGCGGGCCGGCGACCCTCTCGACCCGGGTCAGCGTCACCTGGACCTTCCGCTCCGGACACGTCGACGGGGAGACGCCGGCCCGGCTGCCGATCTCCACGGTGCGCTTCTCGCCCCGGGTCGACAACGACAACAGCACGCCGGCCGGGCAGACCGGCACCATCCCGGTGACCGTGACCGCTCAGCCCGAGTCGGGAGCCGGCGCCAACGAGAGCCTGACCGTGGAGGTGTCGTACGACGACGGGGTCAGCTGGACTCCGGCGGAGGTGACGGCGGGGCAGGCGGTGCTGCGGCACCCGGCCGAGCCGGGGTACGTCTCGCTGCGGGCCAGCGCCACCGACACCGCGGGGAACACGGTGACCCAGACGGTGATCCGGGCGTACAAGATCGGCTAGCCGGCGTACGGGTGCGGTGACCGGCGGGAGCCTGCCGGTCAGCGGAGATGTCAGCCGGGCGCGGTACGGTCCGAGACGTCACACCTGTCCGCGCGGCACGGACAGCGAGGCGACGACGTGGAGGATCGGATGGCCGAGGAAGTCACGTTCGACCGGGTCGCCCCGGTGCTGCCGGTACGCGACCTGGACACCGCGCTGGACCGCTACCGACGGCTGGGCTTCGCCGTGCGGGCGTACGACGGCGCTGAGCGGTACGGCTTCGTCGAGCGCGGGCCCGTCTCGCTGCACCTCACGGAGTGGGCCGAGCACGACCCGGCCCGGACGGCGTCGACCGTCTACCTCTACGTCTCCGACGCCGACGCGCTGCGGGCGAGCTGGGCCGGGTCGGGGGTCGAGGGGCGGCTGGGCGAGGTGCGGGAGACCCCCTACGGCCTGCGTGAGTTCGCCTTCGTCGACCCGGACGGCACGCTGCACCGGGTCGGCTCCCCGAGCCGGGTCCGTGTCCCGCAGGCGTAGCCGGCCGGCGCCTCAGACATAGAAGATCCGGCGCCTCAGACATAGAAGATGTCGAAGGGTGCCCACGGCAGGTTGCGCAGCACCGAGAAGACTCCCCAGGCGGCGAGGAAGATGCCGATCATCTTCGGGGTGACCTCCAACTGCGGCAGTCGCCAGCCGAAGATCTGCCGCCCGGCCCAGGCGACGTAGAGGTAGAGCAGGAACGGCAGGGCGAAGACGAAGAGCAGGTGGTGCCGGGCCGCCGCCGGCAGGTCGCCGTGCAGGACGTACCAGAGGGCGCGGGTGCCGCCGCAGCCCGGGCAGTCCAGCCCGGTGATGAGCTTGGAGATGCAGGACGGTGCGGCGTCGGGGGCGCTGCGGGTCGGGTCGGTGATCAGCGTGTAGCCGACCGCGCCGGCCAGGCAGCCGAGCGCCGCCACCGGGGCGAGCCAGCGGGGCGCCCGCGCCTGGATCCGGTTGACGAACCGGGTCAGCCGGTCGGGCTCGGGAGCAAGGTAGGGCGGCGCCGGATAACCCGGGTAGCCCGAGTAGTCCGGGTAGCCGGTCGGGGCGTCGGCCGGGTTCGGGCCGGACCCGCCGGACCGGTTCTCGTCAACGCTCGTCATTCCGTCCTACCCGTCGCCGATCGCGTCCGCCAGGGCGTCGCGTCGCCCGCCAGCACGCACGGCGCGTCGCCCGGCCGGTCCGGCGGTCGCCGGCCGGCTCGTCTCACCGTACCGCGAGCATGCCGGCGAGGGCGGCGCGCAGCGGCCCGGCGAGGTCTCCCCCGGCGGGGGCCGCCACCGCGCCCAGGCCGAGCCAGCCGGCCAGCCGGTGCAGCTCGACGGCGAGCGCCCCGGCGGTCTCGACCGGATCGGTGCCGGGCTCGGCCCAGGCCGCCGGCACCAGCAGCGTGCCGGCCCTGCGGTCGGCCTTCAGGTCGACCCGGGCGACGAACCGGTCGCCGAGCAGGAACGGCAGCACGTAGTAGCCGTGCACCCGCTGCGCCGCGGGGACGTAGATCTCGATCCGGTAGCTGAACCCGAAGAGGCGCTCGGTGCGGGACCGTTCCCAGATCAGCGGGTCGAAGGGGCTGACCAGGGTGCTGGCCCGGATCCACCGGGGCAGCCGGGCCTCCCGGTGCAGATAGGCGGGGAGCCGCCAGCCCTGCACCGTGACCGGCCGCAGCTCGCCCGCCTCGACCAGCTCGGCGAGGGCGGTGCGGGCGCCCGCGACCGGCAGCCGGAAATAGTCCCGCAGCTCCGGCTCGGCCGCCACCCCGAGCGCCCGGGCGGCGACCCCGACCAGCCGGCGGTGCGCCTCCGCCGGCTCCGGGGTCGGCGCGGCCAGCACCTCCGGCGGCAGCACCCGTTCGGGTACGTCGTAGACCCGGGCGAAGGAGCTGTTCCGGGAGGCGGCGGTCAGCTCACCGGCCCAGAACAGGAACTCGCAGGCCCGCTTGACCGCCGACCAGTTCCAGCCCCAGTTGCCGGTCTCCCGGGGCGCGTCGTGCTCGATCTCGGCGGCGGTCATCGGGCCGCCGGCCCGCACCTCGTCGAGGACCCGGGCGACCAGCGCCGGCTGCTCGACGGCGATCCGGCGCATCCCGCCCCAGGCGTCGGTGTGCGCGGCGGCCATCCGCCAGCGCAGCGCCGGTTGCAGGTCGACCCGGACCAGCGACGCCTCGTGGCCCCAGTATTCGAAGAGGTCCCGGGGGCGCCGGTAGGCGGACCGGTCGAGCAGCTCGGTCGGATAGGGCCCGAGCCGGCTGTAGAGCGGCAGGTAGTGCGCCCGTTGCAGGACGTTGACCGAGTCCATCTGGAGCAGGCCGAGCCGGTCGAGCACCCGGCGCAGGTGCCGACGGGTCGGCACGGCTCCGGGCGCGGGGTCGGCGAAACCCTGGGCGGCCAGCGCGATCCGCCGGGCCTGGGCGAGCGACAACGATTCAGGTACGGCCATCGCACCGGACCCTAGCCGACCGGTCCGACACGACGCGCCGGACCTGGACCTGGCCCGCAAAACGGGATAAAACAGTGCTGATGCTAGCCGTCAGCCCCGAGTGCCCCGAGGACGCCCCGGCCATCGCCGAGGTGCACGTCCGGAGCTGGCAGACGGGGTACGCCGAGATCATGCCGCCCGAGGTGCTGGCCCGGCTGAACGTCGCCGCCTGGGCCCAGCGCCGCCGCGACCTCGGTACCGCCGAACCCGACCACCCGTTCCGGACCCTGGTGGCCCGGGCCGACGACGAGACCGTACTCGGCTTCGCCACCGTCGGGCCGTACCGCACCGACCAGGACCCGGACCGCCTCGACCACCGGTACGCCGAGATTCTCGGCCTCTACGTCCGGCCCGGGTACTGGGGCACCGGGGTGGGCCGGCGACTGCTCGCCGCCTCGGTCGGCGAGCTGACCGCACTCGGCTGGACCGAGCTGCGGCTCTGGATCCTCGCCGACAACCGGCGGGCCCGCCGCTTCTACGAGCGGGCCGGGCTAGTCGCGGATGGTGAGCGGGCGACCTACGAACTGCAACGGTCGGGGGGACGGCCGCCGCTTGGGCTGGTCGAACTCCGCTACGCCGCCCGTCTCGGCGAGCTGGCTGGGCCCCCGGACCGGTAGCGCGAAGAGCAGCGCGACGCTGATCCAGACATAGAAGTTGCTGCCCAGGAAGCCGAGCAGGCCGTCGAAGCGGCGCTCCCAGATCCAGACCAGCCGGCTGATCAGCACCAGGTACGCGAAGACCGCGAACCGCAGCAGCCAGCGTCGGCGGGTACTGCCGGCCGGCGCGGCGTACGCGTTGTCGACCAGCAGGATCAGCGCCGGGATCAGCCAGACCAGGTGGTGCACCCAGGTGACCGGGCTGACCAGGCTCTGCACCACACCGGTCAGGGCGAGCCCGGTCGCCTCGTCGCCGACCGCCGCCGAGGTCCGGACCCGCCAGACCCAGACCCCCACGGTCGCCGCGACCAGCACCAGCCAGAGCAGCGTGTTCGGATGGTCCGGGTCGAGCCGGGCGACCACGCCCTGCCACGACTGGTTCGAGATGAACGACAGCGAACCGACCCGGTCGGTGTCCCAGAGCGCCGTGGTCCAGAACTCCCGGGACGCGTCCGGGGCCACCCCGGCGGCGACGAGGGTGACCGCGGCGGCGGTGCCGCTGGCCACCAGCGCCGCCCGCCACCTCCCGGTGACCAGCAGATAGACGATGAAGATGCCCGGGGTCAGCTTGATCGCGGTGGCCAGCCCGACCCCCACCCCGGCGAAGCGGCGGTAGCGCTGCGGCAGCCGGCGCCCGAACGGGGTCACCGGGGCGACCAGCCAGAGCAGGTCGGCGCCGACCAGGAAGAGCAGCAGCATGTTCACCTGGCCGAAGTTGACCGTCTCGCGCATCGGCTCGAAGGCCGCCGCCAGGCAGAGCGCCACGGCCAGGGTGAACCACCGGGTCCAGCCCGTCCGGCGGGCGATCGGGTCGACCAGCCACCAGATCAGCAGCGCGCTGGCCAGCACGGTCAGGGTGACGCTGATCACCATCGCCGCCGGCCAGCTCAGGTACGCCAGCGGCAGCATCACCAGCGCGGCGAAGGGCGGGTAGGTGAAGCCGTACTTGCTGTCCGGCTTGAGCCAGTCGTAGATCTCGCCGTCGGCGCGTACCCAGTGGTGCAGCGCGCCGTAGTACACCCGCAGGTCGAAGAAACCGTGTCGGGCCGCCGCCACCGAGAGGAACCCGGCGACCAGCACCGCCAACGCGATCACGAATAGCACCTGGTACCGGGTACGCCAACCGGCACCCTGCGCCATTACCGCCCCCCTTGCCCTGCGTAGGCTTCCCACTCATGGCTCTCGGGTACGTCCGCCCGGCGCGTCCGTCAGACGCCGGCGAGATCGCACGCATCCAACTCGCGACCTGGCGGGTCGCCTACCGGAGGATGCTGCCCAAGCACGTGCTCGACAACCTGGACGAGGAGTGGCTCGGTCGCCGGTGGAGTGCGGCGGTCGAGGCGCCACCCTCCGAACGGCACCGCGTCCTGGTCGCCGTCGAGCAGGCCGAACAATCGTATCTGGTCGGATTTGCCGCATCCGGGCCCCCCGACGAGCAGGCGCTGGCCCCGGAGGAACCGGCCGAGGCGCTCGGTCCCGGCGTCGTCGCCGTGACGGACCTGCTGGTCGAGCCGAGGTGGGGCCGGCGCGGGCACGGCAGCCGGCTGCTCGCCGCCAGCGTCGACCTGTGGCGCACCGACGGCTTCGACACGGCGGTGGCCTGGGCCTTCGACGGGGACGCCGCGACCCGGAAGTTCCTCGGCGCCGCCGGCTGGGAGCCGGACGGGGCGGCCCGGGCGCTGGACGTCGACGACCTGCTCGTGCCACAGCTCCGGCTGCACGTCTCGCTCGCCGCCGAGCCGACCGACTGAAACCGGCCCGAGCCGCTCCGTCGCCCGACAGCGGCCCTGTTGCCGCACCATGCCGGTCGTCCGGCGGCCCGGTAGCGGTGTGCGTGCGCCCCGGGCCACCGGACGGGTGGCGATGGTGCCGGTCAGACCTCCGTGCCGGTCAGACCTCCGTGCCGGTCAGACCTCCGTGGCGGTCAGACGTGTCCGTGGCGGTCAGACGTCCGTGACGGTCAGACGTCCGTGCCGAACAGGCCGGAGTAGCGGTTCAGGTAGAGCGGCCATCCCCCGTCGCCGGCGACGCCGTCTCGGACGGATTGCCAGCCGGGGCCATGCCGGTCGAGGTGGCGGTGCTCCAATTCCACCCGCGTGCGCTGCGGCGTCTCGGCGATGAACCGGACCTCGACCTCGCTGGTGTTGTCGGGCTCGGTCTCGACCCGCCACTGCGGGCTGATGTCCCAGCTGAACACCACCCGGACCGGTGGGTCGTAGACGAGCACCCGCGCCCAGCGGCACTCGGTATCGTCGACACCGCGATCGTAGATGTGTCCGCCGACCTTCGGCTCGAACACGGTCTCGGCGATCGCCACCCCGAGCAGGTTGTGCTCCCTCGGCTTGAAGTCTCCGAAGCGCTCGGTGAACACGGTGAACGACCGCTCCAGCGACGCGTTCACGACGACCTGCCGGCGTACCACCACCTCGGGCCCCTGGGTCATGAGTTCTCCTCGGTCGGTTGTTCGACGATGTCCTGGTAGCCCTCCAGTGCACGGTCCCAGAACGTGTCCAATTGATCCCGCAGCGCGGCGACGCCCGCGGGGTTGAGCCGGTAGACCCGACGGGTGCCGGCCGTGCGGTCGGTCACCAGCCCGGCGTCCTTGAGCACCTTCAGGTGCTGCGACACGGCGGGTCGGCTGATCGGCAGCTCTTGAGCGAGTTCGCCGACCGCCCTCGGCCGCACCGCCAGGCAGGCGACGATGGCGCGTCGGGTGGGATCACCCAACGCGTCCCAGCCGTCAGCGGTTTGGTAAGTAGCCACGAACGGTAAGTTAGCACTTACCGTTAAACGGATCAAGGCTCCCCGGCAACCCGGAGTCCCGACCGGATTTCAGTCCAGCAGCGCGTCGATGCCGACGGTCAGCCCCGGGCGGTGCGGCACCGCGCGCACCGCCAGCAGCACGCCGGGCATGAACGAAGCCCGGTCGTACGAGTCGTGCCGGATCGTCAGCGTCTCGCCAGCGGTACCGAACAGCACCTCCTGGTGCGCAACCAGCCCGGTGGCCCGGACCGCGTGCACGCGTACCCCGTCGACGTCGGCACCGCGCGCACCCGGCAGCTCGTCCTTGGTGGCGTCCGGTACGGCGCCGAGACCCGCCTGCGCCCGGGCCTGTGCGATCAGCCGTGCGGTGTGCGTGGCGGTGCCGCTGGGCGCGTCGAGCTTTTTCGGATGGTGCTGCTCGATGATCTCCACCGACTCGAAGTAGCGGGCCGCCCGCGCCGCGAACTGCATCATCAGCACCGCGCCGATGCCGAAGTTCGGCGCGATCAGCACGCCCACCCCGGGCCTGTCGGCCAACCAGCCACGCACCTGCTCGAGCCGCTGCCCGGTGAAGCCGCTGGTGCCGACGACCGCGTGAATTCCCTGCTCGACGCACCACCGTAGGTTGTCCATCACCACGCCGGGGTTGGTGAAGTCGACCACCACCTCGGCACCCGCCTCGGAGGCGGTGGAGAGCCTGTCGTCCTCGTCGACCGTCGCCACCAGTTCGAGGCCATCGGCGGCCTCCACCGCCCGGCACACCTCCAGGCCCATCCGGCCGCGGGCGCCGAGTACGCCGACCCGCAGCGGCCCGGTCGACGCGTTCTTCCCTGGTTCACGCTCGTCGCTCACGGGCCACAACCTATCCCAATGCGGGCAACCGCATGTGGCCACCGCCAGACCACTCGGCCGGCCGGCGACCCGCCCCAGCCCGATCCGGCATCCCCGTCAGATCCCGGACGTCAGGCATCCGCCGCCGCGCCGGGCGGACCTCCGGCCCGGCGCAGAAAACGCAGACCTCGACGCAGATAGGTACGCGGATTGGTGTCGAGGTGGCGGGCCCAATCGGGTGCGGTCTCGCCGCGCAGCCAGGCGTACCGGGCGAGCGCATAGCCGTACATCGGCTCGGTCAGGTATCCCAGCCGGCTCGCCGACCAACCGGTGTGCCGGCCGGCGAACTCCAGAGCGGCGTTGGCGGTGAAGATCCCGAACCCGAGATAGACCGTGAGCAGGTCAGTGAGGGGTTCCTGATCCCGCCGCTGCGGATCGACCCGCCCCTCGCCGAGCAGCCGTTCGTGGGCCAACTCGTGTGCGACCGTAGCGACCAGGGCCAACGGCCGGCTACCGAGCGACTCCTCCAGCGAGACGACCGCCCTGCCCGCCACCACCCGATAATGCCCGGCCGCCCCGGACCAGCTGGCATACCCGCCAACCAGTTCCGGCAACTCCCGCCCACCCGCCCGATCGGCATGCAGCTCCACCCGGATCCGGTCGGGGTCCACCGAAAGGTAGTCGCAGAGCTGGTGCACGACCTGGAGCATGTCCTCCTCGGATCCGGAGTATCCGCCCGGAAAGAAGTCGTCGGTGGGAAGCACCACTGGCGAGCGCAGCCAGGAGTCGCCGAACTCGCGGACGAGCCACGCCAGGTTCTCCTCGATCCACCGCCGCTCTTCCGGCACCACCGGGCAGCGAGGCGTGAACCAACCCATCGAGCTACCTCCCTACTGGCATGGTAGAGAGACGATGTTCAGCGGGGGCCCCGCGCAGGTGCGATCCCGACATCCTGCGGATCTCCGGGTCAGAGTGCGCCGCGGTCGACCAGGCTGAAGGTCGAGCTGGGGGTGGCGTCGCCGACCTGTTCGACGATCACCGTCCTGCGGGAGGTGCTCCACTGTACGAAGCCGTGCGTGTCGTTGTAGATGTAGTAGGTTGGCCGGTTCTTGTCGTCCCTGTCGCCGGTGCGGTCGAGCGAGAAGATCGTCGCCTGCGTCGGCTGGCACGCGGCGGCGACAAGTGTCGACGGCCCCTCCAACAAGATCTTGACCCCGAGGCAGGTCTCCTGGTCGTCGGCGCGACCGTCGCCCCGCAGCGACCTGATCAGATAGTCCACCCCCATCGGCACCAGGACGAACTGCGACTTCGCCCCGGTACCGTCGGACGCCTCGACCTGGAAGTCGTGCAGGTCAAGCGCCAGATCGCGGTCGATCTCCGCGATGTGGATCAGCGTGCGCCGGGTCCCCTGGAGGATCGCGGTGTCCGGGTCCGAGGCCACCGGGGTGGTCGTCCGGGCGTTCGTCGGGCTCGGGCTGGTCGGCGCGGACGTCACCGGAGAACCGCCGGCCTCCCGGCCGCTGGGGTCGAGCGCGTTGAGCGTGACGAGGCCCGCACCGAGCAGCACGACGAGGGTCACGACGGCGGCCCCGACGGACAGGAGGCGGCTACGGCGCCTGTTCTCGGGCCGGGCCGCGCCCTGCGCCGCCCCGGGACCGCCGGTCGCCACCTGGCCACCGTCGCGGGCGGTCAGCGCCGCCGGGGTGATCACGGCGGTGGTCCCGGCCGGCGGGGTGCTGCCGTCGAGCAGCGCGTCGAGCAGCGCACGCGCCGTCGGGCGCTCGTCGGGATCCTTGGCCAGGGCCCACTCCACGAGCTCACGGAGCGGCCCGGTCAGTCCGGACAGGTCGGGCGGCTGGGTCAGGATGCGCATGGCGGTGCCGGGCGCGGAGTCGGCGGCAAACGGGGTACGCCCGGTCGCCGCGTACGCCACGACCACGCCCCAGGCGAAGATGTCCGCGGCGGAGGTCACCTGCCGGCCGTTGCCCGGCTCGAAGCGTTCCGGTGCCATGTAGCCGACCGTGCCGACTATCTGGTCGGTACGGGTGTGCTGGCTGGTCGCCTCGAAGGCGCGAGCGATACCAAAGTCGATCACTTTGATGCCGCCCATCGCGAACAGTACGTTGGCCGGCTTGAGATCGCGGTGGATCACCCCGGCTCCGTGGATGGCGGAGAGCGCGGTGGCGATGCCGACGGCCACGCCGTGCAGCGCGGACGGGGACAACGGCCCCTGCTCCCTGACCACGGCGGCGAGGTTGGGTCCGTCGACGTACTCGACGACGAGGTAGGGCGGGTCGTGGTCCGGGTCGGCGTCGAGGACCTCGGCGGTGGAGAAGGGCGGCACCTGGCGGGCCCGGTTGACCTCGCTGCGGAACCGGCCACGGAACTCGGCGTCGTACGAGAACTCGGGCCGAACCATCTTGATGGCCACCTTGCGGCCGTCCCGGTCCCGTCCGAGGTAGACGGTGCCCATCCCGCCCTCGCCCAGACGTCCCAGCAGCTCATACCTGCCGAGCCGGGTCCGCTCCCCCGGCAGCAGCGGCATGCTCATATCGATCTCCCCCTCGCTGCGGCCCCGCCTCCGGTCGCCAGACCCTAGCCGGACGAGCTCGGCGGGACGAACCCCCCGGTGGGTCCTACTGCGGATCGATGGAGAAATCGTCGGCGTCGAACGGGCCCACCACGGCCAGCGACATCGGCCGGGCCAGCAGGTCGGCGGCGAGCGCGTTCACCTCGTCCGCGCTGACCGCGTCGACCCGGGCCAGCAGCTCGTCGACCGGCAGCAGGTCGCCGAAGAGCAGCTCGCCCTTTGCCAGCCGGCTCATCCGGGACCCGGTGTCCTCCAGGTTGAGCACGTAGGAGCCCTTCGCCATGCCCTTGCCCCGGGCCAGCTCGGCCTCGGTGACGCCGTGCGCGGCGACCTCGGCCAACTCGGCCCGGACCAGCTCCAGCACCTCGTCGACCTTGCCCGGCGCACAGCCGGCGTAGACGGCGAAGAGGCCGGTGTCGGCGTACTGGCTGGAGTAGGAGTAGACCGAGTAGGCCAGGCCACGCCGTTCGCGGATCTCCTGGAAGAGCCGGCTGGACATGCCGCCGCCGAGCACGTTGTTGAGTACCCCGAGCGCGAACCGCCGGTCGTCGAGCCGGCCGATGCCGGGACAGCCGAGTACGACGTGCGCCTGCTCGGTCTCCTTGTGCTCGACCACGCTGCCCGGCCGGCTGGTGCGTACCCGGGTCTCGGCCGGACGCAGCGGGGCCGGCGGGGCCGGCTCGCCGTCCAGTACGGTGCCGTCCAGCGCCTGCCGGACCAGCTTGACCACCTCGGCGTGTTCGAGGTTGCCGGCGGCGGCGATCACGATCGACGGCGCGGTGTAGCGGCGCCGGTAGAAGCTCTGGATCTGCCGCCGCGACATCGGGGAGATGGTCTCCTCGGTGCCGGAGATCAGCCGGCCCAGCGGATGGTCGCCGTAGATCGCCTTGGCCAGCAGGTCGTGCACCTCGTCGCCGGGCTCGTCGTCGTGCATGGCGATCTCTTCGAGGATCACCCCGCGCTCGGTCTCCACGTCGGCGGCGGCCAGCACCGAGTCGGCGACCAGGTCGCACATCACGTCGATGGCCAGCGGCAGGTCCTGGTCGAGCACCCGGGCGTAGTAGCAGGTGTATTCCTTGGTGGTGAAGGCGTTCGTCTCGCCGCCCACCGCCTCGATCGCCGCCGAGATGTCCAGCGCGCTGCGCTTGCGGGTGCCCTTGAAGAGCAGGTGCTCCAGGAAGTGCGAGACCCCGGACTGCGGCCCGGTCTCGTCCCGGGAGCCGACCGCCACCCAGATGCCGAACGAGACACTCCGCATCGTCGGGATCGCCTCGGTGAGCACCCGCAGCCCGCTGGGCAGCACGGTACGGCGTACGGTGCCGCCGAGCGGGTCGCTGTCCACCACCCGGGTCACCGCCCGGGCCGCCGTACCCGCCGTACCCCGAACGCCACCGGCACCCGACACTCGTTTCGCCCGACTCAAGGGACCTGGCTCCTGCCTGTACGCCGACGACGCGGCGGACGCCGCCGGTGGAAACCCCGACAGCGGACGCCGCCCCTTGAACAGTGCGGCACCCGCACCTCGTCGGGTACGGCGGTACCGCACGCGCCGCGCCGGCCCGGTGCACCCGTGAGGTGCGGCCGGGCCAGCGCGGCGCGATCGATCAGCTGTGCCGGTTGCGTCGGCGGCGCGGCTCGCCGCCACCGCCCTCGCCGCCGCCACCTTCGCCACCCTCGCGGTCGCCCCGGCTCGGGCCACGGTCGCCGCGGTCCCGGTCGCTGCGGTCGCGCGGGCCACGGTCGCCCCGGTCCCGACCGGCCGGACGCTCGCCGCCGGCCGGCTGGGCCGGCGCCTCCTCGCCCTCGGGCCGCACCTTGTCCAGGTAGATCTTGCCCCGGGCGTCGATGTCGGCGATCGACACCTCGACCTTGTCGCCGACGTTGAGGAAGTCCTCCACCCGCTCGACCCGCTTGCCGTCGCCCACCTTGGAGATGTGCAGCAGGCCGTCCCGGCCCGGCAGCAGCGAGATGAACGCCCCGAACGCGGCGGTCTTGACCACCGTGCCGAGGAACTTGTCGCCGACCTTCGGCAGCGTCGGGTTCGCGATCGCGTTGATCCGCTCGACCGCGGCCTCGGCCGACGGGCCGTTGGTCGCGCCGACGTAGATGGTGCCGTCGTCCTCGATCGAGATCTCGGCGCCGGTCTCGTCCTGGATGGCGTTGATGGTCTGGCCCTTCGGCCCGATCACCATGCCGATCTTGTCGACCGGGATCTTCACCGTGGTCACCCGGGGCGCGTAGTCCGACATCGTGGCCGGACCCTCGATCGCCTCCTGCATCACGCCGAGGATGACCTGCCGCGCCTCGTACGCCTGCGCGAGCGCCGCCGCGAGCACGTCGGACGGGATGCCGTCGAGCTTGGTGTCGAGCTGGAGCGCGGTGACGAACTCCCTGGTGCCGGCGACCTTGAAGTCCATGTCGCCGAAGGCGTCCTCGGCACCGAGGATGTCGGTCAGCGTCACGTACTGCGTCTTGCCGTCGACCTCGTCGGAGATCAGGCCCATCGCGATGCCGGCGACCGGGGCCTTCAGCGGCACACCGGCGCTGAGCAGGGCCAGCGTGGAGGCGCAGACCGAACCCATCGAGGTGGAGCCGTTCGAGCCGAGCGCCTCGGAGACCTGGCGGATCGCGTACGGGAACTCCTCGCGGCTGGGCAGCACCGGGATCAGTGCCCGCTCGGCCAGCGCGCCGTGCCCGATCTCGCGCCGCTTCGGCGCACCGACCCGGCCGGTCTCACCGGTCGAGTACGGCGGGAAGTTGTAGTTGTGCATGTAGCGCTTGGACTTCTCCGGGGAGAGGGTGTCCAGCGCCTGCTCCATCCGGAGCATGTTCAGCGTGGTGACGCCGAGGATCTGCGTCTCGCCGCGCTCGAAGAGCGCCGAGCCGTGCACCCGGGGCAGCACCGCGATCTCGGCGCTCAGCGGCCGGATGTCGCGCGGCCCGCGGCCGTCCATCCGGACCTGCTCGCGGAGCACCCTGGCGCGTACCTCGGACTTGTTCAGCGAGCGGAAAGCCGCGCCGAGCTCCTTCTCCCGGCCCTCGAAGCTGCCGGCGAGCTGCTCGACGACCCGCTCCTTGATCCGGTCCAGGGCCTCTTCGCGGTCCGCCTTGCCGGCGATCTTCAGCGCCTCGGCGACCTCGCCGCGCGCCGCACCGGCGACCGCCTCGTAGACGTCGTCGGAGTAGTCGAGGAAGACCGGGAAGTCGGCGACCGGCTTGGCGGAGACCTCGGCCAGCTCGCTCTGCGCCCGGCACAGCTCCCGGATGGCCGGCTTGGCGGCCTCCAGGCCGCTCGCCACGACCTCCTCGGTCGGCGCCGGGGCGCCACCGGCGACCAGCGCCACGGTGTGCTCGGTCGCCTCGGCCTCGACCATCATGATCGCGACGTCGCCGTCCGGCAGGGTACGGCCGGCGACCACCATGTCGAAGGTGGCCCGGCCCAGCTCCTCGATGGTCGGGAAGGCGACCCACTGGCCGTCCACGTGCGCCATCCGGGTGGCCCCGATCGGGCCGGAGAACGGCAGGCCGGAGAGCTTGGTGGAGAGCGAGGCGGCGTTGATCGCCACGACGTCGTACGGGTGTTGCGGGTCGAGCGCCAGCACGGTCTCGACGACCTGTACCTCGTTGCGCAGCCCCTTGACGAAGGAGGGGCGCAGCGGCCGGTCGATCAGCCGGCAGGTGAGGATCGCGTCCTCGCTGGGCCGACCCTCACGCCGGAAGAACGAGCCGGGGATCCGACCCGCCGCGTACATCCGCTCCTCGACGTCGACGGTGAGCGGGAAGAAGTCGAACTGCTCCTTCGGCTGCCTGCTCGCGGTGGTCGCGGAGAGGACCACGGTCTCGCCGAGCTGGGCGAGGACGGAGCCGGCGGCCTGCCGGGCGAGCCGCCCGGTGGAGAAGGTGATCTCACGGGTGCCGAAGGACCCGTTGTCGATCACGGCGGTGCGGTGCTGGGTGCCCAGCGTGCTGTTGGTGGGGTTGGACGTTTCGGTCATAGTGCGGTAGCACTCCTTCGATCGGGGGCCCGCGACTGCCCTCCGTGCCGGTATCCACCGGTACGAGACCGTGGCCAGAGGAGCTGCCCAGACAACCGGTCTTCGATCGAAGCGCCCGGGGCGCCGGGTGTGCCGGCCGGCCCGGGGGCCACTACCGAGGACCGGTGCGTCGACCGGCTCCCCATCGGGTGGTCGCGCTGGCCCCTGGTTACGGGTGTGGCGAGGTGGGCGGGTGGAGCGGCTGCCCGTCGGTGTCGTCGGCGATCTCGTGTCGCCGGACCGGCACCGGAGCGGCCGCTCCCCCGCTCAGCTCAGCGCCGCAGGCCGAGTCGCTCGATGAGCGACCGGTAGCGGCTGATGTCCTTCTTCTGCATGTAGTTGAGTAGCCGCCGACGGCGACCCACCAGCAGCAGCAGACCACGACGGCTGTGGTGGTCGTGCTTGTGCACCTTGAGGTGCTCGGTGAGGTCGGCGATCCGCTTGGTCAGCACCGCCACCTGCACCTCGGGCGAACCGGTGTCACCCTCGGCGGTCGCGTACTCCTGGCGGATCTTGGCCTTGCTTTCCTGGTCGAGCGCCATATCTCCCTGTTCCTGGATTGTCGTGTCCGCCCTCGGCCGGTCGGTGGACCGGGTCGGGGCGACCTCGCACCCGCGGCGTCGTGCAGGCACGCGAGGCCACGCCGGTAACCCGACGTCCCCGTCAGATTACCAGCCTGCTCCGGTACGGCCGAGTCAAGGGCACGCCCGACCTGGTCGGATCGCTCCGGTTGGACGGGTTTTGCCTGCTCAGCGCCGGCCTGACCGCAGCGGCGTCAGCGGAGCACCCGGCGGGTCTGCTCGACGTCGGCCTCGATCTGCGCGATCAGCGGCTCGATGCCGTCGTAGCTGCGCATCTCCCGCAGGTACGCCACGAAGTCCAGGGCGAGCCGCTCCCCGTAGAGATCGCCGGAGAAGTCCAGCACGTACGCCTCGACCCGGCGCTCCCGGCCGGAGAACGTCGGATTCGTGCCGATCGACACGGCGGCGGGGAGCCGCTCGGCGCCCTGGCCCGCCCGGCCGCCCCGCCGGATCAGCCAGGCCGCGTAGATCCCGTCCGCCGGCACCGCCGCATAGCGGTGGCAGAGCAGGTTGGCGGTCGGAAAGCCGATCTCCCGCCCCCGCTGGTCGCCCCGGACCACCACACCCTCCAGCCGGTGCGGCCGGCCCAGCGCCGCCGCCGCCGCGCTCACGTCACCGGCGGCGACACAGGCCCGGATGTAGGTGGACGAGAAGACCGTGTCGGCGTCGGCGACCAGCGGCGCCCCCTCCACGCCGAAGCCGAAGGTACGACCCAGCCGCTCCAGCAGGGCCACGTCACCGGCCGCCCGGTGGCCGAACCGGAAGTTCTCCCCCACCACCACGAGCGCGGCGTGCAACTGCTCGACCAGTACGTCGTGCACGAACGCCTCCGGCGAGAGCCGGGAGAAGTCGGGGGTGAACGGCACCACGCAGAGTACGTCCACCCCGAGCGCCTCGATCAGCTCCGCCTTGCGGGCCGGCTCGGTGAGTACCGCCGGATGGGAACCGGCCCGGACCACCTCGGCCGGGTGTGGGTCGAAGGTGACCACCACCGACTGCACGCCCATGTCCCGGGCGCGCTTCACCGCGTGCCCGATGATCGCCTGGTGCCCCTGGTGTATCCCGTCGAAGACCCCGATGGTGACCACCGACCGGCCCCAGCCGACCGGCGCCCCGTGGTACCCCCGCCACCGCTGCATCCCTGATCCCTTCTCCTTCCCTGCGCCTGCCCCGCCGACTTCCCGGCGCCTGCCCGCCGACGGCCGCTCGCTCAGGCCGGGGCGAGCACGATCTCCGCCCGGGCCCGACCGTCCCGGTCGCTGACGATAGCGATCAGGCCACCCGCCGGATCGAAGACCGCGTACGGCCCGGTGATGCCGCCCGGGTCGAGTGGACCGCCGTGCGAGAGCACCTTCGCCTCGTCCGCGCTGGCCTGGCGCTGCGGGAAGAACCGCCGGGCCGCCGCCTCGACGGTCAGCCCGACCACGTCCGGGGCGCGTTGTTCCAGCTCCGGCAGGGTCGTCGCCTCGGCCAGCGTGAAGCCGCCCACGGCGGTACGCCGCAGCGCGGTCAGGTGCCCGCCGACCCCGAGCGCGGCGCCGAGGTCCCGGGCGAGTGCCCGGATGTACGTCCCGGACGAGCAGTCCACCGCCACGTCCACGTCCAGCACGGCCACCCCGTCGACCGTGTCGCGACGAAGGCCGAGCACGTCGAAGCGGGAGACGGTGACCCGCCGCGCGGCCAACTCGACCGCCTCGCCGTCGCGTACCCGCTTGTAGGCCCGCTGTCCATCGATCTTGATCGCGCTGACCGCGCTCGGCACCTGGTCGATCTCGCCGGTCAGCGGCAGCACAGCGGCGCGTACCGCCTCCTCGGTGACCCCGGCGGCGTCGGCGGTGGCGACCACCTCGCCCTCGGCGTCGTCGGTCACCGTCGACTGGCCGAGCCGGATCGTCGCGGTGTAACCCTTGCCGGCCCCGATCACGTACGTCAGCAGCCGGGTGGCCCGACCGACCCCGATGATCAGCACTCCGGTGGCCATCGGGTCCAGGGTGCCGCCGTGCCCGACCCGGCGGGTCCGGGCCAGCCGGCGGATCCGGGCCACCACGTCGTGCGATGTCATGTCGGCGGGCTTGTCGACCACGATCAGACCGTCACTGCTCACGGGATACCAGCGTGCCAGAGAGCGGCAGCGCACCGGCAGGTGGCCGGACCACCAGCATCCGGCGGCGGTCCCTGCCGGGGCATCGGATGTGGGAAGCTTCCGCGACCGTCCAGACCCACCCCCGGGGGAGTCGTGCCCGAAGCCGCACCGACACAGCAGGAACCGACCTCCTCCCCGCCCACCTCCGCGACTGATCAGGGGGTGACGCTCCCCGACTGGATGCGGGTCGCCAGTCCCGAGGCGCCACCACCCGGCCGGTTGCGGAGCTGGCTCCAGGACCACGGTCTCAAGACGCTGGCCCTGGCGATCGTCGGCGCGATCTTCGTACCGTTCGGGATGATGATCTGGGACGTCGCGACCGCCCCGCCCGGCACACCCAGCTATCTGAGCGAGGTGAACGCGTTCGTCGGTACCGAGGCCGCCAGATACCGGGAGGGGATCGCCGGGATCGACCCGCCGGAGCCCCGGGCGACCGACACGTTCACCGCCGACGAGGTCGGGGCGGCGCTGGAGTCCGTCCGCCGGGCGCTGGCCGCCGCCCGGCTGGACCCGGCGATGGTGTCGGACCGGGACCCGAGCGTCTTCCTGGCGCTGCTCGCCCCCGCCAGCCGGTCCCGGTTACGCACCGACTTCACCGCCCGGTCGGCGCCGTACTACGTGACCCAGGCGCACGGCCGGATTCCGTTGGCCGAGTTCGAGCCACGGGTCGACGGGGAGATGACATACCGGGAGATCAGAGTCGACGGGGCGCCCCGGCTGGAAATCAGCACCGCCTACACCTGGGTCTACCCGTTCGAGGTGTCGACGGTCACCGCCGGCCGGAACCTGGTGACGGTGACCGACGAACTGGTCTGGCACGTCGTACCGGAGACCGCCGCCGACGTCGAGTCCCGGGGCCTGCACCTGCACGACGGTGCGGCGGCGGCCGAGAACGTCGCCTGCGAGCCGTTCCGGGACGGGCGCATCTCACCGGCGACCGGTACCGCCGTCGAGGTGTGCCGGTAGCCGGCTCGTGGGGCGTCAGCGGGTGGCGCCGAGTACGGCCCAGCGGCCGGAGCGCATCCGGAGCAGCAGTCCGACCAGCCGGGCCACGATGAAGAGGGTGAGCCCGGCCCAGATGCCGCCGAGGCCGAGGTCGAGGGCGAAGGTGAGCCAGATCGCCGGCAGGAAGACGCCGAAGCCGCTGACCACGGTCAGGTTGCGCAGGAAGCGGACGTCACCGGCACCGATCAGCACCCCGTCGAGGGCGAAGACCACGCCGGCCAGCGGCTGCATCCCGACGAACCAGGGCCAGGCGATCATGGCCTGCTCGCGTACCTGGGGATCGTCGCTGAACCAGCTCGGCACCACTGGAGCACCGGCGCCGATGATCAGCGCGAAGGCGACGCCGCAGATGCCGCCGTAGATCGCGATCCGCCGGCCCAGCAGCCGGGCGCTGGCCGCGTCGCCGGCCCCGAGCGCCGCTCCGACCAGCGCCTGGGCCGCGATGGCGAGCGCGTCGAGCAGCAGCGCGGTGAAGAACCAGAGTTGCAGGGCGATCTGGTGCGCGCCGACGGCGGCCACCCCGAACCGGGCCGCCACGGTGGTCGCGGAGAGGAAGCTGGCCTGGAAGGCGGCGCCCCGGATCAGCAGGTCGCGGCTGAGCACGAGTTGCCGGCCGATCACCCGGGGCCGGGGCGCCAGCGGCACCCGCTCGGCGACCAGCGCGGCCGCGAAGAGCAGCCCGGAGAGGGTCTGCGCGACCGCGTTCGCGATCGCCGAGCCGGGCAGGCCGAGGCCGGCCGGATAGACCAGCAGTGGGCAGAGCAGCGCGGAGAGCAGGTTGGGCCCGAGCACGAACCAGAGCGGCCGCCGGGTGTCCTGGACGCCGCGCATCCAGCCGTTGCCGGCCGCCGCCAGCAGCAGGCCGGGGGCGCCGATCGCCGCGATCCGCAGCCAGAGTGCCGCGCCGTCGGCCACCTCGGGGGATCCGCCTCCGGCGACGGTACGCGCCAGCGGGCCGGCCGCGAACTGCATGGCGACCGCCAGCAGCAGGCCGGCGCCGAGGGCGAGCCAGGACGACTGGACTCCCTCGGCCACGGCGGCGGCCCGGTCGCCGTACCCGAACCGGCGGGCCGCCCGCCCGGTGGTGCCGTACGCGGTGACGGTGCCGATCCAGACGACCAGGGTCATCACCGGTCCGCCGACGGCGAGCGCGGCCAGCGGCACCGACCCGAGGTGCCCGAGTACGGCGGTGTCGACCAGCACGTAGAGCGGCTCGGCGGCCAGCACCAGCAGGGCGGGCAGGGCGAGTCCGAGGATCCGCCGCGCGGACGCGTCGACCGCCCTCGGCGCCGGGCCGGCGGCTTCCGGCGATGGTGGGGCGACTTCCGGGGTCGGGACGCTGGGCTGGCTCATCGGGAACGATCCTGGCATGACGGGTGTAAGGAACGCAAGGCATAGCATCGCTTACCTATCCAGGTGGGGGAAGCCTCGACGGCGTACTGTCGAGCTGCCCCGGCTGTGCGTCCACCACGTGGACCCGGACGCGCCGCGACTGGCTTGCACAGCGACCAGTGCCTATGCTCCGGAACCGTGTCGAACCACGGCGGGGGGCCGGGAGCGGGCCGATCGGGGCTGGGCGCCCGACTGTTGGCGGTGCCACTGCGCTGGCTGGGGCTCGGCACCGGCGTGGCCGGGCTCGCCGCGTCCGGCCTCTTCGGCGGCCTGGACACGGTGACGAAGCCCGAGGTGCCGACGGTCGCGGTCGGCGAGGTCGTCGACGGCGGGCCGTGGAACGTCACGGTGACCGGCAGCAGGCTGGTCGGCAAGCTGCCGACGCTCTACCTGCGGGACGGCAGGCGCTGGTTCACCGTACTGGCGACGGTCGAGAACACCGCCGACGAGAGCCGTACCGACTTCCGGGACGCCGTCCGGCTGACCGGTGTCGCCGGGGTCACGGAGGAGCGGGCGAGCCAGGTCCTGCTGGTACGCGACGGCAGCAGGCCGGACTATCTCAATCCCGGCCTGCCCGAAAAGCTCGCGTTCCTCTGGCAGCAGGACGACAGCACCCCCGTGCCAGAGAGCGCGACGGTGCAGGTCTGGGGTACGACGCGGCGCCTCGACACCGTCAGCGACACCTGGGAGTGGCGCGACTCCGAGCGGCGGGCCGAGGTCGAGGTGCCGGTGCAGGACCGGAGGGCCGGATGACCGTACCCGCCGAGCACCCGGAGCCCGACTCCGTCACCAGTCACCGGGCGCCGCCCGGCCCGGTGGGGCGGCTGGGCCTGCGGGCCGGCGCCGGCACCCTGATCGTCGCGGCGCTGGCCGTCGGCGGAGCCATCGCCAACTGGCGCCCGGTCAACGGCGGCGGTGCGGAGGCCCGTGAGCGGCCGTTCGTCCAGGCGGGCCGGTTCGGCGAGACGGTCTCGACCCGGGTCTTCGACGCGGCGGTGCTGGACGTCCGGGGCGCCGCCAAGGTGGCGACCGGCGGCGAGGCGTACGACACCGCCGGGGTCTGGATCGTGCTGCGGGTCCGCCTCACGACCCGGGACCGGGCGACCAGCATCGGGTACGCGGCCCTGCGCGACCAGCGGGACCGGACGTTCCGGGCCACCACCCGGTTCACCCAGTCGCTGGTCGGCGCGGGCCGGGTCCTCCAGCCGGGAATACCCGTCGAGGGTGACCTGGCCTTCGAGGTGCCCCGGGACGCGGCGACCAGACTCACGGCACACCTCGGGCAGCAGCAGGTCGACATCCGGATGGACGACCTGGCCGAGGTGCCGCTGCCCACGCTCGACCGGGCGCGCGTCGACGAGTGGGCGAGCGCCTCGGCACCGGTACCGCTGGCCGGCGCACGGGCGGTGGCGCCGTGACCCAGCCGCCACCGTCGATCCCGGCCGGCCGGGGCCTGGACGCGCTCGCCCCGCCGCCGCCCGCGCCGCCCCGCCGGGACCCGCTGGCTCCGCCACCGCCGTGGACCGGCCCGCCGACGGTGATCCTGCGGTACGCCGAGGTCGACACCGCCGTGCTTCCCGTGGTCGAATCCGGCCCGCCGCCGCCCACCACCCCGGCCGCGCCGGTCGCTTCCGGCGGCGTAGGCACCGGGCAGGTCGGCTGGTGGCGGCGTAACCGGTGGGGGCTGCTGGCCCTGCTCCCGGCCCTCGTCCTGGCGCTCGGCCCGGGGGTGAAGGACGGCTACCAGCGGTACTCCCAGGCGGAGTATCTCGAACCGGTCGGTGTCGGAGCCGACGGGTGGGCGACCTTCGCCGGTGCCCGGATCCGTCTGGTCGAACTGGTCGAGGCGCCGTCCGTACCGGGCCGGGACGACCGACCGCTCCCACTGCCGGCCGGCGTACGCCTCTGGCGGGCGAAGCTGGCGTTCGAGCTTTCCGCGCCGGAGACGCTGATCGGCTGCCTGCACTATCTGGAGGACCGGGAGGGTCGGCTGTTCAGCGCGAACCCGCCGGAGTTGAGCGGGGCCGGGCTGTCGAGCCCGGGCTGCGTCGCGGACGACCCCGCGGAGCGGACGTTGCAGGTGGAGGCGTACTTTCTGTTGCCTCGCCCGGCCACCCCGGTGGCGCTGCGGATCGTCAAGGCGACCCAGCGACCGCGCTACGCCCGGCTGCCGGTCGGCTGATCCCCCGGCCCGCCCCCCGGCTGGCCGCTCCCGGCCGGGCTGCCGGTCGCCGACGTCCCGGCGGCGAATGCCTCGGTGCCGAATGCCTCGGCGGCGGACGGCCCGGCGGCGGATGGCTCGGTAACGGACTCCTCGGTGGCGGATTCCTCGGTGGCGGATGTCGGGGGCGGTTGGATCCGCAGGACCCGGTCGACGGCGGCACCGAGCAGGCAGGCCAGCAGCACGGTGCCTACCGCGTCGTTGAGCATGGTCAGCCGCCCGGAGAGCGGCATCCAGACCGACTCCAGGTCCTGCCCGCCGATGATCAGCCGCTCCGCCTCCCACAGCCATTCCCGGGCGCTCTGGGCCAGCAGGAAGGCCAGGCAGAAGAAGAGCATCGGGGCCAGGCCGGCCCGTACCATCAGCCGCAGGCTGTGCACCATCGGGGCGAACCGCTCCCGGAGGTCGGCACCGAGGTTCGCGCCGACGACGCGTACCGGTCGGGGCAGTGCCCGCCACCGTCGGGCGGCCCGTTCCACCAGGTCGGCCTCGGACGGCGGCGGCGGGGTGAGCCGGTGGCCGTAGACGACCGCGCCGACCGCCAGCCACGCCAGCGGTACGACGACGGCCACCTGCACCGAGCCGGCCGCGTTGAGCAGGAACTCGCTCGTGGCGCGCACCGGCCCGGACAGCGGCCCGAGTCGGTCGACCAGCCCGTGCCAGGAGTCCAGCAGCCAGCCGACGACCCGGCGCTCCTGGAGCCATTGCAGCAGCGGATCCTGTGCCTGCGCGACCGTGGCGGCGACGACGGAGATCCAGATGACCTCGACGTAGGCGCCGGGAATGCCGAGCCAACCCATCCGGGACCGCTCCTGCCACCTGCCCAACAGCCAGCGCAGCACCACCGCGACGGCCACCACCGCCACGATGGTGCCGGTGATGTCGAGCGGCATACGGCGCTCCGCGTTCTCGGCGACCTGTCCGGGATCAATGAAGATGGCGGCGTCGGAGAGGTAGATGTCGACGAAGAGTTGGTAGAAGTAGTCGGTGAAATCCTCCTGGAGATATCCCCAGGAGGCGTAGACGGCGAGGAACGGCACCAGCGCGCTGCCCAGGTGGTCGAGAAGCGTCCTGCGGCGCGGCGGCCGATGTCCCCCGTCCCCCGCCGGCTCGGCCGTGGCGGGATCCGTCGGCTCGGTCGCACCGGAAGCTTCCGGCTCGGTCGTGGCGGCCGCGAGCCAGGGCAGGGAGGGGCGGAGGGCGCGCAGCATGAGTACCAGTGCGGTCAGGGTGGCGATCGGCCCCAGGACGACGACCAGCAGACCCAGTACGCCATTGATCTTGCTGACCTGCACCGCGCCGAGTACGACGAACTCCCGGGCCGCCGCCCCGGCGAAGTAGAGCGCGAACAGCACCGGCCAGTGCCGGAGCAGTAGGCGCAGCGAGGTGCCGAGCACGGCGAGGGCCTCCAGCAGCGCCGCGCCGAGCGTACGGCGACGGCGCGGCGCCCAGGTCCCCGTCCGTGGCGCCACCGCCGTCACGTCCGAGACGCCGATCACGGGCCACAGGGTACCGTCGAGCGGGGCGCGGCGAGGGCGACTCGACGGGTGCTGCACCTGCCCGACCATCTGAAGGGCGCGATCGTGCAGGGCTGCACACACTGTCTACCTCGGATAGTGTTCGGTCGACCACGCGGGCGTGATGGTGGGCGCTGCTTCCGCTACGCCGATCCGGCCCTACGCCATCCCGCCCAGCCGGTAGTCGGGGTAGTCGGGGTAGTCGGGGTAGTCGGGAGGATCGCATGGCCAGCATCGAGGAAGTCAAAGCCGCGCTTGCTCAGGCTGCTGACCAGGGCAACAGCACCCTCAACCAGATTCGGTCGGCCATCGAGAACACCGAACAGGTCCTCACCCGGCTCCGGGCGGTCGCCGCCGGCACCGGCCACCCGAAGATCGCCGAAGCCATCAACCGGGCCGAGCAGACGAAGCAGCGCCTCACCGAGGCCGCGACCATGATCCAGGGCAGCGCCGTTGCAGCCCGCGAATACGCGAACGTCCTCGGCTGATGACCACATTGCCCGGCACGACAGTTCGCCGGCTACTCCGGGCCGCTGCACGCGCCGCGCAGCCACTCGTCCGGATCGGTGCCGGCGCGCAGCTGTTCGAGGTTTCCCAGCAGCGCATCGAGCCGCTCCGGGTCCTGTAGGTATACCAGTACCGCGTGCTGGAAGGCGTTCGCCATCTCCGCCGGCATCACGTCCGAGGCGTCCAGACAGAGTGGGCTCGGGCTCGCCGTCAGCGTCTCCGCGATCCTCCGGGTCACCTCCGGCCGCCTGTCGACGCCGCCCGGCGCGCCCCCGTCACCGGGCCGGACGTCCCGGTTGACCGAAAAGAAGCTGCCGGCGCTGCTCTGCTGCCAGATTCGCTGCGCCTCGTCGGTGGCCAGGAACTCGATCAGGCGGCGGGCGGCCGGCTTGTCGCTGAACAGCCCGGCGAAGTCGGCCGACGCCATCGAGCCGTCCCGCCGTCCGGCACCGTCAGGAGCGGCACCGTCAGGACCGGCACCGTCAGGAGCGGCGCCGCCGTCGAAGGTCGGGAAGGGGAAGTAGTCCGCGCCGAGGACGTCCGCCGCCCGGATGGCGCCACTCGACTCGTCTTCGAGATAGCCGGCCCGCATGCCGATCACGAACGACGCCTGGTGTTCGAAGAGACAGCCGGGCTGGCTGGTGAACATCGGCTTGCCGGCGTCGGTGAACTCGGTCAACAGGGCGGCGGGGCTGCCGCCCCGGACCATCCCCGGAGAGCCGACCAGCCTGCCCCAGGCGTCCCAGGCCGCCCGTACCTCCGGCGAGGTCCAACCGAGACGGCCGGCCGACCAGGCGTCGTAGGCGGCCACCCCGGAACGGTGCAGCAGGATGTCCTCTATCCAGTCCGTTCCCGGCCAGCCGGAGCCCGGGGTGGCGCTCATGCCGAGGCACCACGGCGTCCTGCCGGCCTGCGCCAGCGACTCGCTGGTCTCGACCAGCGCCTCCCAGCTTCGCGGCGGCCCCGCCGCGCCGAACGGCACCCGTCCCGGCACGTACCAGACGAGACTCTTCAGGTCGGCCTTGATCGGCACCACGTCCAGTCCGTCGCCCTCGTTGAGTTGGGCCAGCCGGCGCCACTGCGGACTCATCGACGACCTGGGGTCGCCATCCAGCGGTCGGAGTACGTCCCGTCGCAGGTAGGCCGCCATCTCGCTCAGGGTCGGCAGCACCGCGACGTCCGGCGCGGCGCCCTTCTGCACCTCGGCGAGGAGGATCTGCCGTACGGCCCGGGTGCCCCGGTAGTCGACCTCGACGTCGTACTGCTCCTCGAAGGTGTCCAGCACCTGCCGGAAGCTCGCCTCCTCGGCGCCGGTCCAGGAGGCGAGCACCGTCACCGTCTCCGCGTCACGCTGGCCCAGGCAGCCGCCCAGGCCCACCCCGAGGGCGAGCACCGGCAGCAGGGCCAGGTGGGCAAGCCTGCGTCGCATGGAAAGCCTCATCTCGACCCGTACCGGTATTCCTCGATGCGCGGGCGCAGCCCCAGCCAGACCAGGAGCGCGATCGGCGAGGTCAGCAGCAGCACGACGAACGCACCGGACGTCGCCCCGGTGGCCAGCGCCGCCTGCTCGTCGACCTCCGCCGCGTGCCGGAGTACGTCGCGGTCGGCGACCGGCGTCGCGGACGGGGACGGGGCAGCGGCCGGGGCTCCGGCGTCGGAACTGCTCCGGAACACGTCGCTGCTCACCTGGCAGCCGTCCTGCCGGGGGCAGAATTCCGCGAGGAGTGCGTCGAGCGCGACGATGCCCTCGCGGTCGGCGCTGGAGGACTGTCCCGCCGACAGCCGGCGGACCTCCGACAGTTCCGCGTGGGCGTCGGCCGACTGCTCCTTCGCGACCAGCACGAACGACGTACCGGCGGCGAGCACGACGAGCAGCAGGGTGCTGGCGGCGAGGCCCCAGTTGACCGCCCGGCGGAACCGTCGGCGCAGGAAGAGTTGCGCGCCGACGAGCAGGAGGAGCAGGAGGAGTACCGGCACCGCCCAGACCAGCGTCACCCAGGGATTGAGCCACCCGGACGAGAGCCGCACCTCCAGCGTCGCGGTCTCCGCCGCCAGCATCGCGTCGATCTGGGCGAGGATTCCGCCGTCGGAGTGCAGCAGCCGGGAGGCGTACCAGGCATAGGCGGTGGTGAGACCACCGGGCCCGCTCTGCCCGTAGTGCGCGTGCGCCTGCCCCATCAGGTTGATGTACGTGACCAGCAGCCCTTCGACGACCTGGATCTGCCGGCTGCTGCTGTCACCCGATCCGATGTCCTCGGCGGCCTGCGCCAGGCTCTGGCTGGCGGCGGCGATCTGGTTCTGGTATTCCTCGCCGGGTCCGACCAGTTCGGCCTGCCGGGTCTGGAAACTGGTGATCGCCGCCGTGTCGGCCCGGACCAGGGCGGTACGCACCGCCGCCAGCTCCATCACCGAGGGGAGGCTCCGGGTGCGTACCGTCTCGGCGGTGCGATGGGTGCCCCAGATCACGGCGAGCGAGCTGGTCAGCACCAGCACCGTCGCGCCGAGCAGGCAGCCGAGCAGGCGCAGCAGGGTACGCCGGGTGGTGCTCGGCCGCACCGCACCGCCGGCCGCCGTCGGTCCCACCATCAGGCCCCCTCGCCAACTGCCGCCGCCTCGCCGAACGGGCGGCGGCAGACCTCGCACGCCGTCGCGTCGGGCGGCGAGATCCGCCCGCAGGGACAGACCTGGTCGGCGGCGGCCGTCCCCGGCTCCGGCGACGGCGGCCCCGGCGATCGGGGCGTGCGCGGCTGGGGAGCCTCCCACGGCGACTCGGCGCCGCCGGCCATCACCGAGCTGACCCCGACCCGCAGCAGCGCGCTGCGGGTCCAGCCCTCCTTGAGCCGTACCGGCCGGTCGGGGTCGCCGGTGACCTCCACCAGCCCGGCCAGCCGGTGCAGGACCTCGGTGTTGCCGAGCCGCTCCGCCAGCCCGAGGGCGATGCCGAGCTGCGCCTCGGCGGTTCTGCGGTCCCCCGCCTCCAGGGCGTCGCAGCCGGCGGTGACGGCGTCGCCCAACTCCTCCTGGCCGAGGTGCCGGGCGATCAACGGCTCGATCCGGGTCGGCGCCACCGGGTCGTCGGTCCAGCAGAGCACGATCGGCCGAGGGTCGGCGCACCGCTCGCCCGCCATCAGCAGGTCCACCCGGGCGGCCCGGAACTCCTCCTCCAGCGGCGGGCGGTCATCGTTCGACCCGTAGCCGATCGCCAGTTCCACCAGGAAGTCGCGGTTCTCGTCGTCGGTCCAGGAACCGGTGTAGAACTCGGTGGTCCGGTCGTCGAGTACGGTCGCGTGCTCGGTGAGGTCGGAGAGCGTCGGCGTCTCCTGGCGTACCGACCGGACCCGTACGCCGGGGGCGGTGGTGAGCCGGATCCGCAGGTCGGGCACCTGCTTGCCCATCGTCCTGTCCATGATGGACTCGAAGTCGGCGACCAGCTCGTCGACGTTCCCGATCGCCTCGGCCGTGCCGCGCAGCACGGAGGTGATCCGCAACAGTTGGCGATGGTCCCAGTCCTCGCCGATGCCCCGGGCGTCGCAGACGAAGTTGCCCGCGCAGCCGGTCAGCACCTCTTCGAGCTGTTCCGGTGTCTCGTGCTCGTTGCGGCCGTCGGTCAGCAGGATCACGTGCCGCACCAGGTCGGGGTGTGGTCGCAGCAGTTGGTCCGCCAGCCGCAGCCAGCCACCCATCGCGGTGCCACCGCCGGCGTAGAGGTGTCCGGTGGCCCGCCTCGCCTCCGCCCGGGTGCTGTCGCTGGCCACCGCCGTGGTCGCCCGTTCGGGATAGACCATCCGGGCGGTGTCGGTGCCGGCGACGATGGCGAAGCTGCTGCCGTCCCGGATGGCGTCGATCGCGGCCCGGGTGGCCTGCTTCGCCGCCGTTATCTTGGCCTGTGGATAGCCCATCGAGCTGGAGCAGTCGATCAGCACCACCACGCCGGCCGCGGTCGGCGCCGGCATCACCGCCTGGGCCGGGGACCGCGCCGTGACCCTGAGCACGACCGCCATCCCGGTGTCCGACGTCGACCGGTACGGGTTCTGCACGATCTCCAGCCCGAAGGCGTGTGGCGGGCCACTTCCGCCCGGTCCTGGTGTCACGCCGGCATCTCCCATCGGATCGTCACCGCCTCCCGTCCGGCCCTCGACACGGGCCGTCGGGCCGTCACCACGGGGTCCTCGGCCGCACCGCGTTGGCGAGGTCCACCAGTGCGCCGTGGTCGTCGGGCGTCCGGGCCTGCGCGGCGAGCACCCGCATCGAGCGTTCCAGCCGCCGCCGGAGGTCCTCCTCGGTCGGCTCCGGCCCGAGCACCTCACCGCCGTCGCCGAGCCCGTTCTCCGCGCGGGTGCTGCCGGTGCGGAAGAGGCCGAGCGCCGCCGCCTGGACCAGCGCGGTCAGCCGGTCCCTGGCCTCCCCGGTCTGGTTGCCGCCGTCGAGGTGCAGCGCCGGCAGCCGGCGTACCGCCTCGGCGACATCGGCCCGGGTCGGGCCGCCGGTCGGCAGCCGGCCGCAGAGGATGCGGACCGCCGCGACCCGGGCCCGCTCGTAGTGCAGGGTCTCCCTCGGTACCTCGTCCAGGATCCGCACCGCCCCGGCCCGGTCGCCGTCGCGCAGCCGCAGCCGGGCCAGCCCGAACGCGGCGCTGCCCTCACTCCGGTCGCGCCGCCAGATCGCCTGGTAGCAGCGAGCCGCCCAGTCGTGTTCGGCGAGATGCTCGGCGCAGAAGCCGAGGGCGAGCTTCGGGGCGATCTCGCCGGGGCAGTCGGCGTAGACGGCGTTGAACTCGGCCTCGGCCGCCGGAACGTCGGCACGGGCCAGCCCGAGCAGCCCCCGGTGCCAGCGGATCCGCCAGTCGTGCCGGGCCCGGGCGCCGAGGTCGGAGACCGCCGCGTCCAGGGTGCCGGCCGCGCTGCCCGGATCGCCCGCTTCCAGGTACGCCCGGCAGAGCGCGAGCCGGACCTCGACCGAGCGCAGACCGGAGTTGGCCAGCTTCTCGATCAGGCCGCGCGGGTCCGCCGCCCCGGCGGTGGCGAGCAGCTCCACCGCCTCGTCGTCCGGGTCCACGATCGGCAGCGGCAGCCCGCCGGCCGCCCAGGAGGGCGAGGGCGGCGCGATGTCGAGCACGTTCGTCGTGCCCCTGATCCAGACGTCCAGCCCGGGTACGGCGCCGAGCCCGCCGTCCAGCAACACCGGGGTCGGGGCGAAGACCGTGGACCGCACCGGGTGTGGGCGGCCGGTGCGCAGCGCCAGCAACTCCCGGAGTACCCCCTTGAGCTGCTGGGACATCTCGGCGGCGGTGGCGAACCGGCGGTCGTGCCCGGCAACGGCCCGGTTGACCAGCCGGACGAACGACTCCACGCCGAAGGCGATCCCGTCGGCGCCGGCCGGGGCCGACGGGCGTCCCTCGTCGCTGACCTCGAAGAGCACCTGGAGAGTCCGGCCGACGGTGTGGATGTCGGACCGGACGGTCAGGCCGTGCCGGCCGATCTCGTCCGGCGGTACCTGGAAGAAGTCGGTACCGACCCTCGGGCTCCTGTCGTCGTCGATCCGGCGTACGCCGCCGATGTCGATCACCTTGATCCGGTCGGCGCAGCGGATCACGTTCGCCGGCTTCATGTCGCAGTAGAGCAGGCCCCGGCCGTGCAGGTACTCCATCGCCGCGAGGATCTCGTGCCCGTACGCGAGCACGTGCTCGATCGGCAGCGCCCCGGTACGCCGGGCGGCGGCCACCTGCACGTCCTGCAACGACTGCCCGTTGAGGTACTCCATCACGATGTAACCGGCCTGCTCGCCGGTACGCGGATCGCGGTGGGTGACGGAGTTGAAGATGCGGACGATGTTCGGGTGGTCGAGGGTGGTCAGAAAGCGGCGTTCGGCGACCGCCAGCCGGAGCGCCGCCTCGTCGTTGCTGATCAGTCCCTTGAGGACGACCGGGTTGCCGTCGAGGTGGGTGTCCCGGGCCAGGTAGACCCAGCCGAGCCCGCCCCGGGCCAGGCAGCCGTCCACCTCGTACTGGTCGGCCACCAGGTCGCCCCGGCGCAGCTCGGGCACGAACGAGTACGGGCTGCGGCAGTGGCCGCAGTATCCCTTCGGCAGTGCGGGCTGGCCACGGAAGCTCCGGCCGACCTGGGCCCCGCAGTTGCCGCAGAACCGGCTCGACTCCGGCACCTCGGTGTCGCCGCGCAGCCGGCTGACCGGGTCGGCGGGCTCCAGCTCCGGCAGCGGCACCAGGCCGCCGACCAGCCAGGACGAGCCGCTGGAGACCGTCGAGCCGGGGACGACGGGCGGCGGCCCGGCGTCCGGGCTCGGCAGCGGCCGGCGGCCGCAGGTGTCGCAGAATCCGGTCTCGTCCACCGTCCCGGCGCAGTCCGGACGGTTGCAGTCGATCGTCACCGCGCCGCCCCCGGCCGATCGCCCCGACCGCCCCGCGTTCCCCGGTCGTCCCGCCCCGCGACACGGTCGTGCGGCTCGGCGGCCCGCCGCCGGATCGTCGTGGCGTACCGGTCGACCAGCACCTCGCAGGCCGCCAGGTCGGCCGGGCCGCGCCAGAGTGCCTCGTGGGCCTCGCGGTACAGCGCGGTCAGCTCCGGGTCCTCCCGCAGCGGCGCCGGTACTCCGGCCCGGTAGCCGTCGAGCCGGTCCCGCATCCGGTCGCGTTGGTCGAGGAGTTCCCCCAGTTCCCGGCGCGCCTGCCTGGCGGCGTCGAGCGCCCGGTCGGCCTTCCGCCGGCAGGACTCGATGGCGGGCAGCAGCGGGGTGTCGCCGGGTTGCGCGGCGGCGGCCCGCAGCGCGGTCAGCCGGAGCCGCAGCCCCGGCTCGTGCGGCGTCGGGGCCCGCACCGGCCTGACCCGGGCGGCGACGTGGGCGTACCGTTCCCGGGCGGCCTGTTCCGCGGCCCGCACCTCGGTGATCCGGGCGGCCAGCAGTTCGAGCGCGGCGTAGCCGAGGCTCGGCGCGCGGTCGTCGTGGAAGGCGAGCAGCAGCCGGAGGTCGCGTCCGGCCACCCGGTCGGCGATGGGTCGCACCACCTCGGCGACCAGCGCCGCCGGGTCGGCGGCCCGGTCCACGCCGTCGAGCACCAGGTTCATCGGCGGCGGCTCGCCGGCCATGCTGTCGGCCAGCGACTTCTCCGGGTCGGCCCCGACGCTCATCCAGTTGACGATCCGGCTGGCCACCTCCGCCACCGTCCGGCCCGACACGTCCAGCGCCAGGTCGATCCGGCCCGGCGGCGACTCCCCGGCGGTGGCCGGCGCCGGCCCGCCCCGGTCGGTGCCGTCGGGCCGGAACTCGCGGCTGGTCCGCAGGACGACGTCGCGCAGGGCGGCGTGTGCGGCCGAACCCGGTACGGTGACGATGATCCGGGAGTCCGGCGGGGCGCCGGGGGCGAGGAAGTCGGTGAGCTGCCGGACCACCGTCTCGTCGGTGGCGACCGGCCCGATCGGCGCGGCGAAACTCGCGTCGACCGCCGAGTCGCCGCTGACCCAGTCGCGCACCCGGGGCAGGTATCTGATGATCGTCTCGACCGGGATCATCCAGGAGAGTGCCGAATCCCGGCCGGCGAGATAGCTGACCACGATCCCGAGCACCTGGTCGGTCTCCTCGTCGAAGACCGCCGTGCCGCTGAACCCGGGCTCCACGGCGGGGCCGGCCGGCTCGGAGTCGAGTTGGATCCACTCGCCGCCGGGTCCACCGTCCCCGGCGAGCCGGGCCCGGGCCCAGACGCCGGTCGGGACCATCGACGGGAACCCGAACATCCGTACCGTGCGACGCGCTCCCGACGGCAGCCGGCGCAGTACCGGACCGGTGCCGTACGGCAGCGGCTCGGCGAGCCCGAGCAGGGCCAGGTCGGCCCGCTGGTCGTCCTGCGGCGGTTTCCAGCAGCCGTCGACCACCCGGCCCCGGGCCGGCGGGCCGGCGGGACGCCGTCCGACCAGGTCCACCTGGAAGTCCTGATCCGGCCGCCCGACCTCCGCGCCGGGGATCTGCGGCAGCAGGATGTGCGCGCAGGTGAGCACGTGGCGGTCACCGAGGACGATGCCGGCGCCACGGATCGCGGCGCGATCGTCCCGGATGCACGCCCGCCACTGTGCGCTGCCCGAATGGGACACACGGCAACGTTATTCGCATGTGTCGGATCGATGCCACCCATAACAAGGTCGGAAATCAGTCCGCACCCTCGGCCCCACGACACAGGTTGACCGTTGTCCCGGTAGGTCGACGGACGGCTGAGCCACGCACCGCCCGGGTCGAGTGCGGCGGTCCGCCCCGGTCCGCGGAGACAGCTCTCTACGCGGAGACTGTCGAGCTGCCCCGTTCGTGAGTCCGGTGCCGGGGCGAAGCAATGTCCTGATTGTCGTGCCCCGTCTCTGCACCCAGCTCGACAGTGTGCGCGGGAGGTTATCCCTCGTCCGACGGCGTCGGTCGCGAACCAAGCGGAACCAGGGTCGACCGTCGGGTCGGTCCGCTCGCGTCAGCGGCCGGGCCGGCGGCCGCCGGAACGGTCGGCACCACCCGGTCGAGCCGGGGCGGCCGCTGCCACCGGTCGACGAGCACCTCGTCACCGACACCCAGCACGCCCGGCTCCGGCACGGCGTACTTGACGCCGAACGCGATCCCGCCGTCGATCCGCCGGTAGTCGGCGAGGGTACGCAGCGGCTCCGGGCCGGTCTTCCGCCCGCTGCGCTGCTCGACAGTGGTCACCACGCACCGGCTGGCGAGCTTGGCGAAGGCCAGACCGACGCTGCCCACCGAGATCCGCCCAGCCAGGTCCTCGGTGTGCGGGACGTCCCAGCCGTCGACCACGATGTTCGGCCGGAACCGGCTCATCGGCACAGGTACGACGCCCCGGCCGAGCAGCCGTTCGTTGAGCAGATCCAACGTGGACCGGGAGAGCAGGTGCACGGCGGAACCGTCGGCGTACCCGGAGGTGCCGGCGATCTCGCCGTCGGTGACCCGGTCGTGCTCGGGCGGTACCCGCACCAGCCGGCTCGGCGCGCCGAGCACCTCCGACAGCCATCCGGCGGCCGTCTCCCCCTGGTCGATGCCCTGGTAGCGGGCGCCGAAGAGCAGCACGTCGCGGCGGGCCGCGTCGAGGTCGACCGCCAGCTCCACGGGATCGGCGCCGGGGGCGCGCAGCGTCAGCCGGGTACCGTCCGGGGTGATCGCCGGTCGGACCAGCGCCAGCCCGGGGTCCCGGCGCTGGCTGCGGAAGACGCCCTCCGGGTCGACGACCATGAAGCTGCGGTCGTGGGCGAGGCCGGCCGGGGTCACCTGGCTGCGGGCGACCGGCATGGCGGCGCAGCCCTTGATCGGGTACGTGATCAGTTCTCGGACGACGCCGTGCGGGGCGCGGGACGCGACACGGTCGGACATCGGCGGCTCCTCCTCGCGGAGGCGCCCTTGTCCCGATGGGATGTGGGGGCCGAGCGTGGCGGACACCGGTCCGTCGCAGCGCCTCTCGACCCGACGTCGACCAGTCTGCGCAGCACCGCCGCCCGCCGTCAAGGCCGATCCGGCCCCGGCCCCCCGGTCAGCAGCGGGGAACGCCCGGGACGAATCCGCTGTGCCCGGTGTTGACGTACGTGTCGGAGACCCAGCGACCGGTGCCGATCCGGTTCCAGACGCTGCTCGTGCCGTAGTAGCCGGTCACCGTCGTGCCGTTCGTCTGGCAGTAGACGATGACGGCGGCGCCGCTGGCCAGCGAGCCGACGACGGCGTGGCCGGAGCCGGGGCCGGAGCGGACGTTGAGCGAGCCGCTGGAGGTGCGGACGGTGCCCGGGGCGGTCCCGGTCACCCCGTTGACCAGTTGCATGTAGTAGGTCCAGTTCCAGTTCACCCCGGGGTCGGTGTGGGTGGCGCCGGGCACCTCGGAGTGCGCGATGATGTGCGCCCGGTCCCTCGGGATGCCGTATTTGCCGGTCAGGTTCCGGGTCAGCGCCGCCGATGCCCGGTACATGCTGTCGGTGAACCAGCTCGGGTTGTCGACGTACCCCTCGTGCTCGATGCCGATCGACTCGGTGTTGTAGGTCCAGTTGCCGGCGTGCCAGCCGACGTCCTCCTCCCGGACCGACTGCGTGACGGCGCCGTCTGAGGAGCGGAACGTGTAGTGGGCGCTCACCCGGGAGGCCGGGTTCTGGTACCAGCTGATCGAGCCGGCGTAGGAGCCCTGGGTGACGTGGATGACCACGTAGTTGATCCGGTACTGGGTGGGCGGCTGGCCACCGTGTAGTTGCCGGAGTAGGCCGGCACCCAGGCGGCCGGCCCGTAGTCGGTGCTCATCGTGCCGACGTCACCGCTGGCCCGGTCGGCCGAGCCGACCGCCGGCACCCCGGCCAGCGGCCCGCGTCGCGGTGCCACCGGTCGGCCGGCGACGACGACCCCGGCGGGTGAGCTGAAACCGGCGCCGAGCAGGTCGTAGACGGCGTCGCCGTAGAGTCGGGCGACGCGCGGGTCGGTGGCACCGCCGTACCGGACCACCGGGGCGTACCAGGAGGCGAGGTCGGCGCGCTGGGTCGCGGTCAGGCCGGCGTCGTCGGCGTACGACCGCAGCACCGCCGCCGCGCCGACGACGTTGGCGGCGGAGTCGGTACGCAGTACGGCCCGGTCGAGCCCGGTGAGCCGGGCCGCCTCGTCCAGGCTGCGTACGGTCGGGTTGCTGGTCAGGTGCATGACGCCGTAGCCGCCGGAGGCGCTCGGCGCTCCGGCGTGCCCGTCGAGGCGGGTTTCGGCCTGGCCGAGGGCGGCGAGCAGGTCCCGTGGGACGTCGTAGCGGGCCGCCGCGGTGGCGAGGGCTGCGGCGAGCGGGCTGGGCTGGCCGATGGCGCTGGTCGAGGGGGCGGTGTCCGGGGCGGCGTAGCCGGGCTGGCCGGTCAGACCGACCGCGAGTGCGAGGCTGGCGGCACCGAGCAGCGGGGCGAGTCGGCCTCGACGGATCCGAGCAGTCACGGTCACTCCTTTCCAGAGTGAGCGAAATGTCCCGGGGCGGGGGTTGGTGGCCGTACGGTATCCGCCGACGATCGTCTATGTCGAGACCTTGCAAGTTAACAACGCGGATTGAAGGAAATTTTTACGCCGGGCATAGATCGGCCCTGCCGACCAGTGCCGGGCGGACTCCTAGATCACTGCGGGTCGGGGGTGCCGTGCTCCCAGACACACGGCGAACTGCCGATCAGATAGATGTCGACCGAGCCCGGCGCGCGGTTGTAGACGGTGACGCTGACCCGGTAGCCGTCGGCCGGGTCCTCGACGCTCAGCCGGGGATCGCTGCGGTCCCGCAGGTCGTTGAGCACCTTGTAGTCGCGCTGCTGCCAGTAGTCGGCCAGTTTGGGCAGCGCCTGGTCGGCCGGCCAGTTCGCCGGGAAGACCACCTCGTACTGCTGCTCCACGAAGATCCGGCCGGCCGGGCCGCCGTCGGTCGGGTCGTCGCACGGCAGCGTGCCACGCTCGCCGAACGGCTTCAGCTCGGCGCCGGGCGGGAGCTGCGCATGCGCCTCCCGCAGGATCTCCTCGACCCGCTGGCCCGCCTGTACGGCGGTGACGGTGGGCTGCACGTCCTCGTCTCCTCCACATGCCGATGTCGCCAGGCCGGCCGCCAACAGGACCGCCGCGAGTATCCCGCCGCGCCAACCCCGGACGCCCATCAGCTGACCTTGCCGTTCTGCCCGGTCACGATGTACGCGATGTTCTCCCGGGCCAGGTTCCCGTCGTCCCAGTACGCCGAGTGCGTCGCGCCCTCGTCGTCCGGGTTGCCGGGATCGCTGGTGAAGACCCGGCCGCCGAAGTCCTCCCGGGTCGGGTCGTTGCCGTGCGCGAGGTCCCAGTCGGGCACCCGCCGGATGATGTCGTGTTCGGCCCGGCTCGCCCACACCTCGTTCGCGGGGACGCCCTTCAGCTCCGTCGCCGAGTTGGTGTCCACCCCGGGCGAGCCGACGAAGACCACGGCGTCGGCGTTGATCCCGGCGCCGGTGGCGGCGTGACCGATCACCGTCGAACCGTAGCTGTGCCCGAGGACGACGTTGCGGGACGGCTCGCCGTCGTGGGTGGCCCGCAGGCCGTTCTGGAACTGGTTGAGTTCCGGCCCACCGCTCTCGGCGGAGCCGTCGAAGGGCGCGTTCCAGGCGATCGAGTCCGGCGCGTCGTAGCCGAGCCAGAGCAGCGAGGCCGTCTCCTGGCTCGGGTCGACCCGCTTGGCGTCCAGGGCCATCCGGTCGGCCCGGTCGATGTCACCGCCCACCTTGGACAGTTCGGCGCCGGTGCCGGGAACGTAGGTCAGGACGTTGTCGGCGGCGTCCGGGTTGCCGACCGAGACGATCGCCCGGCCGTCGTCGGCGGTGGAGAGCCCGATCAGGTACGCCCGCGGCTTGCCCGGATCCTCCAGCCGGTCGTCGATCTTGTTGAGCCCGCGCAGGTTGCCGTCGATCCGCTCCCGCTCTTCCTTGATCTTCTCCAGCTCCGCCAGCGCCGCTCCGGCCGGGTTGCCGGCGTCGGGATAGAGTTCCGCCCCGCGCCCCTGCTCGACCATGGCCCGGATGTGCGCCTCCCGGGCGTCCAGGTCGGCCCGGCGCTGGGTGAGCCCGTCCAGGTCGCGGTCCAGCACGATCCGGTTGGCGATGTCCCGGCTCGCCACCGGCACCCCGTCGAGGGAGCCGATCAGCTCTGGGTACTCCGACATGACGTACCGGCGCTGGGCCGGGGAGAGCGAGTCCCACCACTTCTTCACGTCGGCCGGATCGGTGCCCTTGGCCGGCACGCTCGCCCTGTCCACCTTGGCCGACGGGGTGCCGGAGGCGGTCGCGGTGTTCTCCGCGATCGCCTTCGCGGTCCGCGCGTCCAGCTCGGCGGCCTCCTTGAGCAGCGCGTCCCGCTGCCACACCAGGCTGGACATGGAGCGCGCGGTCGACTCGTTGGCGTGTGCCGGGTCCATCGTCATCGACCCGTCCGGGTTGATGGTGACGTGCGCGGCCCGGCCCTGCTCGACCAGCTCCTCGGCCCGGACGCGCAGCTCGGCGACGTCGGTACCGTGCTGGGCGAGGGCCTGGGCGATCAGCAGGATCGGCGGGAAGGCGGAGTCGAGCTCCTTGCGTAGCGCGTCGCAGTGCGCACCCGCCGCCTGGGACGCCGACCCGGACTCCCAGACGTCCGGCAGCCGCCGCGTCGAGAGCGCCAGCGCGTCCGCGCGTTCGTCGGTCGACCTGCCGAGCCGGTCCCAGCCGGCGGCGGCCTTCCGCCACGCTTCCGGGTCGGCCTTCAGCACCATCTCGAACGTCAGCCCCGGCACGACGTCTCCTCGCCGCACCCGGCCGGAGCCGCGCGCCAGTCGTATCGCACGCTCATTCCGCGCGCAGCCCGCCGTGCCGCTGCCCGGCGCGCTGGTCGGAGCCCTGGTAGTTGTTGGCGGAATCGATCAAGGACTGTCCGGCCGCCTCGGTCCGGCCGCCGAGGCCGTTGAGATAGCCCTCCCAGCCGTCCGAGGCTCTGGTCGTCGCGTCCAGAGTGGCCCAGCCGTTCGCCCCGGGCCCGCCCGGGGGGACGAGCTGCCCCTGGACCGCCGTGACGATGCGTTTGAGTTCGGCGCCGTGGCCGACGATCTCGCCACCCAACGTCCGCAACCCGGGCACGTTCACCCGAACCGGCTGCGCCATCACGCCTCCCCGTCACACCTAGGGGGCTACCACCCGGCCGACCGGGCCCCGTTGGGGAAGCAATATACCAACGTCGAGCCCTCCCGGCGGACCTTCCCGAGCGCACGCCCGGCCCCCCGCGACGCCGCGTCAGCGGGCCTGTCCCGGTGCCCGATCACGGTGTGCGGGATGTTCTCCCGGGCCCGGTTTCCCGGGTCCGAGTACGCCGAGTGGGTCGCCCGTCGGTCGTCCGGGTCGCGTGGGTCGCTGCGGAACAGCCGCCCGCCGAATCCCGGCTCGATCAGCCCTTGTCGACGGTCCGCACCCGACATGCGACCGCACCGGCTGTCCCGGGCGGATCGAGGCCGTCCGGCAGACCGGTGCGGGCGGAACGGGCCGGCTCGTCGGCCGGCAGGAGGGACGATCGGGAACGGTACGCGCGGTTCCGGCCGGTGGCCGGGAGCTGGCCGCTCACGCGGCTCCGCGCTGGGTCACTGGCGGGTGTCCATCGACGTCTGGAGCGCGCGGCGAACCTGCTCGCGGGCCTCGTCGGTGCTCTCCGGCTTGGGCTTGGTCGGCTTGGCGGCCATGGCGTGGCTCCTTCCAGGGCGGGTGGCACCGCAGGGCGCGGGTCCACCCCGACAGGGGTCCTGCTGATCGGCCGGGACGGCGGGTCCGGGATCTTCCGGACGAGGCGGCCGGGACGGCGTGACGCCCCGGGTCGGTTGACCCTGGGAGGCAGGCGATCTGCGACGGGTTGCCACACCCGGTCACGGGTGGGACGGGTGCGACCACAACCCTAGGTATCGTTCAGTTCCGTTACCCAAGCTATCGTTCAGGTCCACATCCTGCGCAGCATTCCCGTCATTCGGGACAGCGGGAACCGTCAGATCTCGGCTGCTCCCCTGGTCGGCACGGCTCCGGCCAGCTCGGCCGGTGCGGCGCTCGATGGGGTCGGTGAGGATCGGACGGCGGCGGTGCTCAGCGGGCGGCGGCACTCGGCGGGCGGTGGTGCTCAGCGGGCGAAGAAGTGCCAGCCCATCCACCACCAGAAGCCGAACAGGGCGATCCGGCCGACCGGTACCGGACCGACCTCGTAGCGCATCACGTAGGCGCAGACGTCGCCGAAGGTGGGAATCCGGGACCCCTCCCGGCGGGCGGCCCACTCGACCACCACGAAGAGCAGCAGCGCCACGGTGAACCCGGCGATCGCGACGTACCTCATCGACGCACCAACCCCCAGAACGCGGAGAGCCACGCGAAGTAGCCGACCGAGCGGACCAGCGAGTCGTCCAGCAGCGGGTCGGCGATCTTGGAAAAGGTCGGGAAGTCGTCCCGGGAACCGAGCATGAAGGTGCTGGCCTCGAAGACCCCGAAGACGAGTACGGGGAGCAGCCACCACGCCGCGCCGGAGCGCAGCCGGTGCGGTACGGGTCGCCGGGGCACCCGGTTGGAGAGCCCCAGCCACACCAGCGCGCCGCCGGTGCCGATGGCGTAGATGTTCGCCTGCGTCGAGAACGACGGGAACTGACCGCCGATCAGGGACAGAACGGTGAGGGTCGGAACCGTGACGACCGGTCGGTCCCAGGCCCGGGGCACATCCGCAGAGAGCTCCGGCTGCTGTTCCATGAACCGATTGTCCCCGGGCCATCGCCCGGCGGAAAGCACGACGCCGTTCCCGTTACTCCAGATCTGGCTGCCCGGCCGGGGGTTGCGCGCCCTCGGCCTCGCCCCGGGCCAACTCGGCCCGGATCGCGTCGACCACCTCGGGCGCCGAGCCGTAGCCGGTGAACCCGGCCGCCAGCCGGTGCCCGCCCCCGCCCAGCGCCACCGCCACCCGGCTCACGTCGCTGGCGCCCTTGCTGCGCATGGAGACCGCCCACTCCGCCTCGGCGACCTGCTTGAGCACGCAGCTCACGTCCGCCTCGGCGGTGCAGCGCACCGAGTCGATCAGCGGCTCCAGGGTGTACGGGCGCTGCCCGTGCCGCTTCAGGTCGTCGAGGGTCGCGTACGTCCAGACCAGCCCCAGCCCACCGGCGGCCAACGGCTCCAACCGGGTACGCCCGAGCACGTCACCGTAGAGCCGGACCGCGCCGAACGGCCGGGTGTCGAAGATCCGCCGGGAGATCTCCCCGGGGCGGATGCCGGTGGCCAGCAGCCGGGCGGCCATCTCGTGCACCGCCGGGGTGGTCATGTCGAACCGGAACGAGCCGGTGTCGGTGGCGAGCGCGATGTAGAGGCACTCGGCGATCCCGGCGTCCAGCGGCACACCGAGCCGGACCAGCAGCTTCTCCACCACCACGGAGGTGGCGGCGGCGTCCGGGTCGACCAGGTGGATCCCGCCGAACCGGGTGTTCGAGGCGTGGTGGTCCAGCACGACGGCGGTCTCGGCCCGGTCCAGCCGGTCGGCCAGGTCGCCGAGCCGGGAGACGGCGGCGACGTCGAAGCAGATCACCAGGTCCGGATCCGGGTCGGCCTCGGTCGCCGGGACGAGCAGGTCGAGGCCGGGCATCGCCTGGAGCGGCTCCGGCACCTCCGGACGCCCGGGGAAGGTGGCCTGGAGCTGCCGTACGCCGAGCCGGCGCAGCCCGAGCCCGAAGCCGAGCATGCTGCCCAGCGCGTCGCCGTCGGGGTTGACGTGGCAGATCAGCAGTATCCGGCCGTCGGCGGGGAGCCGGGTGATGGCGGAGACCGCCGCCGCCCACTCCGCCTCGGTCGGCCCTCCGGCGGCCGGCTGGGAAACGTCGGTGAGCAGTGCCCCGCTCACCGCCGGTCTCCGCCGTCTCCGGCCGGCGGCCGGTCCTCGTCCTGCTCGTCGTCGTCGGAGTCGACCTCGTCGTCGTCGGAGTCGAGCTTGTACGGCTGCGGCTCGCCCGCGTACTCGGCCCGGGCGGCCAGCCGCTGCACCTCCGCGTCGGCGGTACGCGCCGCCGCCAGCAGTTCGTCGATCTGCTTGACCTGGTCCTGTACGTCGTCGAGCACGAAGGTCAGGCTCGGCGAGTGACGCAGCCCGAGGGCCTTGCCGACGGTGCTCCGCAGCAGTCCCTTGGCGCTCTCCAGCGCGGCGGCGGTGGCCGCCTGGTCGGAGGCGTCGCCGAGCACCGTGTAGAAGACCGTGGCGTCTCGCAGGTCCGGGGTGATCCGGGCGTCGGTAATGGTGATCATGCCGAGCCGGGGGTCCTTGATCTGGGTACGCACCACCGACGCCACCAGTTCCCGCACCCGCTCCGCATGCCGACGCACCTTGGCCTGGTCCGTCATCTCCGCACCTCCACGCCCATCTGCTTCCGGGCCGGACCGGCGGCGCTGGGCGCCGCGGCCGGACCGGCCGACCTGGGAAACACTACCCGCGCATCCTGCGGCCTCGCCGCCGCCGTCGCCATTGGCCGTACCGGCTGATTACCCCCTGGCCAGCGGCCAATTCAGTCGTCCGCGCCGTGCAATCGGCGCCGTACGGAGAGCAACTCGACCTCCGGTCGGCCGGCGACCAGACGCTCGCAGGCGTCCAGCACCGTGCCGACGTGCTCGGGTTCGGAGGCGACCAGGGCGACCGCGATCTGGGCCCGCCCGTGCAGGTCGAGCGCGCCGACCTCGGCGGCCGAGACCTCGAACTTGCGGAGCGCGGCGACGATGGGGCGGACATAGGACCGCTTCGCCTTCAGGGAGCGCGAGTCTCCGGGCAGCAGCAGGTCGAACAGGGCGGTTCCGGTATACACGGCGGGAAGGGTACGCCATCGCACCCCCGCCGCTCACCGCCTTTCCCGGCCGGCCCCGGACAGGCCGGTGGCCGGAACCCCACGGGTTCCGGCCACCGGTTATCGAACTCGCTCAGGCGCGCGGCTTCTCGCGCATCTCGAACGTCTCGATGATGTCCCCGACCTGCACGTTGTTGAAGTTGCTCAACGTCAGACCGCACTCGAAGCCCTCGCGGACCTCGGTGGCGTCGTCCTTGAACCTCTTCAGCGAGCTGATCGAGACGTTGTCGGCCACGACCGTCCCGTCCCGCAGCAGCCGCGCCTTGGCGTTACGGCGGATGACACCGGACCGGACGATACAACCGGCGATGTTGCCGATCTTGGACGAGCGGAAGACGTCGCGGATCTCCGCGCTGCCCAGCTCGACCTCTTCGAACTCCGGCTTGAGCAGGCCCTTGAGCGCGGCGTCGATCTCCTCGATGGCCTGGTAGATCACGGTGTAGTACCGGATCTCCACGCCCTCGCGGTCGGCGATCTCCCGGACCTTGTTGGAGGCCCGGACGTTGAAGCCGATGATCGTGACCGCCTCGGACGAGGCGCTGGCCAGCATGACGTCGCTCTCCGTGATGGCACCGACGCCCCGGTGGATGATCCGCAGTTGGACCTCCGCCGGAATGTCGAGCTTGAAGAGCGCGTCCTCCAGCGCTTCCACCGAACCGGAACCGTCGCCCTTGAGCACCAGGTTGAGCGAGGTCTTCTCGCCCTCCTTGAGCTGCTCCATGATCGTTTCGAGACTCGGCCGCCGCTGCGAGTTGGCGAAGCTCGCCGCCCGCCGCCGCGCCTGCCGCTGCTCGGCGATCTGCCGGACCGTACGGTCGTCCTCGGCAGCCAGGAAGGTGTCACCCGCTCCCGGTACCGCGGTCAGACCGAGCACCATGACCGGACGCGCGGGACCGGCCTCGGTGACCGGCTTGCCGTTCTCGTCCAGCATGGCCCGGACCCGGCCGTGCGCCCCACCGGCGACGATCGAGTCGCCGGCCCGCAGGGTGCCCTTCTGCACCAGCACCGTGGCCACCGCACCGCGCCCCTTGTCCAGGTGCGCCTCGATCGCCACACCCTGGGCCGGCCCGTCGATCGGAGCGGTCAGCTCCAGCGACGCGTCGGCGGTGAGCAGGACCGCCTCGAGCAGTTCCTCGATGCCGATGCCGGGCTTGGCGGCCACGTTGACGAACATGGTGTCGCCGCCGTACTCCTCGGCGACCAGACCGTATTCGGTCAACTGCTGCCGTACCTTGTCCGGGTTTGCCTCCGGCTTGTCGATCTTGTTGACCGCCACCACGATCGGCACGTCCGCCGCCTTGGCGTGGTTGAGCGCCTCGATCGTCTGCGGCATGACGCCGTCGTCGGCGGCGACCACCAGCACCACGATGTCGGTGACCTGGGCACCACGGGCACGCATGGCGGTGAACGCCTCGTGACCCGGGGTGTCGATGACGGTCAGCGCCCGGTCCTCACCCTCGTGCGGCACGTGCACCTGGTAGGCGCCGATGTGCTGGGTGATGCCGCCGGCCTCGCCCTCGACCACGTTCGCCTTGCGGATCGCGTCGAGCAGCTTGGTCTTACCGTGGTCGACGTGACCCATGACGGTCACCACCGGCGGCCGGCTGACCAGCCGGTCCGTGGCGACCTCGGCGTCCAGGTCGATGTTGAACTGGGCGAGCAGCTCGCGGTCCTCGTCCTCCGGGCTGACGATCGAGACCTCGAAGCCGAGGTGCTCGCCGAGCAGCAGGAGCGTGTCGTCGGAGACGGACTGGGTCGCGGTGACCATCTCGCCCAGGTTGAACATCTCCTGGACCAGCGAACCGGGGTTCGCGTTGATCTTGTCCGCGAAGTCCGACAGCGACGCACCGCGAGGCAGCCGAATGACCTGACCCTGGCCGCGCGGGGCGCCCGAGCTCATGGTCGGCGCCGACAGGTTGTCGAACTCCTGTCTGCGCTGCTTCTTCGACTTGCGACCACGGGTCGGCTTGCCGCCCGGACGCCCGAAGGCACCCGCGGCACCGCCGCCACGGCCGCGACCGCCACCACCGGGGCGACCCGCACCACCGGCCGGCGCACCGCCACCGGGGCCACCGCGGTAGCCGCCACCGGCACCGCCGCCACCACCGGGACCGCCGCGGTAGCCGCCACCGGCACCGCCGCCACCGCCACCGGGGCCGCCACGGAACCCGCCGCCGCCACCGCCACCGGGGCCGCCACGGAACCCGCCGCCACCGCCACCGGGACGACCGGCACCGCCACCGCCACCGGGACGGCCGGGGCCGCCACCGGGACGACCCGGCCGCTGCGTCGGCATCGACGCCGGGCTCGGCCGGGGCGGCATCGAGGCCGGGCTCGGCCTCGGCGGCATGTTCGCCGGGTTGGGCCGGGGCCCACCCGCCGCAGCCGGACGCTGTCCGCCCGGAGTGATGCCGAACGGGTTGTTACCGCCGCTGCGCGCCGGCGGACGGCCACCGGGCCGGCCGGGGCCGGGCGTCGGAGCACCGGGCGGCGCGGGACGGGCACCCGACGGGGCACCCGGACGCGGCGGTACGGCATTCGGACCCGGCTTCGGCCGGTTCGTCGGGCCGCCGTCGGCCGGCGGTTCCCGCCGGACGGTCTCGTTGCGCTGCTGCCGAGCCGCCTGGGCGGCCTTGACGGTCGCCTCCTGCTCGGCCTTGAGCGCGGCCGCGCGCGCCTCGGCGGCGGCCAACTCGATGTCGTGCGCGCTCGCCGGCTTGGCGACCGGAGCCGCCGGCTGCGGCGGACCGGGCACCGGGCCCTTGGGCTTCGCCGGCGGCGTCGGCCGACGCGGCGGTCCGGGCTTCGCGGCGATCCTGGGTTCTCCCGGACCCGCCGCCGGAGCCGCCTTCGGAGCCGGCGGTGGCGTCGGGGCGGCGGCGGGTGCCGCCGGTTCCGGGGACGCGACGAAGGCGCCGCGCAGCCGACGGGCCACCGGGGCCTCGACGGTGCTCGACGCTGATTTGACGAACTCGCCCATTTCCTTCAACTTGGCGAGAACGGTCTTGCTTTCGACCCCGAGCTCCTTAGCCAGCTCGTGTACGCGGGCCTTGCCTGCCACTGCACTCCTCACTCCGAGGTCGTGCGGGCAGCACCCGCAGCGACCTCACTCGTGCACTTGAAGCCTGGTCATTTCTGGGACTTCATCGTGTGCTCATGTCGGTCGTCCTACCTTGCTCGGGTTCCGTCGCGTCGATCCCGCCCGGCCGGATGGCCGGTCATGGTCGTCGACGCCTTGGACGTGCTCGGCCAACTCACTCGCGTCAGGTACGCCAGCGATACGCAGCGCCCGCCCGAAGGCGCGTCGCCGCACTGCCAGCGTGAAGCAGGCCGGATCGGGATGCAGGTGTGCTCCCCTTCCCGGCAGCTTACGGGTCGGATCGGGTCGGAGGCTGTGACCAGTCTCATTGCCGACCGCGACAATCCGCAGCAGCTGGCCGGCCGGCGCCCGTTGCCGACAGCCCACACAGGTGCGCTCCGGCTCCGCGCGTCGTACCACTGGGAAAGTCTACCCCTACCCGGCCGAGATCGCTCCGTCCGCCTCGGCTGCGTGATCAGGACCGCCCTGCCGACCGGCCGACGCCTGGGTCGGCATCTGCTCCGTATCGGGCCGGATGTCGATTCGCCAACCGGTCAACCGGGCCGCCAGTCGGGCATTCTGCCCCTCTCGGCCGATCGCCAGCGAGAGCTGGAAGTCCGGCACGGTCACCCGGGCCGTCCGGGTCGCCGCGTCGACCACCTCGACCCGGAGCGCCTTGGCCGGCGAGAGGGCGTTGCCGACGAACTGGGCCGGATCGTCCGACCAGTCGATGATGTCGATCTTCTCACCGTGCAGCTCGCTCATCACCGCCCGGACCCGCTGCCCCATCGGACCGATGCAGGCGCCCTTGGCGTTCACCCCCGGCACGGTGGACCGGACCGCGATCTTGGTCCGGTGGCCGGCCTCGCGGGCGATCGCGGCGATCTCCACGGTGCCGTCGGCGATCTCCGGGACCTCCAGGGCGAAGAGCTTCTTCACCAGGTTCGGGTGCGACCGGGAGAGGGTGATCTGCGGGCCACGGAAGCCCTTGACCACGTGTACGACGACGCAGCGGATCCGCTGACCGTGCTCGTACAGCTCGCCGGGGACCTGCTCGGCCTGCGGCAGTACCGCCTCGACCTTGCCGAGGTCGACCGAGACGATGCCCTTCTCACTGCGCGCCTCGTGCGCCTGCACCACCCCGGTGACCAGGTCGCCGTCCCGGCCCGCGTACTCGCCGAAGTGCACCTCGTCGGTGGCCTCGCGGAGCCGTTGCAGGATGACCTGCTTGGCGGTCATCGCGGCGATCCGGCCGAAGTCGTGCGGAGTGTCGTCGAACTCCCGAATCACCGTACCGTCGGCGTCCTGCTCCTGGGCGTAGACCAGGGCGGCGCCGGTCTTGCGGTCGATCTCGACCCGGGCGTGCGCCTGGGCCCCCTCGGTGTGCCGGTACGCCGTCAGCAACGCGGTCTCGATCGCCGCGAGAATCGTGTCGAACGGGATCTCCCGCTCGCGCTCCAGGGCGCGCAACGCCGCGAGGTCGATGTTCACCTCTCCTCGCCCTCCACATCTTCGTCGTCGCCGTTGTCGACGTCGTCATAGTCATCATCGCCGGCAGCGGTCAGATCGTCGTCGGCGATCTCCTCCAGCCGGCTGAACTCCACCTGGACCCGCCCCGGCCCGAGGTCGGGGTACGCCCAGCCGACCGGTCCGGCGTCGGTCTCCAGCACCACCCGCTCGTCGTCGGCGGCGACCACCCGGGCGGTCAGCTGCCGGTCCGCGGGTGCCGGCGGCCGCTCCTCGGCGCCGCCCTGCTCGGGGCGCTCACCCGGGCCGCGTACGGTCACCTTCACCAGCCGGCCCACGTTGCGCCGCCAGTGCCGGGGCTGGGTCAGCGGCCGGTCCACGCCGGGCGAACTCACCTCGAGCTGGTATTCCCCGGCGACCAGGTCACCACCGGTCTCCTCCGCCTGGTCGAGCGCCTTGGAGAGGAGCCGGGAGACGTCGGCCACGGCGTCGAGGCTGACCCCGCCGTCGCCGTCCACGATCACCCGGACGACGTACCGGCGGCCGGCCCGGGACACCGAGAGGTCCTCCAGGTCGTAGCCGGCGGTGTTCACCACGGGCTCGATCACGGCACGGAGCCGGAGCCGACGCGCGGACTGGTCCTCGCGGGGACGGTCCGGAGCCCGGTGGCCCGCCCTGGGCCGACCGGTGTTCCGGCCACGCTGCGTCATCTCCGCCCCTCTCTCGTGATCGCCGGCTGGCGCCCGGCAGCCACACCGGCGTGCCACCGGACTGAAGCGTCCGGCGGCTGCGCAGAGCGTAACGCGCTGGCCGCCCGAGAGCCCGATCGGCGCACCGACGACCGGCCGTGCTGACCGTGCCGACCCCGTCGGCCGCACCGATGGTGTTGACTTGCCGGGTGCGGACCGGCAACACGAACCAGACGATCGGCGCGGCGGGGCGGTCCCGACGCGAGATGATCCGGGCGGTCGGCCTGGCGGCACTGGTCGGTGCCGCCGGCCCCCTCACCGGCTGCGGCCTCTTCGGCGGCGAGCCCGACCCGCCGCCCGAGCCGGACCCGCTGACACCGTTGATCGGCGGCGCCCTCGACCTCGCCGCCCGGCACGAGGCCGCGATAGCCGCCTTTCCGGAGCTGTCCGACCGGCTCCGGCCGGTCGCCGAGGCGCACCGGGCGCACGCCGCCGAGCTGTCCCGGGTGACCGGCACCGCGCTGCCGACCGCCACCGCCACCGCCCCGACCGCCGGCGCCGACCCCGGCGCCGCCAGCGCCTCGGCGGCCCTGGCCGGGCTGCGGGAGGCCGAGCAGCAGGGCCGGGACGCCGCCGTGAAGGCCTGCACCGAGGCGCCCGCCGGCCGGGCCGCGCTGGTCGGTTCGATCGCCGCGGCCCGGGCGACCCATCTGGAGGTACTGCGGTGAGCGGACGCGACGGGGCGCGGGAAGGGGTGGCGTGATGTCCGAGGCACTGGCGGCGGCGCTGGCCGCCGAGCACGCGGCGGTCTACGCGTACGGGCTGATCGGGGTACGCCTCTCCGGTGCCGCCGCCGAGCAGGCCCGCTCCGCCGAGGCGGCACATCGCGGCCGGCGGGACGCGCTGGTGCTGCTCCTCACCGAGCGGGGCGGCCCGGTGCCGGCGCCCGAGCCGGCGTACGCGCTGCCGTTCGCCGTCACCGACGAGGCCGGCGCGCTGCGGCTGGCGGTCGAGGTCGAGGAGCGGACCGCGGCGGTCTGGCGGGCCGCGCTGCCGGCGACCGAGGGCGCCGAGCGGAGCCGGGCGCTGGACGGGCTCACCGACGCGGCGGTCCGGGCCACCCGGTGGCGCGGGACGGCCGGGGTCAGCCCGGCCACCGTGCCGTTCCCGGGCCGCCCGGCCTGACCCGCAGGCCCCGGGCCCGCCCCGAATCGCGGTGTCGGCGGACGGTGGCGACGCCACAGCCGGCACACTGTACCGATGTCCGCTCTGGGAAGACCGGTCTCCGCCCTCGGCCGGGCCGTACGCCGGCTCGGCCACGCGCGCTGGTTCGCCGCCTGCACCCCGTTGCTGGTCCCGGCCGACCGGCTGGTCGCCAGGCTGACCCGGGGCCGGGTGGTGGCGCTCGGGCTGGTGCCGTCACTGCTGATCACCACCACCGGGCGGCGGTCCGGGCGGCCACGCAGCAATCCGCTGCTCTACGTGCCGGACGGCGACGCCTTCGTGGTGACCGGCTCGAACTGGGGTCGCCCCGAGCAGCCCGCCTGGGCGCTCAACCTGCTCGCCGACCCGGCCGCCACGGTCACCGTCGACGGCACCCGGATACCGGTCCGGGCCCGGCTGGCCCAAGGCGCCGAGCGGGAGCGGCTCTGGGCGCTGCTGGTGGCCGAGTGGCCGGCGTACCGGACCTACGTTCGCCGGGCCGGCGGCCGGGACATCCGGGTCTTCCGACTCGAACGGACCTCCACCGAGGGTTAGCTCGGCTCCGGGGCGGCCGTCAGCTCACGCCGACGCCGATGAGCCGGCCGACCAGGTACGTCGCGGCGGTGGCCGCCGCGCCGAGCAGCAGTTGCCGGCCACCGCTCACCCACCACCGCCGCTTGGTGAACCGGGCGACGACCGCACCCGCGACGAAGAGGCCGAGACCGCCCACGCCGAGCGCCAGCCAGAGGCTGGAGAAGCCGAGCAGATAGGTGATCAACGGCACCACGGCACCGACGGAGAAGCAGAGGAAGGAGGAGAAGGCGGCGGTCCACGGGCTGGGCCGCTCGTCGGCGTCGACGCCCAACTCCTCCTGGACGTGCACCCGGAGCGCCTCGTCCGGGTTGTGCCGCAGCACCTCGGCGACCTGCTCGGCGAGGTGCCGGGGCAGCCCCCGCTGCACCCACGTCTCGACGAGTTCCCGGGCCTCGCCGGCCGGGTTCCGCTCCAGCTCGCGGCGCTCCTTGGCGACCTCGGCGGCCACCTGCTCGTTCTGCGACTGCACGCTGGTGTATTCGCCGAGCCCCATCGAGATCGCCCCGGCGACCAGCCCGGCGAAGCCGGTCAGCACGATGTTGCGCGGCGCGACCCCGCCACCGCCGACGCCCGCGATCAACGCGATGTTGGTGACCAGGCCGTCCATCGCGCCGAAGACGGCGGGGCGCAGCCAGCCGCCGGAGACGTCCGCGTGGTGGTGCTCGCTGACCGGGGTGGCCGCGTCCGTCACCGGTGCCCGTCCGTCACGGCAGGGTGAGGATCTCGTGGCCGTCCTCGGTGACCACGATGGTGTGCTCGAACTGCGCCGTCCAGCGCCGGTCCTTGGTCACCACGGTCCAGCCGTCCTCCCACACGTCGTACTCGTGGGTGCCGAGGGTGATCATCGGCTCGATCGTGAACGTCATCCCCGGCTCCATCACGTCGGTCGGCCGGGGGCTGTCGTAGTGCGGCACGTAGAGCCCGCTGTGGAACGCCTCGCCGATGCCGTGCCCGGTGAAGTCCCGGACCACCCCGTAGCCGAACCGCTTGGCGTACGACTCGATCACCCGGCCGATCACGTTGATCTGCCGGCCCGGGGCGACCGCCCGGATGCCCCGCATCATCGCCTCGTGGGTCCGCTCCACCAGCAGCCGGGCCGGCTCGGCCACCTCGCCGACGCAGAAGGTGGCGTCGGTGTCCCCGTGCACCCCGTCGAGGTACGCCGTCACGTCGACGTTGATGATGTCGCCGTCCATCAGCACGGTCGAGTCCGGGATGCCGTGGCAGATCACCTCGTTGAGGCTCGTGCAGCACGACTTCGGGAAGCCCTTGTAGCCGAGGGTGGAGGGGTAGGCGTTGTGGTCGATCAGGAACTCGTGCACCACCCGGTCGATCTCGTCGGTGGTGACGCCGGGCTTGCAGTGCTCACCGGCGAGCTGGGTGGCCTGGGCGGCGATCCGGCCGGCGACCCGCATCTTCTCGATCGTCTCGGCGGACTGCACGTGTGAACCGCGCCACTCCTTCGGCCGCTTCTTGCCGACGTACTCGGGGCGGACGATGTGGGGCGGCACCTGGCGCCACGGGGAGAGCGTGCCGGGGGTCAACGGCGCACGGACGGTCATGACTTCCACCCTAACGTCGGCGCCGGCACGCACTCACGCTTCGGTGACCCGGACGACAGCCGCCCGTCGCCGCGCTCACAGCGGGGTGACGTAGGCGCCGGTGATCCCCCCGTCCACGACGAACTGGGCGGCGGTCATGAACGAGGCGTCGTCGCTGGCCAGGAAGGCGACCGCGGCGGCGATCTCCTCGGGTTCGCCGAACCGCCCCATCGGTACGTGCACCAGCCGCCGGGCGGCCCGCTCCGGGTCCTTGGCGAAGAGTTCCCGCAGCAGCGGGGTGCCGATCGGCCCGGGGCAGAGCGCGTTGACCCGGATCCCCTGCCGGGCGAACTGCACGCCGAGTTCCCGGGTCAGCGCCAGCACCCCGCCCTTGCTCGCCGTGTAGGCGATCTGTGAGGTGGCGGCCCCCATCAGCGCGACGAAGGAGGCGGTGTTGACGATCGAGCCCTTGCCCTGGCGGAGCATGTGCGGCAGTACGTACTTGCAGCAGAGGTAGACGCTGGTGGTGTTGACCCGGATCACCCGCTCCCAGGCGTCCAGGCCGGTGGTCAGGATCGAGTCGTCCTCCGGCGGGGAGATGCCGGCGTTGTTGAACGCGATGTCGATCCGGCCGCGCCGGGCCGCGACCTGGTCGAAGAGATCACGTACCTGTGCCTCGTCGGCCACGTCGCAGGCCACGAACTCGCCGTGCACCTCGTCGGCGGCGGCCTCTCCGGCCTCGGCGGCGACGTCGACGCAGACCACGTACGCGCCCTCGGCGGCGAACCGGCGTGCCGTGGCCAGCCCGATCCCGCTGCCCGCACCGGTCACCACCGCCACCCGCCCGGCCAGTCGGTCACTCGTCACCATCGCGGCCCACCCTTTCGTCGCCGGCCCGTTCCGGCATCCTCGCCGAACGGCGGCCCCTGGTCGAGTACCGTTCGGCCGCTAGGCTGCCGGGCAGGGGGCACGGAAGCGGGGTGGTCCGGATGGGCGAGGATCGGGGCGAGGTCGTCCTCTACTGGCGACCGGGGTGCCCGTACTGCATGAAGCTGCGGTTCCGGCTGCTCTTCACCCGGCTGCCGGTCAGGAAGGTGAACATCTGGCGGGATCCGGACGCGGCGGCCTTCGTCCGCTCGGTGGCGGACGGCAACGAGACCGTGCCGACGGTGACGGTTGCCGGTCACCCGATGGTCAACCCGTCCCACCGCCAGCTCCTCGCGGCGGTACGCGAGCACGCCCCGCGTCTACTGAACGACCAGGGCTGAGGTTCTGCCGGTTCCGCCGCCACTTCTGCCGGTGACACTCGGCTGCGACAGGGTTACTCTCGGCGCGGTCATTTCCGGCGGTACCCGGAGCACTGTGGAGCAAGCATGGCGAACAAGCTCATCCTCACCGCAGACCTCATCCGGACCCAGTTGCGGCTGATGCGCACCAACGCCGAACTGAGCCAGGACGAGTACGGCAAGCTGGCGCACTTCTCCGGCTCGATGGTGTCGGCGGTCGAACTCGGCCAACGTCCACTGGACGCCGACTACCTGGCGCGGGCGGACAAGATCTTCAAGACCGGAAACCTGTTCGTGTCGCTGCTGTCGCTCGCCGAGCGGGACGGCGAGCCGATCTGGTTCCGCCCCTGGCTCGACGCGGAGCGGGTGGCGAAGCAACTCCGCTGCTTCGAGCCCAACCTGATTCCCGGCCTCCTCCAGACCCCCGCCTACGCCCGCGCGATCCTTCGCGGCGCGGACGACACCCGCACCGAGGAGGAGGTGGAGACCCTCGTCAATGCCCGGATATCCCGGCAAGCGATCCTGACTCAGGAACACCCACCGCAGTTCGTCGCCGTGATCGAGGAGACGGCGTTGCGCCGGTTCGTCAATGGCTACGAGAAGGTGATGGCCGAGCAGCTCCTTCACCTGCTCAACATGGCCGAACGCCCACACATCCATGTGCACGTGCTTCCTTCCAACGCCGGCTTGCATGCGGGATTGAGCGGTCCATTCGTGCTTTCCCGGTCCGAGGAGGGCGGCTGGGTCGGGCATCTGGAGAACCAACTCGGCGGGTCCGTGGTCGACCGGACCGAGGACGTGGAAGCTCTGCTGGGAAGGTGGGAGAGTGTCCGGAACGTAGCGCTGCCGGCCGGGCAGTCGCTCGGCCTGATCAAGGAGATCGTGCGGCCATGGATCTGACGAAGGCGAACTGGCGGAAGTCCACCCGCAGCGGCGGCAGCGGCGGGAACTGCGTCGAGGTGGCCGACAACCTGCCGGGGGTCGTACTCGTGCGGGACAGCAAGGACCGGGACGGTGGCACGCTCGCCTTCGACGCCGAGGCGTGGGGCGCGTTCGTCGGGCTGGCGAAGGGCCGTTGAGCGCGACGACGTCGCCGTGACCGTCCGGCCCGGCGACGCCGTCGGCGTACTCCTGATCAATCCCGCATCCGGACCGTGACGTTCGCGGTGTCGCTGCGGCCGTTCTGGCTGAGCCGGTAGCTGAAGGTGTCGGCCAGACCGTGCGCGGCGGTGCGCTCGTAGACCAGCTCCCGGCCGGAGGCGGACCGGGTCACCCGGCCGTACCGGGGCTGCCCGGTCACCGACAGCGCGGCGTTCCAACTCGCGTAGTCGTTGGCCCGCACCGCGAGCACGTTCGGCCGGCCCCGCCACGCGTCCACCCGCTCGCCGTTGGCCAACGGTGCCTCGACGAAGGTCTGGTCCCCCCGGTTGATCCGCACCGACACGACGCTCGGGGTGCGGAGTTCCACGTCGGGTCGACCGTCCCGGTCCGCGTCGACGACCCGGAACGTCTCGTACTCGTCCTCGCCGGCCAACTGCACCTTGGTGCCGTCGCCGAAGGCCGCGACGAAGCCCTCGTAGGGCCGCTCCGCGCCCTCGATGTAGTGCAGCACCACGTCCATCCCGCCGTCGCCGTCGAAGTCGGCGATGTGGTAGCCGCGATTGTTGCCCCAGTGGCTCGGCGCTCCGGGGACCAGCCGACCGGCAGGGGTGTTCCGGTAGGTCTGGAAGCCGTCCGGATCGTCGGTGACGATGTAGATGTCGCGCAGCCCGTCGCCGTCGAAGTCGGCCGAGTGGATGCCGCCGGGACGGCACACGAACCGGTGTGTGGCGATCGGACGGTACTCCCGGAGTACCAGCGTGCAGTAGCCGAGGCTGTTCGACGGCCCGTTGAACCAGGCGAGTACGAGTTCCGGCGTGGCGTCGCCGCCGAGGTCGACGTACTCCCCGGTGTCGGGGCAGTCGATGATCCGGCCGGTGAAGCCCGGCAGCCGGTAGTAGTGGTCGGTCACCGGGCCGTACCCGCCCTGCGGCAGCCCGTGTGCCACGGAGATCCGGCACCGGTCGCCGGAGCCACCGGAGGTCACCCGGTCGACGCGGCCGTCGCCGTTCATGTCGCCGTGGATCGGCTGGAACGCGCCGGCGGCCCCGGCCGGGGCCGGGATCGCGGCGGCCAGCGTACCGGCGCAGAGCAGCACGGCGAGCCAGCCGTGCGGACGTCTTCCAGCGGTCCGCGCGCGGCGCTCCCCGAGCACCGCACCGACCGGTCTTCTCCTGCGGTCCATCCCCACCGACCCTCCCCTGTTCGCCGAGGTCAGCGACGCTGTCCACGGCTGACAGTGCTGTGTGAGCAGCAGGCTAGGAGCGGGTGACCCGGGGCGGCAGGCAACTAACCGCATTCCGACAGTCACGCTGAGTTGTCGACGTCTTCGCTGACGGCTACCCGTCAGTGGCCAGGAAGACGTTCTTGACGTCGGTGAACGCGTGCAGGGCGTCCGGGCCCAACTCCCGGCCCAGGCCGGAGCGTTTCATCCCGCCGAACGGCGTCCAGTAGCGCACCGACGAGTGCGAGTTGACGCTGAGGTTGCCGGACTCGACGCCCCGGGCCACCCGGATCGCCCGGCCCAGGTCGCGGGTCCAGATCGAGCCGGAGAGGCCGTACTCGGTGTCGTTGGCCAGCGCCACCGCCTCGGCCTCGTCGTCGAAGGGGAGCACCGAGACGACCGGCCCGAAGATCTCCTCCCGCCAGTGCCGCTCGGCCGGCGAGCGGGCCAGCAGGACCGTCGGGGCGTACCAGAAGCCGGGCCCCTCGGGGCAGCCGCCGGTGAAGGCGACCTCGGCACCGTCGACATGGGAGGAGACGGATCGGCGCTGTCCGGCCGAGATGAGCGGGCCCATCTCCGCCGTCTCCAGCGCCGGATCCTCGACCCGGAACGCCTTGACCGCCGGCTCCAGCAACTCCAGGAAGCGGTCGTACACCTGGCGCTGCACCAGGATCCGGGACCGCGCGCAGCAGTCCTGGCCGGCGTTGTCGAAGACCGCGTACGGCGCGGTCGCCGCCGCCCGCTCCAGGTCCGCGTCGGCGAAGACCAGGTTGGCGCTCTTGCCGCCGAGTTCCAGGGTCAGCCGCTTCACCTGGGCGGCACAGCCGGCCATGATCCGGGTACCCACCTCGGTCGACCCGGTGAAGCAGATCTTCCGGACGGCCGGATGCGCCACGAACGTCTCGCCCACCACACTCCCCCGGCCCGGCAGCACGGTGAGCACGTCCGGCGGCAGCCCGGCGTCGAGCGCCAGCTCGCCGAGGCGGAGCGCGGTCAGCGGGGTCAGCTCGGCCGGCTTGAGCAGTACCGTGTTGCCGGCGGCGAGCGCCGGGGCGAACCCCCAGCCGGCGATCGGCATCGGGAAGTTCCACGGCACGATCACCCCGACCACGCCGAGCGGCTCGTGGAAGGTGACGTCCAGCCCGCCCGGCACCGGGATCTGCGCCCCGGTCAGCCGCTCCGGCGCCCCGGCGTAGTAGTCGAGCACGTCCCGGACGTTGCCGGCCTCCCAGCGGGCGTTGCCGACGGTGTGCCCGGCGTTGCGCACCTCCAGTTCGGCCAGCTCCTCGACGTGCGCGTCGACGACGGCGGCGAACCGGCGCAGCAGCCGGGCCCGGTCGCCCGGCGACACCCGACGCCACGAGTCGAACGCCCGGGCCGCCCGGTCGACCGCCGCCGCCGTCTCGGCCGCGCTCGTCTGCGGCACCGTCGCCACCACCAGCCCGGTCGCCGGGTTGACCACCTCGGTGACGTCGGAGTCCCCGGTGCCGGAACCGGTGGCGTCAGAGTCGTTCGAAGCCACGCCGCAGCTCCCAGTCCGTCACCGCCGCGTCGAAGGCGGCCAACTCCACCCGGGCCTGGTTGGCGTAGTGCGCCACCACCTCGGCCCCGAACGCGTCGGCGGCCAACGGCGAGGCCGTCCAGCGGTCGAGGGCGTCCCGCAGCGTGCCCGGCACCCGGGGCGCGGACTCGTCGGCGTACGCGTTGCCGGCGAACTCCGGCTCCAGCTCCAACTCCGCCTCGATCCCGTGTACCGCCCCGGCGACCAGCGCCGCGATCGCCAGGTACGGGTTGACGTCCGCCCCGGGCAGCCGGTTCTCCACCCGCATCCCCTGGCCGTGCCCGACCAGCCGCAGCGCGCAGGTGCGGTTGTCGGTGCCCCAGCGCAGCGCGGTCGGGGCGAACGAGCCGGGCTGGTAGCGCTTGTACGAGTTCACGTTAGGCGCCATCAGCAGGCTGAAGTCGGGGATCGTCGCCAGCAGCCCGGCCAGCGTCCGGGTGCCGGTCGGCGACAGCCGGGCCGGGCCGTCGCCGAGCATCGCCGACCGCCCGTCGGTGCCGCGCAGCGAGAAGTGGATGTGGCAGGAGTTGCCCTCCCGCTCGTTCGGCTTCGCCATGAAGGTGATCGACATACCCTCCTGGGCGGCGATCTCCTTCGCCCCGTTCTTGTAGACGACGTGGTTGTCGGCGCAGGTCAACGCGTCGGCGTACCGGAAGGCGATCTCGTGCTGGCCGAGGTTGCACTCGCCCTTGGCGCTCTCCGGGGTCAGCCCGGCGCCGGCCATCTCGACCCGGATCCGCCGCAGCAGCGGCTCGACCCGGGCGGTACCGAGCAGCGAGTAGTCCACGTTGTAGAGGTTCGCCGGGGTCAGCTCGCGGTAGCCCCGGCGCCAGGCGTCCTCGTAGGAGTCGCGGTAGAGCACGAACTCCAGCTCGGTCCCGGCGTACGCGGTCAGCCCGTGCGCGGCGAGCCGGTCGAGCTGGCGGCGCAGGATCTGCCGGGGCGAGGCGGGCACCTCCCCGCTGCCGTCCGGCCAGCGCAGGTCGGCCAGCAGCATCGCGGTGCCGGGCTGCCAGGGCACCCGGCGCAGCGTACCCAGGTCGGGGACCATCGCCAGGTCGCCGTAGCCGCGTTCCCAGCTCGACATCGCGTACCCGTCGACGGTGTTCATCTCCACGTCCACGGCGAGCAGGTAGTCGCAGCCCTCGCTGCCGTGCCGGAGCACCTCGGCGAGGAAGTACGGCGCGTGGAACCGCTTGCCCTGGAGCCGCCCCTGCATGTCGACCAGGGCCAGGACCACGGTGTCGATGTCGCCGCTGTCGACCGCCACCCGGAGCGCCTCCAGGCTCAGCGACGGAACCCTGGCTCTCATGCCCGGTCCCCGTCCGCCGCGCCCGCCCGGTCCGCAGCCGGGGTGCCGGGGGCCGGACCGTCCGGGGCCGGGTCGGGGATGTCCGGGTCGGGGATGTCCGGGTCGGGCTGGGCGACGGTCGGCACCACGTTCTGCCGGGGGCCGGTGAACCAGTGCCGGGCGCCGAGCAGCCACCAGAGCCCGGCCGCGCCGAGCACCACCGCGACCGCCACGATCGTGTAGTTGAAGGTCGTCGCGGTGATCGGCGCGGTGGTGGGGAGCACGAAGAGTACGCAGATCACCGCCACCCAGCCGATCGCCAGCCAGCCGACCAGCGGGCTCCACCGGCCCAGGTTCCACGGGCCGGGCCGGAAGTCCGGGCTGCGGCGGCGCAGGAAGACCGGCCCGACGTACGCGATGTAGAGGCCGATCACCGCGATCGAGGTGGCCGCCAGATAGGCGGTGGTGTTCCAGAGCGACGGCAGCACCAGCAGGCTGGAGCAGGCCACGCAGAGCCAGATGGAGTTGGTCGGGGTGCCGGTGCGCGGGTTGACCCGGCGCCAGATCGCCGAGCCGGGCAGCGCGCCGTCCCGGCTGAACGCGTACGCCATCCGGGAGTTGGCGGTGACCGAGGCCATCCCGCAGAAGAACTGCGCCACCACGCAGATGAAGAGCAGGAAGGTGCCCGTGGTCTGGCCGGTGGCGTCGATGAAGATCTGGGCCGGCGGGAGCCCGAGTTCGGTCTGCCGCTGGGCGTCGTAGTCCCGGATCGACCAGGTGATCGCGACCAGCAGGAAGAAGCCGGCAACCACCGAGACCACCACCGACATCACGATGCCCCGGGGTGCCGCCCGGGCGGCGTCGTGGGTCTCCTCGGCCACGTGCGCGCTCGCGTCGTAACCGGTGTACGTGTACTGCGCCATCAGCAGCCCGATCAGTACGGCGTAGACCGCCGCACCGGTGAAGTCGAAGCCGGTGGCGTTGCGTACCTCGAAGAAGACCTCGGAGATCGGCTTGTGCTGGTCCGGCACGATCGCCAGTACCCCGACGATGACCGCCACCCCGACCAGGTGCCACCAGGCGCTCACGTCGGAGAGCAGCCGGACCAGGTTGACGCCGAAGGTGTTCAGCAGGCCGTGCGCGACGATGATCACCAGGAAGACCACGAAGGTGCGTTCCGGGGTGACCTCCAGGTCGAAGGTGAGGCTGAGGAAGGCCGAGGTGGTGATCGCCGCGCCGAAGTCGATCGCGGCGGTGACCGCCACCTCGCCGAGGAAGTTGAACCAGCCGATGAACCAGGCCCAGGCCGCCTTGTTCCGTTTGGCCAGCGCCGCCGCCCACCAGTAGAGCGCCCCGGCGGTCGGGTAGACCGAGCAGATCTCCGCCATCGCGAGCGCGACCAGGGTCACCATGCCGCCGACGAAGAGCCAGCCGAGGGTGATCGCCAGCGGGCCGCCGGAGTTCATCGCGATGCCGTAGGACGTGATCGCGCCGGCCAGGATCGAGATGATCGAGAACGAGACCGCGAAGTTGGAGAAGCCGGAGAGTTTCCGGCGCAGTTCCTGCTGGTAGCCGAGTTCGGCGAGGCGCTGCTCGTCGAGGTCGACCCCGGGGTCCACCGGCGTACGCGGCGGCGGGACGGCTGTGCTCATCGGCGTCTCCTTGGTCCGGCTCCGGGGTGGGACGCGAAGTGTGACCGGCGTCACGCCTCTGTCCGAGATCGTGCGCCTCCCGAAGATCCACGTCAACCGATGCCGGCCGGGTGACCGAGATCACGCTTCCGCCCAGGGCGTCGAGCCGGCCATTCGAAGAAGTCTTCGACTGCTCGTATGCGGGTTCCGCCGTACCAGGCCAAGGTCGAGTCCCGACAGCACCGCGGCGTGTCAGCACTTGATTTCGGCAATATCATCCGGGGTTTCGGCTAGGTTTTCCCGCATGAGCTTGCTGGGTGACGCGGTGGCGGTGCTGGACGAGAGGGGCGTGCTGGACCGGCTGGGACGGCTGATCCAGCAGGTCTACCGGCGCGCGGCCGACCGGCACGAGCCGGAACTCGGCGACGACGCGATGAGCTTCGGCACCACCGTGTGGCGCAACCTGACCAACCTCGGCAAGGCCGAGTTCGAGGGGCTGGACGGCATCCGGGTCCGGCTGGAGGACAACTCGCTGGAGATCCTCTGCGCCGGCTACGTCGTCCGGCTCTACTCGTTGCAGGGCGGGATCGAGTCGATCCGCTGGGAGGGCAGCGAGGCCCGGCTCGGCGGCGCGGTGGAGAACAGCCGCGACGGGCAGCTCGCCTTCGACGACGAGGGGCAGTTCCCCGAGGTCTTCGCCGAGGTGGTGCCGCCGAAACGGCACATCCGGATCGCGCACACCGGCGACATCGTCACCGGCGAGGCGGTCGCCTACATCGGGCTGCCCCGGGACAACCGGGACAGCGGCTCCCCCTGGTTCGAGGTACGCCTCTGGTTCGGTGAGCCGGCCACCACCGGGGCGCCACTGCCGGTGGTCGAGGGGACGGTGCCGCAGCCCCGCACCGACGAGCTGCCGATCCCCGAACTCGACCTGCTCGCCCTCCAGCCCGGCGACCCGGGAAGCGGGTTCGGCGCCGCGTTCGGCCGTCCGGCCGAGCGGTCGGCGTGACGGGCCGGCTCCGACCGCCGGTACCCGCCGCCGCAGCCGCCGCAGCGTTCGCGCCGCACGCCCTCGCCCTGGCCCGCCGGTGGCGGCGGATGCGCAAGAACGAGCTGGCCCGGCAGGTCGGGGTCACCGCGGCGGCGGTCAGCCAGTACGAGCTGGGCCAGGCCCGTCCGTCGGCGGCGACACTGGCCCGGCTGGCCCTGGCCCTCTCCATGCCGGTCGAGTTCTTCGCCGCCGGCTTCGGCGTGCCGGTCACCTCGGGACAGGCGCACTTCCGCAGCCTGCGCACCACCAGCCAGGCCGAACGGGACCAGGCGGAGGCGTTCGGCGAACTCGCCTGGCGGGTGGTGGAGGTGGTCGAGCGGCAACTCCGGCTGCCCCGGCTCCGGTTGCCGCACCTGGAGCTGGCCGAGCCGACCGGCCCGGACGACGTACGCGCCGCCGCCGTCACCGCCCGGGACGCGTTCGGCCTGGGGGCCGCCCCGGTGCCGCACATGGTGCGGCTGCTGGAGTCGGCCGGGGTGATCGTGCTCGCACTGCCGGACGTCTCCGAGCGGGTCGACGCCTTCTCGCACTGGTACGGCCAGCGTCCGTTCGTCTTCCTCAACCCGGGTAAGGACGACAAGGCCCGGTCCCGGATGGACGCCGCGCACGAGCTGGGCCACCTGCTGATGCACCACGACGCCGAGCCGGGCAGCCAGCTGCTGGAACGCCAGGCCACCGCCTTCGCCTCGGAGTTCCTGGCCCCGAGCACGGCACTGCGCGACGAACTGCCGCCCCGGCTCGACTTCGACCGGCTGCACGAGCTCAAGCGCCGCTGGGGGATCAGCCTGAAGGCGCTGGTCTATCGGGGCCACGACCTCGGCGTCTACCGGGAGCACACCTACCGGCGCGGGATGGCGCTGCTCGCCCAGTGGGGCTTTCCGGAGCCGGGCGACCTCGGCCCCCGCGAGCAGCCGTCGCTGCTCGGCAAGGCCGTCGAACTCCTCGGCCGGCAGCAGGTCACCGTCGGCCGGTTGGCGACCCTGGCCGGACTGCCGGCCGGGCTCACCACGGCGGTGCTGGCCGCCGGCACCGAGCACGTGCCCGAGCTGGAGATCGCCGCCACCTGAGCTGCTCGGACCCGCCCGCACCGGGCGCGTCGACGCCGGTAATTGCCTTGCCGAGCCGCCCTTCCGGTCGCATGATTCAAGGCGTGACATGGCAGGAACCGCACACCGCACGCCGCCGCTGTCGGCGTGCCGGGTCCCTGGCCTGACCGGACGACATCGCGCGCGATCTCGGCGCGCCGGTCCGGCGACCGCCGGACCCGAGGGCCCCGCCCGGGGCCCGACGCCGGGTTCTCGGACAACCCGGCCTCCCGCGGCGGCGCGGGGCGCGGTCACCTCTCTCATCGGGTACGACGCAGGTCGTGCCAGCGCCCGCCCCGCGCCGCCGCACCACACCCGCGCCGACCGGCCGTGACCATCCCGACCCGTCCGGCCGCCCTCAGGTGAGGACGAGGCCGACCAGCCAGACGCCGGTGATGCCGAGCGCCGCCGCCAACTCGACCAGCAGGGCGAGCCCGACCGCCGAGAGCGCGTGCCGGGTGGACGGCCACGCCTGCTTCGCGTCTCCGAGCCGGGCCAGTTCGGCGAGCCAGAGCCCGAGTACGAAGCCGAGCACCAGCCCGACCACCGGCACCACGAAGAACCCGACCAGCCCGAGTACGCCCCCGGCGAGCAGCGACATCGTCGGTACCCCGCTGCGCTTGAGGTTCCGCCCCGGCCAGAGGTACTTGATCGTGGTGCCGAGTACGGCGATCACGGTGGCGAGGCCGAGCACCACCCAGCGGCCGAACCCCTCGCCGTCGCCGAAGAACGACCAGACCACCACGCCCAGCCAGCACAGGATCAGCCCGGGGATGATCGGCACGATCACCCCGCAGACGCCGATCACGATCGTCACGCCACACAGGAGGGTCACCACGGACTCGGTGTCGGTCATGTCCACGTCCTCCAGGGTGCCCTACCGGCTCGACCCGCACCGCATCCGCCACCCCGGGTCGGACGGGCACGCTCCGTCACCGGACGGCACCCTGGCAGCGTCAGACGGCACCCTGGCAGCGTCAGACGGCACCCTCGCGGCGGCGCTGTGCGCGGGCGGCCAACCACCGGGTGATCTCGTCCTCCGGGGCCGGCGCGGCGAAGTACCGGCCCTGGGCGGCGTCGCAGCCCAGCGCCCGGAGCTGGTCCGCCTGGCCGAGCGTCTCCACCGCCTCGGCGGTGACGGTCAACCCGAGCGCGTGGGCCAGCCGCACCAGCGCGTCGACGATCCGCCCGTCCACCAGGCCCTGCCGGTCGCTGGACCGGATCCCCTCGACGAACGGCCCGGCGAGCTTGAGGTTGTGGATCGGCAGCCGGCGCAGGTACGCCAGGTTGGAGTAGCCGGTGCCGAAGTCGTCGATCGCCAGCCGTACCCCCAGGGCGGCCAGCCGGCGCAGTGCCGGCAGCGGCTCCCCCGCCGTGGCCATCACGGCGCTCTCGGTCAGTTCGAGTTGCAGCAGGTCGGCCGGGAGTTCCGTCTGGCGCAGCACCTCCGAGACCGTGCCGACGATCTCCGGGTCGCGGGCCTGCCGGGCGGCCAGGTTGACGCTGACCACCAGCCGGGCGTCGGTGAACTCCCGGTGCCACCGGCTGGCCGCCTCGCAGGCCCGGGTCAGCACCCAGCGGCCGAGGTCGACGATCAGCCCGGTCTCCTCGGCCAGGCCGATGAACTCGTCCGGGCCGAGCAGCCCCAGCTCCGGATGCCGCCACCGGACCAGCGCCTCCACCGCGCAGATCGTCTCGTCGGCCAGGGTCACGATCGGCTGGTAGTCGACAGTGAACTCGCCCCGGGCCAGCCCCGCCGACATGCCGGCGACCAGGGCCGACCGGGTCTGCTCCCGGGCCCGCCGCGCCGGGTCGTAGCTCACCCACCGGCTCCGGCCCTCGGCCTTGGCCCAGTAGAGGGTGACGTCCGCGGCCTTCATCAGCTCGCCGACCGAGGTGGTGGCGAGCGGCCCGGAGACCACGCCGATGCTGGCCGAGACCGACAGCCGGTGCTCGCCGATCTGCACCGGCTCGGCGACCGCCGCCAGCGCGAGGTCGGCCACCGCCTTGACCGCCCGGCAGCCGGCGTTGTGGTCGATCAGGATCACGAACTCGTCGCCGCCCATCCGGGCGACCAGGTGCCCCTGCCCGGCCACGCAGTCGGCGAGCCGCCGGGCGACGGTGACCAGCAGGTTGTCGCCGAGGTCGTGCCCGAGACTGTCGTTGACCGCCTTGAAGCCGTCGAGGTCGAGGAAGCAGATCCCGACCCGGTCGTCCGGCCCGCCGGTGGCGAAGACCTCGCCGAGCCGCTCGAAGAAGAGGGTACGGTTCGGCAGCCCGGTCAGCGGGTCGTGCGACGCCTGGTAGCGCAGCCGCTGCGCGAGCTCGTGCCGTTCGGTGATGTCCTCCACCATCGCCACGGTGAACCGGGGCCGCCCGTCGTCGTGCCGGATCAGCGACACCGCGAGGTCGGTCCAGACCGCGCTGCCGTCCTTGCGGTAGTAGCGCTTCTCGACCCGTACGGCGTCCTGCTTGCCCTCGATCAGTTCCTGGTACAGCTCCCACATCCCGGCCGCGTCGTCGGGGTGGAACAGCGCGGCCACGTTGATCTCGCGCAGTTCGGCCACGGAATAGCCGAGCAGTTCGGCGAAGGCCCGGTTGACGTCGATGATCTGCCCGTCGAGGTCGGCGATGCCGATCCCGATCGCGGCGTCGACGAAGACCGCCCGGAACCGCGCCTCGCTGTCCCGCAGCGCCTGCTCGACCCTGTCCCGGGCCTCCCAGGCGGCCTGGCCGATCCGCTCCTGCTCGCGCAGTGTCCGCTGACGCAGCGCGGCGGCGAACCCGGCCGACAGGGCACCCTGGAGGGCGGCGACCCGGGGTGCGGCCGTCGACTCGGGCAGGCCGGGCAGGACGACGGAGCGGAACTGCTCGCCGAGGGCGCGTACCGACCAGTCCAGTACGCCCGGCTCGGTGAGGTGGGCGTCGACCAGGGCCCGGCCGACGTCGTACCCGGGCTGGGCGGTGAACGGTTCGGCCAGGGTCGCCTCGGCGAGTCGTACGCTCTGCGCCAGCAGCAGCCGCTCGTTCTCGGGGGTACTCGTCGCCACGAAGCCGCACCGGGCCACCTCCCGGGCCCAGCGTCGCGCGTACAGCCGCGCACCGGACCCGTCGTACCCCGGCTCGGCGACGGAGGCGGACACCACTAGCCCGCGCCGCGGTCGTGCCGGCCCACGCCGCCGAACGCCCCGAGCCGCTCCGGATGCTCCCCCGGGTCGGTCGGTTCGTCGGGTCGCCAGAGCGGCATGTGCACGACACCCGGTTCGACGATGGTGAAGTCGCCGAAGAAGGCGGTGATCTCGGCCCGGGAGCGGAGGGTGATCTCGGTCGACGTCCGGGCGGAGAGCCGCTGCGCGTCGAGCATCTCCCTGGGCTGGTCCTCGTGGGTCGAGTGGGAGAGCAGCAGGTAGCTGCCGGGGACCGTGGCGGCGCGCAGGGTCGCCAGGATCTCCTGCGGATGGTCCGAGTCCGGGACGAAGTGCACCACCCCGGCCAGGAGTACGGCGACCGGGCGGCTGAAGTCGATCACCCCGAGCTTCTCGGCCTCGGCGAGGATCCGCTCCGGCTCCCGCAGGTCGGCGTGGATCACCCCGGTGTACTCGTTGCCGGCCAGGATCGACCGGCTGTGCGCCACCGCCACCGGGTCGATGTCGACGTACGCGATCCGGGCGGTCGGGTTGAGCGCCTGGGCGACCTCGTGCACGTTGCCGACGGTGGGGATGCCCGAACCGATGTCGAGGAACTGGTCGATGCCCTCGCCGACCAGCATCCGTACGCCCCGGCGCAGGAACGCCCGACCGGCCCGCATCGTCTCGGCCAGGTTCGGTGTCATCCCGGCGATCTGCTCGGCGAGCTGCCGGTCGATCTCGAAGTTGTGCGCGCCGCCGAGGAAGTAGTCGTAGACCCGGGCGGCGCTGGGCCTGGTCAGATCGATGTCCGCGGGTAGCCCGTCCGGAAGTCGCATGTCCGCCTCAGCTCGTCACTCCGGCCCGTGCAGGGGCTGGTCGGCCACGACCTGCACCCGGCAGGAAGCGCCGACGAACCCGGCGGGGTCGTGGTGATCGACCCACACTTTAGGGCCTGCCCAGCGGATCTTCTACCGGCCGTACGGTGGCGGGATAGGTTTGGCCGCATGGCGCAGGCGGCGGTCGTCCGGGAGATCGGCATCGATGGTCCGGTCGTCCGACCGGCCGGCCGGTGCGGCGACCGGATCGGCGCTCCGGCCCGGCCCCAACCCGTCCGGAGGTGACGCGCCGCGAGGTGACCCGCCCGGAGCTGGTGGGTACCGCTGTCACCGCGGCCCGGCGGCCCGCCGTCGCGTTCGCCTCGGCGGCCTGCACGCTGCTCGGTACGGTCGCGGTGGCTCTCGCCGTGTTCGTCGGCCCGGCCCCGGAACTCGCCGCGTACGTCAGCGAGACCGGCGCCTCGGGCGGTGCCACCGTCTGGGCGTACCGGATCGGCCTGCTGGCCGCCGCCGCCGGGCAGATACTGCTCGGCGCGGCCCTGCCCACCGTGTCGCGGCTGGCGACCGGGCTGCTGGTGGCGAGCGCGGCCGCCACGGTGCTCTCGGCCGGGGTGAGTTGTCGCGCCGCCTGCCCGCTGCCGCCCTTCGACCGGGTGACCCTGGCCGACCTGGTGCACGGCGGGGCCAGCATCGCGGCGGTGGCCGGCACCGTCTTCGCGATGCTGGCGGTGGCCGGGACGACCGGCGCGCCCCGGACGCTGCGCGGGATCTCGGCGGCCGCCGCCGCGGTCGCGCTGCCGCTGTCGGCGGTTGCCGGGCTCGCCCTGCTGCTGGTCGGCCGGAGCGTCCTGATGGGCGCGGTCGAGCGGCTTCTCCTGCTCGACCTGGCCGCCTGGGTGATCGCCACCGCGCTCACCCTCGGGCTGCCCCGGGCCGCCGCCGGGGCGGCGCCAGCGGGCGAACCTGCGGGTGCGCCGGCCCGAGGCCGGCGTGCCGGGCCGGCGGGCCGGGGAGGCACGGGCCGCCTGTAAGGCGCCTCACGACGGTCCGTCCTTTCATTACCGGCCCGGGCGTCGTATCGTCTCTTGACGATGACCAATGTCTGGTTCCTGACCGTGCGCCTGTATGTCGACCTCCGACTACAGGCCAGCGGCTGTTGTCGCGGCTGACGCGTTCTCCGCCGACCACAGACCGCCAATCCGGCGTACCCCCCGGTCACCAACCGCCCGCCGGATCCAGACCCTGGGACTTCCCTATGATTTCGGCTCTTCGCAAGATCCCCTTCTCGGCACAGATCCTCGCCGGCCTGGTCCTCGGCGTCGCGCTGGGCTACCTCGCCCGGGCCGCCGACCTCTCCTGGCTCGGCACCACCCTCGACCAGATCGGCAGCATCTTCGTCCAACTGCTGCGGCTCGCCGTACCCCCGCTGGTCTTCACCGCCCTGGTGGTCAGCGTGGTCAGCCTGCGCGGAGTGGCGAACGCCGCCCGGCTGGCGCTGAAGACCCTGCTCTGGTTCGGCATCACCGCGCTGATCGCGGTCGGCGTCGGCATCGGGCTCGGCCTGCTGGTCGACCCCGGCCGGGGCGTCACCCTGGACATCGCCGGGGCCAAGGCGCCCGAGCGGACCGGCTCGTGGACCGACTTCCTCACCGGCATCATCCCGGAGAACCCGGTCGGCGCCTTCGTCGAGAACAACGTGCTCCAGATCGTCTTCCTGGCCGTGGTCGCCGGGATCGCGTCGCTGCTGGTCGGCGCCGCCGCCGAGCCGTTCGTCAACTTCAACCGGGCACTGCTGGCGATCACCCAGAAGGCGCTCTGGTGGCTGATCCGGCTCGCCCCGATCGGCACGCTGGGCCTGATCGGCCACGCCGTCGAGGCGTACGGGTGGGACCTGCTGGCGCCGCTGGCCAAGTTCACCACCGCGGTCTACGTCGGCTGCGCGATCGTGCTGCTGGTGGTCTACCCGCTGGTGCTGATCGTCGGCGGCAGGCTGAACCCGCTGCGTTTCTACGCCGGCACCTGGCCGGCGATCGAGCTGGCCTTCGTGTCCCGCTCGTCGGTCGGCACCATGCCGGTGACCCAGCGCTCGGTGGAGCAGATCGGCGTGCCCCGCGAGTACGCCTCGTTCGCGGTGCCGTTCGGCGCGACCACGAAGATGGACGGTTGCGCGGCGATCTACCCGGCGCTGGCCGCGATCTTCGTCGCCCAGGTCTTCGGGGTCAGCCTGAGCCCGCTGGACTACCTGCTGATCGCCTTCGTCTCGGTGGTCGGTTCGGCCGCCACCGCCGGGCTGACCGGTGCGCTGGTGATGCTGACGCTGACCCTGAGCACGCTGGGGCTGCCGCTGGCCGGGGCGGGTCTGCTGCTCGCCATCGACCCGATCCTGGACATGATCCGCACCGCCACCAACGTCGCCGGGCAGGCGCTGGTGCCGACCGTGGTCGCCGCCCGGGAGGGCGTACTCGACCGGGCCGCGTACGACTCGGCCGGCCGGCGCGAGATCATCGACGAGGAGCCTCCGGCCGAACAGCCGGCCCGGGACCGCGAGCCGGCCCCGCAACCGGCCTGACGTTACCGTGACCGTGGTCTCCTGCCAGCTCCAGTAGAGCGGTGGGAGGCCACGATCCGTTTCCGGCGCCCCGGCCGGGGCAGCGAGGGAAGAGGCGAGGATGAGTGAGCTGTTCAGCCCGTTGACGCTGCGCGACGTGACGCTGCCGAACCGGATCGTGATGTCCCCGATGTGCCAGTACTCGGCGGGTCCGGACGGGCTGCCCACCGACTGGCACCGGGTCCACCTCGGCTCCCGGGCGGTCGGCGGGGTCGGGCTGGTGATCAGCGAGGCGACCGCGGTCGTACCCGAGGGCCGGATCAGCCCCCGGGACACCGGGCTCTGGTCGGACGCCCATGTCGACGCCTGGCGGCCGATCACCGCGTTCGTCGCCGGTGCCGGTGCGGTGCCGGCGGTGCAGCTCGCGCACGCCGGCCGCAAGGCGTCGACCTACTGGCCCTGGTCGGAGCGGAAGGGCGGGGTGCCGGACGGGGAGGGCGGCTGGACCCCGGTCGGTCCGGGCACCGAGCCGTTCGTGCCGGCGTACCGGACACCGGCCGCCCTGGACCTCGCCGGCATCGACCGGGTGGTCGAGGCGTTCGGGCGGGCCGCCGCGCGGGCCCTGGAGGCCGGTTTCCGGGCGGTCGAGATCCACGCCGCGCACGGCTACCTGCTGCACGAGTTCCTCTCCCCGCTGGTCAACACCCGCACCGACCCGTACGGCGGCGACCTGGCCGGGCGCAGCCGGTTCGCCCTGGAGGTGACCCGTACGGTCCGGGCGGCGGTCGGCGACGACGTACCGGTGCTGGTCCGGATCTCGGCCACCGACTGGGTGCCGGGCGGCTGGACCCCGGCCGACAGCGTGCTGCTGGCCAAGCTGCTCGCCGAGGCCGGCGCCGACCTGGTGGACTGCTCGTCCGGCGGCAACGTGCCCGACGCCGAGATCCCGCTCGGCCCCGGCTATCAGGTGCCGCTCGCCGCCCAGCTGCGCCGGGAGGCCGGGGTGCGGACCGGCGCGGTCGGGCTGATCAGCGAGCCGGAGCACGCCGAGGCGATCGTCGCGACCGGCGACGCCGATCTGGTGCTGCTCGGCCGGGAGCTGCTGCGCGACCCGTACTGGCCGCGCCGGGCGGCGGACCGGCTCGGCGCCGCCGTGCACACCCCGGAGCAGTACCTGCGGGCCTGGTGAGCCGGCGGCCGGCCCTCGCCGCCGTTCAGAAGAGCACGGTGGCGAAGGTGCCGACCGAACGGAACCCGCACCGCTCGTAGACCCGGCGGGCCGGGGCGTTGTAGTCGTTGACGTAGAGGCTCACCGTGGGCGCCACCCGGGCCAGCGCGTCCCGGACCACCGCCGCCATGGCGGCGACGCCGATCCCCCGCCCCCGCCAGGCCGGGTCGACCCAGACCCCCTGGATCTGCGCGGTGCGCCGGGTGACGACCGCCAGCTCGGCCTTGAAGATCACCTGGCCGTCGACGATCCGGGCGTACGCCCGGCGGGCCCGGACCAGTTCGGCGACCCGCTGCCGGTACGCCCGGCCGCCATCCTCGGCCAGCGGCGACACCCCCACCTCCTCGGTGTACATGGCCACCGCCGCCGGGAATAGCGCGTCGATCTCGCCCGCGCGTACCGGATGCACGTCCGGGTCCGGCGCCACCGGCGGCGCCGCCCCGGTCGCCAGCAGCGGCTGGTTCGGGCGTACGTCCCGGGCCGGTCCCCACCGGCCGGAGAGCCGCTCCCAGAGCCCGAGCACCCCGTCCGCCCGGCCGACGATCGACGAGCAGGTGCGTTCCTCGGCGCCGAGTGCCTCGGCGAAGGCGGCGATCGCCGGCCGGCCGGCGCAGACCGGGGTGACCTGGCCGCCCAGCCAGCAGAGCGATTCGAGGTTGTCCCGGGTGCCGTAGCCGAGCACCCGCCCGTCCGCCCGCCACCAGGACAGGCCGTTCGCGGCGATCCGCTCGGCCACCTGCGCGGCGGCGTACGGGTCGAGGTCGAGGATCCGCTCCACCGCGCCGCGTTCGGCCTCTCCGAGCTGGCGTACCGGCACCATCAGCACGCCTACCAGCGTGCCAGATCATCGGCCGGGGGACGGGCCGGATCACCGCGCCGGCTCCGGGCGGGTCCGGACATCCCGACCGTTACGCGGACTCCCGGACGACCAGCTCGGTGGGGAGGATGACCGCCGCGTGCGAGTCGCCGGCCAGGTGTCCGAGGAGCAGCCGGACCATCTCGGCGCTGATCCGCTCCCACGGCTGCCGGATGGTGGTCAGTCGCGGTACGGAGGTGCTGGCCACCTTCGAGTCGTCGAAGCCGCCGACCGCGACGTCGTCGGGGATCCGCTTGCCGGCCTTGCGCAGCGCGGCCATCGCGCCGGTGGCCATCAGGTCGGAGCTGACGAAGACGGCGTCCAGCTCCGGCACCTGGCGCAGCAGCCGCTCCATCGCCGCCTCGCCGCTGTCGAAGGTGTAGTCGCCGGTCACCACCAGCCGGGGATCGGCCTCGCCGAGCACGTCGTGGTAGCCGGCGAGCCGGTCCACCCCGCCGGAGGTGTCCAGCGGGCCGGTGATGGTGCCGATCCTGCGGTGCCCCCGGGAGCGCAGGTAACTGACCATCTGCCGGGCGCCGCCCCGGTCGTCGGCGGCGACGTAGCTGACGTCGCGGTCCCGGCCGAGCGGGCGGCCGACGGCGACGAAGGGCAGGCCCCGCTCGTCCAGCTCGTCCAGGAGCGGGCTGCCGGCGTGGGAGGAGATCACCAGTGCGCCGTCCACGTGCCCGGCGGTGACGTACCGGCCGACCCGCTTGCGGTCCTCCTGGGTACCGGCGATGGTCAGCAGCAGCGTGATGTCGTGCTCGGCCAGCTCCTGGGTGCAGCCCCGGAGCAGGATGTTGAAGTTCGGGTCCTCGAAGAGCCGGTCCTGTGGCTCGGAGAGGATGAACGCCACCGAGTCCGAGCGCTGGGTGACCAGGCTCCGGGCGTGCTGGTTGAGCACGTACCCGGTCTTGCGGATCGCCCGCCGGACGGCCTCCAGCGCCGGGCCGCTGACGTTGTGCCCGCCGTTGAGCACCCGGGAGACGGTGCCCCGGGAGACGCCGGCCACCGCCGCCACGTCGTCCATGGTCGGGCGGGGTCTCGTCCGGCGGGTACGGCTACGGCTGCGGTCGGGCGCGGTCACGCTGTCATTGTCCCCGGGTCGGCTGCCAGCGGCGGCATCGGAGCTTGTGACACACCTCGCCTACGCCTTGACCGAGCCGGAGATCAGGTCCACCCGCCAGTACCGCTGGAGGGAGAGGAAGAGGGCCACCAGCGGAATGATCGACAGGAGTGAGCCGATGATCACCAGCCGGTAGAGCGCGGGCTCGGTCGAGCCCCGGTTGAGCAGCGTGTAGAGCCCGAGCGTGACCGGGAACCGGTCGTCGTCGGCGAGCATGATGAACGGCAGCAGGAAGTTGTTCCAGATGGCCACGAACTGGAACAGGAACACGGTGATCAGTCCGGGGACCATCATCGGCATCGCCACCCGGCGGAAGATCCCCAACTCGCTCGCGCCGTCCACCCGGGCCGCCTCGATCACCGAGTCCGGCACCGCCGAGGCGGCGTAGATCCGGGCCAGGTAGATGCCGTACGGGCTGACGATGCTGGGCAGCAGCACCGACCAGTACGTGTCGGTGAGCCCGACCTTCGCCAGCAGCAGGTACTGCGGGACGGCCAGGATGATCCCCGGCACCAGCACCCCGGCGAGCAGGACGTTGAACACCGCCGACCGGCCGGCGAACCGGTATTTGGCCAGGGTGTAGCCGGTCAGCCCGGAGACCAGCGCGGAGAGCACCCCGCCGACCCCGGCGTAGAACGCGGTGTTGAGCATCCACCGCCAGAAGATCCCGTCCGCGTACGTCGACAGGTCGGTCAGGTTCTCCAGCATCGAGGTGCTCGGGGCGAAGGTGAAGCTGGTGAAGAGCGTCGACCCGCTCTTCGTCGACGCCACCAGCACCCAGACCACCGGCAGCAGGCAGTACACCGCCCCGATCAGCAGTACGGCGGTGGGCACCACCTGCGGCCAGCGGGACCGGTCCGGCCCGCCGGCCGCTCCGCTCGCGGTGGCCGGCGCCCGGTCCGGGGTGCGGATCTCGGCGGTTCTGGTCGCCATCTCAGCGCTCCTCCTGTCCGAATGCCCGGTTCTGCACCAGCCGCAGGAAGCCGAAGGAGAGCACCAGGGTGACCGCCGCGATCAGCACCGAGGTGGCCGCGGCGGCGTACGGGTCGTCGGTGGCGAAGGCGTCCCGGTAGACCTTCATCAGCGGCGTCCAGGCCGACGAGATCGAGTTGGTCAGCGGTCGGAGCGCCATCGGTTCGATGAAGACCTGAAGGGTGGCGATCATGCTGAACACCGTGGTCATCACGAGCGCCGGTACCAGCAGCGGGATCTTGATCCGCAGCGCGATCTGCGCCTCGGAGCAGCCGTCGAGCCGGGCCGACTCGTACAGCTCGGCGGGGATCGCCCGGAGCGCGGTGTACAGCACGATCATGTTGAAGCCGACGCCGCCCCAGAGCGCGATGTTGACCACCGCGAAGAAGACGGAGTCCCGGCCGAGAAGGTCCGGTTCGGGCAGCCCGACCCAGGCCAGCAGGTCGTTGACCGGGCTGGTCGCCGGCAGGTAGAGGAACCCCCAGAGCAGGCTGGCGATGATCGCCGGCACCGCGTACGGGAGGAAGATGGCGGTCCGGGCGAACCTGCCGTAGCGGACCCGGGGCCGGTCCAGCAGCAGGGCGAGGAGCAGGGCCAGACCGAGCATGGTCGGCACCAGCAGTGCCCCGTAGCCGAGCACCCGCAACCCGCCGGACCAGAGTTCCGGGTCACCGATCGCGTCGCGGTAGTTCTCCAGGCCGGCGAAGATCTCCCGCCGGGCGGCCCGGCCGAGCCCGAGCCCGCTCACCTGCACCTTGCGCAGGCTCAGGTATCCCGCGTAGCCGATCGGCAGGATGACGAAGAGGAGGAAGAGGATCACCGCCGGGGCGAGGAAGGCGTACGGGGCTGCCGTACGCCTTCCCCGGCGGCCGACCCGGGTGGTGGCCGTGGACATCGACGCTCCGTTCGGTCGGCCGGTTGTCGTCATTGCACCGCACCGGCCGCGACGCGCGGCCCGGTGCGCAGGGCGGCTCAGCCGGCGACGGTGAAGCCGTTCTTGCGCATGTCGGCCACCGTCGCCGCCTGCATCGCCTCGACGGCGGTGCTGAACGGCGCCCGTGCCGTGATCGCCTTGGCGAACTCGTCCTGGTAGGCCTGGTAGGTGACGTTCACGTTCGGTCCCCAGGTGACCCCGGCGGCGGTATCGGCGATCTGCTTGGCCACCGGGTAGAAGTCGGCCTGCCCGGCGAAGAAGTCCGGCGGCTGGGCCAGCGCCGGGCCGGCCTGGGCGTCCCGGGCGGCCGGGTAGACCGCGCACTCCCGGACCAGCATGGTGGTGGCGGCCGGGTCGGTGTTCAGCCAACTCGCGAACTTGACCGCCGCCGCCTTGTGCTTCGACGCGGCGGTCACCCCGGTGGAGGAGCCGCCCCAGTTGCCGGTCCTGTTCTCGCCGGCGCTCCACTGTGGCAGCGGGGCCATCGCCCACTTCCCCTTGGTCTCCGGCGCGTTGCCGCTCAGCACGCCGGGTCCCCAGACGGCTCCCGGCCAGGCCAGCAGGCTGCCGTCGTTGAGCGACTTGTTCCACTCCGGGGTGTACATCGGCTTGCCGTCGACGACGCCCTCGGCGACCAGGCCGCTCCAGTAGTCGGCGACCTTCTTCGTCGCCGCGTCGTTGACGCTCACCCGCCAGGACTCGCCGTCGATTCCCCACCAGGAGGCTCCGGCCTGCTGGGCGAGGCCGGCGAACCATCCGGGGTCGGTGGCGGAGAAGGTGGTCAGGTGGTGCTTGGTGCTCTTGCTCCGCAGCGTACGCGCGGTCTGGGCGAACTCCTCCCAGGTCTTCGGCACGGTCAGGCCGAACTGCCGGAACAGGTCGGTCCGGTAGTAGAGCATCATCGGCGCGGCGTCCTGCGGGATCGCGTAGACGGCGTCGGTGCCGAGGGTGACCTGCTGCCAGGTGCCCTCGGCGAACTTCTCCTTCAGCGGCTTGGCCTGCTCGGCGATGTCGGCGAGGACGTCGTTGCTGACCAGCGTCGGCAGGGCCTGGTATTCCACCTGGGCCAGGTCCGGCGGGTTGCCCGCCTTGGCCGCGGTGAGCAGCTTGGTGATGATGTCCGCGCCCCCGGCCTGCCGGCTCAGCGTCACCTTGATGTCCGGGTTGTCGGCGTTCCACCGGTCGACGAGCGTCTCGATCTTGGGAGCCCAGGACCAGAAGGAGAGCTCGACCGGCCCGGTGGCCTCCGGCTCGTCGTCCGAGTTCGAGGTGCAGGCGGCGAGGAGACTGGCGCCGAGCACCAACGCCAGGACCTTCGCGCCGAGCGAACGGGTCATCTCAACCTCACAGTTTTCGCTGTGTCATCTGCTGTTGATCGGACAGAAACAACTGGGAGCGCTCACAGTCTTGGACCCACGATCGATCATGTCAAGGGACTCTTTAGTGCTTGTTCTCCTTGTAGATCCGTGTGCAATCATGCGCACTACCATTGGGAGCGCGCACAGTTCGGAGATCCCGCATGAGTCAGACCCCGCATCTGGTGGTAACCGCGACGGACGCACCGGGGCAGGCCGGGCCGTTGCCCCGGCTCGACCGGCTGGCGTACGGCGGGGACTACAACCCCGAGCAGTGGCCCGAGCACGTCTGGGCCGAGGACGTCGAGTTGATGCGTACCGCCGGGGTGAACCTGGTCAGCGTCGGGATCTTCTCCTGGGCCCTGCTGGAGCCCGCCGAGGGGAGCTTCGACTTCGGCTGGCTCGACCGGCTCCTCGACCGGCTGCACGACGGCGGGATATCCGTCGACCTGGCCACCCCGACCGCGGTACCCCCGGCCTGGTTCCGCCGGCGCCACCCGGAGGCCCGGTTGGTCGATCGGCACGGCGTAGCGCTGGGCGGCGGAGCGCGGCAGTCCTTCTGCCCCAGCTCACCCGCGTACGCCGAGGCCAGCGCCCGGATCACCGAGGCGCTGGCCCGGCGCTACGCCGAGCACCCGGCGCTGGTGCTGTGGCACTCGCACAACGAGTACGGCGGGGTCAACGCGCTCTGCTACTGCGCCACCTCGGCGGCCGCGTTCCGGGACTGGCTGCGCGACCGGTACGGCGACCTGCCCCGCCTCAACGACGCCTGGGGCACCACCTTCTGGGGCCAGCGGTACGGCGACTGGGCCGAGATCGAGCCGCCGCTCGCCGCGCCGACCGCGGTCAACCCGGCCCAGCAGCTCGACTTCCTGCGCTTCTCCTCCGACGCGCACCTGGACAACTTCCGCCGGGAGCGGGACATCCTGCACCGGCTCTGCCCCGGCGTACCGGTGACCACCAACTTCATGCTGGCCAACTGCAAGACCATCGACTACTGGCGCTGGGCCGACGAGGTGGACGTGGTCTCCAACGACCACTACCTGCGGGCCGAGGAGCCGGACAACCACATCGAGCTGGCGATGTGCGCCGACCTGACCCGGGCGGTCGCCCGGGGCCGGCCCTGGCTGCTGATGGAACACTCCACCTCGGCGGTGAACTGGCAGCCGCGCAACATCGCCAAGCGCCCCGGCGAACTGCGCCGCAACAGCCTGACCCACCTGGCCCGGGGCGCCGAGTCGGTGCTCTTCTTCCAGTGGCGGGCCGCCCGGTTCGGCGCGGAGAAGTTCCACTCCGCGATGCTGCCGCACGGCGGCACCGAGACCCGGATCTGGCGCGAGGTGGTGGCGCTCGGCGCCGAGCTGCCCGCCCTGGAACCGCTGCGCGGGACCCGGGTGGTCGCCGACGTCGCGGTGCTCTGGGACTGGGAGTCCTGGTGGGCCGTCGAGCTGGACTGGCGCCCCTCGGTCGACCTGGACTACCGGGAGCGGATGGCGGCGTACTACGAACGACTCTGGCGGGACCGGCTCACCGTCGACTTCGCCCACCCGGAACGGCCGCTGGACGACTACCGGCTGGTCGTGGTGCCGAGCCTGTACCTGACCACCCCGGCCGCCGCCGAGAACCTCCGCCGGTACGTCGCCGGAGGCGGCACGCTGCTGGTCTCGTACTTCTCCGGGATCGCGGACGCCGACGACGCCGTACATCCGGGGGGTTATCCGGGGGCGCTGCGGGACCTGCTCGGCCTGACCGTCGAGGAGTTCCTGCCGCTGCGCTCCGGCGAGACGCTGCGCCTCGGTCCGGCCACCGGGGACGCCTCGGAGACCGGGGCCGCCCCGCTGACCGGGGACGTCTGGGCCGAGGCGGTGCTGCCGCACGGGGCGGAGCCGGTGCTGCGCTATCTGGACGGTCCGGCCGCCGGTGGTCCCGCCGTCACCCGACACTCCCTCGGCGCCGGCCACGCCTGGTACGTCTCCACCCGGCTGGACGCGGCCGGGCTGGCCCCGGTGCTCCGGGCGGCGTACCGGGACGCCGGCCTGGTCCCGCCGGACGGGGTGCCGGACGGGGTCGAGCTGCTCCGGCGGGCGGGTGCGGACGGGAGCCGGTTCCTGATCGCTATCAACCACGCCGACCGGGACGCGGAGCTGCCGGCCACCGGCACCGACCTGGTGGACGGCAGCGTCCACGATGGAGTGCTCCGGGTGCCGGCCGGCGGCGTACGGGTGCTGCGCACCGGCTGACCCTGACCCGGCCGCGAACGCCAGCCGGCTCCGCCGCCCGCCGGGGTACGGGACGGCGGCGCACCCGCCCGTCGTCCCCGCCGCCCCGGTCGTCCGACCGCCTCGCCGTCGTCCCGCCGCCCGGCCGTGCCCGTGCGGCGGCGGTGTCGGCGGCGGCCGGCCTCTTGACATCGTTCGACGCGGATGGTTCTGTGAGCGCTCACAGCAACAATCGCTCACCAGACGCCTAAGTTGAGCGTTACCGCAGCTAGCACCGGTCCTCTTCGAGTTGTGAGCGCTCCCAACCGTGGCGCCGGTGGGCGAGATTGGTGCCCTGGCGGAGCCGCCTGGGCACCCTGGTCGAGTCCACCGAGGAGCGTTTGTCGATGCAGCAGAGAAGACTCGGGTTCGGGGCCGTCGCGCTGGTCGCCGCCGTCGTCGTGGCCCAGCCGACCCCGGCGGTCGCCGGGACCGGCGGCGGGGTTCCGGCGCCGACCGGCACCGTGCGGAACCCCGGTTTCGAGACCGCCGGTCCGGACGGCTCACCCGCCGGCTGGTCCGAGCGCGGTCAGCGGTCCGCCAGCTACGTCGAGCCGGGCGGCCGGTCCGGCGGGAACCGGCTCACCCACTCGGCCGACCACTCGTACCGGGTGGCGACCGTCCAGCGGCTCACCGGGCTGCGCCCCGGCGACCACACCCTGCGGGTGGCGGTACGCGCCAGCGGCGGCCAGCGCGACGCGTACGTGGCGCTCAGCGGCTGCGGCGGGCCGACCCGCCGGGTCGAACTGCCGCGCACCGGCGCACAGTGGTGGGTCGAGGTGGCGCTGACCACGAGGGTCCGCTCCGGGCACTGCACGGTCGAGCTGGTCTCGGACGGCAACGCCGGGGACTGGGCACACTTCGACGACCTCACGCTCCGCCCGGCCACCCGACCGGCCGGCGCCCCCGCACTGCGGATCGCCGGGGCCGACGTCTCGCACCTGACCAAGAACGAGCACCACGGCGCGGTCTACCGCGACCGCGTCGGACGGCCCGGCGACGCGCTGCGGATCCTCGCCGACAACGGCGTCAACTACGCCCGGGTGAAGGTCTGGGTGAACCCGGCCGACGGCTTCAGCGACAAGGCGGACGTACTGGCCAAGGCGCGCCGGGCGAAGGCGCTCGGCATGGGCCTGCTGATCGACTTCCACTACTCCGACACCTGGGCCGACCCGGGCAAGCAGTTCAAGCCGGCCGCCTGGGCCGACCTCCCCTTCGACCAGCTCCGGCAGGCGCTCTACGACCACACCTACGACGTGGTGTCGAGCCTGCGCCGGCAGGGCACCCCGGCCGACATGGTGCAGATCGGCAACGAGATCAACGGCGGGATGCTCTGGCCGGACGGGCGCTGGGACAACTGGGACGGGCTGGCCGCGCTGCTCACCGCCGCCAGTACCGCGGTCACCGACGCCTCGCCGCGCAGCAGGGTCGCGCTGCACCTGGCCGAGGGCGGCGACAACGACGGCCACCGGTGGTGGTTCGACAACGCGGTCAGCCGGGGCGTGCCGTTCGACCTGATCGCCGTCTCGCACTACACGTACTGGCACGGCCCGCTCGGCTCGCTCCAGGCCAACCTCCTCGACCTGACCGCCCGGTACGGCAAGCCGGTGATGGTGGTGGAGACCGGGTACGGCTTCACGCTGGCCGAACAGGACCACGAGGCCAACATCTTCAACGCCTCGCTGCAACAGGTCGCCGGCTATCCGGCCACCCCGGCGGGTCAGGCCGAGGCGATCCGCGACATGGTCACCACCGTCTCCGCCGTACCCGGTGCGCTCGGGATCTTCTACTGGGAACCGACCTGGACCGCGGTCGACGGAGCCGGTTGGGATCCGGCCGACCCGACCTCCGGGGACGGCTGGGAGAACCAGGCGCTCTTCGACTACTCCGGACGGGCCCTGCCCGGACTGCGGGTACTCGGCGACGCCGCCCGATAGCTCCAGGTAGGCCGGCGTCCCGGAGGAGGTGACGGCGGCCCGCCTGGCTGGCCGGCGTACCAGCGCGGGTACGCCGGCCACCCATCCCCCTCGACGGAAGGAACCCCCATGAGCGGTCCGTCCCATCCGCTCCGTACGGCCGCCGCCGCTCTCGGCGCCGTACTGCTCGCCGCCGGCCTGGTCGCCGGCCCCGCCCCGAGTGCGGTCCGCGCCGCCGCCACCGTCACCAACCCGGGCTTCGAGTCCTCCGGCGCCGGCCAGAGCCCGACGGGCTGGTCCGAGTCGTCCAGCTCCGGACAGCAGAGTGCCAGCTTCACCGAGGCCGGCGGGCGATCCGGCAACTACCGCCTGTCGCACTGGGCCTCCGGCGCCTACCGGGTGGAGACCCACCAGCAGCTCACCGGGTTGGCCGCCGGGGCGTACACGTTGCGGGCCTGGGTCCGCTCCGGCGGCGGCCAGGTCGCCGCGTACCTGGCGCTGCGCGGCTGCGGTGGCGCCGAGCAGCGGGCCGCCATCCCGACCGCGTCGAGCTGGACCCAGGTGTCGGTGACCGCCCAGGTGACCGGCGGGCAGTGCACGGTCGCGGTGGTCTCCGACGCCCAGGCCGGCAACTGGATCAACGTCGACGACGTCGAGTTCACCGGCGGCGGTGGCACCAACCCGGGTGCGGCCGTCCCGATCCGCGGTGTCGACATCTCCACCCTGCTCAAGAGCCAGGACCGGGGCGGCGTCTACCGGGACGCGGCCGGCACCCAGCGGGACCCGTTGCAACTGCTCACCGCGAACGGGGTCAACTACGCCCGGCTGAAGGTCTGGGTCAACCCGGCCGACGGATACAACAACCGGGCCCGGGTGCTGACCATGGCCAGTCGGATCAAGGCACAGGGGATGCGGCTGCTGGTCGACTTCCACTACTCGGACAGCTGGGCCGACCCGGGCAAGCAGAACAAGCCCGCCGCCTGGAGCGGCTACAACTTCAACCAGCTCCGGGACGCGGTCTACAACCACACGTACGACGTGCTCAACGCGCTGAAGGCGCAGGGTACGACGGCCGACATGGTGCAGGTCGGCAACGAGATCAACGACGGCATGCTCTGGCCGGACGGGCGGAGCAACAACTGGGCGAACCTGGCCGCCCTGCTCACCGCCGGCAGCAACGCGGTGAAGGCGGTGAACAGCTCGACCCAGGTGATGCTGCACCTGGCCGAGGGCGGCAACAACTCGCAGCACCGGTGGTGGTTCGACCAGGCCACCTCCCGAGGCGTGCCGTTCGACGTGATCGGGGTGTCGCACTACCTCTACTGGCACGGCTCGCTGGGCAGCCTCCAGGCGAACCTGAACGACCTCGCCGCCCGGTACGGCCGGCCGGTGGTGGTCGCCGAGACCGCGTACGGCTTCACCCTGAACGCCGACGACAGCGAGCCGAACATCTTCAACTCCTCGTTGCAGTCGGCCGGCGGCTACCCGGCCACCCCGCAGGGTCAGGCCGACGCGCTGCGGGCGGTCTTCAACGTCGTCCGGTCGGTGCCGAACGGTCGGGGCCTCGGCGTCTTCTACTGGGAGCCCACCTGGACGGCGGTGCCCGGCAACGGCTGGGACCCGACCAACCCCTCCTCGGGCAACGGCTGGGAGAACCAGGCGCTCTTCGACTACGGCGACCGGGCGCTGCCGGGCCTGGCGGTCTTCGGCTCGGTGTAAACGCGGGGCCCGACCCGTCCGGCGTGGTACGCCGGCCGGTGTGCCACTGCCGCGGCGGCCTCGGCCCGGACCCTGCGGGCCGGGGCCGTCGCCGGCTGGGCGACAGCACGCACATAAGATTGGCAGACGTAAATAAAACCTGTTACAAGCTGTTAGCGACAGCCGCGGCTCAGGATCGATGTCCTTCAATGTAATCTGGTAGACGGCGTCCGTTTACCCACCGGCCACCGGATGTAACCAGGAGGACAGGACCCATGCCCCAACTCGCCCTCTTTGCGGCGGACATCGTCGCAGTGACCCTGCTCGTGTTCGGGCTCTACTTTCCACGCCACCGGCGTCGAGACCTCGTCGCCGCGTACCTCGGCGTCAACATCGGGGTGATGGCGGTGGCGAGTTCGCTCGGCACCAGCAGCGCCGGCACCGGCCTGGGTCTCGGTCTGGCGCTCTTCGGGGTGCTCTCCATCATCCGGCTCCGCTCCACCGAACTCGACCAGCACGAGGTGGCGTACTACTTCTCGGCGCTGGCCCTCGGCATCCTCTCCGCCCTCGGCGGCGGCCCGGCCTGGCAGGTACCGACCATGATGGCCCTGATCCTGGTGGTCATGTTCGTCGGCGACCACCCCCGGCTGTTCCGCAGCTACCAGCGGCAGAGCATGTTCCTCGACTCGGCCATCACCGACCACGTCGCACTCGTCGCCTACCTCGAACAGAAGCTCGGCGCCCGGGTGCACTCGGCCAGCGTCCAGCGCCTCGACCTGGTCAACGACACCACCCTGGTCGACGTGCGCTACTCGCACCCGTCGGTGCAGCGGGCTGTCCGCAACGTCACGGTCTCCACCGGTGGGGTGCCCCGATGACCAGCACCGCCGTTGACTGCGCCCTGCCGGGGCACCTGGACCCGATCGGGCTGGACGAACTCACCGAACGCGCCGCGTTGCAGACCCGGGTGGACCGCAAGTACGTGCTGCCGCTGCACGAGGCGCGGGCGGTCGTCGCACAGGTCGGTCCGGACACCCTGGCCCTGGAGATCGACGGACGCCGCTCCTTCGAGTACCGGTCGGTCTACTTCGACACCCCGGAACTGACCAGCTATCTGCTCACCGCCCAGCGCCGGCGGCGCCGGTTCAAGGTGCGCACCCGGACCTATCTCGACTCGGCGGAATGCTGGCTGGAGGTGAAGACGCAGGGTCCCCGGGGCAACACCGTGAAGGACCGGCTGCCGTACCGGGCGGACGACGAGACCAGCCTCTCCCCCGGACGGCAGTTCGTCGACGGCGTACTCGCGCGGGAGTCGATCGAGATCGGCGACCGGGTCTTCGCCCCCGTCCTCGTCACCAGGTACCGGCGCAGCACCCTCTTCCTGGCCGCGACGGTGAGCCGGGTGACCATCGACACCGAGCTGACCTGGGAGGGGGACGACGGGCCGCTCCAGTTGCCGGGACTGGCCGTGGTCGAGACCAAGACCGGGTCGACCGCGTCCTGGGTGGACCGCCTGCTCTGGGCCCGGGGCCACCGGCCGACACGGATCTCCAAGTACGCCACCGGGCTGGCCGCGCTCCGACCGGACCTGCCGTCCGCACCCTGGCGCCGCACCCTGCGCCGGCACTTCACCTTCATCGGGGCCACCGACGGCCACCGGTCCCACCTCGACGTCGACCGGTCCGGCCTCAGCCTCGTGGCGAGTGCGGTCCGTCCCGCGAACAGCTCTGGAACGGAGTAGGGAAGATGCGCACACTCGGCTACTACCTGGCGGGCGTCCTGGTCGCCGCGGCGATCGGCCCGGCGGCGGGGCCCGCTCCGGGATGGGGCGACGGCTCCGACCGTCCGGCGTCGGTCGCCCAGGAGACGGCGGCCCAGACCGGCGGCGAGGCCGCCGCCGGGGCGGCGGGCGGCAGCACCGACGCGGCGGCGGAGGCCCAGGCGGACCCGACCGGCGACATCACGTTCTCGGTGCCGAGCGGCACCTTCCAGGGCGAGGTCTCGGTCGCGCTGGGCAGCACGGTGAGCGGGGCGGAGGTGCGGTACACCACCGACGGCCAGCCGCCGAGCGCCAGTTCGCCGGTCTACTCCGGCACTCCGCTGCGGTTCACCCGTACCACGCAGGTGCGGGCCCAGGCGTACCTGAGCGGCGCCCCGACCGGCGAGCCCGGCACCGCGATGTACGTCGCCCGCGCGGTGAACACCGCGCACGACCTGCCGGTACTGCTGCTCGACGCGTACGGGCGGGGCGCACCGGGGCGGGACTACATCGACACCGCCGTCATGCAGTTCTCCCCGGTGAACGGGACGACCTCGCTCTCCGCCGCGCCCAGCCTGGTCAGCCGGGGCGGCTTCCACCTGCGCGGGCAGTCCAGCGCGATGTTCCCGAAGACGCCGTACCGGCTGGAGCTGCGGGACAACGCCGACGACGACGTCGACCTGCCGCTGCTGGGCATGCCGGCCGACTCCGACTGGGTACTGCGCGGCCCGTACAGCGACAAGGCGCTGATCCGGGACGCCTTCATGCACGGCCTGGGCCAGGACATGGGCCTGTACGCCCCGCGCTACGCCTTCGCCGAGGTGTACGTGAACACCGACGCGAACCCGGTCGCCGCGAACGACTACCTCGGGGTCTACCTGATCGTCGAGACCATCAAGAACTCGAAGAACCGGCTCGACCTGAAGCAGCTCGACGAGGACGACGTCACGCTGCCGAAGCTGACCGGCGGATACATCTTCAAGTTCGAGTGGATGGCGGCGGAGGAGCCGACCCTGCCCTGCCAGGGCGCGGACGCGACCTGCTGGCACTACCTGGAGGTGGTCGACCCGGACCCGCTGCAACCCGCGCAGGCGGAGTGGCTGCGGCAGCACATCCAACAGTTCCACGACCTGTTGCGCAGTCCCGGATTCGCCGATCCGGTGACGGGATATTCGTCCTTCATCGACGTCGACTCCTTCGTCGACCAGCTCATCATCAACGAGTTCGGTCGGGGCATGGACGCCTACCTGCGCAGCGCGTACTTCCACAAGGACCGGGACAGCAAGATCGTCGCCGGTCCGCTCTGGGACTTCGACCTGACCTTCGGGGTGGGCGGCTTCTTCCAGAACGACCAGATCGCCGGCTGGCAGCACCAGCAGACCCGTACCCCGAGCGCGAACGACTGGTTCCAGCGGCTGCTCCAGGATCCGGCCTTCGTCAACCGGGTCAAGGTCCGCTGGCAGCAGCTCCGCCAGGGGGTACTCTCCAACGCCCAGCTCCAGGCCCGGATCGACCGGTTGACCGCCCCGCTGACCGCCGCCGCGCAGCGGAACTTCCAGCGCTGGCCGAACCTCAGCACCCGGATGGTCGGCCCGTTCATCACGCCGACCTCGCCGACCTGGCAGGGACAGGTGCAGTTCATGCGGGACTGGATGTTCCAGCGGGCGGCGTGGCTGGACACCACCGGCGGCTGGGGCTCCGGCGGGACCAACCCGACCACTCCGCCGACCACCAGGCCGCCGACCCCGCCGGCCAGCACCCCGCCGGCCACCGGCCCGACGTGTACGGCCGCCTACAGCGTCACCGGTCAGTGGACCGGCGGCTTCCAGGCCAGCGTACGGGTCACCGCCGGTTCGGCCGCGATCACCGGCTGGCGGGTCAACTGGACGTACGCCAACGGGCAGACGGTCAGCCAGTCCTGGGAGGCGACCGTGACCAGCAGCGGTGCGACGGTGACCGCGACCAATGCCGCGCACAACGGGGCGCTCGGCGCCGGGGCGAGCACCACCTTCGGGTTCCTCGGCACCTGGAACGGCACGAACAGCCTGCCCACACCCACCTGTACGGCGTCCTGACCACCCGCCGCGGGTAGCGGTACTCCTGCCGGCGTCGGCCTCCTGGCCGGCGCCGGCAGTGTGTTCCGGGTCACCCCGAGGAATCATCCGTGGCTACGGACGTGTTGTCGTCGATAGTTTCCCGATATATCGTTGAGCTATCAACGACAGTCTGAAGGAGGCCCACGTGGGTTTTCACCGAGGGTTCCACGCGATGCACGAGGCCCGGATGCGCGGCTTCGGCTTCCCGCCCGGCGGCTACGGCCACGGAGGCGGCCACGGCCGGGGTGGCGGCCGGGGACGCGGCGGCGGCCGGGGACGGCGACCGAACGTCCGCGCCGCCGTACTCGCCCTGCTGACCGAGCGCCCGATGCACGGCTACGAGATGATCCAGGAGCTGGACTCGCGTACCGGCGGCGCCTGGCGGCCGAGCCCGGGGTCCATCTATCCGACCCTGCAACTCCTGGAGGACGAGGGCCTGATCGCGGCCAGCACCGAGTCGAGCGGCGGCCGACGCCGCTTCGGGCTCACCGAGGCCGGGCAGGCGGAGGCCACTCAGGCGGCCGCGCAGCCGCCGTGGGCCGAGTTCGCCCAGGACACCATCAACAGTTGGCACGACATCCGGGAAGCCGGCTTCCAGGCGATGAACGCGCTGCGTCAGGTGATGATGACCGGCACCGACGACCAGCGGGAACGGGCCGCCCAGGTGCTCGACGAGACCCGGCGCAAGCTCTACGCCATCCTCGCCGAGTCGGATTCCGAGTCGGCGGAGTGAGCCGAAGCTCGGCCGGGCCGGCGGTTCCGCGCCGCGCCCGGCCGAGCGCAACGCTCAGCGCACCGTCACGATCGGCCTGGCGACGGTCAGTGCACCGTCACGATGGGCTTGGCGACCAGGTCGCGCAGCTCCTCGGGCAGTTCGGCACCCATCTCGTCGGCGAGCCGGACGGCCTCCTCGATCAGGGTCTCCACGATCTGCCCCTCGGGCACAGTCTTGATGACCTGGCCCTTGACGAAGATCTGCCCCTTGCCGTTGCCGGAGGCCACCCCGAGATCCGCTTCCCGCGCCTCGCCGGGACCGTTGACCACGCAGCCCATCACCGCCACCCGCAACGGCACCGGCAGCCCCTCCAGGCCGGCGGTGACCTCCTCGGCCAGCTTGTAGACGTCGACCTGGGCCCGGCCGCAGGACGGACAGGAGACGATCTCCAGGCCGCGCTCGCGCAGCCCGAGCGACTCCAGGATGGCGGCGCCGACCTTGATCTCCTCGACCGGTGGCGCGGAGAGCGAGACCCGGATGGTGTCGCCGATCCCCTCCGCGAGCAGCGCCCCGAAGGCGACCGCCGACTTGACGGTGCCCTGGAACGCCGGGCCCGCCTCGGTCACCCCGAGGTGCAGCGGATAGTCGCACTGCTCGGCCAACTGCCGGTACGCCCGGATCATCACCACCGGGTCGTTGTGCTTGACCGAGATCTTGATGTCCCGGAAGCCGTGCTCCTCGAAGAGCGAGCACTCCCAGAGCGCCGACTCGACCAGCGCCTCGGCGGTGGCCTTGCCGTACTTCGCCAGCAGGCGCTTGTCCAGCGAGCCGGCGTTCACCCCGATCCGGATCGGTATCCCGGCCGCCGAGGCCGCCGCAGCGATCTCCTTGACCTTGTCGTCGAACTGCCGGATGTTGCCCGGGTTCACCCGGACCGCCGCGCAGCCGGCGTCGATCGCCGCGAAGACGTACTTCGGCTGGAAGTGGATGTCGGCGATCACCGGGATCTGCGACTTCTTCGCAATCGCCGGCAGCGCCTCCACGTCGTCCTGGGACGGCACCGCCACCCGGACGATCTGGCAGCCGGAGGCGGTCAGCTCGGCGATCTGCTGGAGCGTCGAGTTGACGTCGGCGGTCAGGGTGGTGGTCATCGACTGCACGGAGACCGGGGCGCCGCCGCCGACCAGCACGGAACCGACCTTGATCTGCCGGCTGGCCCGCCGGGTCGCCAGCGGTGGCGGCGGTACGGCGGGCATGCCGAGGCTGACGGCGGTCACTCTGTCTTCACCTCTGGATCAGGGTTATCGGATTGACCACGTCGGCGGTGATGGTGAGCAGCGTGAACGCGCCGCCGATCAGGATCAAAGCGTACGTTACGGGCATCAGCTTGAAGTAGTCGACCCGCCCGGGGTCGGGCTTGCCGAGTCGGGCGAAGAGCCAGGACCGGGCCCGTTCGAACCAGGCGATGGCGATGTGTCCACCGTCCATCGGCAGCAGCGGGAGCAGGTTGAAGACGCCGATGAAGAAGTTCAGCGAGATGAAGAGGAGGACGAAGACCTCCCAGAGGCCGTGCTGGACCGCCTCGCCGCCGAGCCGGCTCGCCCCGACCACGCTGATCGGGGTGTCGATGTCCCGCTCCTCGCCGGTGATCGACGCCCAGAGGGCCGGAACCTTCTGCGGGATCCGTTGCAGCGCCTTGACGGTGTTGACCGCCATCTCGCCGGTGAAGTCGGCGGTGGCGCCGAAGGCACCGATCGGGCTGTAGGTGATCGTCGGCGGGGTACCGAGCCCGACGCCGAGAGCCGAAACCGGACCGGCCGGCCCGTCCGCCTGGTCCTGCGGCGGGCGCTGCACCTCGGCCAGGTTGACCTGGGCCTTCTGGGTCGCGCCGTCCCGCAGGTAGGTCACCTCCACCGGGCCGGGCTTGGTCGCCCGCACCGCGTCCAGCATCTGACCCCAGTTGGCCACCGGGATGGTGCCGATGCCGGTGATCACGTCACCGTCGCGCAGGCTGGCCTGGCCCGCCGGGCTCGCCGGGTCGCCGGCCTGGCAGGCCCGGGCCGCGTTCTCCTTGACCACGCAGGGCGCGATCTCGATCCGGGCCGGCTCGTTGCGGATCTCGGCGGTGGTGGTCGGATAGTCGGGGTTGGGCAGCCCCATGAAGATGGCGGCGAACCAGAGGGTGACGATGGCGAGGGTGAAGTGCGCCACCGAGCCGGCGGCCATCACCGCGGTCCGCTTCCAGAGCGGGTACCGCCACATCACCCGGGGCTCGTCCGCCGGGTCGACGTCGTCGTCCTGCGGCGTCATGCCGACGATCTTGCAGAAGCCACCCAGCGGGATCGCCTTGATGCCGTATTCGGTCTCACCTCGCCGGAACGACCAGACGGTGGGGCCGAAGCCGACGAAGTAGCGGGTGACCTTCATCCCGAACCGCTTGGCCACGAGCATGTGCCCGGCCTCGTGCAGGCTCACCGAGATCAGGATCCCCAGGGCGAACGCCACCACCCCGAGCAGATACAGCATCAGGCTCCTTCCACCGCTTCCGCGATGATCTCCTGGGCGTGCGCCCGCGCCCAGGACTCGGCGGCGAGCACCTCCTCGACGTTACCCGGTTCGGCAAAATCCGGGGCCGCCTCCAACACCCGCTCCAGCGTGTCGACGATGCCGAGGAACGGCAACCGGCCGGCGAGGAAGGCGGCGACGCACTCCTCGTTCGCCGCGTTGTAGATCGCCGGGCGGCAGCGGCCGGCCGCACCGGCCTGCTTCGCCAGGCGTACGGCCGGGAACGCCGACTCGTCCAGCGGCTCGAAGCGCCAGCTCTGGGCCGCCGTCCAGTCGACTGCCGGAGTGGCCCCGCCGACCCGGTCCGGCCAGCCGAGGGCGAGCGCGATCGGCAGCCGCATGTCGGGCGGGCTGGCCTGGGCCAGCGTCGAGCCGTCGACGAACTCGACCATCGAGTGGATCATCGACTGCGGGTGCACCACCACGTCGATCTGGTCGTACGGCACGCCGAACAGCTCGTGGGTCTCGATCACCTCCAGCGCCTTGTTCACCAGGTTGGCGCAGTTGATCGTGACCACCGGCCCCATGTTCCAGGTCGGGTGCGCGAGCGCCTGCTCGGGGGTGACGGCGGTCAGTTCCTCCCGCCGCTGTCCCCGGAACGGCCCGCCGCTGGCGGTGAGGATCAGCCGGCGCACCTCGGCCCGGCTGCCGCCGCGCAGGCACTGGGCCAGCGCCGAGTGCTCGGAGTCGACCGGCACGATCTGGTCCGCTCGCTGGAGGGCGGCCCGGACCACCGGACCTCCGGCCACCAGCGACTCCTTGTTGGCCAGCGCGAGGGTACGCCCGGCGCGCAGCGCGGCCAGCGTCGGCGCCAGCCCGAGGGAACCGACGACACCGTTGAGCACGATGTCGCAGGGCCACTCGGCCAACTCGGTCATCGCGGCCGGACCGGCAACGATCTTGGGAAGCTTGAAGTCGCCGCTGGCCCAGCCGCGCTTGGCGGCCTCGGCGTAGAAGGCGAGTTGCAGGTCCTGCGCGGCGGATGCCTTGGCGACGCCGACCGCCTCCACCCGGAGTTCCAGGGCCTGGGCGGCGAGCTGGGCCACGTTGCCGCCGCCGGCGCCGAGCGCGACCACCCGGAACCGGTCGGGGTTGCGCCGGACGATGTCGATCGCCTGGGTACCGATCGAGCCGGTCGAACCGAGCAGGACGATCTCGCGGGGAGAACTCACCCGGCCATTCTCCCTGACCGGTCCTGGACGTCCGCTGGGAGCCTTGGCTTTCCCGGTGTCAGGTCCTCCCGGTGTCACGCCCCGTCGGCCCGACGACCGTCGACAGCGAGGGCCGGCGTCGGCCCGCCGCCCGTCTCACCCGGGAGCAGCCCCCGGTCGATCAGGAAGCGGGTCAGCTCGTCGGCCTGCCCGTCGGTCAGGCCAGCCCGTGGAATGTCCCAACACGTCAGGCCACCGGCCTGCCAGAGCACGAAGCCGAAGGGACAGCTCCGGGCCCGCGCGACCAGGTCCCAGCTCAGCGCCGTCCGCGCCTGCGCCGAGTGCCAGGCCAACTCGTCGTCGGTCAACCGGAAGGTCCGATCCGCGTACCAGGCCACGGGCAACCGGGCCACCACCTGGCGGGCCATGACGAACGGCTTGATCAGCCAGCAGATTCCCAGCCCCCGGCCGGACAGGGACGCCGAAGGCGGTCAGCGAGCCCTGAGGGTACGCACAAAGGAGCGCCAGGCCGGCGGCGCGAAGGTCAACACCGGGCCGGCCGGGTCCTTGCTGTCCCGCACCCCGACCACGCCCGGCAGGTTTCCCGCCACCTCCACGCACTCGCCGCCGTGGCCGTTGCTGCGGCTGCTCTTGCGCCAGAGAGCACCGTTCAGTTCCATGACTCCGCCACTTCCCGGATCATCTCGATCGACTGCTGATGGGACAGTGCCTCGGCCCGGACCGAGTCCCAGAGCTGCTGGACGGTCTTGACGTCCCCGGCTCGCTCGACGAACCGCCCGTCGAGCTGGTCGTCGAGGTAGGCGACGTCGTCGCCGCCGGGATGGGTCACGATCACGAAGGGGCCGTTCAGGCCAGCGTACGCGCCGACGCTGGTCGGGACGACCTGGATCCGGACCCGGGGCTGCTCGGCGCAGAGCTTGACGATGTGCCGGAGCTGGTCGCGCATCACCTCGGCGCCGCCGACCGGCTGGTGCAGGACCCGTTCGTCCAGCACGGCGGTGAACATCGGCGGGTCGGGCCGGCTCAGGATCTCCTGCCGGGCCAGCCGCGTCGCCACCTGCTCCTCCACCTGCTCGGCGGTGAGCAGACCGCCGCTGGCCAGCAGCGCCCGGGCGTACGCCTCGGTCTGCAACAACCCCGGAATCACCGACAGTTGGAAGCAGCGGATGTCGGTGGCCTCCTGTTCGGCGATTACCCAGTGCCGGAACCACGGCATCACCGGCCCCGGGCCGAGCACGGCCTGGATGCGTTCCAGCAGGCCACCGGTGTCGAGCACGCCGTCGCAGCGCTTGGCGAACTCCCGCGTCGGGCGGCGCTGACACAGCTCGATCTTCGCCACCAGCGCGGAGGAGAAATTGATCCGGTGTGCCAGGCCGTCCTGGGAGAGCCCGGCCACGCCGCGAAATCGGCGTAACTCTCCGGCGAACAGACCGAGTGTCGTGGGTGTGCCAGCTTCGGCCACGGACAGGCTCCTTACCTGCGGATTGTGCATCCCGGACAACGGGCCGGGTGCTCGGCTCGACACTTCCGAGAGTAGTCATCCGATCACCAGACTGGAACCCGGGAAACGCGCCCGACGGCAGACCGGGACCCCCGACCCGGTGGGCGCCCCGCCCCGGGGACCGGCTCGCAACTCGTCCTTGCCCGAGCCGGTCCCCGGGTTCCCAGCCCGAGGAGGTCGCGGTCCGATGTGGTCACCGTTCCGACGCCAACCCCAGCCCATCCGGTACGCCCCGGTGCACCGGCGCAACTGGCGGCGCCTCTGGTGGCGGCACTGCCGTTGTGGTGACCGGTGGCCGTGCCCGGACCGGTTCAACCCGCCGCCGCTGGTCCCGCCGTACCCGTCGGGGCCTCGGACGTACCCGTCGGGGCCTCGGATCGGCGCGAACCTGCCGCCCCCGCGTCCCCCCGAGCGTCCGACGAACCGGGGACCGATCTGGAGGTCCGATCGGCTCCGGAGCGTGGCCAACGGCTCCGAACGCCACCGACCCGGAGTCGGCCCGCCGTCCGCCTGGCCAGAGCAGTTTCAGACGTGAACCCGGCGACGCGTCCGCCGTCCGCCCGGCCGCACCTGCCGTTGCGTCCATTGTGGATATGCCGGACCTGCGGCCAGCCATGGCCGTGCGCGGTGGCACGGCTGACGTTGCTGGCCGACTACCGCGACGACCTGGTCGGACTGCACGTGTACCTCGGTGCGGCGCTCTTTGCCGCCACCGCCGACCTGTACCGGCTCAACCCACACCCCGGCCCCGACCCGGCAGCCCTGTTCGCCCGGTTCCTCGGCTGGGCCCGGCCGCACCGAAGCTGAACTCGGCCGCACCGAGGCTGACCCCGGCCGCACCGCACAGACCGGGGCCCGACCCGGGACCGGTCACGATGGGACCGAACCGGTCATTGGCGGCTGAGCCGAAAGGTCTCCAACTCCTCGCCGCCGTACCAGTCGGTGCGCCGGCCGACCGAGGCCATGCCGATCCGCCGGGCGACCGCCATCGACGCCTCGTTGCCGGGGGCCACCACGGCGTAGATCTCCGGCACCCCGGCGGCGAAGCCCCGCTCGACCGCGCCCCGGGCCGCCTCGGTGGCGTAGCCGTGCCCCCACGAGTCGGGGTGCAGGTGCCAGCCGACCTCGATGTCGTCGGTCAGCTTCGTCTCGTCGCGTCCGGGCAACGGCTTCAACATCACCGTGCCGACCACCAGGCCGTCCTCCCGGCGCTGCGCCGCCCAGATGCCGTACCCCGCGCCGAAGGTGGCGTTGCGGGCGTGCCACCGGCGTACCGTCTCGGCGGCGTCGGCCGGCTCGCGGAGCGGGAAGATGGGCGCGCCGAGGAACCGCACCACCTCCGGCCGGGAGTACGTGTCGAAGACCCGGGCCAGGTCATCGGGCTCCAGCGTCCAGTCGCGGACCACCAGCCGCTCGGTCTCGTAGATCGTCACGCGGCCGGATGCTAGTCACCCGGTACCCGGTCAGCCAGCCATTTGCGACCCAGGGCAGCCGTATCCGGCCCCACCGCAGGCTCAGCGTCAGCCCTCGTTGTTGCCGAATGTAGGTGTCCGGGTGGCCTCCATCGAAGGCGGCAGCGGCGAGGGTGACCTGCTCGTCGTGGTCGTTACGTTCCAGAGGCCATGTAGGCGGCGGGGATGTGGTTGGGGCGTCGGTCGAAAGTCCCCACCTTGCTACCGAGTGCGGGCAGCGACGATGATGTGCTCCATGTCGATCATCGCACATATCAGCGACACCCACTTCGACGGCAGTGAACGCGCATTGGCTCGCTCTCGGCGGATTATGGCTTACCTGCGCGGTTGTGACGTCGACGTGATCCTGGTGACCGGTGATCTCACAGACAATGGTGATGTCAAAGAATATGAGCAGGTCAAGACCGAACTCGTGGCTGACGTCCCGGTCCTGCTGCTACCCGGCAACCATGACGACCGGGCTGCCTATCGCAAGGTTCTGCTCGACGACGACGGTACGGCGCCAATCAACCAGCTGCACCGAGCGGGCGGTATGTCATTCGCGCTATGTGACTCCACCATTCCCGGGCAGCACGAGGGCCTGCTCGCGCCCGAGACCCTCGATTGGCTGCAAGGCGTCCTCGCCGAAGCCGAGGAGCCGGTCTTCATCTGTCTCCACCACCATCCGATCCGGTTGAACCATCCACTCCTCGACAGCATTCGGCTCCGCAACCCCGAGGAACTCGCCGCGGTGGTGAGCGCATCGTCAACAGCGACCGCGGTCCTGTGCGGACACGCGCACGCCGCCGCTACGGGAACGTTCGCCGGCCTGCCATTGATCGCGGCACCCGGCATCTTCTCCACCACCCGCCTGCCGTGGACCACGACCGACGAGCTCACCTGGTCGAACACTTTCGACCGCGATGACGTTCCTGGCCTGGTGTTCCACGTTCTGGAGGACGGCCAACTGACAAGCCACTTCCGCAGCGTCGCCGCGTGACATCGTCGCCGTCAGATTGGCGCCCGAGGGAGGGTGCGCCACGCGGCCGCAGGATCGGTCGCACCGGCTCTCGTACGGTCACGACCAGCAGTGGTCGTAGTGTGGCCGCATGACCGGAATGAACAACGGGTCGCTCCATACGGCCGAAGCCAACGGAATCCTTCTGGCATACCGGGTTGCCGGTGACCCGGCTCGCCCGCCGATGGTGCTGCTGCATGGCCTCGGTGACGACGAGCGAGACTGGCAGGATGTACTGCCCCACCTCGCCGAGGACCACCGGGTGTACGCGCTTGACCTTCGGGGTCACGGCCGCAGTGCGCGCCCTGGCCACTATTCGTTCGAGTTGATGTGCAACGACGTGATCAGCTTCCTCGACGTCATCGGCATTGAACGCTGTGTGCTGATCGGCCACTCCATGGGAGCGGTAGTGGCGACCCTCGTGGCTCAGACCGCCGCGCACCGACTCACCCATCTCGTCCTGGAGGACGCGACGCCACCGCGCCCAGGGGATCTGGCGCGTCCTCCGCTGGCTGCGCCGGACGAGCCAACCCCCTACGACTTCGCCGCGGTCAACGCGGTACGCAAGCAACTCGACGACCCTGACCCGGCCTGGTGGGACGGCACCGCGGTCGTCAATGTCCCCACCCTGATAGTTGGCGGGGCGCACAGCAGCATCCCGCAGAGCCTGCTCGCGGCAACGGCGGATCGGATGCCCGACGCCACCCTGGTCACCATCGCTGCTGGCCATTACGTACATCAGGAGCGTCCGGCAGAGTTCCTTGCCGCCGTCGACGGCTTTCTCGCCGCCCGCCCGGTCAAATGAATCCGCACTCATGCCTGGCGTCGCATCGCCACGTCGTCGACGGTGCGCCTCGGTCGTGAGCTACGGCAGGCAACGACCTTCACCGCGATCGGTGGCAACGGCACACATTCAGCCGTGCCGCCACGGCACAGCTCGTGGCCGTGGGTCGGCCGCTCTCTCACCCGCGCTCTTCGGCATGAGCGCAGCCCCAGCCGGCAGCATCGGCAGCCGCGGCCGTTACGCACCGGCAAGCGAATCAGGCTGTGGTGGGTCGAGTCGGGGCCGTCTCGGTGGCACCCAGTTCATCCGGCACAGCCGCCGGCGAGGTCGGCCGTGACTCGCGGATGCCGTACCGGCGGTAGACCCGGGCCAGCGGAGCCGGCGCCCACCAGTTCCACCGGCCCAGCAGCCGCATCGTGGCCGGTACCAGCAGCGCCCGCACCAGCGTCGCGTCGACCACGATCGCCACGATCATCCCGATCCCGATCAGCTTGACGAAGACCACGCCACCGGTGGCGAAGCCGGCGACCACGACGATCAGCAGCAGCGCGGCGGCGGTGATGATCCGACCGGTGTGCTGGAGTCCGGTGGCCACCGAGGCGGTGTTGTCACCGGTGGCGTCCCACTCCTCGCGTACCCGGGAGAGCAGGAAGACCTCGTAGTCGGTGGCGAGCCCGAAGAGCACCGCCAGCATCAGGATCGGATTGCTCGGTTCGATGAAGCCGGTCGGGGTGAAGTCGAGCCAGTCGGCGAGGTGCCCGTCCTGGAAGATCCAGACCACCACGCCGAACGACGCGCCGATCGAGACCAGGTTCATCAGCACCGCCTTGATCGGCAGCAGCACCGACCCGAAGGCGAGGAAGAGCAGTACCAGGGTTGCCGACGCCATGATCAGGGCCATCAACGGCAGCCGCGAGGTGAGACTCTCCAGCAGGTCCACGTCGAAGGCGGGCCGGCCGCCGACGAGTACCTCCGCGCCGGGCGGTGCCGGCATGTCCCGGACCAGCCGTACCACCCGCTCCGCCACCGGACCGGTCGGTTCGCCGGGATAGGTCAGCGACAGCAGCGTGGAATCGCCCCGGTTCGCGGTTACCTGCACCCCGGTCACCCCGGAGACCCGGGTCAGCTCGTCGGCGAAGCGCTGCGTGTCGGCGGCGGAGGCACCGGAGACGAGTACCTCGATCGGGCCGACGCTGCCGCCCGGGAAGTCCGACTCGATCCGCTCGGCCACCATCCGGGGCACCGCGTCGGCCGGCAGTACCCGCTCGTCGAAGCCGCCGGCCTCCATCCGCACCGAGGGGGCGGCGAGGACCGCGAGGACCGCGAGGACGCCGAGCAGGTAGAGCACCGGTCGACGCATCACGCTGCGGGCCAGCCGGGCCCAGGCGCCGGAGCCGCCGACGCCCGCCGCGCCGACCGGGTCGGCTCCGTCCCGCCGCCGCTGCCACGGCAGGCGTACGGCCAGCGAGTTGATCCGCGGTCCGAGTACCGCGAGCAGCGCGGGCAGTACGGTCAACGCGGCGAGCATGGCGACCAGGACGGCGGCCATCCCACCCAGCCCCATCGAGCGGAGGAACGACTGCGGGAAGATCAGCAGACTGGCCAGGGCGGTGGCGATGGTGAGCCCGGAGACCATCACGGTCCGGCCGGCGGTACTCATGGTGCGCCGGATCGCCTCGGGGCTCGAACGGCCGGCGGCGAGTTCCTCCCGGAACCGGCTGACGACGAAGAGCGCGTAGTCGACGGCCATGCCGAGGCCGATCAGCGTGATGATGTTGATGGCGAAGACGGAGACGTCGGTGACCATGCCGAGCAGCCGGACGGCCACAAAGGCGCCGAGGATGGCGAGACCGCCGACCAGCAGCGGCGTCGCGGCGGCGGCCAGGCCACGGAAGATCAGGATGAGCAGTACCAGCAGCACCGGCAGGGAGAGCGTCTCCGCCCGGGTGATGTCCTTCTTGCTCTGCTCGTTCGCCTCGGCGAGGAAGGCCACGGTGCCGCCGGCCTCGGTGGTCACCCCGGGCGCGTCCAGGGCCGGCCGCAGTTTCTGGTACGCCTCGGCCTGCTCGTCCGGGTCGGTCGCCCGCAGCCGCACCGCCGCGTAGGTGGCGTGCCGGTCCGTGGAGAGCAGGGCCGGGGCCTGCGTCTCGTACCAGCTCGTCACGGCCGCGACCTCGGGATGCTGGCGGAGCCGGTCGAGGGTGCCGGTTACCGGGTCCCGGAACGCCGGCTGGTCGACGGTGCTGGTCGGGCTGGAGTAGAGGACGAGCAGGTCCGCGCCCTGGTTGCCGAGTTCGGCGGTGATCCGCTCCTGGGTACGGACCGACTCGCTGCCCGGATCCTCGAAGCCCCCGCCGGTCAGCGAGCCGAAGACCCCGGTCCCCCAGGTCGCCCCGACCGCGACCAGCACCAGGCCGGCGGCGAGCACGACCCACCGGAGTCGGACCACCGCCCTACCCCACCACGCGAACATCGCCCGCTCTCCTGTCGGCCGCCCGGGTCCCGGCTTTCCGACACCCTGATCAGGTGAACAGCATTCACTATCGCAACGGCGGTACTTCCCCAGCCTGTGGGCCTCACACCGGCACCGGCCAAGCGCGCACCGGGCCGGCCGGATCGAACTAGGCTTCCCGAGCATGACCGCCGAGCTACCCTCCCGCGCCGACGTCGTGATCGTCGGCGCCGGCCACAACGGCCTGGTTTCCGCGATCCTGCTGGCCCGGGCCGGCCTCGACGTGCTGGTGCTGGAGGGCTCCGACACGATCGGCGGAGCCGCCCGCACCGAGAACCCGTTCCCCAGGGTCCCGGAGCTGCGGCACTCCACCGGCTCCTACCTGCTCGGCCTGATGCCACCGGAGCTGATCCGGCTGCTCGACGTGAGGCTGCCGGTGCTGCGCCGGGACCCGCACTACTTCCTGCCCACCCCGGGCGGCCCCGGCTCGCCGTACCTGCTCTTCGGCGCCGACCGGGAGGTGACCCGGCAGCAGATGGAACGGTTCTTCTCCCGGGCCGACGTGGCGGCCGACGACGCGATGCAGGCCGAACTCGCCGCGCTCCGCGACGACCTGGCGCCGGCCTGGCTGGCCGAGCCGCTGCCGGTGCCGGAGACCGCCGACCGCTACATCCGGCCCGCGCTGCGCCAGGTCTTCGTCGACCTGGTACGCGGCTCGGTCGCCGACTACCTCGCCCGGTTCGACTTCCGCTCCGAGCTGCTGGTCTCGATGTACGCGGTCACCGACGGCCTCTCCGGGCTGAACGCCGGGCCGGACGACCCGGGTACCGGCCACAACTTCCTGGCGCACAACATGTGCCGGCTCCCCGGGGCGGGCGGCACCTGGATGATCGTGGCCGGCGGCATGGGCACCGTCAGCCGCACCTTCGCCGACGCCGCCCGGACCGCCGGGGCGAAGCTGTTGTCCGGTACCCCGGTCACCGCGATCACCCTGGACGGCGGCGCGGTCAGCGGCGTCGTACTCGACGACGGGCGGAGCGTCGCCACCGAGGTGGTGCTCGGCGCCGGTGACCCGTACCGGCTGATGGAGCTGGTGCCCGACGGCGCGCTGCCGGCCGCGCTCACCGAGCGGATGGCGGCGGTCCGGCGCACCGGCACCACCCTCAAGGTCAACCTGGCGCTCGCCGGGCTACCGGACTTCTCCTGCCTGCCCGAGGGGGCACCGAGCCCGTTCGGCGCCACCATCCACCTGCTGCCCGGCTCGGCGGCGCTGCTGCCCGGCTCGGTCGGCTCTGGCGGCTCGGTCGGCTCGGTCGGCTCTGCCAGCTCGGCCGGCTCGGTCGGCGACGCGCCGATGGCGGCGTTGCGCGGCATGTGGGCGGACGTCCAGGCCGGCCGGCTGCCGGAGGAGCCGACCATCGAGTGGTACCTGCACACCACCGTCGACCCGTCGCTGCGCGACGCGGCCGGGCACCACTCGTCGGCGCTCTTCGTGCAGTCCGTCCCGTACGCCCCGACCGGCGGCTCCTGGGACGAGCTGCTGCCCGGGTACGTGGCCCGGCTGCTGGAGATCTGCGACCGGTACGCCCCCGGCACCAGCGAGCTGGTCGCCGACGCGGTGCCGCTGACCCCGCCCGGCATCGAGGCACACTTCGGGATCACCGGCGGGCACATCCACCACGTCGACAACACCGTCTCGTTCACCGACCGGATGCCGTACGCGACCGGCGTCGACGGGCTCTACGCCGGCAGTGCGGGCTGCCACCCCGCCGGCAGTGTGATCGGTGCCGCCGGGCACAACGCGGCCCGGCGCATCCTCACCGACCTCGGTCGGGTCGGCCCGGCCGCCTGACGCCACAGCCCGGCCGCGTGACGCCACAGCCCGGCAGCCTGACCGGAGCGCCCTTCCGGGCGCCTCAGCCGGCGGTCTCGGACTCGGCGGCGGGCGCCGGGGCCTCGCCGACCCGGTGCGCCCGGATCGAGTGCCCGACGCTGGTCAGGCAGCGCCCGCTGGCCAGGTCGAAGCGCCAGCCGTGCAACTGGCAGGTGAGCTGGTTCTCCTCGACGATGCCGAACCGGGTCAGATCCGCCTTCAGGTGCGGGCAGCGCCGCTGCACCACCCAGTCGCCGAGGGTGATGTCCTCGGCGTCGGTGGCCCGCTCGTGCTCGTCGTACCAGCCCTCGGCGTACTGGAGGCGCTCCTCGGAGAGGCACTTGAAGAAGGCGTAGACGAACTCGTTGTACTGGCCGATCCGGGCCGCCGAGAAGCGGCAGGAGAGGAAGAGGGAGTTGACCCAGTCCACCTCCTCGATGTGCAGCAGGTGCTCGACCAGCGCCCGCTCGGTACGGAACCGGTAGCGGACCTTCTCGTCCGCGTACGGCCGGACCTCCTTGCCCGGGAAGTCCACCAGGATGGATTCGACGGTCTCCCCGTCGTAGCCGACCAGGTCGAACCGGACCGGCCCGCCGACGCCCTTGGCGAGATAGATCGACTCGTCGAGCAGCGGCTCGATCCGGCGCTTCATCTCGGCCAGTACGTCGATCTCCGGGTGCCGCCAGGACGCCTTCGCCGCCTCGATCACCGGCCGCGCCCGCTTCTGGTACTCCCGCAGGTGCTCTTCCTTCTGCTCGAAGAACTCCCGCACGTCCGGCACCGGGTGGGTGGTGTGCACGCTCTCCGTGCCGATCTCGGAGACGCTGCCGGGGAGCAGGATCACCCCGTTGTCGTAGCCGAGGCTGTTGTAGTGGTCGAGGAAGACCTGCTGGTCGGGGAAGATGTTCCCCTCGTCGCCGTGGATGTCGTTGAACTGCCACAGCTCGTCGTCGAGGAAGCAGGGCGGGCCGGCGATCGGGAAGACCCAGGACGCCTTGAGGTCGTCGATGTAGCGGATCGTCCGGTCCATCTGCCGGTCCCGCTTCTGCTTGCCGAACGCGGTCTTCGCCGCGCTGGGCAGCTCGTAGACCATCGGGTACCAGATCGCGCCGGAGAACTGGAGCAGGTGCGCGTGCACGTGCCCCAGCTCGGCGAAGACGCCGAGATCGGTCGGGCGGGCGTCGTTCTGGTTCAGCAGCCGTACGCCGTCGTACTCCACCCAGAGCGAGGAGTCGCCGATCGGGCCGTCGGTGGGACTGGTCAGCGCCTGGATCATCACCTTGAGGCCGCCGTCCAGCTCGACGACCTCGTCACTCCTGGTCCGCAGGAAGCTGGTGAAGCCGAGTTCCCGCAGCTCGTCCTCCAGCTCCGAGGTCGGGTACTCCGGCAGCAGCACGGTCGCCTTCTTCGAGATGAAGCGCTTGAGGTGCGCCGCGTCGAAGTGGTCCCGGTGCAGGTGGGAGACGTAGAGGTAGTCGACGTCGCCGAGCGTCTCCCAGTCGAGCTGTGAATTGTCCGGGAAAGGGAACCATGAGGCGAAGTAGGCCGGGTTGACCCACGGGTCGCACAGGATGCTGCCCGCACCGGTGTCGATCCGCATGCTCGCGTGCCCCGTACCGGTCAAACGCACCGCACAGTCCCCCTCCACATAGCCAATCCCGTCCCTCGCCACAGGCGATCAAAGGCGTACCCCCAAACGCTACCGGAGGCCCCGTACCGGCCGACCCGCGACGCCGGGTTGCGCGCCCGATCGCACCCGGGTTCGGTCTTCGGCCGCGCCCGGAGAGCGCCCCGTCGGCCAGGTGGTCCGCCCGCGCCGCCGCCACGGCAGCACCGGCCGGAGCGCCGCCCCCGGGCGGACCGACCCGACCGTCGCCTCCGACGGGACGCGACCCGGTCCGGGGCCGGGCCGGGCTACGACCGAAGCCCCGGCCCGTGCGCCGTACCCCGCGCGTGCCAGACTTACCAGCATCCGATCGTGAGGAAGGACCGGAAAGTGGCTGGAAGCGAGCCGGTGACGTCACCCGACCAACGCAAGCCCGGCAACCGCAGGGCGGGCCAGATCGGCGCGATCATCTCCGCCGCGGCGCTGGTGCTGATGATGTTCAACAACAACGAGGTCAGCGGTACGGCGAAGATCTGGCTCGGTGCGATCGCCGCTGCGCTGGTGCTCGCCGTCGTCGGTGACGTGATCCTGCGCCGCAACGGCCTGCGCTCCTGACCCTCACCCACAGCGTTTCCGCCCCTCGACGCGGCGCCGGGCAGCATGCCCGGCGCGCTCGGGCGTCCCGGTGTTCGAGCCCGGCGGCCGGCCGGTAGGGACCAGTCGAGGATTTCGCCGGCAGGGCCGGGCCGAGGATTTGGCCGGGCAGGGCCAAGTTGGGGATCTCGCCGGCAGGGCCGGGGCGAGGACGTCGAGCCGGTCGAGATGGCGGCCGTCCGTCATCCGGCCCCGTGACGGGGCCGGATGAGCGTCGGCGGCGGACCGGTTCGGGTCACTGGCCGAGCAGCAGGTCCTTGACCTCCTTGAGCGCGGCGTCGACCTCGGCCTCGAAGTAGCCGCCGGGGACAAGTCCGAACCGGGTGGTGTCGAGGTCGGACGGATTGACCGGCATCGGGCCCCGCCCCGCCATGCTGCCGAGGATTCCCTCGAACAACCGGTCGACCTGGTCCGGGTCGTAGCCGCTGCCGAACCGGCGGACCTGGAACGAGCGCCGGATGTGGTCGATCCGGGCCATGTCGCTACCGGGCGGCCCCATCAACGGCGGACCGCCGAGCCCCGGGCCGCCGGGCGGTGGGCCCCCCATCGGCGGTCCACCCATCGGCGGTCCGCCGGCCGGGGCGGGCATCGGCGGCAGGGCGTCGCCCATACCGCGTCCGGAGCCGCGAGGGTCGCGGTCCGGCATCCGGATCTCGGCCGTCATGTCCGCCCGGCTGGGCCGGCCCGCGTCGAACCCGTCGAAGCGCTCGTTCGCCCCGAATCCTCCGGGCGGACCGCCCGGACCGCTGGGCGTACGCGGCGGAAGTGGTGCCCCCGGCCCGCGCTGCGGGTCGAACCCGCCCCGCTGCGGATCGAAGCCACCCCGCTGCGGCTCCATCCCACCCCGCTGCGGGTCGAAGCCACCGCGCTGAGGCTCGAAACCGCCCCGCTGCGGGTCGAACCCGCCGCGCTGAGGCTCGAAGCCACCCCGCTGCGGCTCCATCCCACCCCGCTGCGGGTCGAAGCCACCACGCTGGGGCTCGAAACCGCCCCGCTGCGGGTCGAAGCCACCCCGCTGCGGCTCCATCCCACCCCGCTGCGGATCGAAGCCGCCACGCTGGCCGCCGAAGCCGCCGCCGAAGGTGCCGGTGGGCTCGTCGTACTGGCCGTAGGGGTCGTTGGGCGGACCGGCCTGGGCCGGCATCGGCCGCCCGGGAAGCTGGCCGGGCGGAAGGCCCCGGTCGTCCCGCATCGGCGGCCCCATCCGGTCCGGCGGCCCCATCCGGTCGGGGGGTCCCATCCGGTCCGGTGGGCCGAGCCGATCCGGCGGGCCCATCCGGTCGGGCGGGCCCATCCGGTCCGGCGCACCCCGGTCGGACAGCCTCGGGTCCCCGCCCCGACCGCCGCCGCGTTCCTCCAGCTCGGCGATCTGCCGCTCCACCCGGTCGAGGTGCAGGTCCACCTGCCACTCGTCGTACCCGCCGAAGCGCACCCGGAAGACGACGTCGTGCACTTCCTGGGAGGCGACGGGCGCGCCCAGCGGCTCACCGGCGAGCGTGGCCTCGACACGATCCAGGAACGTGTCCACCTCATCGACCTTGTAGCCCCGCCGGAGCGCCTTGCGCCGGAAACGCTGACCCTGACTCGCCACTATGTCTCCTGGTTCGCTCGCTCGCTTCGCTCGCTCACGCCGCCGCCCCGTCACACGCGTCGGCGCCGCAAGCGGCACTACTAAGCCTGTTGACCCGGTCGCTCACCGCGTCACCGCCGCGGCGGCCAGTTGGCCGCACGCACCGTCGATTTCGCGCCCCCGGGTGTCCCGAACGGTCGTCGAGACACCGGCCGCGCGCAGCCGCCGGACGAACTCCCGCTCTACCGGCTTAGGGCTCGCGTCCCAGCGGCTCCCCGGAGTCGGGTTGAGCGGGATCAGGTTCACGTGGGTCAGTCGACCGGCCAGCAGCCGACCGAGGAGGTCGGCACGCCACGGCTGGTCGTTCACATCTCGAATCATCGCGTATTCAATGGACACGCGACGCCCCGTACGCTCCGCGTAGTGCCACGCGGCGTCCAGCACCTCGGCAACCTTCCACCGCTGGTTGACCGGAACCAGTTCGTCGCGCAGCTCATCATCGGGCGCATGCAGCGACAACGCAAGAGTCACCGAGAGTCCCTCGTCGGCCAGCCGGCGCATCGCAGGCACCAGGCCGACAGTGGAGACGGTGACGTGCCGCTGCGAGAGGCCGAGCCCCTCCGGGGCCGGAGCGGTCAGCCGCCGGACGGCGGAGACCACCCGCGCGTAGTTGGCCAGCGGCTCGCCCATGCCCATGAAGACCACGTGGGACAGCCGGGACGGGGAGCCGGCGATCGCGCCGGACGCGGCGACCCCGGCGAGGTACACGGCCTGGTCGACGATCTCGGCGGTGGAGAGGTTGCGGGTCAGCCCGGCCTGACCGGTGGCGCAGAACGGGCAGGCCATGCCGCAGCCGGCCTGGCTGGAGATGCAGACGGTGACCCGGTCCGGGTAACCCATCAGCACGCTCTCCACCAGTGACCCGTCGTGCAGCCGCCACAGCGCCTTGCGGGTCGCGCCGTCGTCGGTGGCGACCTCGCGTACCGGGGTGAGCAGGCTCGGCAGCAGCTCGGTCGCGATCCGGTCCCGGGCGGCGGCCGGCAGGTCGGTCATCCGCGCCGGATCCCTGACGAGCCGCCCGAAGTAGTGCGTGGAGACCTGTCGGGCCCGGAACGCGGGCTCACCCAGCTCGGCCACGGCCGCCTGCCGGGCGGGCAGGTCGAGGTCGGCGAGGTGTCGGGGCGGCATCGCCGCGCGACGCGACGGTGACCCGGTCGAATCGTCCGGCGTGATCTGGATCAAGGGCAGGCTCGTCATGGCCTGTCCAGTCTCCCACGTCGGCGCGACAGCGCACCTGGCCGGCGGCGCCGAGGCCCTGACCAGGCACGCGGCTCGCGGTTGTGTGGGCTCATCTCACCTCTCAGCCGGCCGGGGCGAAGATCGCCAGCAGTAGGTAGGCGGTCGGCACCGCGAAGAGGATCGAGTCGAGCCGGTCCATCAGCCCGCCGTGCCCCGGCAGCAGGTTGCTCATGTCCTTGACCTTGAGATCCCTCTTGATCATGGATTCGGCGAGGTCGCCGAGGACCGCCGCGATCGAGACCGCCACCCCGAAGAGGGCGCCCCACCACAACTCCACGTCGAGCAGGTACGCCAGCAGCAGCGAGCTGCCGACGGCGGCCGCCAGCACCGAGCCGGCAAAGCCCTCCCAGGACTTCTTCGGGCTCACCGAGGGCGCCATCGGGTGCTTGCCGAAGGCCACCCCGGCGGCGTACCCGCCGGTGTCGGAGAGGACCACCGCGGCCAGGGTGGCCAGCACCCGCAGGTCACCGTCGACCGGCTCGGCGGCGAGCAGCGCCGCGAAGCCGCCGAGGAACGGCACGTAGACCGCGATCAGGGTGGCGGCGGTCATGTCCCGCTGGTAGCCGGCCGGCCCGTCCCCGAGCCGCCACACCATCGTGGCCAGCACGGTCACCAACAATCCCAGGCTGAGCGCGTCCGGCCCGGCCCACCAGGCCAGCCCGACCATCAGGAGTCCGCCGGCGACCAGCGGCACGAGCGGCGGGCGCATCCCGGCGGGGCGTACCGCCCGGGTCATCTCCCAGATGCCGACGCTGACCGCGAGCGCCACCACGAGCAGGAATGCCGGGCGGAGGAGGAAGAGCGGCACGACGATCGCCGCGCCGAGCCCGAGCCCGACGCCGATCGCGGCCGGCAGGTTCCGGCCGGCCCGGGACTGCCCGGCAGGCTTGCCGGAGCGGGTCGCCCGGCGCCGGCCCCGGCCGGGCCGGGCCGACGACGCCGGATCGGCAGCCGGTTGCGGATCCGGGTCGACGAGCGGCCAGCCGACCGGGTTGGTCGGGGCGTCCGCCGCCGGCTCGGCGCCGGGGTGGTCGGTCCGATCGCGGTACACCGCCGCGTCCTCCTCGGGACCCGCCGGACCACCGGCCGGCTCGGGAGAACGCCACGGAGAACGCCACTGTGCCGTGGAATCCGGTACGTCCCCGGCGGGCTGGCCGTTGCGTTGCCCGGTCGCCCCGCCCGGCCCCCGGTCGACGCCGGAGAAGCCGTCGGCAGCCGTACCCGGGTAGCCGTTCGGTGCGCCCCGGTACGCGTCCGCCGGGGACGGGTACGCCTCCGGGGACGGGTACGCCTCCGGAGCGGCCGGATAGGAGTCCGAGGCGACCGGGTACGAGTCCGTCGGGGCCGAATAGGCGTCGGGCGCGGCACCGCCGTGCCGCGCCCGAGCCCAGGCGTCGTCGTCGCCGGCCGGCCGCTGTCGGCCCGAGGGCCCGTCCGGGTACCCCGGGCCACGGGACCACTCCGGGCCACGCGCTTGTTCCGGCCGCTGCCGGCCACGCGGCTCCGCGGTACCGCCGTAGGGGTCGACGTGGGACATCAGACCTCGAGCAACTCGGTTTCCTTGTGTTTCACCAACTCGTCGACGTGCGAGACGTACTTGTGGGTGAGGTCGTCGAGTTCCTTCTCGGCCCGCCGGCCGTCGTCCTCGCCCGCCTCGCCGTCCTTGACGATGCGGTCGAGTTCCTCCTTGCCACGGCGACGGATGTTCCGGATCGCCACCTTGGCTTCCTCGCCCTTGTGCCGGGCCACCTTGATCATGTCCCGGCGCCGCTCCTCGGTCATCTGCGGCAGCAGGATGCGTAGCTGGTTGCCCTCGTTGTTGGGGTTCACGCCGAGATCGGAGTCGCGGATCGCCTTCTCCATGGCGTGCAGCTGCGACGCGTCGTACGGCTTGATGATCGCCATCCGCGGCTCGGGCACCCCGACGGAGGCCATCTGGGTCAGCGGGGTCGGACTGCCGTAGTAGTCGATTATGATCTTGGAGAACATCGCCGGAGTGGCCCGCCCGGTACGGATGGCGCCAAACTCCTCCTTGGCGTGCTCGACCGCGCGCTCCATCTTCTCCTCGGCCTCGAGGAGGGTGTCGTCGATCACCTGCTCCTTCGCCTCCCTCTGCTGCTACTGCTCCCGAAATACTCCACCCGGCCCCCACCCGTCGGCCCGGGACCCTGCCCGACTCACGTCGTGATCAATGTGCCGATCGGCTCGCCGGCGACCGCCCGGATGATGGTGTCGTCGCCCTCGGCGCCGAACACCAGCATCGGCAGGCCATTCTCCTCACAGAGGCTGAACGCGGCGGCGTCGGCGACCCGGAGGCCGCGACGCAGCACCTCGGAAAAGGTGATCTTGTCGAGCTTGCTGGCGTCGGGGTCGGTACGCGGATCGGCGGTGTAGACGCCGTCCACCCCGTTCTTGCTCATCAGCACCACGTCGGCGCGGATCTCCAGGGCCCGCTGCGCGGCGACGGTGTCGGTGGAGAAGTACGGCATGCCGGCACCCGCGCCGAAGATCACCACACGGCCCTTCTCCAGGTGCCGGATGGCCCGCAGCGGGATGTAGGGCTCGGCGACCTGGGCCATCGTGATCGCACTCTGCACCCGGGTCTCGATCCCCTCCTTCTCCAGGAAGTCCTGGAGCGCGAGGCAGTTCATCACGGTGCCGAGCATCCCCATGTAGTCGGCCCGGGCCCGGTCCATGCCGCGCTTCTGCAACTCGGCGCCACGGAAGAAGTTCCCGCCGCCCACCACGACCGAGACCTGCACGCCCCGGCGTACCACGGTTGCGATCTGCCGGGCGATGGCCTGGACGACGTCCGGATCGACGCCGATCGCCCCACCGCCGAAGACCTCGCCGGAGAGCTTGAGCACCACCCGGCGGGCCCGCCCGGGCGGCGGTGCTGTCGGATCGTCCGCCGCCAGGGTCCGGTCACTCACAACCTGCGTCATCCGACCCGCCTTTCCCGCGCCGGTGCGCCGGCGCCCAGTTCAGCCAACCTGCCGCTGCTGACCCTACGTGACGAGGAGGCCGCGGTGTCCGTCACGTACACCTGCGGCCTCCCGTCCGTGTCGACTCCGCCGGGGCCCGGTTCGCGGCGATCCGGGCGATGGCGACGGCTCAGGCCTGGCCGACCTCGAACCGGACGAACCGGGTCACCTCGATGCCGGCCTCGGCCAGCACCTGCTTGACCGACTTCTTGTTGTCGGCGACCGAAGCCTGCTCGATCAGGACGTAGTCCTTGAAGAACGCGTTGACCCGACCCTCGATGATCTTCGGCAGGGCGGCCTCCGGCTTGCCCTCCTCGCGGGCGGTCTGCTCGGCGATGCGCCGCTCGGAGGCGACGGTCTCGGCCGGCACCTCGTCCCGGGTCAGGTACTTCGGACGCATCGCGGCGATCTGCATGGCGACAGCGCGCGCGTCGGCGTCGCCCGCCTCGTCGGCCTTGCCGGTGTACTCCACCAGCACGCCGACCTGCGGCGGCAGGTCCTGCGCCTTGCGGTGCAGGTAGACCGCGGCGGTACCGTCCACCGCGGCGAAGCGGTTGAGCACCAGCTTCTCGCCGATCTTGGCGGACTGCTCCTGTACGGCGTCGGCGACGGTCCGGCCGTCCGGCAGCGTGCTGCCGAGCAGCGCCTCCGCGTCGGCGACCCCGGCCTGCGCACCGTGCTCCACCAGGAGCTGTGCGAAGGCGATGAAGTCGCTGTTCTTGGCGACGAAGTCCGTCTCGCAGTTGAGTTCGAGCAGGGCCTTGCCGGAGTGCGCCACCAGACCGTTGGCGGCCGTCCGGCCAGCCCGCTTGCCGACGTCCTTGACGCCCTTGACGCGCAGGACCTCGACAGCCTTGTCGAAGTCGCCCTCGGCCTCGGTGAGGGCCTTCTTGCAGTCCATCATGCCGGCGCCGGTGAGGTCCCGGAGCTTCTTGACGTCCGCGGCGGTGAAGTTGGACATGACTCTCTCTTCGGTGTGTAACGCGGCTGATTCGTGGTCTTCTGCGGACTACCCCGTCGGGGTCCGCCGTGCCTCGTACCGGATCGGGCCCGCCGGCTGCGACGACCAGCCGGCGGTACCCGACACAGCGGTCACTCGGCGGCGACGCCCGCCGGCTCGCCGGCCTTCTGCTCCGCCTCGCCGGCCGCCTTCTTCTCGGTGTCCTCGATCAGCTCGCGCTCCCACTCGGCGAGCGGCTCGTCGGCGCCGACCACACCCGGCTCGGGCTTCTCGTCGGTGCCACGGCGCTTGCCGGAACGGGCGATCAGACCGTCACCGACGGCCGCCGCGATGACCTTGGTCAGCAGCTCGGCGGAGCGGATCGCGTCGTCGTTACCCGGGATCGGGAAGTCGACCTCGTCCGGGTCACAGTTGGTGTCGAGCACGGCGATCACCGGGATGCCCAGCTTGCGGGCCTCGTCGACGGCGATGTGCTCCTTCTTGGTGTCGACCACCCAGATCGCGGCCGGGACCTTCTGCATGTCCCGCAGGCCACCGAGGGTGCGGGTCAGCTTGTCCTTCTCGCGGGAGAGCTGGAGGGTCTCCTTCTTGGTGTAGCCCTGCGCGGTGCCCGACAGGTCGCCGAGGGCCTCCAGCTCCTTCATCCGCTGGAGCCGCTTGTAGACCGTCTGGAAGTTGGTCAGCATGCCACCCAGCCAGCGGTGGTTCACGAACGGCTGGCCGACCCGGGTCGCCTGCTCGGCGATCGCCTCCTGGGCCTGCTTCTTCGTACCCACGAAGAGGATGCTGCCGCCCTCGGCGACGGTCCCGCGCACGAACTCGTACGCCTTCTCGATGTAGTCGAGAGTCTGCCGCAGGTCGATGATGTAGATGCCGTTACGCTCGGTGAAGATGAAGCGCTTCATCTTCGGGTTCCAGCGCCGGGTCTGGTGCCCGAAGTGGACACCGCTCTCCAGCAGCTGACGCATGGTCACTACGGCCATGGTGGGGTGCTCCTCAGTTGTCCCTGGTTGTCACGCCGGGCCGGCGGCCTGGCGTCCTGGCGCCTGATCGCCGGCCATGACGGACCCGATGGGAATCGGGACCAGGGGGCCGTCGCTCCACGGACGGACCGTGGAGAGGGCACGCGAGGTCGACCGCGCGGGGCGGTCGCCAATCGCCAAGTGTACGCCCCGCCGCACCCAGCGGCACACAAACCCCCACCCACCACCGCCCACCGGCAGATCCGGTCAACCGGACCCGCCCGCAGCCGGGCGGTCGTCCGGTAACCGGTTGTTCTCGGCCGGCGTCCCGTCCGGTTCGGCCCGTCCCGTTGCGCACCGCCTGTCCCGCTGGCCGCCGGGTGTCCGGCGGCCGCGAGGTTTCGCACCGCCTGGCCCGCTGCCGCCGGGTGTCCGGCCGCCGCCGGGTGTCCGGCTGCCGCCGGTCGTGAAACGCGACGGCTTGCCGAGCCCGGCGGGTCGCCGAGCCTGACGGGTCGTTGGGCCCGACGGGTCGCCGAGCACGACGTTGCCGAGCACGACGTTGCCGAGCACCTGTCGGCACCCGGCGGAGTGCCGCCGGGGTGCCGTTGAGCAGGCGGTGTGCGTCAGCCGGCGGCGAGTGCCGCCGCGACGAAGAGCACGAGGCCGATGGTGAGGTAGCCGGTCGGCGGGCGCAGCCAGGCCCGGGCCGGGTCGGCCAGGGCGGCGGCGCTGGTCGCGAGGCCGTACAGGCCGGCGGCGAAGATCGGCAACCCCAACACCAGGAAGGTCCCGGAGAGCACCGCCGACGGCAGGACCGGGTCGCCGAGCGCGCCGTCGAGAAGCAGGCGTACCGCCGGCACCTCGAAGACCACCGCGAGCAGCGCCAGGACCACGGCCAGCGCCGGCCGGCGGGTCCGGTACACGCCGTCGCCGGCCGGCAGGCCGAGTCCCCCGGGCAGCCCCGCCGGACCCGAGCCCGGCTGTCCGGGCGGCGCGGCGGTGGTCGGCCGCAGCGCCGCCGTCCGATCGATCGACTCGCCGTGCTGCCCCGACGGATCAACACCCACCGGTACGCCACCCGTGCCGGCGCGCGGATCGACCTGTGGCACCAGGTTGGTCGGCTGGTCCAGCGCGCCACCCCGGTCGGTGCCGTGTCCCGGCTGCCCGACCTCAGCACCACGCCCCGACTGGACGGCCTCAGCGCCACGCCCCGACTGGACGGCCTCACCGGCGCGTCCCGGCTGGGCGGCGCCGCCAGCACGTCCCGGCTCGCCGCCAGGTGCCGGCGGGCCGGCCTCGCCCGGATGCCCGGCCTCCGCGATCCGCGCCGGCTGGACGATCGGGTACCCGGACAGCGGCGACCGCCCCGGGTCGACGGACATGGACGGGTGCCCGGAGTCGGTGACCGTGCCAACCGGCTGTCCAGGTTCGGCCGCCGCGACGCTGTGCCGGCCCGCACCCCAGCCCTCGTCCGACCCGAGCGGGCCGGCATCATGCCGCCCGCCCAGCCGACCCTCCGCCACGGCCGACGCGGCACCGTGCCACCCGCCGACCCGAGCCTCGTCCGGGGCCGCATCGTGCCCGGTCGGCGCGGCACCGTGCCACCCGCCGGCCCGAGCCTCGTCCGAGCCGTTCGGGCCGGCCGCGACGGCATCGTGCCCCGTCCCGACGGGAAGGTGACTCGGGCCCTCGGTGGACTGGACCGGACCGGTGGCGTCGGCGGCGCCGGTCGCTGTGACGCCGCGCTGCGTGGTCGGGTCCGTCGCCCACCCGCTCGACGGATACCCGGCTCCGGCGCCGGTCGGAGCGGCGCCGAAGCTCGGCAACGGGACCTCCAGGGAGGGCGGGGCCGGATCGGCAGGACCCGCCGGTACGAAGCCGGGGAATCCGCCGCCCGGCGGGTTCCCGCCGTGCGGGTCCGGCGCGTACGGGGCCGGTCCGGCGGAACGCTCCGGTACGCCGAACCGGGGCGGATCGGCGTACCGCCCGGTGCCGGCGTCGACAGGCTGGCCGTACGGACGGTCAGGTGCCGGGCCGCCGAGCGGGGCCGGTGCCGCCGGCTGCTCCGTACCGGGGTAGCGGTCTTCGCCGACGCCGTGCCAGCGCTGGTCGGGGTAGCCACGGTCGTCGGGCCGCCAGCCGGACCGCTGCTCTTCCGGGAAGTTGCGTTGCTGCTCCACGGCCACGCACCGTATGTGACCTGCCCGGGTACCCGCCAGTCGAGCGCACCGCCGCCGCTCGGCGGGTTGCCCGGCAGCGGACCATCCGGAGGCGTTGGGCTGGATTTCGACGCGAGCGACCTCGTCGTCGCCGTCGTGGCCCGGACCGCCGCGTTGTGCCCCGACCAGCGCCACCTCCCGCTCGGCGTCCACCTCCGGGCGCGGGCGCCAAAGTGGCTCGCATAGCAGCCGAAGGGCTTGATCGTCCGGCCGTCCACAGCGCCCCCGGATATCCACAACCGCGTCCTTCGCGGGTTGTCCCGGGCGTCGGCCGGGGGCAGGGTCCGGCCATGACAGCGGCGAGACAGGCGGTCGGGGCGTACGGGGAGCGGTGTGCCGTACGGCACCTGGTCGAGGCGGGACTGCGAGTCGTGGTCCGGAACTGGCGATGTGCCCACGGCGAGATCGACATCATCGCGTGGGAGGGGAACGTCCTCGCCTTCTGCGAGGTCAAGACCCGGCGGAGTGACGCGTTCGGCACCCCGGCCGAGGCGGTGGTCGGCCGCAAGGCGGGCCGGTTGCGCCGGTTGGCCGCCGAATGGCTGCGGACCAGCGGGGTGCATCCGGAGCAGATCCGGTTCGACGTCGTCGAGGTGTACCCGGCGCGTAGCGGGCCGGCCCGCGTCGAGCACCTGCGAGCGGCATTCTGAGTACGCCCTGATCTTGTTGCCACAGATTGGCAGGAAGACCAGACTCCTTGCATGCCCTCGTCCGAGTCCCGCGCGCACCCCGCTACCGCCTCGTCGATCCGACGCTCCCTGTTCCTGCACGCACCGATCCACCGGATGCCCCGGGCGGTCCTGCACGAGATGCTCGACCAGCTCGACGACGACACCCCGCCGGGCGGACCCGATGCCCCGGTCGCCCGAATGGAGCGGCGGATCGCCGACCTGTTCGGTACGGAGTCGGCGCTCTTCTTCCCGACCGGCACGATGGCACAGCAGGTGGCGTTGCGGATCCATGCCGAACGTCGCGGCCGGCACGCGTTCGCCGCACATCCGCAGAGCCACCTGGACGTCTGGGAGCAGCGGGGCTACCACGTCGTGCACGGGCTGCGGTTCCACCCCGTCGGGGACCGCCACGCGCTGATGACCGACGCCGCGCTGGCGGCGATCGGGGAACCGCTGGCCGCAGTGGTCTGGGAGCTGCCGCAGCGGGACATCGGCGGGCAGCTTCCCGAGTGGGACGAGCTGCGCGAGCAGGTCGCGGCCGTCCGCGCCCGAGGTGCGGCGGCACACCTGGACGGCGCCCGGATCTGGGAGGCGCAGACCTACTACCGCCGCCCGTTCGCGGAGATCGCCGGGCTGTTCGACACCGTCTACACCTCGCTCTACAAGGCCCTGCTCGGCATCCGGGGTGCCGTCCTCGCCGCCGACGCCGCGACCATCGCCGAGGCGACGGTGTGGCGGAGCCGGCTGGGCGGAGCGATCCACGATGCCTGGCCGTTGGCGCTGGCCGGCCTCGCCGGCCTGGACAGGCTGCTGCCGCAGATGCCGGCGTTCCGGGAGCACGCGATCGCGATCGCCACCGCGATCAACAGCGACGGTGTGGCGCTGGCCTGGCCGGATCCGCCGCAGACGCCGATTTTCCACGTCCACCTGCCGGCGTCGAGACAGGACGTCGAACGGGCCGGCGAGGAGATGATCGCCGAACATGGCGTACAGCTGTTTCCACGGGTGCGCTCCGCTGCGGACCCGACGAGATGCAGCTTCGAGGTCACGGTGGGCGAGCAGGCCATGGCGTTCTCCCCGGACGAGGTGGTCGCGCTCCTGCACGAACTGCTCGACCGGGCGGGCGGGCGCCAGCCGTAACCGGGACGGACCAAGCCGCGCAGCACCTGGATCGCCTCGAGCCGCGGTGTGCTGGCCTCGACCGCCGTCTCGGTGGCGACACGCTGCTTGCCCAGCCGCAGCGGGTCCAGGCTCCGGTAACCGGGGAGCTGAACCCGGGCACAGGTCCCGGTCGGAGCAGTCGACTCCGTCGTCAGCTGGAGCGGGCGGTCGCGGCACATAGCACGGTCATCCCTTGATCGTCCGGCTGTCCACAGGGCCCCCGGTTGTCCACAGCCGAGGGTCTCGGGCCATTCCGTCGAAGGCGTCCGGGGCACGGTCGAGACCATGCCGATGCCGCGAGACAGCTTTGCCGGGCCCCGCCGATGAGTTACGCCAAGGTGCTCTGCGTCGGACTGGTCGGGGTCACCGGGCACGTCGTCGAGGTCGAGGCCGACCTGGCCACCGGGCTGCCCACCGTCGTACTGTCCGGGCTTCCCGACACCGCCCTCAACGAGGCCCGGGATCGGGTACGTGCCGCGATCGTCAACTCCGGTCAGCGCTGGCCGAACCGCCGGATCACCGTCAACCTGTTGCCGGCGACGCTGCCGAAGCACGGCTCCGCGTTCGACCTCGCCATCGCGGCGGCGTTACTCGGCGGCTCGGGCGAGATGCCGCTCGCCCCGCTGGACCGGGTCGCCGTCCTCGGCGAGTTGGGTCTCGACGGTACGGTCCGGCCGGTCCGGGGCGTACTGCCGATGGTCGTGGCGGCGGTCCGGGCCGGCATCACCCGGGTGGTCGTACCACTCGACAACGCCGCCGAGGCGTCGGTCGTACCCGGGGTCCGGGTCCGGGCGGTCGACACCCTGCACCGGCTGGTGGCCTTCATCCGGGACGGTACGCCGCTGCTCGATCCGCCGTCCCCACCGGCGACGTCGCCCCGCCCCGGGCCCGACCTCGCCGATGTCGCCGGGCAGGGGCTCGGACGGCGCGCCCTGGAGGTGGCCGCCGCCGGCGGTCACCACCTGGCTCTGTTCGGGCCCCCGGGGGCCGGCAAGACGATGCTGGCCGAGCGCCTCCCCTCGATCCTGCCCGAACTGGACGACGAGGGCGCTCTGGAAGTGACCGCGTTGCACTCGATAGCCGGTCTGCTGCCTCCGGACGGGCAACTGCTGCGCCGACCGCCGTTCCAGGCCCCGCACCATACGGCGACCATCGCCTCGCTGGTCGGAGGCGGATCGGGGCTGGCCCGGCCCGGCGCGGTCTCGTTGGCGCATCGAGGGGTGCTCTTTCTCGACGAGGCTCCCGAATTCGTCCGGGGTGCGCTGGAGGCACTGCGTCAACCGTTGGAGAGCGGCCGGATCGTGCTGGCCCGGTCCCGTGGCGGCACCGAATATCCCGCCCGGGTGCAACTGGTGGTGGCGGCGAATCCGTGCCCGTGCGCGAAACCCTCCGGGGATATCTCGTGTGAGTGCACGCCGCTGGCACGCCGCCGCTATCTCGGTCGGCTCTCCGGGCCCCTGCTGGACCGGCTGGACGTGCAGGTGCGGGTGAGTCCGCTGCGGGCGGCGGAACTGATGGCCGCCGAGCAGACCGTCGAGTCGTCCGCCGTCGTCGCCGAACGGGTCGGCAAGGCCCGAGCCGCCGCCGCTGCCCGGTGGGCTGCCGGCGGTTGGCGGGTCAACGCCGAGGTGCCGGGTCCGCAGCTGCGCCATCCCCGGTGGCGGTTGCCGGCGAACGACACCCACGCGCTGCGCCGGCTGCTCGACAGCGGCGTCCTGTCCGCCCGTGGCTTCGACCGGGTGATCCGGCTGGCTTGGAGCATCGCCGACCTCGACGGTCGACAGCGCCCCGACGCCGGAGACGTGGACGAAGCGACCCAACTCCGCACCGGGAGCCTCGCATGACCAGACCCGTACGCCCCGCTCCGGCCGTCCCGAGCCGTGACGCCGCACCACCGGCCACCCCGAGACGACCATCACGCCCCAGTTCGACGGCGGAGGATTCCAGCCAGCACGACACCGGCCGCACCACGCCGTCGGCCGATCCGATTCCGGGGCTGGAAGAGCCGGTGACGATGGACGAGGAGAGGTTGGCACGCATCGCGTTGACCTGGCTCTTCGAGCCCGGCACCCGAGCGGTGGTCCGCCTGGTACGGGAGTTCGGGGCGGCCGGGGCGCTGCGCCACCTGCTCGCCGGCAAGGTCTCGGACCACCGGCTACGGGCAACGGTCGAGTCCCGACTGGCCGCCGGGGACCCGTGGCAGGTCGCCCTCGACGCCGCCGAGCAGACCGAACGGCTCGGTGCACGGGTGGTGATTCCCACCGACCCCGAGTGGCCGACCCGGCTACGGAGCCTGGACCAGTTGACCCTGTCCGGTACCGACCGCAGGGTCGACCAGGAGACGGCACCGCCGCTCTGCTTCTGGGTGCGCGGTGCCTGGCCACTCGGCGAGGCGTTGCAACGATCGGTGGCCGTGGTCGGGTCCCGGGCCGCCACCCCGTACGGGCTGCACGTCGCCACCGAGATCGCTTTCGGACTGGCGGAGCGGGACTGGACCGTCGTCTCCGGCGGTGCGTTCGGCATCGACGCGGCGGCGCACCGGGGCGCCCTGAATGCCGGTGGCCTGACCGTGGCGGTACTCGCCTGCGGTGTCGATCGGCCCTATCCGGTGGGAAACACCGCCCTCTTCGACCGAATCGCCGACGTCGGCCTGCTGGTCAGCGAGTGGCCACCCGGGGCGGAGCCGCTGCGGCCCCGCTTCCTGATCCGCAACCGGGTGATCGCCGCCGCTACCGCCGGCACCCTGGTGGTCGAGGCGGCGGCCCGCAGCGGTGCGACGCAGACGCTGCGGCGGGCGATCGCGATGAAGCGGCCCTCGATGGTGGTGCCCGGACCGGTCACCTCCGCCATGTCGGTCGGGGCGCACGAACTGCTCCGCGAATATCCCGAGGCCCGACTCGTCACCGGCGTACCACACGTGCTCGAGGAGGTGGGGCGGATCGGGGCCGACCTCGCACCGCCGGTTCGTGGTCCCGAGAGGCCACAGGACGGGCTCGACGACGACTCCGCGCTGATCCTGGAGTCGGTTCCGCGACGCCGCCCGGCCGGCCCGGACGTCCTCGCCGCGCGGACCGGGCTCGACCTGCGTACCGCCCTGCGCAAGCTCTCCCTGCTGGAACAGCTCGGCCTGGTGCTCCGCCGCGATGACGGGTTCCTCCTCGCTCCGGCGGCGACCCGATCCGGCCGCGCAGCGTCTGCTCGGCCCGCCCGCTGACCATCGCCGCGAGCGTGCCCGAGGTGAGCCGTCGACCTCGACCACAACGCCGGTGCCGGATAGGGCTGCGAGGAGCCGCCAACATCGGCCTGAGCGCCGGTGACGGGTAGGGCTGCGAGGAGCCGCCAACATCGTCCCGAGCGCTGGTGACGGGTAGAGCTGCGGCGAGTTGGCTTGACGTGGTCGAGGTTCGGGGCCCACCGTCGCAGGTGATGAGCGAGCCCAGTCGCAGCACCCGCGCCCGGCACGAGGCCCTGACACCGGCCTTCCGGGAGAGCGTCGACGACTTCGCGCAGCACCTCGCCTCGGTCGAGAACCGGTCGACGCACACCGTCCGGGCGTACGTCGCGGACGTGGTGTCGCTGCTCGACCATGCCGGCCGGATGGGTTGCACCGAGCCGGGAGAGCTGGACATCACCGTGTTGCGGAGCTGGCTGGCGAAACTGCGTACCCTGGGGGCCGCCCGCGCTTCGCTGGCCCGCCGCGCCGCGTCCGCCCGTACCTTCACCGGCTGGGCGCACCGGGCCGGGCTGGTGAACACCGACATCGGTGCGCAACTCGCCAGTCCTCGGGCGCACCGGGAACTGCCGGCCGTGCTCCGGCCCGACCAGGCCAGCGAACTGGTCGACGCCCCCGGCGAGGTCGGATCCCCGGAATCGTCACGGGACCGGGTGGTGCTCGAACTCCTCTACGCCACCGGCATCCGGGTCGGCGAGCTGTGCGGCCTGGACCTCGGTGACGTCGACCAGGCCCGGCGGGTGCTCCGGGTCCTCGGCAAGGGAGCCAAGGAACGCACCGTGCCCTACGGGCTGCCGGCGCAGCGGGCACTCGACGACTGGCTCCGGATCGGCCGGCCACACCTGGCCGGGCCGGAGAGCGGTACGGCGCTGCTGCTCGGGGTACGCGGCGGGCGGCTCCAGCCCACAGTGGTACGCCGGATCGTCGCCGACTACGCCCGGGCCACGGGGCTGCCCCGGATCAGCCCGCACGGGCTGCGGCACTCGGCGGCCACCCATCTGCTGGAGGGCGGCGCCGACCTGCGTACGGTGCAGGAGCTTCTCGGGCATGCCACGCTGTCGAGCACACAGATCTACACCCATGTCTCGGTGGAACGGCTGCGAGCGGCGTACCGCCAGGCACACCCTCGGGCCGACTCGCCGAGCTGACGTCCAGCGGCTGGCGCAGGGACCAGCGGCCAACGGCCAACGGCCAGCGGTCGCGGCCAACGGCCGGATCACACGTTCCCGGCGGTACCCGATCGACGCCGGGCTACGATCACCGAATGAGCACCGCGGGGCCGCAGCCGCCCGTGCCGATCCCCGGCGCCCGACTGCTGTTCTCGCTGGACCCCGGCGTCGCCCACCTCAACCACGGCTCGTACGGGGCGGTGCCGATCGGCGTGCAGCGCGCCCAGCAGCGGCTGCGCGACGAGACCGAGGCCAACCCGATGCGGTTCTTCAACCGGGGACTCGTCGACCGGATCACGCACGCCCGTCGACACCTGGCCGGCTTCCTCGGTGCCGATCCGGACGGGACGGCCCTGGTCGGCAACGTCACTCTCGGCGCCGCCGTCGTGCTCCAGTCGCTGCGGCTCGAACCCGGCGACGAGGTGGTCGACACCGACCACGGGTACGGCTCGTTCGGCCTCTCCATCCAGCGGGAGGCACGCCGGACCGGTGCCGTCCGGCGCACCCTGACCGTTCCGCTGACCGCCACGGACGAGGAGATCGTCGAGATCGTGCGGGCCGGGATCCGACCCGGTCGTACCAAGCTGCTCATCGTCGACCAGCTCACCTCCGCCACCGCCCGGTTGTTCCCAGCGGCGGCGATCGCGGCGGTCGCCCGGGAACGCGATGTCCCGGTACTGGTCGACGGTGCACACGCGCCCGGAATGCTGTCGACTCCGGTGCAGAGCATCGGTGCCGACTTCTGGATCGGCAACCTGCACAAGTGGGGGTACGCCCCTCGGGGTACCGCCGCGCTGGTGGTCGCGCCCCGCTGGCGCAACCGGATCGAGCCGTTGGCCGTCTCCTGGGAGCAGGAGACCGGCTTTCCCACCCGGGTCGAATGGCAGGCGACGCTCGACTACACCCCCTGGCTCGCCGCACCGGTGGGCGTGTTCACGCTTCGTACGCTCGGGCTGGAGCGGGTCCGGGCGCACAACGCGGAACTGGCCGCGTACGGGCAGCGGGTGGTCGGGGCGGCTCTCGGGGTCGCGCCGGCCGATCTGGTCGACCCCGGCGGGCCGACGGTGTCCATGCGGATCCTTCCGCTGCCGCCCGGCGTCGCGACCACCTTTCCCGACGCGGTCGCGCTGCGGCAGCGGATCAGCGACGAGCTGGGCGCCGAGGTGAACGTCAACCCGTGGCGCGACCGGGGCTGGCTGCGGTTGTCCGGTCAGATCTACAACCGGGCGGAGGAGTACGACCGGCTCGCCGAGCGCCTGCCGGGCCTGCTCGGCACGCTCACCTGACCGCCGGTCCGGACGCTGTCATCGACCGGCGGCACCGGCCGGAAAGGGGGCCGCCACCGGTAGCAGGCGGACCCGGCCGAGGCCGAGCAGCAGCAGGGGATCGAGGTATTCGTCGCCGCGGCGCAGGCCCCAGTGCAGGCAGACCGATCCGGCGGACAGGCAGCCCCGGTGGCCCGGCAGGAGCACGCCGAGCGGGTCTCCGGCCCGCACCGCGTCCCCGGCCGCCAGCCCGGACCGCACCGGCTCGTAGGTCGTGCGAAGTCCGTTGGCGTGGGCGACGCTGACCAGCGGGCGGCCGGCCACCATTCCGGCGAAGAACACGACCCCCGGCCCGGCGGCCCGCACGGTGGCGCCGGGCGGGGCGGCCAGATCGACGCCCCGATGTCCGGCCGCCCACGGTCGCGGCGGCGGGTCGAACCGGCGCACGACCGGCGGCACCCCGTCGAGCGGCCACCGGAACCTTCCCGGCACCGGCACCGGTACCGACACAGACGCCGACACCACGGCAGACACCGACACCGACACCGGCGCTGACACTGGCGCTGCCGCCGCAGGCGCTACCGCCGCAGGCGCTACCGCCGCAGACGCAGCCGCCGCCGCAGACGCGGACCAGCGGGACAGACCGGCGGTCCGAACCTGCGACCTCGCCCAAACCAGGCTCGGGCCTGTCGACGGCTGGTCCGCGCCGGTGATCGGGGCCGGGGCGCCGGCGCCCCGGATAGACCCGCCGGTCGGGGCGCCCCCGGCCGGTGGTGGCGGTGCCAGTGTCAGCAGCAACACCGAGAGCAGGATCGCCGGTCCCGCGCCGTGCCATCTCCTCGTCATGGTCGTGCAGCGTCGCGCCCCGCGTGCCCCCTCGCAACACCCCGAGCCATGCGCTGTGCACAACCAGCACCCCTGTGGAAAACGCCCACGACCCTCGATAATCTGCTACGCCCGTCCCGGCGCCCGTCCCGGCGCCCGTCCCGGCGCCCGTCCCGGCGCCCGTCCCGGCGCCCGACCCGACGCCCGACCCGACGCCCGACCCGACGACCTGATGGTCGACGATTTCGGAACCCAGGCGGCTGCGCCGAGCGTCGGAACGAGCGGCAACGTCGTGCCGGGTACGGAATCGGACATCCTGTGGCGCCGTCGAGGCCCGACGTCCACCCCTGAGCTGGGCGGCTCCGGCTCCGTTCAGCCGGCTCGCCTAGGCTGGACGGCCGGAGGCGGGGCCCCACCCACCGCCGGAACGACGAAGGAGCGGCGATGACCACAGTGGACGACGTGAGCCGGCCTTCCCGGTTGGCCGATCCCGACGAGGGCATCAGCATCGAGGAGCTGGGACTCGCCGCGCGTAACCACGCGCTGCCGCTGGAAGCGCTCCGCTACGACGTCACCCCGGTGGGCCTGCACTACCTGCTCATCCACTACGACATCCCGGACCTGGACCCGGGCCGGCACCTGCTGACCGTCGACGGCCAGGTCGACCGCCCGCTGACCCTCGATCTCGCCGCTCTGCGGGAGCGGCCCAGGGTCACCCGGCGGGTCACCCTGGAGTGCGCCGGCAACGGCCGGGCCCTGTTGACACCCCGACCGGTCAGCCAACCGTGGCTCTCCGAGGCGGTCGGCACCGCCGAATGGACCGGCACGCCACTCGCTCCGCTGCTGCGGGAGGCGGGGCTCGGCTCGGACGCCGTCGACGTGGTGTTCACCGGCGCCGACCACGGGGTGGAGCGCGGCATCGAGCAGGACTACCAGCGCGGCCTGCCGGTGGCCGAGGCACTGCGCGAGGAGGTGCTGCTGGCGTACGAGATGAACGGCCTTCCACTGCTCCCCCAGCATGGCGCGCCGCTGCGCCTGGTGGTGCCCGGCTGGTACGGCATGGCACACGTCAAGTGGCTGACCCGGATCACGGTGTTGGACCGGGAGTTCGACGGCTATCAGAACGCGGTGGCCTACCGGCTGCGCACCTCGGCCGACGACCCGGGCGTCCCGGTCACCCGGATCGAGCCCCGGGCGCTGGTCCAGCCGCCCGGCTTTCCGGACTTCATGTCGCGGACCCGGGTGCTACGTCCCGGATTGTGCACGGTGGAGGGCCGGGCCTGGTCCGGGCACGCTCCGGTGACCGCCGTCGAGGTGACCACCGACGGCGGTCTCAGCTGGGCGCCCGCCACCCTCGAACCGGCCACCGGGGCGGCGGAGTTGGTCAACGGAGCGGACCCGGATTCGGCGGGACAGCAGGAGTCGGCGGGACAGCGGGAGTCGGCGGGACAGCGGGAGTCGGCGGGACAGCGGGAGTCGGCGGCGCGGGGACCGGCCGTGGACGAGCGCTGGGCGTGGCGCCGCTGGCGGTACGAGTGGCCGGCGACTCCCGGCCGGTACACGCTCGGTGCCCGGGCGACCGACGCGTCCGGGCGCACCCAGCCGATCGAGCAGCCGTGGAACCGGGGTGGGTTCGCGAACAATCTGGTGCAGCGGGTGGAGGTCGTGGTCACCGAGGACCACTAGGCCATCGGGCTCCGCCGGGTACCCGGGCGTGCGCTGCGGTGCCGCTGGCGCGCTGCGGTAGCCCCGGCCCGGCCTGCGCTGCCGTATCCCCGGCGTGCGCTGCGGTGCCGCTGGCGTGCGCTGCGGCGCGGCTACCGGAGGATCGGCCGCCGGGCGTGCCAGTGTTCGGCGGCCGCCGGCCTGCCCGGCGTCCCCGGCTCAGGCGGAGACCCGGCCGACGACGCGACCAGGAGAGCAGTGGATCTTGCTAGTTGCAGCGGGGCGGCGGTCAGCCTCCGCGACGGGGCCGGTGGTCAGCCGTCGACTCCGGGAGCCGTCGGAATGCTGATGATCATCAACCGCCGAATCCAGAATCAGCGGGAAGGGAGATGTCCGGCTTTTCGAGTTCTTCGACGTTGACATCCTTGAAGGTCATTACTCGGACATTTTTCACGAAGCGCGCCGGCCTGTACATATCCCAGACCCAGGCGTCGTGCATTTCCACCTCGAAGTAGACCTCGCCGTCGGAGTTGCGGACGTGCAGATCAACCTGGTTCGCCAGATAGAACCGCCGCTCGGTCTCCACGACGTAGGAGAACTGGCGAACGATGTCGCGGTACTCCCGATAGAGCTGCAGCTCCATCTCGGTCTCGTACTTCTCGAGATCTTCCGCGCTCATCCCACTCCGCCTTCCATGGCCACATCTTCCCCCACCAACGTTGACGGCCGTAGCCGCTCGCCCAACGCCACGCCGACGGTACCCCCTGCCCGGCCCCCGTGCGCCATCGACTCGATCCCACCCAGCTGCGCCGGACGCCGGGAGCGCGGCGGCCGACCGACCCGGCCGGAGACGGTCGCGACGTTGACGTACGAGAAGCGATGTTCCGGACACGGACCGTGACGCTCCAGTGCGGCGCTGTGCTCGGCGGTGATGTATCCCTTGTGCTCGGCGAAGCCGTACCCGGGGTACTGGTCGTGCAACTCCACCATGATCCGGTCCCGGGTGACCTTGGCCAGCACGCTCGCCGCCGCCACGCAGGCGGCGACCTGGTCGCCCTTCCAGACCGCGAGCCCCGGCACGCCCAGCCCGTCCACCCCGAACCCGTCGGTCAGCACGTAGTCCGGCAGCACGGCGAGGGAGGCCAGCGCCCGGCGCATCGCCGCCAGGTTGCACACGTGCAGCCCCCGGGCGTCCACCTCCGCCGCCGGGATGACCACCACGGCGTACGCCAGCGCCCGCGCCACCACCTCGGCGTAGATCCGCTCCCGGGTGGCCGGGGTGAGCAGCTTCGAGTCGGCCAGCCCCTCGATCTCGCCGCGCCGGCCGTCCGGCAGCACCGCCGCGGCGGCCACCAGCGGGCCGGCGCAGGCCCCCCGGCCGGCCTCGTCGGCCCCGGCGACCTGCGGAAATCCGCGTCGCCGCAGCGCGCGTTCCATGGCGTAGATGCCGCCCTCGCGGCGGATCACGGTACGGGGTGGGGTCAGCACCGCTACTCGCTCTCCAGCGCCCGGCGCAACAGCTCGGGCAGGTCGGTCGGATAGAACCGTTCCGTCGTCCGCTCCAGCTCGTCGATCGACCACCAGCGGTGGGTGTCGATCGTCTCCTGTTCGACCGCGTCGAACCCGGCCGTGTCCACCGCCCAGGCGGCGACCCGGACGAGGAAGAAGTGCTGTTCCTGGCGGAACCACCGGCCACCGAAACTGAACTCGGTGGTCTCCTGCCAGACCGGCTCGCCGAACTCGGCCGGGCCGAGCCGCAGGCCGGTCTCCTCGGCCAGCTCGCGGGCGGCACCGGCCGCCGGGGTCTCGTCGGGATCCAGGCCGCCGCCGGGGGTGAACCAGTAGCGGTGTTCGGGGCGGGCCGGATCCCAACCGTGGAACAGCAGCACCCGACTGTCGGCGTCGACCAGGAGCACCCGGGCGGCCTGGCGGGGGCTGAACACGGTCACCCGGTCAGCCTAGCCGCGTCCGCGCCCGGCCCGCCGCCGGCCGCGCGCCGTCGGTCAGCCCTGCGGCTCCGGGATCGCGCCGTAGGAATCGGGTACGGAGAGCCAGGTGGCCCGGCCGACCGGCCAGAAGACGGTGAAGGCCCGTCCCACCACAGACTTCTCCGGAATCGTCGCCACCTGAATGTCCTTGCGGCTCTGCTGGTAGTGCTCCAGCGAGTCGCCGGAGGCGGAGCGGTGGTCGCCCATCACCCAGAGTCGCCCCTCCGGGACGGTGATGTCGAACTCCTCGTCGGCCGCCGGATCCCGTACCCCGTTCTCGGTGAAGATGTACGGCTCGTCCAGCGACTGACCGTTGATCATCAGTCGGTCCTGCGGGTCGCAGCAGACGATTCGGTCGCCGCCGACGCCGATCACCCGCTTGATGAAGTCCTCACCCTTCGGATTGCCGGTCCACTGGGTGGGCGCCTTGAATACGATGATCTCGCCCCGGTGCGGCGACCGGAAGTCGTAGACCAGCTTGTTGACGAGCACCCGGTCGTAGATGTCGAGGGTGTGCTCCATCGACGGCGACGGGATGTAGAAGGTCTGCAGCACGAACGCCCGGACCAGCACCGCGACCAGGATGGCCACGCCCACCAGGATGGGCAGCTCCCGCCAGAACGAACTGCGGGGCTTGGACTTGTCGGTCTGCTCGTCAATCACGGGTGGAGCCTACGGTGCCGAGTCCCGCGAAAGCGCCGGGAACGCGCGGTAGCGAGCAGAGAGCCCAAGATTGGCATAGCAATTGCTATTTCTCCCGTGTCTGCGCTGTTTTGCGGACTGTCGGCGGGCGCTTCACCGGGAGCGGATGCCGCCGCCGGTTTCGGCAGTTTGTCGAAGCCGTCCGGCACCGGCAGCGAACTCCAGTGTCCGAACGGCCAGACGACCACGAAGGCCCGGCCGATCACGTTCTCGATCGGTACCGGACCCTGGCAGCGCGCGTCCTGCGACACCAGTCGGTGGTCGCCCATCACGAAGATCTGGCCCGCCGGGACCACCACCTCGTCGAACCGCCGCGACCGGCATTCCTGGCGGTTGGGTGGGAGGTCCAGTGGGGAGTTCTCCAGCACGTACGGCTCGTCGATCGGGGCACCGTTGACGGTCACCCGACCCTGGTCGTCGCAGCACTGCACCCGGTCGCCGGGCAGCCCCACCACGCGCTTGATGAAGTCCTTCTCGCCGGGCCGGCTCACTCCGACCAGGTCTCCGATGGTGCGGCCGAGCTTGGCCACGAACCCCGGATCGGCCGCCTCGCGGACCTCGGGCGCCCAGGCCGCCGTACCCCGGAACACCACGATCTCGCCGCGGGCCGGGTCGCGCACGTCGTAGACGATTTTGTTGACCAGGACCCGGTCGCCGATCAGCAGGGTGTCCTCCATGGACCCCGAGGGGATGAAGAACGCCTGGAGCAGGAAGGTCCGGATCAGGACCGCCAGGCAGAACGCCACGATCAGCAGTAGCGGAAGCTCCTGCCACAGTGGCATCTGCTTACGGGTACGGCGGGATCGTCGGGGCCGACGACGCCACGGTTCGACATCGTCCTCGTCGTCCACCCTACGCACCACGCAACTCCCCGGTCCCGAGATACAGCGCCATCACCCACTGGCTGGTGACGGGCACCGCGAGCCGAAGCGCGGGGTGAACGGGCGACCCCGGCAGTCGCCGGGGTCGCCGCGTCTCGCGTCTGCCCGTGCGGCCAGCGTAGTCGGCGTTCGCCGGCTCGGCACCCCGCGATCGGCGTCGCTCGCGGTCAGCGGGAGGTCAGCCGACCCGCTTCTCGCGCTTCTCCTTGATCTTGGCCTTCTTGCCGCGCAGCTCGCGGAGGTAGTAGAGCTTGGCCCGGCGCACGTCACCACGGACCATGACCTCGATCCGGTCGATACCCGGGCTGTTGATCGGGTACGTCCGCTCCACCCCGACCCCGAAGCTGATCTTGCGTACGGTGAAGGTCTCCCGCAGGCCCGCTCCGTGGCGCCGGATGACGACACCCTCGAAGACCTGGACCCGGGACCGGCTGCCCTCGATGACTCGGGCGTGCACCTTGACGGTGTCACCGGCTCGGAAGTCGGGCACGTCGGTCCGCTGCGACTGGGCGTCGAGGGCGTCCAGGGTGTTCATCGCTGCATCCTTGAAGACTCACGGCGCACCGGGCGTCGGCGCGCGGATGGGTGATTCTGATCTCCACGGCGGGGCCCGGCACGCAACCCCGGCGGAGATCCTCGCAGCCGTCCGTGGCACGGGCGACTGCGGCAACCCCCCTACTTTGCCATATCGTCGGCCGGAGGCTGAAATCCGGCCCCGGCCAGGGCGGCCACGTCCCGTTTGTCCAACTGCTCCGCCGGCAGCGCGGCGAGCATGTCCGGCCGGCGCCGGGCCGTCCGGACCAGCGCCTGGTCGCGGCGCCACCGGGCGATCCGGCCGTGGTCACCCGAGCGCAGGATTTCGGGTACGTCGTGTCCGCGCCAGCTCGGCGGCTTGGTGTAGACCGGCGCCTCCAGCAGACCGTGCGCGTGCGACTCCTCGGCGAGCGACTCGGCGTTGCCGAGCACCCCGGGGAGCAGGCGGGTCACCGCCTCCATGATCACTAGGACCGCGACCTCGCCGCCGAAGAGCACGTAGTCGCCGAGCGAGATCTCGGTCACCGGCATCCGGGTGGCGGCGTGTTCGAGTACCCGCTGGTCGATCCCCTCGTACCGGCCGCAGGCGAAGACGAGGTGGGACTCGGCGGCCAGCTCGTGCGCCACCGCCTGGCTGAACCGCGCACCGGCCGGGCTGGGCACCACCAGCCGGGCGCCTGACTCCTCGCCGGCCGGCACCAGGGCGTCCAGCGCCTCGCCCCAGGGCTCGGGCCGCATCACCATGCCGGGCCCGCCGCCGTACGGGGTGTCGTCGACCGTACGGTGCACGTCGTGGGTCCAGGTCCGCAGGTCGTGCACGGCGACGTCGAGTACGCCGGCCGCCCGGGCCCGCCCGATCAGGGAGAGCTCCAGCGGAGCCAGGTACTCGGGAAAGATCGACACCACGTCGACGCGCATCTGCGGAAGGGCCCTCTCGACGGCTCCCGGTCAGCGGAGCCGGGTCGGACGACGGACGTGAACCGGACTCAGAGGTCCAGCAGGCCCGGCGGCGCGTCCACCACCACCCGGCCGGCCGCCAGGTCCACCTCGGGGACGATCGCCTTGACGAACGGGATCAGCGCGGTCCGCCCCTCGGGGCGGCGCAGCACCAGCAGCTCCGAGGCGGGGGCATGGTCGATCCGGGCCACCTCGCCGAGCGGCTCGCCGGCCGGTGTGACCACCGTCAGACCGACCAGCTGATGGTCGTTGAACTCGTCCGGGTCGGCCGGGGCCGGCAGCTCGGCGCTGTCGACCCAGAGCAGGGTGCCGCGCAGCGCCTCGGCGACGTCGCGGTCGTAGACGCCGTCGAAGGTGACCAGCAGCTTGCCCTGGTGCCAGCGGGTGGCCTCGACGGTGAGCTGCTCCGGCACCCGGACCAGCTCGCCGTGCTCGGTGACCGTGGGCGGCGTCGCGGGGCCGGTGCCGGAGGCCGCCGCCGGGTCGGTGCGCAACACCGTCCCGGCGGCGAACCGTGCCTCGGGATCGTCGGTCCGCACCTCCACGGTCACCTCACCGCGGATGCCGTGCGGACGGCCGATCCGGCCGACGATCAGGAGCATCGGGATCCGCGGATCAGTACGAGTCGACGATGTCGACGCGTACTCCACGGCCACCGATCGACCCGATCACCTGGCGCAGCGCCTTCGCGGTACGGCCAGAGCGACCGATCACCGTACCCAGGTCCTCGGGGTGCACCCGCACCTCCAGGCGCTTGCCGCGCCGGGAGTCGACCATCCGGACCCGTACGTCGTCCGGGTGGTCGACGATGCCCTTGACCAGGTGTTCGAGCGCCGGCCGGAGCGCCACGTCAGGCCTGCTCGCCGGAGTCCGCACCGGCCTGCTCCTCGGTCTTGGGGGCCTCGGCGGGTGCCGCCTTCGCCTCGGCGGGTGCCGCCTTGGCCTCGGCCGGTGCCGCCTTCGCCTCGGCCGGTGCCGCCTTGACCGCCTTCTTCGCCGGCTTGGCCGACTCGGTCAGCCCGGCCGCCGCCTTCGCCTCGGCCTCGTAGGCCGCGGTGCGGTCGGCCCGCTCCGGCGCCACCAGCAGCGGCGGCGGGGCCGGCAGGCCCTTGAACTTCTGCCAGTCGCCGGTCTTCTCCAGCAGGCGCTGGACGGCCTCACTCGGCTGCGCGCCGACAGAGAGCCAGTACTGCACCCGGTCCGACTTGACCTCGATCACCGAAGGGTGCTCCTTCGGCTGGTAGATCCCGACGAACTCGATCGCCCGACCGTCACGCTTGGTGCGCGAGTCGGCGACGACGATGCGGTATTGCGGGTTGCGGATCTTACCCATCCGCAGGAGCCGGATCTTTACGGCCACAGTGTGTTCGCTCCTGTTGCGATTCTCACCGTCCCGGACTCGGGCGGTGCGCGGGTGAGAGCCGACCGGCACAGTGGGGTTGAGCCGGGGACTGCTCGATGGACTGGCGACACGCCCGGGTTAGAGGGCGCCGGACGCGCGCCGGATACCAGCGACCCATTCTGCCAGACCCGGCCCGGGAACCTCACACCGGCCGGCGAACTCGCCGGCAAGCTCGCGGCAGGGCCCGCTCCCGGGCGATCATGGCGGCCCACGGCCCTGGTCAGGGGTGGTGGCCCTCCTCGCCCGCCCGGGGCGTGCCCAGCGGACCTCGCTCAGCCCTTGACCGCACCCTGGAGGCCGCCGACGATCTGCTTCTCGGCGAAGGTGAAGAAGAGCAGTGCCGGCAACATCGCCAGCGAGGTGAAGGCGAGAATTCCCGCCGTGTCGGAGGTGTACTGGCTTGAGAAGTTCTGCACACCGAGTGGCAGGGTGTGCAGATTGACGTCGCCGAGTACGAGCAGCGGCAGCAGGAACGCGTTCCAGCTCGCCACGAACGCGAGGATTCCGACCGTGACGAGCGCGGGCCGCGACAGCGGCAGCACGATCAGCCAGAGGAAGCCGAGCCGGCCCGTACCGTCGATCGCGGCGGCGTCCTCCAACTCGCGCGGGATGGCGGCGAGGAAGGGACGCAGGATCACGATCGTGAGCGGCAGCGCGAAGGCGATCTGCGGCAGGATCACCGCGTAGTAGGAATTGATCAGGTTCAGGTCGCGCAGCATCAGGTAGAGCGGCAGGATCGCCGCCCCGGCCGGGAAGAGCAGACCGAGCGTGAAGAAGGTGTAGAGCGCCTCGCGCCCGCGGAAGGTGTAGCGGGCGAGCACGAACGCGGCGCAGACGCCGAGCACCACGACGCCGAGGGTCGTACCCAGGGCGATCACCGCGCTGTTGAAGGCCTGGCCCCAGAAGTCGCTCTGGGTCAGCACCCTGGCGTAGTTGTCGAAGACCCACGGGTCGGGCAGTCCGGCCGGGTTCGCGACGATCTGCGGGGTGGTGCGGAAACCGCCGACGATCACGTAGACGACCGGGGCGATCGACACGGCCGCGACCGCGAGCGCCAGCGCGTAGGTGAGCGGGTTGCCCCAGGACACCGGTCGGCGCTTGGACGGTGGGGGCAGGACAGCGTTCGCGGCCACGGTCAGTTCACCCTTCTGGTGATGGCGCCCTGGATGTCACGGCGCAGGAGGAAACGCTGGAACAGCAGCGCCGCGACGAAGGAGATGACGAAGAGGATCACGGCCACCGCGTTGCCGTAACCCCAGAGCCGGGCGAAGAAGCCGTTGTCGACCATGTAGGTCGCCATCGTCGCCGACGCGCCGAGCGACCGGACCGAGGAGACCGAGGTCACCCAGATCACGTCGAAGACCTGCAACGAGCCGATCATCGACAGGAACATCCAGATCCGGATCGTCGGGCCGAGCAGCGGGAGCGTGATGTGGCGCTGCACCTGCCACCAGCTCGCACCGTCGATCGCGGCGGCCTCGGTCAGCTCGTGCGGCACGTTCGACAGGCCGGCGAGCAGCAGGATGATGGCGAAGCCGACGTACTTCCAGGTGAGGACGAAGAGCAGCGTCCAGATCACGACGTCGAGGTCGGCGAGCCACGCCTGCACCAGGCCGCCCAGTCCCAGCGACCGCATCAGGGCGTCGACCGTCCCGCCGTCGGTGAGGATCAGCTTCCACATGATGCCGACGGTGACCTCGGCGAGCACGTAGGGGACGAAGACCAGCAGGCGGAAGACGGTACGGCCGCGGAAGCGACGGTTGAGCAGCAGCGCCACGCCGAGCGCGATGGGGCCCTGGATCAGCAGCGACCCGACCACGATGATGGCGTTGTTGCGCAGCGCGTCGAGGAAGATCGGGTCCTCGAAGGCGAGGACGTAGTTGTCGAAGCCGACGAAGTCGGTGGGCGGTCCGACGCCGCGCCAGCGGAAGAGGCTGTAGTAGACCGCGAAGCCCATCGGCACCAGCACGAACATCACGTAGACGATGACCGCCGGGGTGGTGAGCCCGATGATCTCGTACCACTTGCGTCGGTTCTCGGCCCCGCGCGAGGACGGCCGCCTCCGGGCGGGCCGGAGACCCGCCGGTGGCGCGGAGGCGCCACCGGCGGGGTTCAGGGTTGAGTTGGTGGAGGTCACTTTCGTGCGGCCGCCTTCATAGCCTCGACGACCTTCTCAGGGGTGCCGCTGCCAGCGAAGATGGCGACGATCGCGTCGTTCATCGCGTTGCCGACGGTGCTGCCGAAGGCCGTGTCCAGCCAGAGCTGTACGTAGGTCGCGCTGGTGGTGGCTTCGAGGATGGACTTCAGGGCGGGGTCCGCGACGCCGCCCTCGGCGCCCTTGGCGACGGGCAGGCCGACGCCGGTCTCGGCGTAGCCCTTCTGCACCTCGGGGCTGACGATGTACTTGAGGAACTCGACGCACTCGGCCGGAGCGTTCTTGGCGCAGGAGAACCCGTCACCACCGCCGAGGGCGGCCTTCGGGTCGCCGGCCGAACCGGTGATCGCCGGTACCGGGAACCAGCCGAGGAACTTGGCCAGCGCCGCCTTGTCCTCCGCGACGGTCTCCAGGGTGCCCTTGTTCCAGTCACCCATGAGTTCCATCGCGGCCTTGCCGTTGGCGAGCAGGCCGTTGGCGCTGGTCGGGTCGTTCTGGCCCGGGGTGGCGATGAAGTTGGGCTGGAACGGGTTGGTACCGATGAAGGTCTTCAGGTCCGCGCCGGCCTTCACGAAGCACGGGTCGTCGAAGACGGCCTCGTTGGAGGCCTTCTTCAGGGTGTCGACCGAGCAGGCGCGCATCGCGAAGTTGTACCACCAGTGCGCGGCGGGCCACTTGTCACCGGCGCCGAGGGCGATCGGGACGACGTTGATCGCCTTGAGCTTGGTGACGGCGTCGTTGAGCTCGTCGAACGTGGTCGGCGGGGCGGAGATGCCCGCCCGCTGGAACATGTCCTTGTTGTACCAGATGCCCTCGATGCCCATCCGGTACGGCAGGCCGTACTGCTTGCCGTCCACGGCCCAGATCTCGGCCGCGCTGCCGATGTTCTCGATCTCCGCCTTGGCCTCGTCGGTGATGTCCTTGAGGTAGTCGGCCTCCACCTGCTCGCGCATCTCGCCGCCGCCCCACGCGTTGAAGATGTCCGGCGGGTCGGCGGTCAGCAGGGCGGCGGGGAGCCGGGTGCGCTGGAGCTGGTTGGTCTCGATCGCCTCGATCTCGATCGTGACGGTCGGGTGCAGCGCGGAGAAGTCCTTGGCGACCTTCTCCCAGTAAGTCTTGCCGGGACCGTCCTGCGAGGCGTTGTGCCACCAGGTCAGGGTCACCGGGTTCTTGTAGAGTTCCTCTTCAGCGGGCTCTTCGCTCTCGCCGCCGCCACATCCGGCAGCAAGGAGTGCGCTGGTCGTAAGCAGCGCCAGGACGGTGCCCGCGCGGCCTTTCATCGCCATCGAATGTCTCCTCGACTAGTCAGTCGCGGTACTCAACCTGAACGGGGAGTTTTACAGCCGCGTAACGCGGTGTCAACCGTTGTCGATAACGTTTTCGACTCCCCTGTCATGGGGCGCTGGCAGCCCTCTATCATCGTCGGCGTGGCGTTTCCGCAGCGCGTCAAGATGTCGGACGTGGCCCGTACGGCCGGCGTCTCCGTCGCGACGGTATCCAAGGTGGTCAATGGCAGGTACGGCGTGGCGCAGGCGACCGTGGAACGCGTCCAGCAGGTCATCCACCAGCTCGGGTACGAAGCCAGCCTCGGTGCGCAGAGCCTGCGCAGTCACCGCACCAACGTGTTGGGCATCCTGGTCGCCGAGTTCGAGCCGTTCTCGACCGAGCTGCTCAAGGGGGCGTCCCGGGAGGTCGCCGGCACCGGATACCAACTGCTGGCCTACTCCGGCGGCGACGGCGACCACACGGCCATCGGCTGGGAGCGGCGGTCACTGGCCCGGCTCTCCGGAACGCTCATCGACGGGGCCGTGATCGTCACCCCGACCGTGGTCGAGACCAACCAGGGCTTCCACGTCGTGGCCGTCGACCCGCACACCGGCCCCTCCGGCCTGCCCACCGTCGACTCCGACAACTTCGCCGGCGCCGTACTCGCGACCAACTACCTGCTCTCGCTCGGTCACCGCCGGATCGGGCACATCAGCGGACGCTACGACCTCGAGTCCGCCCGGCTGCGCGAGGCCGGATTCCGCAAGGCGATGGCCGACGCCGACGTCCCGGTCGACGAGCGGTTGGTGCGGGTCGGCGGGTTCCGGATCGAGAGCGCCGCCGGTACGGCCGCGGAGCTGCTCGCCCTCCCCGACCGGCCGACCGCGGTCTTCGCCGGAAACGACCTCTCCGCGATCTCCACCCTCGACGTCGCCCAGAGCATGGGCCTGCGGGTACCCGAGGACCTATCGGTGATCGGTTTCGACAACGTCCCGGAGTCGGCGCTGGTCAACCCGCCGCTGACGACCATCATGCAACCGCTGCAACGGATGGGCGCCGAGGCGTTGCGCCTGCTCATCGACCTGATCGGCGGCGTCGAACGGGACACGCACATCCGGCTCCCCACCGAGCTGGTCGTCCGGGCGTCCTGTCGCCCCTACGCCGCCGACCGGCTGCCGCAGCTGCCGCTGCCCGCCAGCGTCACCCCCACCGGCGGCTGACCCCGGCGCGGATCGGCGCCACCCGGCACGCCCCGGCTCCCCGGCACGCCCCGACCCCCCGGCGCGGGGCGGCGGCGCCCGGCACGCCCTCGGCTCGTCGCCGGGTCAGCGCACCGGCGGGCGGTCCCAGCCGGGTGGCAGATCCGGCGCGGTCCAGGCCGGGTCGGGGACGAAGTCGCACCAGGTGCCGTCGAACGGGAACTGCGCCGCCTCGGCGATCTTGATCACCCGCTCCCCCTCGGCCCGTACCGCCGCCGCGTCCGGCACCCAGTAGTGCTCGGGGAGGGCGAGCCGCTCGGCGAACTCCTCCTCGTCCTTCCACTCCCAGGTGTGGTCGGGCCAGACCACCACGTCGAGGTCCTGGTCCACCATGTCGACCCCGGCCAGGTCGCCGTCGTCCCAGCGGACGCCGTGCTCCTCCAGGTTGACGTACCAGCTGGCGAACCGCTCCGAGGCGTCCCGGAAGAACCAGACCGAGTGGTCCGCGCCGGCCGGCAGGAACTTCAGCACCGGCGGGCCGTTCCAGGTCCCGACGTGCAGCCGGTGGTCCGAGGTGACCCACTCACGGAACGGCAGCGCCCGCATGCCCCGGCCGTCCGCGGTGACCTCGCTGGCCACCCGGGTGCCCCGGGCGACCCAGAGCAGCAGCCCACGGTCGTCGTCGCTGACCACCCGGGCCGGACGGACCCAACCGATCCGGCCCCGCCGCACGTTGCGGTGCACGATGACGCGGCCCGGTGCGAAGCGCATCCTGATCCCGGTCCGGTCGGCTCAGTAGGAGCGGGCGAGGATGGCGGTCAGCTCCGGCTCGTCCTCCGAGTCCGGCACCGAGCCGTCGGCCCGGCGCAGGCAGCGGACGGTCACGCCCTGGGCGTTCGCCTCCGCCTCACCCTCGGCGCCGACGGCCGACCACGGCACCCGGGCGAAGCCGGTGCCGGCCGCCTCGATCGCCTCGGCCAGCGACTCCACCGAGACGGTGTGCGACTCGCGCCGGGCCAGCGCCTCGTCGTAGAGCGCCTTCTGGTCGGCCTCCAGCGCGGCGAGCACCCCCGCCACCACGTCCGGCACCGGGACCGGAGTCTTGGCGCCGGTGGTCCGGCGGACCAGCACCGCGTTGCCGGCGGCCAGGTCGCGGGGACCGAGCTCGACGCGTACCGGATAGCCCTTCAGCTCGGCGTCGACGGCCCGGCGGCCGAACGGGGTCTCCACCCGGTCGTCGAGCGCGACCCGGACCCCGGCGTCGCGCAGCGCGTCGCAGAGCTTCGCGGCGGCCTCGGCGACGCCGTCGCCGGCCTTCACCACCATCACGTACGCCTGCACCGGCGCCAGCCTCGGCGGCACCCGCAGCCCGTTGTCGTCGCCGTGGCACATGATCAGCCCGCCGAGCATCCGGGTCGAGCTGCCCCACGAGGTCGTCCAGGCGTGCTCGACGCTGCGCTCGGCCGAGGTGTAGGTGATGTCGAAGGCGCGGGCGAAATTCTGCCCCAGCTCGTGCGAGGTGCCCATCTGGAGCGCCTTGCCGTCGCCCATCATGCCTTCGAGCGTGTAGGTGCGGGTGGCACCGGCGAACCGCTCCCGGGCGGTCTTCAGCCCGACCAGCACCGGAATGCCGAGCACCCCGACCATGAAGTCCTCGTAGACCTCGTGCAGGATCTTCCGGGCGTACGCCCGCGCGTCGGCCTCGTCGGCGTGCGCGGTGTGCCCCTCCTGCCAGAGGAACTCGCTGGTCCGCAGGAAGACCCGGGGCCGCAGCTCCCAGCGCACCACGTTGGCCCACTGGTTGAGCAGCAGCGGCAGGTCGCGGTAGGAGTCGACCCACTTCGCCATGAACTCGCCGATCACCGTCTCGCTGGTCGGCCGGACCACGACCGGCTCGGCGAGCTGCTTGCCGCCACCGTGGGTGACCACCGCCAGCTCGGGCGAGAAGCCCTCGACGTGCTGTGCCTCGCGGCGCAGGTAGCTCTCCGGGATGAAGAGCGGGAAGTACGCGTTCTCGGCGCCGGCCAGCTTGATCCGGGCGTCCATCTCGGCCTGCATGCGCTCCCAGATGGCGTAGCCGGCCGGTCGGATGACCATGGTCCCCCGCACCGGGCCGTTGTCGGCGAGCTGCGCCTTGGCGATCAGGTCCTGGTACCAGCGGGGGAAGTCCTCCGCACGGGGAGTGAGCACGCGTGCCATGAGGGCACATCCTATGCGCCGACGCCCGAGCCGACGCGCCCGGCCCGCTGGTGCTCGTACCCGCCCGGCGGGGGGCCGGTCAGCGCACCACCCGGCCGCGCAGCACGATGCGCTCCGGTGCGCGTACCACCCGCAGGTCGGTCCGGGGGTCGGTGGGGTACACCACCAGGTCGGCGAGGCCCCCCTCGACCAGGCCGGGGAAGCCGAGCCAGTCCCGGGCCCGCCAGGAGGCGGCGGCCAGGACGTCGACGCGGGACATGCCGGCCCGCTCGTGCAGCAGCAGCATCTCCTCGGCGGCCAGCCCGTGGTCGATCCCGCCGCCCGCGTCGGTGCCGACGTAGATCGGCACCCCGGCCTCGTACGCCGCGCCGACCACGGTGGGAAAGTTGTCGCGGAGCGCGAGCATGTGCTTGGCGTACCCGGGGAACTTCGCGGCGGCCCGCTCCGCGATCTCGCCGAAGGTGTCGATGTTGATCATCGTGGGCACCAGGGCGGTGCCGCGCCGGGCCATCTCGTCGACCAGGTCGAGACTGACCCCGGTGCCGTGCTCGACCGAGTCGACCCCGGCCCGGACCATCACCTCGACCGCCGACTCCGAGAAGGTGTGCACGGCTGCCCGGGCGCCGGCCGCGTGCGCGGCGGCCACCGCAGCGGCCACGGTCTCCGGATCCCAGGAGGGTGCCAGGTCGCCGACGTTCCGGTCGATCCAGTCGCCGACCAGCTTGACCCAGCCGTTGCCGGCCCGGGCCTGCTCGGTCACCGCCGCCGGCACGTCGGCGGCCTCGACCTCCACCGCGATGCCCCGCAGGTACCGCCTCGGCGGCGCGACGTGCCGCCCGGCGCGGGCCAGTCGGGGCAGGTCCGGCTCGTCCTCCAACTCCGGGTACGGGAACGGCGAGCCGGCGTCCCGGATCGCCAGCACCCCGGCGTCCCGGTCGATCCGGGCCAGCTCGCGGGCCTGGTCGAGCGAGGTGATCGGCACCGCGCCGGGGGCGATGCCCGGGTGACAGTGCGCGTCGACCAGACCCGGCAACACGAAGCCGCGATCGGCCACCGTCACCGCTCCGGGGACCGGGGTGAAGGTGACCCGGTCGCCGACCAGCCACAGGTCGCGGACCTCGTCGTCCGGGAGCACGACCCCTCGTACGTGCAGCGCCATGCGCACATTCCTACCCGATCGGGCTCGGCCCACCCGTCGCACCCCGGCCCGCCCCGCCGAGGAACACCCCTGGACCCGGAACTATGCCTCGGCGCGCCCGCGCAGGCCGGCCCAGCGGGTGGTCAGGGCCGGCAGGTCGATGGTCACCTTCCACGGCCGCTCGGTGCTGAAGACGTCGTCGGTGTGCACGGCCGGCTCGTATTCGCCGGACGGGCCGAGCACGAACTCGGTGAGCGTCATCCGCTCGTGCAGCGGGTCGACAACCCAGTAGGTCGGCACCCCGGCGTGGGCGTAGACCCGGGCCTTGGCGTACATGTCCCGGAAGGTGGAGTCGGGGGAGATCACCTCGACCGCGAGGATCGCGTCCTGCACCGGGACCGGGCTGCGGGTGACGTGCTCGGGGCGCAGCGCCACCACGTCGGGCCGGGGCTCGTTGCGCCGGTCGACCCGCATCGACAGGTCGATGCTGACCACGTACTCCGGCGGGCAGTTCGCTTCGAGTGCGAGCAGGATGCGGACACAGAGGTCCTGGTGCAGGTGGGTGGGGGACGGCACGATCAACCTTCCGTTGACCAGTTCGTACGGAAGGTCCTTCGGCAGCTCGCCGAGGTCGTCGACCGTCCACTCCTGCCGCTCCGGCAGCATCGGCGCCGCGGACATGACCACTCCTTCCCGGTGTCGCCGTCACCCTACGCGGTCAGGTTATCGCCCGCTGTCCCCGACGACGGACATTGTGTCCGTCGTCGTCACTTCTCGTCCGGACGCTTGCCGAGCTTGTTGAAGTCGATCTTCGGCAGCTTGAAGCCGGGCGGCAGGCCCTGGCCGCCCTGCAACGCGTTCGGGTCCAGCCCCGGCGGCAACTGCGGCATGCCGCCCGGGAAGCCACCGGCCGGGCCGCCGATCCGGGGCCGGCCGCCGCCCTTGGTGCCCTTGCGCTTGTTCTTCGGCGACTTGGTCGCCTTGCGCCGGCCGCCGGGCAGGCCCATCATGCCGCCCATCTGCTTCATCATCTTCTGCGCCTCGGCGAAGCGGTTGAGCAGCTGGTTCACGTCCATCACGGTGACGCCGGAGCCGTTCGCGATCCGGGCCCGCCGCGAGCCGTTGATGATCTTCGGGTTGGTCCGCTCGCCGGGGGTCATCGACCGGATGATCGCGGTGACCTTGTCGAAGTGCTTGTCGTCGACCTCGGCCAACTGGTCCTTCATCTGCCCCATCCCGGGCATCATGGCCAGGACGTTGGCGATCGGGCCCATCCGGCGTACCGCGATGAGCTGGTCGAGGAAGTCCTCCAGGGTGAACTGCTCGCCGCCCATCAGCTTGGCGGTCATCTTCTCTTTCTGATCGGCGTCGAAGGCCTGCTCGGCCTGCTCGATCAGTGTGAGCACGTCACCCATGCCGAGGATCCGGCTGGCCATCCGGTCCGGGTGGAAGACGTCGAAGTCGGTCAGCTTCTCGCCGGTGGAGGCGAAGAGGATCGGCTGACCGGTGACCTGCCGTACCGAGAGCGCGGCACCACCGCGCGCGTCACCGTCGAGCTTGGAGAGGACCACGCCGGTGATCCCGACGCCGTCCCGGAACGCCTCGGCGGTGCGTACGGCGTCCTGACCGACCATCGCGTCGATCACGAAGATGATCTCGTCCGGGTCGACCGCGTCCCGGATCGCGGCGGCCTGCGCCATCATCTCGGCGTCGATGCCGAGCCGGCCGGCGGTGTCGACGATGACGATGTCCCGGGCGGCCCGCCGGGCGTGCTCGATCGACGCCTTGGCGACCTGGACCGGGTCGCCGACCCCGTTGCCGGGCTCCGGCGCGAAGACCTCGACCCCGGCCCTGCCGCCGAGCACCTGCAACTGGTTGACCGCGTTGGGCCGCTGGAGGTCGGCGGCGACCAGCAGCGGCTGGTGTCCCTGCCCCTTCAGCCAGCCGGACAGCTTGCCGGCCAGGGTCGTCTTACCGGAGCCCTGGAGGCCGGCGAGCATGATCACCGTCGGGGGCTGCTTGGCGAACTGCAACCGGCGGCCCTCGCCGCCGAGCACCGCGACGAGTTCCTCGTGGACGATCTTGATTACCTGCTGGGCCGGGTTGAGCGCCTGGGAGACCTCGGCACCCCGGGCCCGCTCCTTCACGCTGGCGATGAAGGACTTGACCACGGGCAGCGCGACGTCCGCCTCCAGCAGCGCCAGCCGGATCTCCCGGGCGGTGGCGTCGATGTCGGCGTCGGTGAGGCGACCCTTGCCACGCAGCTTGGTGAAGATCCCGGACAGGCGGTCACTCAAAGTGTCAAACACGGCGCAGCATCCCGTTTGTCGTATTTACCCGAGCATGGCATGGCCGAGGCACGGATGCCCGGCCACCGCAAGGGTAGCCGCCCGCATCTCCCGCCGCCTCGACCCCGCCCCGGCCGGGCCGGGCGGAGCGGGCGGGGTTGTGGGCGGGCGCACAGGCGGGGCAGCTCGACAGTCTCGCGGTCAACCTACCCCCGGCCGGGCGCCGAGGGCCCGGCCTCAGGGCTCGACCAGACCGGACTGGTAGGCGTACACCACCAACTGGGCCCGGTCCCGGGCGCCGAGCTTGACCATGGCCCGGCTGACGTGGGTACGCGCCGTCGCCGGACTGACCAGCAGCCGGCTGCCGATCTCGTCGTTGCTCAATCCCTCGCCGACCAGCCCGACCACCTGCCGCTCCCGCTCGGTCAGCGTCTCCAGCCGGGGATGCGGCCGGAGCACCCGGGACGGCCGGGTGGCGAACTCCCGGACCACCCGCCGGGTCACCGACGGGGAGAGCAGCGCCTCGCCGCCAGCCACCAGCCGGATCGCCCGGAGCAGCTCGACCGGCTTGGTGTCCTTGGTCAGGAAGCCGCTGGCACCGTGCCGCAGCGCCTCGAAGACGTACGAGTCGAGTTCGAAGGTGGTCAGCACGACCACCCGGGTACCGGCCAGCTCCGGGTCGGCGACGATCCGCCGGGTCGCCTCGATGCCGTCGATCCCGGGCATCCGCACGTCCATCAGCACCACGTCGGGGCGCTCCCGCCGGGCCACCGCCAGCGCGGCCAGCCCGTCGGCCGCCTCACCGACCACCCGCAGGTCGGACTCGCTCTCCACCAGGGCGCGCAGCCCCAGCCGGACCAGGTCCTGGTCGTCCGCGATCAGCACCCCGATCGGCCCGCTCCGCCCGGTCATTCCACCGTCCTCCCCGGTCATCGCCGCTCTCCGGTCATCGCCGCTCCCCCGTCATCGCCGCTCCCCCGGTCAGTCCCGTGCCCGCGCGGGCAGCCGGGCGAAGACCCGGAACCCGCCGCCGGGACGCGGCCCGACCTCCAGCGCGCCGCCGAGCGCGTCGATCCGCTCCCGCATCCCGGTCAGCCCGTGCCCCTCGCCCGGACCGGCCGCCCCCGAACCGCCGTGCCCGGTGTCGACCACCTCCACCGTCACCTCGTCCGGCAGGTACCCGATCCGGACCGTCGCGGCGGCGGTGCCGGCGTGCCGCAACACGTTCGTCAGCGACTCCTGCACCACCCGGTACGCGGCCAGGTCGACCGCCACCGGCAGCGGCCGACGGTCGCCCTCGCACTCCAGGGTGACCGTCAGCCCGGTCTGGCGCAGCCGGGCGGTCAGCGCCGCCACCTGGTCCAGTCCGGGCACCGGCGCGCGGTCGACGGCGGCGTCCCGGCGGACCACCGAGAGGGTGACCCGAAGCTCGTCCAGCGCCTCCCGGCTGGTCCGGCTGATCGCCGTCAACGCCGTCTCCGCCTGCTCCGGGCGCTTCGCCAGCAGGTGCAGGGCGATCTCGGCCTGCATGTTGATCGCGGCCAGGCCGTGCCCGACCACGTCGTGCACCTCCTGGGCGATCCGCAGCCGCTCGTCGTCGGCGAGCCGGCGGGCCTGCTCGATCCGGTCCCGGGCGGCGGCCTCCCGGTTGTTGCGCACCGTGACCCCCACCGCGAACGGTACGACGATCCACGCCGCGCCCGGCAGCAGACCGGACAGCCCCACCGGTTCGCGCAGGGAGACGAAGACGTGCACCAGTACCGCCGCCAGGGCCGGGGTGCAGCCGAGCACCGCCCGGCGGATCGGCAAGTGCCGGGCGACGGTGTAGACCGCGACGAAGAACGAGAACAGGATCGGCCCGTACGGATAGCCGGCCACCAGGTACGCCGAGGCGGCCACGGTGCCGAACGCCAACGTGACCAGCGGCCAGCGGCGGCGTACCACCAGCGCCAGCGCCGCCACCGTGACCAAAAGGTCGGCCCAGCCGTCGACCGGGGCGGCGTGCGGGAAGTTCTGCGCCGCGGCGCGGGTGCCGACGTACCCGACGAGCAGCAGCACCAGCGCGAGCGCGGCGTCGGCCAGCAGGCTGCTCCACCGCCCGTCGGCCCGGCGCAGCCCGCCGTCCGCCTCCCGTCCCCGCGTCGCCATCTGTGCCGAGGATGTCATGCCGGCACCCCTGTCTGGCGGCCGTGCAACCGTCGGCACGCCCGTCGAATGCTCAGAGGATGTCCCGGCGGTGCAGGTACGCCCCGGCCAGCAGGACGAAGCCGAGCAGGTACCCGGCGAGGACGACCGCCGCCTGGCCACCGCCGACGACGGCGGCGACACCGGGCGTCTCCGGGCCGGCACCGAGCGCCGCCGCCAACGCCCCCGCGTTCGGGCCGGGCAGCCCCTTCTGGAGTTCCGCCACCCAGGCCAGGATCGGCGCGGCGACGCCGGCCAGCAGGTTCTGCACGGCGAGCAGCCAGACCAGGCCGAGCCCGATCGGCAGCGCCACCCCGCGCAGCAGCACCGCCAGCAGCACCCCGAAGCCGGCCCAGACCATGCTGATCAGCCAGCCGGCGCCGATCCCGACCGCGACGTCACCGACCGCCGGCCAGTGCACCGGCTGCGCCTGCGCCACCGCGATCAGCAGGCTGGTCAGCGCGCCGACCGCGAAGAGGGTCAGCACCAGCACCAGGGTCGCGGCGGCCAGCACCAGCAGCTTGCCCAGATATACCGACAGCCGGGACGGCCCCTGGGTGAGCAGGGTCTTCCAGGTTCCCCAGGCGTACTCGCTGCCGACGGTGAGCACCGCCAGGATCAGGCAGATCGCGCCGAGGAAGACCGGCAGTCCGCCGATCGAGTTGCCGACCAGCCGGGCCGGCAGCAGCGCGTCGAGCGCCCGGTCGCTGCGCACCCCGGCGGAACCGTCGGCGTAGGCGGCGTACGGGACGAGATAGGTGAAGACCAGGCTGAGTACGACCGCCACGGCGAGCAGCAGCCAGGTCCCCGGTCGGCGGAGCAGCTTGACCGCCTCCGCCGCACAGCTAGCCCACATGGTCGGTCCCTCCGGTCAGTTCGAAGAACACCTGCTCCAGGTCACGTTCCAGCGGACGCAGTTCGCGTACCGCCACTCCGGCGCCGACCAGCTCGGTGTTGAGCCAGGCGGCCCGGTCCGGGTCGACCGACAGGTCCAGCCCGCCGTCGACCACCCGCACCCGGTCGGGGCCGAGCAGTGCCCGTACCCGCTCCTCGGCACCGCCCAGCGGCTCGGCCAGGACCCGCAGGCCGGCCGTACCGCGCAGCTGCGCGACCGTGCTCTCGGCGACCAGCCGGCCCCGGGACACCACGCCGACCCGGTCACAGACCTGCTGCACCTCGCCGAGCAGGTGGCTGGAGAGCAGTACGGTGCAGCCGGCCGCCGCGAGCCGGCGGATCAGGGCCCGCATGTCCGCCATCCCGGCCGGGTCGAGCCCGTTCGTCGGCTCGTCCAGGATCAGCAGCCGGGGATCCTTCAGCAGCGCGGCGGCGACCCCGAGCCGCTGCTTCATCCCGAGCGAGTAGCTGGCGTACCGGTCGCCGGCCCGGTCGGCCAGGTCGACGAGTTCCAGCACGGTCCGGATCCGGATCGGCGGGGTACCGGTGAGCCGGGCCAGCACCCGCAGGTTGTCCCGGCCGGAGAGGTGGGGGTAGCAGGCCGGCCCCTCGATCAGCGCGCCGACCCGGGCGAGTTGGCCGGGGGCGCCGGGTGGCCGGCCGAAGAGCCGGACCGTGCCGGCGGTGGGCCGGACGAGGCCGAGCAGCATCCGCAGGGTACTGGTCTTGCCGGCGCCGTTCGGGCCGAGGAACCCGTACACCTCGCCGCGCAACACGGTGAGGTCGAGCGCGTCGACGGCGACGAGGTCGCCGTACCGCTTGGTCAGCCCGCTGGTCCGCACCGGATGCGGCGGTCCGGCCGGGCTGGGTGGCGTTTCCGTCATGCCCCCGACGATCCCGCCCGGCGGGGCCGGCGGCGTCGCCCGCCGGGCGGCCTTCCGGCTACGCCCGCTGACGTAGTCGACCGGCCCGGCGCCGGTCAGCCGGCGGCGGCGAGCACGGCTGCCTCGACCCGGTCCCGCTCGGCCTGGTCGGGCCAGCTCCCGACCAGGTAGAAGGCGTCGACGACGTCACCGCCGAGGGTGGAGATCCGGGCCGCCCGCACCTGGGCGCCGGCCTCGTCGAGCGCGCTGCTGACCCGGTAGAGCAGCCCGCCGGCGTCGGCGGCCCGCAGCTCCAGCACCACGGCGTCGGTGGCGGCGGCCCGGTGCCAGACCACCCGGGGCGGCGACCCGCCGCCCCGGGCCGCCAGCGCGCGCCCGCGCAGCCGCTGGGTCACCGAGACGTCCCCGGTGACCGCCCGCCGCAGGTCGGCGGCGAGCGCGACCGGGTCGGGCGGGGTGCCGTAGCGCGGCTGGACCAGGAACTCGACCAGGGCGGTCTCGCCGACCATGCTGGCGTCGGCGGCGAGCACCTCCAGCCGGTGCAGGGCCAGGCAGCCGGCGACCGCGGTGAGCAGGCCCCGCCGGTCCGCCGCGGCCACCGCCACCCGCTCCCCTTCCAGGTGTACGGCCGGCAGCGGCCCCGCCACCAGCGCCGGGTCCGGGGTCGGCGGCTCGGGAAGCCGGCCGGTGTCGAGCCTGGTGTGCACCCGGCGGACCAGTTCGGCGATCAGCCGGGCCTTCCAGTCCGACCAGGCGGCCGGCCCGGTCGCGCGCGCGTCGGCCCGGGCCAGCGCGTGCAGCAGGCTCAGCGTGCCGGTGTCCCGGACCGCCTCGGCCACCCGGGCGATGGTGACCGGATCGGCGAGGTCCCGCCGGGTCGCCACCTCGGGCAGCAGCAGGTGCAGCCGGACCAGCCGCTCGATCAGGTCGACCTCGGCCGGCGGCAGCCCGATCCGGGCGGCGATCCGGGCCGCGATCGGCGCCCCGACCACGCTGTGGTCCCCGCCGAGCCCCTTGCCGACGTCGTGCAGGAAGGCGGCGAGCAGCAGCAGGTCGGGCCGGTCCACCTCGCGGGCGTACCCGGTCGCCTCGGCGGCGGCCTGCACCAGGTGCCGGTCCAGCGTGTAGCGGTGTACCGGGTTGTGCTGCGGCAGGCTGCGCATCCGGGGCCACTCCGGCAGCCACCCGTCGACCAGGCCGTACCGGTCGCAGGTCTCCCAGGTGCCGACCAGCCCCGGGCCGGCACCGAGCAGGGTGATCAGCGCCGTCCGGGCGGCCGGCGGCCAGGGCGTCGGCAGCGGTGGGCAGTACGCGGCGAGCCATTCGCAGGTGGCCCGGGCGATCGGCAGTCGGGCGCTGGCCGCGGCGGCGGCGACCCGCAGCGACAGGCTCGGGTCGGGACGGGCCCCGATGGCGGTCCGGGCGAGGACCAGTTCGCCGTCCTGCTCCACCACGTCCCGGGCGACCGGGCGGCGCAGCGGCCGGCCGTCGGCGCCCCGGCGCCGCCCGGAGCGGAGCCGGTCGGCGGCCCGCCAGGCGTCGTCCAGGGCGTGGCTGATGGTCCGGGCGTCCCCGGCGACCTGGCGCAGCAGCGCGTCGCCGGGCTCGGCGACGGCCCGCGCCGCCTCTTCGCCGTCTCCGGCAGTGTCCCCGGCGGCGTCCCCGCCGTCGGCCGGACCGTCGCCGTCGGGGGGAAGCTGTCGAGGGGCGGGGCCGACGGTGCCGGGCCGGAGTTGGCGCAGCCCGAGCAGGCCGGCCACGCCGGCCCGCTCCTGGGCGAGCAGCCGGTCGACGCGGCGGCCGACCGAGGTGTGCAGGGCGTCCCGGGTGTCCAGCATCCGCAGGTGCGCGGCCCGGACCGCCGGGCGGAGCGCGTCGCTGATCCCGGCGAAGGCGATGGCCCGGAGCAGCGCCACGTCCCGCAGGCCGCCGGCCGCCTCCTTCAGGTCGCCCTCCAGCAGGAACGCCAGTTCGCCGTGCGCCTGCCAGCGGGTCGCGGTGATCTCGCGCAGCGCCGGCAGCGCGCGTACGGCGGTCCGCCGCCACTGGTCGGCGGCGGCGTCGACCAGCCGGGCGGCGAGTTCCCCGTCCCCGGCGACGTGCCGGGCGTCGAGCAGGCCGAGTGCGACCTTGACGTCGTCGTGTGCGACGGAGAGCGCCTCGGGAATGGTCCGTACCGAGTGGTCGAGGCCGAGCCGGGCGTCCCAGATCGGATACCAGAGCGCGGCGGCCAGCTCGTCCATCCCGGGCACCCCGGAGTGCAGCAGGACCAGGTCGAGGTCGCCGCAGGGTGCGCACTGCCGGCGGCCGAGTCCGCCGACCGCGACCAGGGCGACCCCCTCGACGGTGGTCGGATCCGCGCCGCCCCGACCGCCGGCCGTCTCCCGTAGCCCGGCGGCGAGCAGCCCGGTCAGCCAGGCGTCCAGCGCCGCCGCCCGCTGCTCGCGGGCGGCGGCGCCGATGCCGGGGACGACCAGGGGCCTCGGGTCGAGCTGACCGGTGGTCGTCGGCGCGGGTCCCCTGGTCATCGTGACGGTCGCCTAGAGCGCGTCGAGGCCGCGCTCGCCGGTACGGACCCGGATGACGTCCTCGACGCCGGTCACCCAGACCTTCCCGTCACCGATCTTGCCGGTCCGGGCGGCGGTGACCACCGCGTCAACCACCTTGTCGACGTCGATCTCGTCGGTCAGCACCTCGACCCTGATCTTCGGCAGGAACTCGACGGTGTACTCGGCACCCCGGTACACCTCCGTGTGGCCCTTCTGCCGTCCGTACCCCTGGACCTCGCTGACGGTCAGGCCGGCCACGCCCAGGGCGTGCAGCGCCTCCTTCACCGCGTCCAGCTGGTACGGCTTGATGACCGCGGTCACCAGCTTCATATCCAACCCCTCCATCGCAGAAACGTTAGCCGGCGACCTTCTCGCTGACCGGGGCGGCGGGCTCGGCCGCCGGGGTGCTGCTGTTCGGCGTACCGATTCCGGCCATCGCGAAGGCGCCGCCGCTGCCGGAGGCCGTGGAGAGGTCGTACCCGCTCTCCGCGTGCTCCGCGATGTCGATGCTGTCGACCTCGGCCTCCTGGGAGACCCGGAAGCCGATGGACTTCTCGATCGCGAAGGCCAGCAGCCAGGCGATGCCGAAGGACCAGACGGTGACGATCAGGCCGGCCAGGGCCTGCCGGCCGAGCTGGGTCGCCCCGCCGCCGTAGAAGAGGCCGTCGGAGGCACCCACCACGTCGGTGATCGCGCCGTTGACGCTGTTGGTGGCGAAGAGGCCGAGCCAGAGCGAGCCGATCCAGCCGCCGACGAAGTGCACGCCGACCACGTCGAGGGAGTCGTCGTAGCCGAGCTTGTACTTCAGGCTGACCGCGAGCGCGCAGACCGCACCGGCGACCAGGCCGAGCAGTACCGCCGCCCAGGGGGCGATGAAACCACAGGCCGGCGTGATCGCCACCAGGCCGGCGATGGCGCCGGAGGAGGCACCGACCAGGGTCGGCTTCCCACCCTTGATCCACTCGACCACGATCCAGCCGAGTACGGCGGCGGCGGTGGCGAGCTGGGTGTTGATGAAGGCCAGGCCGGCGACCGAGTCGACGGTCAGCTCCGAACCGGCGTTGAAGCCGAACCAGCCGAACCAGAGCAGGCCGGCGCCGAGGGCCACCAGCGGGATGTTGTGCGGCTTCATGACCTCCCGGGGCCAGCCGAGCCGCCTGCCGAGCACCAGCGCGACACCGAGCGCGGCCGCACCGGCGTTGATGTGCACCGCCGTGCCACCGGCGAAGTCCAGCGCGTGGATGTCACCGCCGATGATGCCGCCGCCCCAGACCCAGTGCGCGACCGGGAAGTACACCAGGGTCGCCCAGCCGAACGCGAAGAGCAGCCAGCCGGCGAACCTGGCCCGGTCGGAGATGGCGCCGCTGATCAGCGCGACGGTGATCACCGCGAAGACCATCTGGAACGCCATGAAGACGTAGAGCGGGACACCGATGCCGCTCGGGTTCTCGGCCGTCGCACCCCACAGGTCCGTCTCGGCGAGGAAGGTCTTGGTGCCGAGATACTGCGCCGGGTCGCCCCAGAAGCCGTTCACGTCGGTGCCGAACGCCACGCTGAAACCGTAGAACCACCACAGAACAGAGATGAGCCCGATCGCGGAGAAGCTCATCATCATCATGTTGAGCACGCCCTTGGACCGGTTCAGGCCGCCGTAGAACAGCGCCAGACCGGGCGTCATGAGCAACACGAGCGCCGTCGACACCAGCAGCCACACGGTGTTGCCGGAGTCGATCGTCGGTGCTTCAGGCACGCTGGCCTCCTAAAGTTGGTTACCCTCCTTCCCGGCCCACGAAAGGCAGCATCGCCCGTACGCCGGTTGCGCGGAAGCTTCCTGGCTGGAGGTTTCACGCGTGGTGCCCGCCCGGTTTCCACGGCGTCACGGGTTGTTTCCAACGTGTGAAGAAGCTCGCACTATCGATGGAACGGACAGGGGCATACCAGCCGAATAGCCCACCGTCGATGTACGGACAGCGACAACCGCTACCGGAGCGCGTACTCCAGGGTGTGCCGTTCGTAGTCGAGCAGCCGCAGATCGCGCATCGGGCGCCGCAGGTGCCCCTTGTGCACGATCCGGACGAACGCCGGGTCACCGGCCGCCGCCATCCGGCGGATCCCCTCCACGTGGTCGACGATCCGCTTCCGGATGGTCCGGACCAGCCGGTGCCGGTCCCGGGGGATCAGCCCGTACGCGTCGGCGAAGAGCCGCAGCCGGCGCGGCCGGTTGGGCCGCTGCCAGCCGAGGGTGTAGGAGTCCCGGTCGGAGAAGAGCGGCACCCAGGTCCAGGCCGCGTACGCCACGTCGTAGATCCGGGCGCCCGGCGAGGCGAGGTCGAAGTCGATCAAGGCCAGGGTGCCGTCCGGCCGCCAGATCACGTTGTGCGGGGCGGCGTCGTGGTGGCAGATCACCTCGGTGTCCGGGGGCGGCGGCCCGAACGACCGCCAGACCGCGTTCGGCGGCGGCTGGAAGCCGTACTGCGCGTCGTGGAACATCCGCAGCATGGTGGCGACGGTGACCAGCGCCTCGTCGGTGACCCAGTGCGGGGCGAGCGGGTACTCCCCGCACTCCCCCTCCAGGTACGACAGCACCTCGCGGTTGCGCGAGTCCATCCCGAGGGCCCGGGGCGAGCCGGTGAAGCCGACGTATTCCAGGTGCCGGAGCAGGGCGTGCACCGACGGGGTCCACGGCCCGGCGTTGCGCCGGACCGTGTCGCCCACCCGCACGACGGTGCTGACGTTCCCGCCGTGCAGCGGGATCTCCTGCGAAGTCACGTACGTCTCTCCTGAAGGAGCGGCGCTGGAACAGCGTCACCAGGCCCGCGCCCGGGAGCGGGGCGGGGTTTGCGATCAGTCCCCCGAGATTACGCGTCCACGCCAAGTGGCTCGGTGCCGAGGAGCGCGTCGACGAACTGCGCCGGATCGAACGGCGCAAGATCGTCGGGGCCCTCGCCGAGCCCCACCAGCTTCACCGGGATGCCGAGCTTGCGCTGTACCGCGATCACGATGCCGCCCTTGGCGGTGCCGTCGAGCTTGGTCAGCACCACGCCGGTGACGTCCACCACCTCGGTGAAGACCCGGGCCTGCTCCAGGCCGTTCTGCCCGGTGGTGGCGTCGAGCACCAGCAGGGTCTCGTCCACCGGGCCGTGCCGGGAGACCACCCGCTTGATCTTGCCCAGCTCGTCCATCAGGCCGACCTTGTTCTGCAACCGGCCGGCGGTGTCGATCAGCACGGTGTCGACGGACGCCTCGATGCCGCGCTGCACCGCGTCGAAGGCGACGCTGGCCGGGTCGGCCCCCTCGGGGCCCCGGACCACCTCGGCGCCGACCCGGCCGGCCCAGGTGGTGAGCTGCTCGGCGGCGGCGGCCCGGAACGTGTCGGCGGCGCCGAGCAGCACCGTACGGCCGTCGGCGATCAGCACCCGGGCCACCTTGCCGCAGGTGGTGGTCTTGCCGGCGCCGTTCACCCCGACCACCAGCAGTACCGCCGGGGTGGCACCGTCCCGGGTCGCCCGCAGCGACCGGTCCAGCGTCGGGTCGAGTACCCCCACCAGCTCGGCGGCGAGCAGCGCCCGCAGCTCGGTCGCGCTGCGGGTGCCCAGCACCGCGGTCCGCTCCCGCAGCCGGTCGACGATCTCCCGGGTCGCCTCGACCCCGACGTCGGCGCCGATCAGGCTGTCCTCGATCTCCTCCCAGACCTCCTCGTCCAGATGGTCCCGGGCGAGGAGGCTCAGCAGGCCCTTGCCGAAGACGTTCTGCGACCGGGAGAGCCGGGCCCGCAACCGGACCATCCGCCCGGCGGTCGGCTCCGGCCGCTCCACCACCACCGGCGCCTCGACCTCGGTCGGTGCCGGCGGCGCCTCGGCGGGTGGGGTCAGCACGTCTGTCGGCGGTGCCGCCGTGGGGCTGGGTGGCACCGGTGGCACCGGCGGGGCGGGCGGGATCGGCGGCAGCGGCGGGGCGGCCCGGCCACCTCGGCGGGTCACCACCAGACCGACCATCAGGCCCACCGCGAGGAGCACCAGCACGCCGGCCACGACCAGCATGACGACGAGGTTGTCCATACCGGCGATCCTGTCAGACGCCGGACGGGTTGGCGCGGGCGCCGCACCTGTGCCCGGGTGTTACACCCGAGTAGGCTCGCCGCGAAGCTCCGGTAAGCACCGCGGGCAACCGGGTGTCCACCACCCCCTACCCTCGCTCGGAGGTCGTCGCATGTCCACCGCCCGGCTCCTGATCGGCCCGGTCCTGCGCCGGGTGGTCGGCTCCAGGGCCACCGTCTGGGTGGAGACCAGCGCTCCGGCCCTGGTCCGGGTCGAGACTGCGGACGGCGCGGCCGGCGAGGCGGTCACCTTCAGCGCCTTCGACCACCACTACGCGCTGGTCGTGGTGGAGGGGCTGGAGCCGGGCCGGGCCGCGCCCTACCAGGTCTCCCTGGACGGCGAGCAGGTCTGGCCGGAGCCCGGGGCGAAGTTCCCGCCGAGTGTGATCCGGACCCGTCCGGCCGACGACCTCGGGGCGCGGCTGGTCTTCGGTTCGTGCCGGGAGACCACCCAGCACTCCACCGCCCGGAAGCTGCCGCCGGACGCGCTCGACGCGTACGCGCGGCGGTTGATGGCGTCGGTCGCGGCCGGGCGGCCGGGCGAGCGGAGCGGGCCCGCGGACGCCGCCGACGACTGGCCGGACCTGCTGGTGCTGCTCGGCGACCAGGTCTACGCCGACCAGACCTCTCCGACGGTACGCAAGCTGCTGCGCCGCCGCCGTGACCGCAGTGCCGGCGCTCCCGCCGACCAGGTGGTCAGCTTCGACGAGTACACCAAGCTCTATCTGGAGTCGTGGCGGGATCCGGAGATTCGCTGGCTCTTCTCCACCGTGCCCAGCGTGATGATCTTCGACGACCACGAGATCATCGACGACTGGAACACCTCGAACCCGTGGCGGACCGAGACGCACCGCGAGCCGTGGTGGTCGGAGCGGATCTCCAGCGGGCTCGCGTCGTACTGGGTCTACCAGCACCTCGGCAACCTCGAACCGGACGAGATCGCGGCCGACCCCGTCTACGCCAAGGTCGTCGCCGCCGAGGACGCGACCTCGGTACTGCGCGAGTTCGGCACCCGGGTCGACGCGGAGGCGACCGGCTACGACGCCGCGCTGGGCCGGGGCGAGACCCCGGCCGAGGCCGCCCCGCCCGGCCGCTACCAGTGGAGCTACTCCCTGGACGTCGGCCGTACCCGGCTGGTGGTGCTGGACAACCGGTGCAGTCGGGTACTCGACCCGACACACCGGGCGATGCTGCCGCCGACCGAGTGGGCCTGGTTCACCGACCAGGTGCACGGCGAGTACGACCACCTGGTGGTCGGTTCGTCGCTGCCCTGGCTGCTGCCGCCCGGCATCCACCACCTGGAGTCCTGGAACGAGCGGCTGGCCGACTCGGACCGGCCCCGGGTGGCGGCCTTCGCCGAAGGGCTGCGCCGGGCGCTCGACCTGGAGCACTGGGCGGCGTTCCGGCGGTCGTTCGACGCGCTCGCCCAGGTCTTCGCCCGGCTCGGCAGCGGGCCCACCGGGCAGCCGGGCGACCGGGTGGGTGCCGGACCGGCGTACCCGCCACCGGCGTCGATCAGCGTCCTCTCCGGCGACGTGCACCACTCCTACGTCGCCCGGGCCCGGTTCCCGGGCGGTCCGACCACCACCCCGATACACCAGCTGACCTGCTCGCCGATCCACAACCAGATCCCCGGGCCGATGCGCCCGCTGCTCCGGCTCGGCTGGTGGCGCGGCCCGTCGGTGGCGGCCCGGGCGCTGGCCCGGACGGCCGGGGTCAGGCGCCCGCCGGTGCGCTGGCGCAAGCTCGACGGCCCGTACTTCGGCAACGCGGTCAGCACGCTGCGGCACGAGGGCCGCTCCGCCGAGGTGACCATCGAGGGCACCGCGCCGGACGGCACCCTGCGCACGGTGGCCCGGCGCCCGCTCACCCGCTGACCACCCCCATGCGATCATGTGCCGATGACCTGGACCGCACCCCACGTCGACCGGCAGCAGGCACCACTGGTCGCGGACGAGCGCACCATGCTCGACGGCTGGCTCGACTTCCACCGGCAGACCCTGCTGACCAAGTGCGCCGGGCTGACCGCCGAGCAGCTCCGCACCGCCAGCGTCGAACCCTCCGGACTGACCCTGCTCGGCCTGGTCCGGCACTGCGCCGACAACGAGCGGTACTGGTTCCGCCAACAGTTCGCCAAGCTCGACGTACCGTGGCTGTACTACACCCCGGAGCAGCCGGACCGTGACCTCCAGGAGGTCGCCGAGGCGGACCCGGCGACCGAACTCGACACCCTGCGGGACGAGATCGAGCTGGCCCGGCAGACCGTCGCCGGCCGCGCCCTGGACGAGACCTTCGTCAGCTCGCGCGGCAACGACATCAACCTGCGCTGGGTCTACCTGCACATGATCGAGGAGTACGCCCGGCACAACGGCCACGCCGACCTGATCCGGGAACGCCTCGACGGCACCACCGGCGAGTGATCCCCGCTCAGTACGCCAGCGCGGCGCGCAGGTAGCGCAGATCCGCCGGCCCGCTCCACCGGTACGCAGACAGCCCGGCCACCCGGGCCCCCCGCACCGACCGGTCCGAGTCGTCGACGAAGAGCACCTGGGCCGGCGGGGCGCCGATGGCCAGACACGCCTGCTGGAAGTACTCCTTGGCCGGCTTGGGCACGCCCAGCTTCGAGGAGTTGACCACCACGTCGACCTCGTCGGTCAGGCCGAGCAGTGCCAGGTCGGCGTCGAGCAGGTCGGTGGCGTTCGTGGCCAGCCCGACCCGGATCCCGGCAGCCCGCACCTGGCGGACGAAGTCGAGGACCTCCTGGTCCACCGTGCCCCGGTCGGCCTGCCACTCGTCCACGGCCGCCCGCGCCCGGTCCGGCCCACCGGCCGGCTCGGCGAGCGCGTCGACGATCCCGGCCAGCCATTCGGCGTGACTGAGCTGCCCGGTCACCGCCGGTTGCAGCAGCGACCACCGCATCGCGGTGTCGTAGAGCGCACCGGCCGGCAGCCCGTACCGGCGCTCGACGGCGGCACTGGTCTCCGGATCCCACCGCCGCAACACCCCGTCGAGGTCCACCAGCAGGGCGGTCGCCCGTTCCCGGGGCATCAGTCCTCCTCGTTGCTGAGCCGCTGGCTGATCACCTGGGTCACGCCGCTGCGCATGGTCACGCCGTACAAGGCGTCGGCCACCTCCATCGTCCGCTTCTGGTGGGTGACGACGATCAACTGGCTCTTCTCCCGCAGCTGCGCCATCAGGGTGATCAGCCGGCCGAGGTTGACGTCGTCCAACGCCGCCTCGACCTCGTCCATGATGTAGAACGGGCTGGGCCGGGCCCGGAAGATCGCCACCAGCATGGCGACGGCGGTCAGCGACCGCTCGCCGCCGGAGAGCAGCGAGAGCCGCTTGATCTTCTTGCCCGGCGGCCGGGCCTCGACCTCGACGCCGGTGGTGAGCAGGTCCTCCGGGTCGGTGAGCACCAACCGCCCCTCGCCGCCGGGGAAGAGCACCGTGAAGACCTGCTCGAACTCCCGGGCGGTGTCGTGGTAGGCGCTGGCGAAGACCTCCAGGATCCGGTCGTCCACGTCCTTGACCACGGTGAGCAGGTCCTTGCGGGTCGCCTTGAGGTCTTCGAGCTGCTCGGAGAGGAACTTGTAGCGCTCCTCCAGGGCGGCGAACTCCTCCAGGGCCAGCGGGTTGACCTTGCCGAGCAGGGCCAGCTCGCGTTCCGCCTTGGCGGCCCGCTTCTCCTGCACCGGCCGCTCGAACGGTACCGGCTCCGGCACCGGCCGGTCGTCGCGTTCGGCGGCGGCGATCTCGGCCTGGCTGGGCGGGACCGGCTGCTGCGGACCGTACTCGGCGACCAGCGTCTCCACGTCCAGCCCGAAGTCCTCGGCCGCCCTCGCCTCCAACTGCTCGATCCGGAGCCGCTGCTCGGCCCGGGCCACCTCGTCCCGGTGTACCGCACTGGTCAGCCGCTCCAGGTCGGCGCCGAGCCGCTTCGCCGCGCCGCGTACCTCCTGAAGCTCGGCCTCCCGGGCGGACCGGGCCGCCGCGACCTCGTCCCGGGTCTGCTCGGCGGTGGCCAGCGAGACGGCGAGCCGGGTCAGCGCCTCCCGGGCGCCGAACTCGACGGCCCGGGCGATGCCGGCACCCCGGGCCCGGGCGGCCCGCCGTGCGGCGGCCCGCTCCCGGGCGGCCCGTTCGGCGGCGGCCTGCCGGGCCAGCGAGTCGGCCCGGCCGGCGATCGAGGCGACCCGCTCCTCGGCGGTACGCACCGCGAGCCGGACCTCCATCTCGTTCTGCCGGGCCTGCGGCAGGTACGCCGCCAGCTCGTCCCGCTCCTCGGTGGACGGGTCGGCGTCGATCGGGGTCGCCTCGGCGAGCCGGAGCCGCTCCTCCAGCTCGGCCAGGCCGGCGAGGTCCCGCTCCCGGGCCTGCTCGGCGCGGCTGCGCGACTCGGCGAGCCGCTCCATCTCGGCCTTGGCGGAGCGGGCGGCGGCGCCCAGCTCGGCGAGCCGGCGGGCGGCGGCGTTGCGCTGCCCCTCCGCGTCCCGCTTCACCGCGGCGGCGGCAGCCACCTCCTGCTTGCGCTCCGCCACCTCCTCGCGGGCCTCGCCGAGCTGTTCGCGCAGCTCGGCGATGGTCTGCTCGGCGGTGAGCCGGTTGGCCCGGGCCTCCTCGACCGCGGCCTGCACCTCCAGGAAGCTCGGCGCCTTGGCCGAGCCGCCGGCCGCCGCGTAGCCGCCGACCACGTCGCCGTCGGCGGTCACCGCCCGCAGTTCGGGGTTGCCGGCCACCAGCTTGGTCGCGTCGTCGAGGGTGTCGACGAGTACGACGTCGCGCAGCGCCCGGTGCACCGCCGGGCGTACCCCGTCAGGGCAGCCGACCAGGTCCGGCGCCCACCGTGCCCCGTCCGGCAGCGCGGGGCGGAGCGCGTCCGGCGAGCCGATCATGCCCGGTCCGGCCTGCCCGCCGACCAGCAGCTCGGCCCGGCCGGCGTCCTGGATCTTCAGCCACCGCATCGCCTCGGCCGCCTCGTCGACCCCGGCCACCGCGACCGCGTCGGCGAGCGAGCCGAGCGCGGCGGCGAGCGCGGCCTCGTGTCCGGGCGCGACGGTCAGCAGCCCGGCCAGGCTGCCCAGCAGCCCCGGCACCTGGTCGGCGCGGGCCAGCAGCGCTCCGGCGCCGTCCTTGCGGCGCAGCCCCATCGCCAGCGCCTCTTCCCGGGCCTTCCAGCTCGCCGCGTCCTTCTCCGCCGCCCGTTCGGCGTCGGAGAGGGTACGCACCCGGGCCGCCGCCTCCTCCTGCGCGGCGACCGCCTCGGCGTGCCGGGTGTCCAGCTCGGCGTTGTCCCGGTCCGCCTCGGAGGACTGTTCGGCGACGGCGTCCAGCTCGGCCTGGGTCGCCTCGGCCCGCAGTTGGGCGTCGGCGTGCGCGGCGGCGAGCCGTTCGATCTCCTCGGCCGCCGATCCGGTACGCGCCCGCGCCGAGTTGACCTGCCCGGTCAGCTTGGCCAGCCCCTCCCGCCGGTCCGCGATCGCCTTCGCCGCCGCGACGAGTGCGCGTTCCGCCTCGGCGAGCTGGCGTTCGAGCTGCTGGCGGCTCTCCACCGCCTCGGCCAGCCGGATCTGGTCCTCGGTGAGGGCGGCGCGCAACTCCTCCTCGTGCGCGCGGACCTCCTCGGCCTCGGCTTCGAGCCGGTCGGGGTCGCGGCCGGGGCGCTCGTCGTCCGGGGTGGTACTCAGGTGCCGCAGCCGCTCCCGGGCCAGCTGCTCGGTGGAGCGGAACCGCTCGGTGAGGGCGGAGAGCTTGTACCAGGTCTCCTGGGCCCTGGCCAGCAGCGGAGCGTCCTCGGCGAGCGCCTCCTCCAGCTCCGCGAGCCGGGACTGCACCTCGGCGTGCTCCGCCTCGACCTGCTCGCGCCGCTGCCGCAGGGCCGCCTCGTCGGCGATCTCCTTGTCCAGGGTCGAGCGGAGCGTGGCCAGGTCGTCGGCGAGCAGCCGCAGTCGGGCGTCCCGCAGGTCGGCCTGGATCCCCTGCGCCCGCCGGGCCACCTCGGCCTGTCGGCCCAGCGGCTTGAGCTGACGGCGCAGTTCGGCGGTGAGGTCGGTCAGCCGGTTCAGGTTGACCTGCATCGCGTCGAGCTTGCGCAGCGCCTTCTCCTTGCGCTTGCGATGCTTGAGTACCCCGGCCGCCTCCTCGATGAAGGCCCGCCGGTCCTCCGGCTTCGCGTGCAGTACGGCGTCGAGCTGGCCCTGCCCGACGATGACGTGCATCTCCCGGCCGATCCCGGAGTCGGAGAGGAGTTCCTGGATGTCGAGGAGCCGGCATGAGTCGCCGTTGATCTCGTATTCGCTCTCGCCGGAGCGGAACATCCGGCGGGTGATCGACACCTCCGTGTAGTCGATCGGCAGCGCGCCGTCGGTGTTGTCGATCGTCAGGGTGACCTCGGCCCGTCCCAGTGGCGCCCGGCCGGCGGTACCGGCGAAGATCACGTCCTCCATCTTGCCGCCACGCAGCGCCTTCGCGCTGTGCTCGCCGAGCACCCAGGCGATCGCGTCGACGACGTTCGACTTGCCCGAGCCGTTCGGGCCCACCACGCAGGTGATCCCCGGCTCCAGCTTGAAGGTCGTGCTGGAGGCGAAGGACTTGAAGCCCTTCACCGTCAGGCTCTTGAGATACACGTTTCCGATCCTCGTCCGGCGCGACCGCCGGGCAGACTCAGCGCTTCCCGGTCCGTCCCGCTCCCGGTCCGGCACCGCCGGTGACCGGGTCGTCGGCCGCTCGGCCGCGCCCCCGGACTCGGGCGGAGACTGCTTGCCCCCGGCGGTGGGAGCCTGGTCAACCCGCAGGGTAACCCGGAGGCGGTCGTCCTGCGCGACGCGGCACGCGCCGACCAGCGTATCGGATCACCGGAGCCCACCGGCCGGACAGCGCACCGACGGCCCCGGAGCCGGGCTCCGCGGCGTGCCCGGGAACAGACGGGCCGGAACAGACGGGCCCGGGAACAGAACTGCGCGCCGCCACAAGATGTGTCGGCGCGCTTTTTCTGGTGCGATTCAGTTGTCAGGCGGGGCGCCGGTTGCCCGACGCCCTGAGCTCAGGTCAGCGCGGGCTCGGCCAGCCGCAGCAGGTCGTCTGCCTCGGCGACCGCCGCAGCGAGCCGATCGTTCTCGGCACGCAACCGCGTCGTCTCGAACTCCAGTGCCTGAACCCTGGCACGCAGTCGGGTGACCTCGTCGAGGAGGCGCCGGTCAGGCGCCGCACCAACGTGGCCGTAGAGGGCCTTCGCCATATCGTCTCCTTGTAATGCGCTGCCGGAAAGGCCGGCCAACGCGCGCCCAACTCGTACGCGACTACCTGCCCGCAGGAAAACGCAGGCATGGTCGGGCGCGACTGGCGACACTTACATAGTGTGCCGATGTCCCGGCTGAGTCAAGTTTCCCCGGGCACACGGCAGCTGTGCTGTCAACCACTCGCTCGGCGAGGGCTTGCCGCGCAGGCGCGAACCAGGTCGCTGTCCGGACGACGAGAGTCTATCTGTCGTCGATGTCCCGGTGGGCGTCGGCCCTGGCCAACCGCACGATCCCACCGGCGGGTCCCCCCTTATATCTTCCTTAGCCACGTTGCCCCCCGCTGGCGGGCCCGCGTAGCGTCCGCACGGTCAGCGACCAGGCGATAACCGGAATCCGGCAGCAATGGAGGCGCAGCGTGCAGGGGTGGAACGAGCAGACCGACTGGGAGGACGGCGGCGACTGGCCCGGCCGGCCCGACAACGGTGCTGCCTACCCGGCCGCCCGCGCCGGTCATCCGGACGACCGGTACCGGTCGTCCCGGCATCCCGCAGAGGCTGGCCGGGTCGACGACCCCGACGATCAGTACGGCGACGCCCGCTGGGCCGACGAGCCGGATGATCCGGCGCCCTCCGCCGGAGCCGACTGGAGCGAGGAGCCGACCCGGGGCAACGGCTGGAGCGGGGAACCGGCCCGCGACAACGCCTGGAGCGAAGAGGCGGCCCGTGACACGGGCTGGCACGAAGCGGCAGCCCACGACACCGGCTGGAGCGACGAGCCGGCCCGGGGCCCGGAGCCCGGCGAAGCGGGCTGGGTGGACGGGGTCACCGAACGCTGGCGACGGGCCGGGCTCGACCGGGTGGACGAACCGACCGGGCGGCGGCAGCAGGCCGCGGCACGCTGGGCGGACGAGCCGGCCGACCTCGGCGCGTTCGAGCTGGGCCGGAACGCCGATGCCGTCCCGGGCCGCCGGGCGCGCTCCGGCGACCGCCAGCTCGACGGCGGACCCTCCGACCGGCGCGACGCCGACCGGGGCAGCTCCGGCCGGCACCGCCGGCCGACCCCGCTGCGTGGCCCGGTCGGCCTGGGCGTCGCGGTGACCGCGCTGCTCGGCGTCTTCGGCGTCGGTGCGGCCCTGCTGCCGCCGAGCCTGGCCGACGCGCCGGCCGGCAACCGGGGCGGCCAGCCGGCGGTCGAGGCCGCCGGCCCCGAGGAGGCCACGGATCCGGCGACACCGGACCCGACCGGAGCCGCCGAGCCGACCGGCGCTCCGGCGCCGACCGCGACCGCCACCCGGCCGGCCCCGAAGCCCAGGGCCACCACGACCAAGCCGAAGCCGCCCAGGACGACCAGCCCGGCCGCGCGGCGTACGCCGGCCCGGTCGGGATCCGGGGCCGGCGCCGCCGGCAGCAGCCAGGAGGCGCAGGTACTCGCGATCGTCAACCAGGAGCGCACGGCCAACGGCTGCGGCACGGTGGTGATCAACAACGACCTGGCCGAGGCGGCTCGGCTGCACAGCCAGGACCAGGGCGAGCACACCAACATGTCGCACACCGGCAGCGACGGCAGCGACTTCGTCGAACGTGCCCGCCGGGCCGGCTACGACCGACCGATCGGTGAGAACGTCGCCATGGGTTACCAGAACGCCGCCGCCGTGATGGACGGCTGGATGAACAGCTCCGGGCACCGGGCGAACATCCTCAACTGCGACGCGAAGGCGATGGGGGTCGGGGTGGCCACCGGGGCCGACGGCCGGCTCTACTGGACCCAGGTGTTCGGCGCGGTCGCCTGAGCCGTTCGCCCCGACGGGAGGGCTGCCGCGCCCGACTGCCTGAGCCGACGGCTCCGCCGACACCTCCCGACCGCTGCCGTGCCCGACCCGCCGGCTGGCTCGTTGGCCGGTACGAGGGGGTGCGCAGCCGTGTTCCGCGCTGCTCGATGAGGTGCCCGGGGTACGCCGGCTCGCCGGCCTGATCCTCGCGGTCGCGCTGCTGACGCCGGTAGCGGGATGTCGGCTCCCACCGGACCGGTCCGCCCCGGTGCCACCGTGGCCGGGTGGGCCCACGCCGAGCTGGCAGTGGCAGGTCAGCGGTCAGCTCGATCCCACCGTCGACGCCCAGGTGTACGTGCTCGACGGCTTCCGGATGTCGTTGGAGGCCACCCGACGGCTGCGGGCGGAGGGGCGGCGCCTGGTCTGCCACGTCGAGGTCGGGATCTACCAGGAGTCCCGGCCCGACGCGGGGAGGTTTCCGGCCACCCTGCTCGGTGCGCCGGCCCGGCTGCCCGGCCAGCCCTCGGGTGCTCCGCGCGGCCGGTGGCTGGACATCCGGCAGTGGTCGGCTCTCGAACCGGTACTCGCCGACCGGTTCCGGCTCTGCCGGGGCAAGGGTTTCGTCGGCGTACTGCCGGTCGGGATGGACGGCTACGCGCACCGGTCCGGCTTTCCGCTGACCTTCGACGACCAGCTCGGCTTCAACCGGCGGGTCGCCGAGCTGGCCCGGCGGGCGCACCTCGCCCCGGGGCTCGCCGGCGACATCGACCAGGTACTCGCGCTGGAGCCGTACTTCGACTTCGCGGTCAACGAGGAGTGCGTCCGGCGTACCGAGTGTGCCCGGCTGGTGCCGTTCACCGAGGCCGGCAAGCCGGTGTTCCACGTCGAGTACCAGGGCTCGACCGCCGAGTTCTGCGCCACCTCGGTCGGCTACGGGCTCACCTCGATCCGCAAGGACCGTGACCTCGGGGTACGCCGGGACGTCTGCCCGCCCTGACCGCCCGGCTCTGGCACCACGCCCGGCGGCGGACCGGCCGAACCTCAGCGGGTCGGCCGCGCCGCCGCCCGGGGCCGGGTCTGGCAGCGGGGGCAACTGAACGACGACCGGTTCATGAACGCCTCGCGGCGGATCGGCGTGCCGCAGCGGCGGCAGGGCAGCCCCTCCCGGCCGTACACGTTCAGTTCGCGGTCGAAGTAGCCACTCTCGCCGTTGACGTTGACGTAGAGCGCGTCGAAGCTGGTGCCGCCCTCTTTGATCGCCTCGCCGAGCACGTCCCGGACGTGGCCGAGCAGCCGGGTGACCGCCGGCCCGGTGAGCGTCTCCGTGGGTCGGGCGCCGTGCAGGCCGGCCCGCCACAGCGCCTCGTCGGCGTAGATGTTGCCGACCCCCGAGATCAGGGTCTGGTCGAGCAGCGCCCGTTTCACCTCGGTCCGCCGTCGCCGCAGCGCGGCCACGAAGGCGGTGTCGGAGAACTCCGGATCCATCGGGTCCCGGGCGATGTGCGCGATCTCGGCCGGCAGGGTGGCCCCGCCCTCCGAGACCGCGAGCCCGCCGAAGGTGCGCTGGTCGACGAAGCGCAGGTCGGTGCCGCCGTCGTCGAAGGTGAACCGGATCCGCAGGTGGATCTCGTCGGCCGCCTCGGTGGGCCGGACCAGGAGCTGGCCGGACATCCCGAGGTGTCCCACGACCGCGTCACCGCTGTCCAGCGGCAGCCACAGGTATTTGCCGCGCCGCCGGGCCGCCAGGATCGTCCGTCCGACGAGTACCGCGGCGAAGTGCGCGGCGCCGGGCAGGTGCCGGCGTACGGCGCGCGGATGGCGTACCTCGACGGCCGCGATCCGTCGACCGGTGACCCAGCGGGACAGTCCCTCCCGGACCGTCTCCACCTCGGGCAGCTCAGGCATGTACCACCCCTTCAGTTCCCGACGGCGTCGGCCCCGACGACCGGCCCGGCCCCGTCGGCCGTCGATCCGGCCCCGTCGGCTGTCCTCCCGGCCCCGTCGGCCGTCGACCCGGCCCCGTCGACCGCCGGTCCGGCCCCGTCGACCCTCGGTCCGGTGCCGTCGACCGCGGGGACGACAGGGGCGGCGGGGGCTTCGGCAGCGGTGGCAGTGGCGGGTTCGTTCTGCTGTTCGGAGAGGGTCCGCCAGGCGGCCTCGGCGGCCCGCTGCTCGGCCTCCTTCTTGCTGCGGCCGTCGGCCCCGCCGTACTTGCGGCCGGCCACCACCACCCAGGCGGTGAAGGTCTTGGCGTGGTCCGGACCGGCCTCGTCGATCCGGTACTCCGGGACGCCCAGCCCGAGCGCGGCGGTCAACTCCTGGAGGCTGGTCTTCCAGTCCAGCGCGGCACCCCGGCCGGCCGACTCCGCCATCAGCGGGTCGAAGAGCCGGTGGATGACGATGGCGACCGTGTCGAGGCCGTACTGGAGGTAGATCGCGCCGAGCAGCGCCTCCAGGGTGTCGGCGAGGATGCTCGCCTTGTCCCGGCCGCCGGTGCTCTCCTCGCCCTTGCCCAGCAGCAGGTACGGCCCCAGACCGCCCGGGCCGAGCCGCCGGGCGACGTCGGCCAGCGCCCGCATGTTGACCACGCTGGCCCGCAGCTTCGCCAACTGCCCCTCGGGCAGGTCCGGATGGTTGTGGAACAGCGCCGTGGTGATCACCACGCCGAGCACCGAGTCGCCGAGGAACTCCAGCCGCTCGTTGGTCGGCAGGCCGCCGTTCTCGTAGGCGAACGACCGGTGGGTGAGGGCCCGCTCCAGCAGTTCCGGGTCGAGGGCGACCCCGAACGCCGCCTCCAGATGCGTGGTCGGTGGCCGCCGCCGCTTGTCCTTCGTCATGCCGTCTCCTCGCTTCGCCCGCCACCGCCACGACCCGGGCGGCTGGGCTGGCTGATTCGCTCGTTGCGCTCGTTGCGCTCGCCCGCGCCGTCTCCCCCGCCCCGCCGGTGGACGTGCCGGGGCCCGGCGGTGCGCTGGCTGGCGGTGCGCTGGCTGATGTGTGCGCGCTGGCTGAGGTCTGCGCTCATGCCGTCACCTCGGCGTCGGTGACCCGACCGGTCGCGGTGGACTCGGCCAGCAGCGCGGAGACCGCCGGGATGGTCCGGCGGCGGTGCAGGTGGGCGGCGAGCGCGATGCCCGAGGCGACGTCGTCGTCCCGGGCGGCACCGTGACAGACCACCACGGCACCGGAGACCCCGAGCAGGGTGGCCGCCCGGGGCGGGCCGCCGTTGGCGGGCGGGCCGCCGGCCATCGCGTACGCGCCCTCGATGCCCTTGAGCAGGATGTTTCCGGTGAACCCGTCGGTGACGACGACGTCGGCGCGGTTGCCGAACGCCACGTCGTACCCCTCGACCAGCCCGACGTAGCGGGCGCCGGCCGGCAGGTCCTGCTCGGCCAGGACGGGGTCGGCCGCCCGGCGGATCCGGTCGCCCTTGCCCGGCTCGGTACCGATCGAGAGCAGTCCCACCCGGGGCCGCGGTACCCCGTGGGTGACCGCCGCATAGGCCGCGCCGAGTACGGCGTGCCGGGCCAGGGTGGCCGCCCGGGCCTCCAGGGAGCCGCCGACGTCGAGCAGCACCACCGGACCGTCCAGGGCGGGCAGGGTGGCGACCAGCGCCGGTCTGCGTACGCCGGGCCAGCGGCCGAAGCCGAGCACGGCGGCGGTGACGGTCGCCCCGGTCGACCCGGCCGAGACGACCGCGTCGGCGGCGCCGGAGACCACGGCCGCCACCGCGGCCTTGATGGTGTTGTCGGAGCGAACGATCGCGGTGACGTCCCCGTTCATCGCGACGGCGTCACGGACGGGCCGGACGGCGACCCGGTCCCGGTCGGCCGGGTCGAGCGCGGCGATCAGCTCGTCGGCCACCTCGACGGGGCCGACGAGCAGGAGACGCAGGTCGGGATCAGCGCGGAACGCCCGCAGAGCGCCGTCAACCACGACGGCGGGAGCTTCGTCCCCGCCGAGGAGGTCGACGGCGATCCGCACGGTGCCCGGCTCCACGGGAACGCCGGCCGTCCATTCTCGGTCGGCGTCGGCGGGAGCCGGTGCACCGGGCTGTCGCCAGGGCGGGTGCGCCGTCCGACCGGAGGTCGGTGGCGTCACTCGGTGTCCAGGAGGTCAGACCTCGATGACCTGGCGGCCGTTGTAGGTGCCGCAGACGCTGCAGGCCGCGTGCGGCAGCTTCGGCGACTTGCACTGCGGGCAGGCCACGGTCGCGACCGCCGTGGTCTTCCACTGCGCCCGGCGGGACCGGGTGTTGCTGCGCGACATCTTGCGCTTGGGGACGGCCACGGTTCTTCCTACTCCTCTTGACGGGTCAGTTGCGACAGGCCCGCCCAGCGCGGGTCGACCTGCTGGTGGCTGTGCTCAGCCGGCAGCTCGTCCCAATGCACCCCACACTCGGGGCACAGTCCTGGGCAGTCCTCCCGGCACACCGGGTTGGTCGGCAGTGCGAGCACCACCGCGTCCCGCAGTGCCGGTTCCAGGTCGATCAGGTCGCCCTGCATCCGGCCGACCTCGTCCTCGTCGGTCGTCTCGTCCGTGGTGCTGTGCTCGTAGGCGTACAGCTCCTGGATCGTGACGACCAGCGAGTCCGTGATCGGGCGCAGGCAACGGCCGCACTCGCCCTTGATCGGACCGGTGACGGTCCCGGAGACGAGCACGCCCTCGGACACCGACTCGAGCCTCAGATCGAGGTTCAGGTCCGCGCCCTCCGGCACGCCGATCAGCTCCACGCCGAGGTCCGCCGGTGCCGCCACCGTCCGACTGACCGCACGCAACACTCCAGGTCGGCGCGGCAGCTCCCTCGTGTCGAGGACCAGCGGCGACCTGGGGTTGAGATGGGTCGGCAGATGTTTGGGCATAATCAGACTCCGGCCTGTGCGGGGCCGACGAAACAGGTTACCTGAGCAGGGGGCTTAGCGTCGAACCGGGGCGAGCCGACCGACCCGCGAGGGTACGACAGCCCGCCCCGACGATCCGGACACTACGCTCAGAACGGCAGGGGCCGCTCGTTTTCCTCCCCCACGAACGTGCCGATCTCGCGCAGCGCGTGCATCTTGTCCCGGCCGCGCTCGATCGAGGCGAGTGCCCGGGTCAGGAACTGCTCGAAGTTGGCCAGCGCGGTGTCGACGTAGTCGTCGACCTCCTCGCGTAGCCGCTGGGCCTCGGCCCTGGCCTCGGCGATGATCCGGGCGCCCTCGTGCTCGGCGGAGACGGTGATCTCGTTGACCGAGACCAGCCGGGCGTGCTCCGCCTCACCCTCGCTGATGATCCGGTCCGCCTCGCGCTTGCCGGCGTCCATGATCTTGTCGCGCTCTTCCAGCAGCGCCGCCGCCCGGCGCAGTTCGACAGGCAGCTCGACACGCAGTTCCTCAAGGGCGCCGATCATCTCGGCGCGGTCGACCATGGCGTTGTTGCGGGACATCGGGACGGATCGCGCCGTCTCCACCATGCCGATGATCTCGTCTATGCGATCGAGCGGGTCCACCGGTACCTCACTCCCGTCGTTACTTCGGTCGACATACATGATGGGGCGTCGGACCGGATTACTGCTCAACCAATGATGCGGTGCGGTCCGTACCCGACCGGCGATCGACCCGGGACCGGCGCGTCGCAGGGCTTGCGGAGCTGGGCCGGAGCGCGGTCGTCGCCGGTTTCCCACCGGCGGCGGCTTCTCCACCGGCGGGCCTTCTCACCGGCGGGGCCGGTGTCGGCCGGCGCCCGGGACGGGCGCGGCCGCGCGGACGCCGGCCGGTCAGGAGCCGGGGCGGACCAGCCGCTCCCGCAGCCGCTCGCGGACCACGTCCGGTACGTGTGGCGAGACGTCGCCGCCCCACTTCGCCACGTCCTTGACCAGACTCGACGAGAGAAACGAGTGCAGCGGGCTGGTGGGCATGAAGAGGGTCTCGACGCCGGCCAGCCCGATGTTCATCTGGGCCATCTGCAACTCGTAGTCGAAGTCGCTGACCGCGCGCAGGCCGCGCACCACCACGCCGGCCTGCTGGGTCCGGCAGAAGTCGACCAGCAGCCCCTGGAACGACTCCACCCGGACGTTGCCGTAGGAGCCGGTCACCTCGCGGAGCATCTCGATCCGCTCTTCGACGGTGAACAGCCCGCGCTTGGACTCGTTGATCAGCACGCCGACGATCACCTCGTCGAAGAGCCGGCTGGCCCGGCCGATGATGTCGAGGTGACCGTTGGTGACCGGATCGAAGGAGCCGGGACAGACCGCACGTCTCACGATCGGCGACCGTACCAAAGAGTGGTCTCGCCGTAACGGCGGCTGCGCTGCGCAGTGATTCCCTGCACCCAGTCGACCTCGCCGGACCGGGTGGACCGCTCGATCACCAGCAGGGCGTCCGGGGCCAGCCAGCCCTGATCGCGCAGCGCGGCCTGCACCACCGCCAGCTCCGCATCGGGTACGGCGTAGGGCGGGTCGGCGAAGACGACGTCGTAGGGGCCACCCTCGGGCGGAGTACCGAGCACCTGGGCGACCTTGCCGGTCACCAGCCGGGCGGTGCCGGCCACCGGGCTGGCCGGGGTCGAGCGCAGCGCGGCCAGGTTCTCCCGGATGGTCCGGGCGGCCCGGGGATCGGACTCGACCAGCAGCACCTGGGCGGCACCCCGGGAGAGCGCCTCCAGGCCGACCGCGCCCGAGCCGGCGTAGAGGTCGGCGAAGCGCGCGCCGGTCAGGTCGACGGTCGCCTCGATGGCGCTGAACAACGCCTCCCGGACCCGGTCGCTGGTCGGCCGGGTCCGATCGCCCGGCGGGGCGGCGATGCGGCGCCCGCCGAGTACGCCCGCCACGATCCGGGTCATCCCGATGTCTCCGGCATGGACGTCTGCTCCATGACAGCGACGCTACGCGACCCGACGGTCGTGCCGGTTCGGGCGGGCGGCAACACCCTTGGGATGAAACGGCAACACCCTTGCGATGAACCGCAACACCCTTGGGATGAACGGAAACAGACAAACAGGCACGGCACACACACCGAGTGAAATAGGTTCACTACCGCCCGTGGATCAATAATCTCGAATTGACAACATCATCGTTAGAGGACCCTGAAGGCTGTTTCTGTACCACGCCAATCGCTAAGGTCGTGCGCTGTGCCGGCTGCGTCTTGCCGGTGCCTACGACGTCGGGGAGGCGGTTCTCGCAGGTCGAGCGCCACCCCATGGCGCCCCCGCTCGCCTCCCACCCGCGTCGTACCATGACGCCCTCATCTCTCAGGAGTACGCGTGATCCGTCCTAAGCTGTCGCTCCGGCGATCGGCTGCCGTCCTCGGGGCCGCCTTCCTCGGCCTCGGCGCGGCAGTCGCGATTGCGGCACCGGCCAGCGCCCACCACCCCGAGATCTACGGCAACTTCTGCGTCGTCAAGGGGAGCAACAACTACGAGTTCCAGTGGACGGTCGGCAACAGCGAGAACATCAAGGCTGAGGTCACCAAGGTCCGTCCCGGTCCGGCCGGCGACATCCGCGAGGGTGCCGAGCTGAACCCGCGGGGCGGCGCGCCGCTCACCGGCACCGAGACCCGCACGGCGGCCTCGAAGCAGCAGCTCAACAAGAACCTGACGGTCGAGGCCAAGTGGCGCCGGGACGGTCGGATCATCAAGGAAGAGCGCACGGTCGCGGCCAAGGACAAGGGCAAGTGCGACACCCCGCCCACCACGCCGCCGACCACCCCGCCGACGACTCCGCCGGCCACCCCGACCCCGGAGCCGACGCCGTCCGCGACGCCGACCCCGGAGCCGACCCCGTCGACCACCCCCACCCCGGAGCCGACCCCGTCGGTCACCCCGGAGCCGGTCGAGCCGGTGGGCACCTACGAGTCCACCTGTGACGAGCTGATCATCACGCTCGAGAACACCACCGACGCGGAGATCAGCGTCGTCCTCACCCCGAACGAGGGCGAGGCCAAGACCCTGACCGTGGCCCCGGGCGAGACCGGCAGCGTCAAGTTCCCGGCCGAGGAGGGCCTGACCGTCACCCCCAGTGGTGAGGGCCTGGAGGGCGAGCCGATCGTCTACGAGAAGCCGGAGGACTGCGGTGGCGGCGGCGGTGGCGAACTGCCGCTGACCGGTGCCGCTGCCGGTGGCATCGCGGGTGGCGCGGTGCTGCTGCTCGCCGCCGGTGTGGTGCTCTACATCGTGGCCCGCCGCCGTCGGGTGACCTTCACCGCCTGATCGGTAGCGACCGCACCAACTGAACCAACCGCCTGAGGGCGCGTCGACCGGAAACGGTCGGCGCGCCCTCAGCGTTTTTCGCAGGTCAGGGGGCGCGGTTGCGGGGTACCCAGTAGACGATGCGACCGGCCAACAGCGCCGGGTGTACGCCGGGTAGGTCTTGAATTGCCCTCGTGAGTTGGGCAGCGAGGTAGATGAGCAAGCCCGTCCGGTCGTTCCGGTAGACGTGCAGAAGCATCCGGCGGGCGATGGAGCACGGCCACTCGGCCCCACAGGCACGGCACCGGAACGACGGCCGCATCGGCGTATGGGGTCGGCGCGGGGCGTGCGGCCGGGTCATACCCGCTCGACGCCTTGGGCCGGCTCGACGTATCCGCTGCGGCGCGCCTGACCGTGCGTCAGCCCGCTCACCCGGCCGATCTCCCGGCAGCCGGTCGGGGAATTCCAGAGCGTGTGGCTGTTTCTCGGGCGGCGGTGGACCGGCGGGGACGGGACGTCCGAGGCCACGGCCGCAGGCACCCGAACTGCCTCGCGGTACGCGGTTCGGGTCAGTGGCGACACCTTCGGCGCGTACGGCATCGGAACCTGCTCGATGGCGTCCGGGCAGGTCCACCGGAATCCGCAGCGGCAGTAACGCCAGAAGCGGCGCCAGTCTCGACGGTGCGGCGGCCTGGGTCGTCGAAGACAATTCATGTCCCCTCCTCTACTGAAAGATGGAGGCGGGACGGCGCCAGACGCAGATGCTTCGAGCGCCACCCCGCCGGCAACCCCCGCCCGTCCGTGCAGATTGCGCGTTGGGTCCGAGCAGGGGTGCTTGCTACCACTCTGTATCTGCACGGTCTACGCTCGGGAGCCGTACCTGTGCCGCAACAAAGGTGCGGCAACCGGAGTGGAGATGAGAACCGGACCGGAACTACGGCAGGCACGGCGCGCAGCCGACCTCACACTCGCCCAGGTCGCGGGTCTCGGTGGCCTGTCCACAAGCCATCTGTCCCGGATCGAGTCCGGCGAGCGGCCCGTCACGCCAGCCACGATCGAGCTGTACCAACGGGCGATACGGCGGACGCTGACGGAGTCACCGTCGCCTACCGTTGACGACGTGAGACGCAAGGACTTTCTCGCGCTGACGGGCGCTACCGTCGCTGGCGCCGTCGCTGGCGCCCCACCGGTCGTTGACCTGGACGAGTGCGCCCAGTGGATCGCGTGGGAGATCTGGCGCGGAGACGGACGCGAGCTACCCGAGAGCTTGATACCGGCTGCCCTGCGACCTGCCACGGCTCAGCTCCTACAGCGTCGCCAACTCGTCCGCACCCCTGCGGGAGTCGTACGCTTCCCTCACCCGGGCCTACTCGATTTTCACCTGGCCTGCCGGGTCTTCGACGGCATCGCCACGGGCACGAGCGGACAGCTTGAGACCGCGCAAACCAGCCATGCGACCGACCTCGTGATCCGCGAGTTCGTCGAGCAGGACCCGGCCAGCGAAGCGACCCTCAGCCGCTGGATGAGCGGTGGCGCGACAGAGATACTGCGAGTGAACGCGGCCGGCATCCTGGCCAAGGTCGACGCGCCCGAGACGGCCGACCGGGTCATAGCGGCTCTGCGGACTGACGAGGCGATGCGCACGCTATACCTGACCGCCGTCGCGAGCCGGGTTCTCGGGCTGTCCTGGGCACTCGCGATCCAACTTGCCCAGGGGTCGACCGTCGTCGGGCCAGAAGCTGCACTGAAGCTCGCGGAAGAGCTACGCAATCCACGGGACGCGGCGGCCCGGTGGTGTAGCGCGGTGCTCCTGTACGGGGCCAACGCGACCAGCCGGGAGGCGGTAAAGGCTGCCGTCACCGATGCCCTGCGGACCGAGAGAGCAGCCGAGAACCTACGCACCATGGCGGCGCTCCTGGCGGGTGCGGACCCGATCACGACGACAGCAGAGAGGTCCCGATGATCCTCGTTTCCGTGCAGCCCGGCCAGGAAGTCATGACGACGCTGAAGGCCGAGCTTCAGGCACGTGGCGTCACGAACGGCGCGATCGTGTCGCTGATCGGGGCCGTCGAGGGCTGTGCGATCTCGACGATGGCGGCCGATGACTACTCCAAGGACATCGTCACGGAGTACGAGGAGCCGATGGAGCTGACCGGGACGGGCGAGGTCAAGGACGGCGAGGTGCACGTACACGTCGTACTCGGCCGGCAGGGCGACGAGGCGAAGGCCGGTCATCTGCACTGGGGCAGGGTCGAACACTTCTTCGTCAACGCCTACGTGTTGGCGCTGTGACGCTGGCTGACCGTCAGCCCTTCTCCAGGTATTCGGCGCGTTCCTCGTCGACCAGGGCGGCGACCGAGGCGGCCAGCGCCGGATGCCGGTCCAGTTCCGGATCCTCCTCGACCAGCGCGATCGCCTCGACCCGAGCGTCCCGGATCAGTTCCGCGTCACGCAGCAGCGAGAGCAGCCGCAGGTGCGAGCGCCGTCCGGACTGGGTCGCCCCGAGTACGTCGCCCTCCCGGCGCTGCTCCAGGTCGAGTTCGGCCAGCCGGAACCCGTCGGTGGTGGAGGCGACCGCGTCCAGCCGCTCCCGGGCCGGCGACTCCTCGACGGCCTCGGTGACCAGCAGGCAGAGCCCGGCCGCCGAACCCCGGCCCACCCGACCCCGCAACTGGTGCAGTTGGGAGACGCCGAACCGGTCCGCGTCGAGCACGATCATCACGGTCGCGTTCGGCACGTCGACCCCGACCTCGATCACCGTTGTCGCCACCAGCACGTCCAGCTCGCCGGCCGCGAAGGTGCGCATCACCGAGTCCTTCTCGTCGGCCGGCAGCCGGCCGTGCAGTACGCCGATCCGCAGCCCGTGCAGTGGGCCCTCGGCGAGCAGTGGAGCCACCTCGGCCACCGCCAGCGGGGGACGTCGGCCGTCCTCGCCGACCGCGCCGACCTCCTCGGCGGTCGCCGCCTGGTCGCCGATGCGCGGGCAGACCACGTACGCCTGGTGTCCGGCGGCGACCTCCTCGCGCAGCCGGCGCCAGGCCCGGTCCAGATAGGCCGGCTTCTCCGCCGCCGGTACGACGTGCGAGGCGATCGGCGACCGGCCGCGCGGCAACTGGGAGAGGGTGGAGATCTCCAGGTCGCCGTAGACGGTCATCGCCACGGTGCGCGGGATCGGTGTCGCCGTCATCACCAGTACGTGCGGCGGCTGCTCGGCCTTGGCGCGCAGCGCGTCCCGCTGTTCGACACCGAACCGGTGCTGCTCGTCGACCACCACCAGTCCGAGGTCGGCGAAGTCGACGCCCTCGTAGAGCAGGGCGTGCGTGCCGACCACGATTCCGGCCTCCCCGGCGGCGACGGTCTCCAGGGCACGCCGCCGGGCCGCCGCGCCGAGCGAGCCGGTGACCAGGGCCAGCCGGGTACCGTCCGGGTCGCCGTCCAGCTCGCCCCGTCGACCGAGCGGGCCGAGCAGGTCGAGCATGCCCCGGTAGTGCTGCGCGGCGAGTACCTCGGTCGGGGCCAGCAGCGCGGCCTGGCCGCCCGCGTCGACCACCTGGAGCATCGCGCGCAGCGCGCAGACCGTCTTGCCGGAGCCCACCTCGCCCTGGAGCAGCCGGTGCATCGGATGGGCGGTACCGAGATCGGCCGCGACCTCCTCGCCGACCGCGCGCTGCCCGGCGGTCAGCTCGTACGGCAACCGGGCGTCGAAGGCGGTCAGCAGCCCGCCCTCGCGGCGCGGCCGGGGCTTCGCCGGCCAGGCCGCCGCCCGGTGCTTGCGCTGCACCAGCGTCAGTTGCAGGGCGAACGCCTCGTCCCACTTCAACCGGTGCCGGGCCCGGTACAGCTCCTCCTTGCTCGCCGGCCGGTGGATCTCGCGCAGCGCGGTGGCGAGCCCGACCAGGTTCCGGGTGGCCCGCAGCGTCGCCGGCAGCGGGTCCTCCGGTGGGGTGACGGTGTCCAGCACCACCCGGACGCAGCGGGCGATCACCCAGGTCGGCACCGCCGCCGCGGCAGGGTAGACCGGGATCAGCGCGCCGGCGAACTCCTCGATCTCCTCGCCCAGCTCGCCACCGGCGCCGGGCTCGCCGCCGCCGGAGCCGTCGCCGAGCAGGACGTACTCCGGGCCGTTGAGCTGGCGCTTGCCCCGGAACTCGGTGACCTTGCCGGCGAACATGCCCCAGCGGCCGGGTTTGAGGTCCCGTTCCCGCCACGCCTGGTTGCCGAAGAAGGTGAGCGTCAGCACGCCGCCGGAGCCGTCCCCGACGGTCACCTCCAGCAGGTTTCCCCGGCGCTGGCGCATCGGCCGGACCGCCGTACGCTGCACCTGGCCGAGCACGGTGACCTGCTCCCCCACCTCCAGGGAGCGGATGTCGGTGTGCTCGCCCCGCTCGTCGTAGCGGCGGGGGAAGTGGTAGAGCAGGTCGCCGGCCGTGTGCAGGTCGAGGTGGCTGGCGAGCGCCTTCGCCGTCTTCTCGCCGACCAGCTTGCGCAGCGGCGTCTCCAGGTCGGCCGAGGTCGCTTCGGTGCCGGCCGAGGTCGGTCGGTTCGCAGTCATCGGCCCCCCACGAGCGCTCTCGTCCGGCTCCCCACCAGCACCGTCATCCAGCTCTCCACCAGCACCGTCATCCGACTCCCCCGGCACCCTCGGGCGACTTCCCCGGCACCCTCGGCCGACTTCCCCGGCATTCTCGGGCGGCTTCCCCGGCAGCGTCATTCGACTCCCACCAGCAGGGGATAGAACGGCTGGCCGCCGGAGTAGTGGTGCACCTCGACGAAGGGCCAGCGCCGGGTCAGGTGGGCCCGGAGGACCTCGGCCAGCTCCTCCGGGGCGTCGGCGCCGAGCAGCAGGGTGACCAGCTCACCGCCGCCGCCGAGCATCCGGTCGAGCAGCGCCGCGCAGGTCTGCACCAGGTCACCGCCGATCAGGTGCACCTCGCCGTCCACCAGCCCGAGCACGTCGCCGGGCTGGCAGCGCCCGGCCACCGTGAGCGCCTCCCGGGAGGCGTGGCAGACCTCGGCGTACCGGCAGGCGCCGGCCGCCTCGGCCATCGCGATCACGTCGTCGGCGAACCGGCGGGCCGGGTCCCGGACCGCGAGGGCGGCCAGCGCCTGCACCGGGGAGCGGGTCGGCACCACGCTCACCGATATCCCGAGCTGCTGCGCCTCCTCCGCCGCCACCCGGGCCACCGCCTGGGCGTTCGGGTCGTTCGGCAGCACCACCACCCGGGACGCGCCGGTCGACCGGACCGCCGCGAGCAGCTCTCCGGCGGACGGGTTGCCGTCCACCACGGTCGCACCCTCGGCGGCGAAGATCGCGGCCAGGCCGGGGCCGGACGCGACCACCACCGCCGCCCGTTCCGGCGCGTCCGGCTCGGGCTGCTCCGCCGGGGCCGCCGCCGGGAGCTGGTCCTCGAAGCGGGTGACCGAGATCTGGTACGGCCGGCCGGCCAGCACGCCGGCCTCGATGGCCGCCCCGACGTCGTTGACGTGTACGTGCACGTTCCAGGTCGACGGGCCGGTGGGCCCCGCCTCGTCCCCGACGACCACCAGCGAGTCGCCCAGCCGGGCGAGTTCGGCCCGGAGCCGGCGTACGGCCGCAAGGTCGGCGTCGAGCAGGAACTGCACCTCGTAGGCGTACTCGGTCGAGCCGGTCTCCCGGGCGGCCGCCAGCGGCCGGCGCGGCGGTGCCGGTGCGGCTTCCGGCCGCTCCGGCGCGGCGCCGGTGACCACCTCGACCAGCGCGTCCAACAGGACGCAGAAGCCGCGTCCGCCCGCGTCCACCACACCGGCCCGGGCCAGCGCCGGCAACTGCTCCGGGGTACGCGCCAGCGCCTCGTCGGCGGCGCTCGCGGCGGCCCGGGTCACCGCCGCGAGATCGTCGGTGCCGGCCCGTTCGGCGGCGGTCGCGGCGGCGGCGGCGACGGTGAGCAGGGTCCCCTCGACCGGCTCGGCGACCGCGCCGTACGCCGCCGTGCTGGCCGCCCGCAGCGCCGCCGCGAGCGCCCGGCCCCGGACCTCCGGGGTGCCGGCGAGGGCGTCGGCCAGGCCGCGCAGGATCTGCGAGACGATCACTCCCGAGTTGCCCCGGGCGCCGAGCAGCGCGCCCCGGGCCAGCAGCCGCAGCACCCTGACGTGCGCCGGCTGTCCCCCAACGTCCGGATCGTCCCGCTCCATCCGCAGCGCCTGCTCGGCCGAGGTCATCGTGAGCACCAGGTTGGTGCCGGTGTCGCCGTCGGGAACCGGATAGACGTTGAGCTGGTTGATCTCGTCCTGGTGCCGCCTGAGCGCGGCCAACCCGCCCGCACACCACCGGCGCAGGGCCATGGCGTCGAGGGTCTCCAGCACGGCCAGAAGCCTACTGGCGTACCCTGACGCCCCGCTGGCACCGCCGCACCACGAGTGGGACCGGGCAGGCGTCTCCGCCGCGCTCCTCCGGCATCTCCGGGCGTCTCCGGGCGTCTCCCGGGCGTCCGTCTCCCGGGCGTCTTCGGGCGGCTTGGCGGCCGGTCCGGACCGGCGGGAGCCGATTCGCACGGCGACCGGCGCATCGGGTACCCTGGCCAGGTTGCCCGGGCAGCACCCTGCCGGCAACCTGACGACGATCAATCCCAGGAGTATCCCGTGGCTAGCGTGTGCGACATCTGTGGCAAGGGGCCTGGCTTCGGCCACAACGTGTCCCACTCGCACCGGCGGACCAACCGTCGCTGGAACCCCAACATCCAGTCGGTGCGTACCCCGGCGGGTGGCGGCACGACCCGCAAGCTCAAGGTCTGCACCTCGTGCATCAAGGCCGGCAAGGTCGCCCGCGCCTGACCCACCCCTGGGCAGACCCTGAAGCACGGACAGCCGCCGGAGCACCGCTCCGGCGGCTGTCGCTGTCTGTACCAGCCCGGCCCCTGCCGGCCCCGGTCGGCGTCAGAGTCGGCGTCAGAGCGCCCGGCCGAACGAGAGGACGCCCGGCTCGTTCCGGTAGTAGCCGAAGTCCGGAATCCGCTGGTAACCGCTGCCCTGGTAGAGGGCGATCGCCTCGGGCTGCCGGTCGCCACACTCCAGGATCAGCCGGCGCCGCCCGTACTCCCGGGCGGAGCCCTCGACCGCCGACAGCACCCGGCGGGCTACGCCGCGACCGCGAGCCACCGGTGAGACGTACATCCGCTTGAGTTCGGCGACGTCGCCGGCCCCGTCGTGGGTACGCCAGCCGGCGCAGCCGACCGGCACGTCGTCCAGGTACGCCACCAGGAACGCCCCGGCGGGCGGCTCGAACTCGGTCGCCGCCACGGGTGTCTCGTCGCCCCCGCCGCCGTAGCGCTGCGCCAGGTCGGCCAGTGCGGCATCGACCAGCTCCCGGGCCACCGGGGAATCGTAGGGAACGACGCGAATGTCCAGCTCACTCACCCGGTGAAGGGTACGACCCGCACCCGGCCCCCACCGATCTGCCCCGGGCGTGATCACCGACACAGAAGCCGGCACACCGGACGCACCGAACGGCGTGAAGGACAGCGCACCGGACGGCGCGACCGGCACCGGTCAGCGGAAGTGGTCCCAGCCACCCGATCCCTTGTAGTCCCGCCCGTCCACGGTGACTCCGGCGCCGTGCACGACGTGCCCGATCAGCCGGAAACCGCCCGGCAGCGGCAGGTCCTCCGGGAACGTCGCCACCAGCGCGTGGTCGTCGCCACCGCCGAGGACCCAGGCCAGCGGGTCCACCCCGAGCGCGTGCGCGGCGTCCCGCATCTGCTCCGGCACCTCGAACGCGCCGCCGAGCAGGTCGATGCCGACCCGGCTGGCCGTCGCCACGTGACCGAGGTCGGCCAGCAGCCCGTCCGAGACGTCGATCATGGCCGTGGCGCCGAACCGGGCCGCCGACGGTCCCGCCGCGTACGGCACCTCCGGCCGCCGGTACGCCTCGACCAGTACCTTCGGGGTGCGGAACCCGCGCGACAGCACGGTGTAGCCGGCGGCGGCGTAGCCGAGCCGACCGGCGAGCGCGACGACGTCGCCGGCCCGCGCCCCGCTGCGTACCACCGGAGCCTGCCCGGCCAGGTCGCCGAGGGCGGTCACCGCGATGGTCAGGGTGGGGCTGGCCGACATGTCCCCGCCGACCACACTCGCCCCGACCTTGGCCGCCTCCGCCGCCAGGCCGTCGGCCAGCTCCTCCGCCCACTGCACCTCCAGGTCGGGCGGCATGCAGAGCGCGACGAGCAGCGCGGTCGGCACCGCGCCCATCGCCGCCACGTCGGCCAGGTTCGCCGCGGCGGCCCGATGCCCGATGTCCACCGCGCTCGCCCAGTCGCGGCGGAAGTGCCGACCCTCGACCAGTACGTCCGTGGAGGCGACCACCCGACCGTCGGGTGCGTGCACCACCGCCGCGTCGTCGCCGGGCCCGAGCAGCGTGGCGTGTCCGCTGCCCAGCCGGGCGGTGACCCGGGCGATCAGACCGAACTCGCCGGCCCGCGCGACGCTCACATCGACCCCCGGGCACGCTCGGCAGCCGGACCTGCCGGGCCGGTCGCCGGTCGCGGCCGCCGGTTTCCGGGTACCTCCGGAGCCGGCACCGCACCCGCACCCGGCCGGCCGATTCGATCGCTCATCGTGTCTCCTCCGACCACCGATCGGGATCCGCCCTGCTCCGTACGGTATTTTCACGGTCTAGCCGCTCGGCGGCGGACGGGAGGCGGGTCGTGGTCCAGGCGTACATCCTCATCCAGACTGAGGTCGGAAGGGCACGTGACGTGGCCGCGCACATCTCGGATATTCCCGGAGTCGTCCGCGTCGACGCCGTCACCGGCCCGTACGACGTGGTCGTGCTCACCGAGGCACACACCGTCGACGAGCTGGGCAAGATGATCGTCAGCAAGGTGCAGTTGGTGCCCGGCATCACCCGCACGCTGACCTGCTCCGTGGTCCGGTTGTAGATGGCGCGGAGCACCAGACCCAGCCAGCCGGAGGCGGCGACCACCGGGCCGGCGGACCGGCCGACCGGGGCCGGACCGGACCGGACCACCCGGCAGGCGGCGCTCTGGGCGACCGTGGTCGCCCTGCCGCTGACCGCCCTCGTCGCGGTGCTGGTCTTCGGCCAGCTCAGCCCGGATCCGGTCGCAAAGCCCGCTCCGACGCCGACCTCGGCCGCGCCGCAGGCGAGCACGCCGGTGCAGATGGCGGCCCCGGCCCTGGCCGAACGGCCGGCCACGGTCTGCCGGGCCCTGCTGTCACGGCTGCCGGCCACCCTCCGCAGCCTCGGCCAGCGACCGGTCACCGCCGGCCCGGAGCAGAACGCCGCGTACGGCGACCCGGCCATCACCCTCGCCTGCGGCGTGGCCCCGCCGGCCGTTCCGGACGTACCCGACCTGTGGATGGTCAACAACGTCTGCTGGCTCACCGAGCATCGCGACGGCGGCCTGGTGCTGACCACTGTGGACCGTGAGGTGCCGGTCCGGCTCAGCGTGCCGGCCGGGCAGGAGCAGACGGTGCAGTGGGCGGCACCGGTGTCGGAGTCCCTGGTCGCCTCCGTGCCGTCGTTGCCGCAGATTCCCAGCGGCTGCACCGGGGGCTGACCACCGCCACGAGCCGGCGGCACCCGGAGGGGCAGCGCCGGCCGCGCCCGGACGGGCAGCGAACGGACGCTGGTCAATGCAGACCGGTGCCTCGACGCAGCGCGGTCCGGATCAGCCGGTTCACCAGCTTCGGGTACTCCAGCCCGGTCGCCGCCCACATCTGCGGGAACATCGAGGTGGGTGTGAAGCCCGGCATGGTGTTGATCTCGTTGAGATAGACGTCCAGTTCCGGTGTGACGAAGAAGTCGACCCGGGCCAGACCGGCACAGTCCAGCGCGCTGAACGTGCGGCAGGCGTACTCCTGCACCTGCCGGGTCACCCGGTCCGGCAGCTCGGCCGGGATGTCGTAGTCGCTGGCGTCGAGGTATTTCGCCTCGAAGTCGTAGAAGTCGTGCTCGACCACCCGGATCTCGGCCAGCAGCGACGCCTCCGGGCCACCGCCGGCCTCGGCCTCCAGCACCCCGCACTCGATCTCCCGGCCGATGATCGCGGCCTCGACCAGCACCTTCGGGTCGACCTGCCGGGCCAGCGCGACGGCCTCGTCGAGGTCCGCCCAGTCGGAGACCTTGCTGATCCCGACCGACGAACCCGCCCGGGACGGCTTGACGAAGACGGGCAGCCCGAGCCGCTCCTTGTCCTCCTCGGTCAGGCTGACCCCGCTGCGCAGCACCGCGTACGGCCCCACCGGGATGCCCTCCGCGATCGCCAGCTTCTTGGTGAACTCCTTGTCCATCGCCGCTGCCGAGGCGAAGACGTTCGCGCCGACGTACGGGATGCCGGCCATCTCCAGCAGTCCCTGGATGGTGCCGTCCTCGCCGTACGCGCCGTGCAGCGCCGGAAAGACCACGTCGACCCCGGCGAGTGCCTGGGGCCCCTGGGCCGGGTCCAGCACCATCAGCCCGTCGCCGGTCGGGTCGGCCGGCAACACCACGGTCGATCCGGCGGCGGCGGTGATCTCCGGTAGTCGCCGGTCGGTGATGGCGAACTGGGCCGGATCACCGTCGGTCAGCACCCACTGACCCGCCCGGGTGATGCCCACCGGGACCACGTCGAATTCGTCCGGGTCGAGGGCGGCCAGAATGCTGCCGGCGCTGACGCAGGAGATGGCGTGTTCCGTGCTGCGGCCGCCGAAGACGAGGGCCACACGGGTCTTGCCTGGGGTGGTCACTCCGGTCACCTTTCGTTCGCGTCACCGCTGTGCGCTCATGTCACCGCTGGTCGCTGTCGTCGCTGGTCGCGGTCACACCGGGCGGGCACCGTCATTGGCAGACCCAACGGTGTTGCCGTCGCTCCTCGTGCGCTCACCGGGTGACCCTACTCTGCGTGGCCAACTCCCGGGTCCACACCCCTTTTCACCGTCGGGAAACCTCCGCCGCCGTGAGCGTGCCGAGCACAACGGGTAACCGGTGGCGTACCGATCCGCGAGGGTTCGCCGGGACCGGAGTTGCGGGTGTGTCGCCCCGGTGACGGGCGCCGTCTAGGCTGCTCGTCTTGTGACTTCCGATTCGGTTATCGACAGCCTGAGCGCGGCGGTCGGCGCGAGCCCGGACGACGTCCCGCTGCGGCTGCATCTCGCCGGGCTGCTCCTCGACGCCGGACGTCCCGCCGAGGCGATCGCGCACGTCGGGCAGGCGCTCGCCCGTAACCCCGCCGATCCCCAGGCACAGGCCCTGATGCAGCGGGCCCTGGGCGGCGGCACACCCGCGCCCGCCGCCGGCCGGCCGGTCTCCGGTACGCCAACCTCCGGTACGCCGGTCTCCGATGCGGCCTCGCCGGGCGCGGCGGCCGGTGCGGACGCCTCCGCCGGAGCGGTCGGCGGCACCGGGCCGGCAGCCGACCCACCACGCCCCGGCCAGCCGGGCGTACCGGGCCAGCCGGGCGCACCGGGCCAGCCGGGTGACGATCCGCTCGCCGCCTACGAGCAGGAACTCGCCGACGTCGTACCGCCGCGCTTCTCACCGGCCGGAGACCAGCCCGAGCCGGTGACCGGGGACGCCGACCGGATGTTCGACGTCGAGGTCTCCACGATCCGGCTCGGTGACGTCGGCGGGATGACCGAGGTCAAGGAGCGGTTGGAGCTGGCCTTCCTCGGCCCGCTGCGCAACCCGGAACTGCGCAAGCTCTACGGCAAGAGCCTGCGCGGCGGCCTGATGCTGTACGGCCCGCCCGGCTGCGGCAAGACGTTCCTGGCCAAGGCGATCGCGGGCGAGATGGGCGCCAAGTTCATCTCGCTCTCCATCGTGGACGTGCTGGACATGTGGATCGGCAACTCCGAGCGCAACCTGCACGAGCTGTTCCAGACGGCCCGGCGCAGCGCGCCGTGCGTACTCTTCCTCGACGAGGTCGACGCGCTCGGACACAAGCGCTCCAAGGTCACCTCCAGCGGGATGCGGACGATCGGCAACCAACTGCTGGCCGAACTCGACGGTGTGGAGGGCAACAACGAGGGCGTCTTCGTGCTGGCCGCCACCAACACGCCCTGGGACGTGGACCCCGCGCTGCGCCGCCCCGGCCGCCTCGACCGGGTGGTGCTGGTACTCCCGCCGGACGCGCCGGCCCGGACCTCGATCCTCGAGTACCACCTGCGGGAGCGGCCGATCGCCAACATCGACGTACGCCGGATCGTCGCCGCCACCGACGACTTCTCCGGCGCCGACCTGGCGCACCTGTGCGAGTCGGCCGCCGAGTACGCGATGGCCGACTCGATCCGGCGCGGCGAGGTACGGATGATCGAGCAGCGCGACTTCGACCGGGCGCTCAAGGACATCCGCCCCTCCACCAAGCCGTGGTTCGCCACCGCCCGCAACGTGGCGATGTTCGCCAACGAGGGCGGCATGTACGACGACCTCGTCGGCTATCTGAAGCGGCGGAAGCTGCTCTGATGACCGCCGGGGTCGACACCGGAGGGGGTGGGCCCAGCGACGGTGCGGCCGGGGACGGGACCGCACCGTCGGCCGGGGGCGGCTCGGGCGCGGACCCCGGGACGGCGCTGCTGGAGCGGGCGTTGCAGCTCGCCCAGGTGGGCCGGGTGAAGGCGGCGTACCCGCTGATCAACGAGGCGCTCCGGGCCGACCCGGGCGACAGCTACGCGCTCCAGGTGCTCGGCTACTGCTACCAGCGGGAGGGCCGCTGGGCGGACATGCTGACCGTGCTCGACATGGCGGCCCGGAGCCTCCCCGCCAGTCCGCAGGTGCAGCGGAACCGCTCCCTGGCGCTCCGCCAGCTGGGCCGGATTCCCGAGGCGCTCGCCGCCGCCGAGCTGGCCCGTACCCTCGATCCGGACGACGCCCGCAGCGAACTCGCCCGGGCCGAGGCGCTGCTCTGCGGTCGGGGTACCCGCACGGTGCTCGCCGCGCTGGCCGCGACCCGGCGGGCCAGGGAACTCGATCCGGAGAGTGTCTGGGCGCACGTCACCGAGGGCAGGGTGCAGCGCCGGATGGCCGAGTTCGGTCGGGCCCGGGCGGCGTACCTGGAGGCGCTGCGGCTTGCCCCCGACGACCCGCAGGCCCTGTATCAGTTGGCCACCTTGGACAGTGATCGGGGCCGGGCGGTGCGCGCCTCGCCGGTGATGGCCGGGATGCTCCAGACGGTACCCACCGATCCGGTCGCGATCCGGGCCGCCACCGGGAACGCCCGCCGGGCGCTCTGGCTGCTGACCGATCTCGGCTGCGTCGTACTCCTGCTCGTGACGCTCCTGGTGGGGACGTTGCAGGATGTGGTCGACTCCCGGCCGCTCGCCACGGCCAGCGGGTTGCTGGTGGTGCTGGCCGGCGCGGCCGGCGTCTTCGCGCTGCTGCGCTGGCGGTTCAACCGGCTCTCCGGGCCGACCCGCACGCTGGTCCTGGTCAACCGTTACCGGTTCTCCTTCGTCACCGCGCCGCTGCGGCTCGTCGCCCTGCTGCTCGGCATGCTGCTGATCACGCTCGACCCGCATCCGCCGACCGCTGTCGAGGTCGTCGGCGGGGCGTCGCTGATCGTGCCGCTGGTGACGCTGATCATCCGGTGGCGCAGCCGGGCCGCCGTCGAGGTGGGTCTGCTGGTCCGCCGCTGCTGGTTCCGGCTCCGCCGCCTCAACTCCGGCACCCGAACGCCGACCTGACCGGGCCCGAACGACGGCCCGAACGACGGCCCGAACGACGGCCCGAACGACGACCCGAACGACGGCCTGAGCGGGGGGCTCGGCGGTGGGACGGGTTCCGGGATCGGCGGCGGCTCAGCCGGCCAGTGATCGACGTCGGCCGACCGCGAGTACCTTGACCCGCTGCCGGCCCGCCCGCACCATGCCGAGGGCGGCGAAGGCGGCGGCGATCCGGTCCGCGGCCTCCCTGCTGGTGGCGCCGACGACCTGGCGGCGCCGCTCCGGCTCGATCCGCTCGTCCCGGCCCTCCTTGGTCAGTGGCCGCACGTCGGTGAGCACCACGAGGAACCGGGTCACCGTGACCGCCCCGGCCACCGTCGCGGATGGCTGCGCCGCCCGCGACCACTCCGAAGTCCGTGCCGGTCAGAGGCCACGGCGAGCCGCCTCCGGCTCGGCGGTCGTGCCGGCCAGCCCACCCCACCGGTCCCGGCACACGTAGGCCAGGTCGGCGTGGATCCACGCGTCCTCGTTGTCCCGCAACACTGGTCGCGCGCACCAGCGGCATCGGGAAACCCGAGGCCAGCACGGGGTCGCGGTCATCTGTCACCTCCAGGTCCGCTTGCTGGCGGGAGGGACACGGCGATCGGGTACGGGAAGGTCCGATCGCCGTGCGCCTCATTCCCCTTCGGTCACCCACAGCCACCGTCGACACGACCACCGGCGGTGAGGACGTGATGACAGATTGCCAGTTGTGAACGCGTGAATGCAACTCTCACGTACCTTCTCTCATGCACACATTCCCGGTTCCATGTGACAGGATCGATGCATGGCTCCGAAGTCGTTCCGCGCCCGCCGCCTCGGCATCGCCCTACGCCATGCCCGCGAGGCGGCCGGGCTCACCCTCGAACAGGCCGCCGACGAGATCAACAGCACCCGCAGCACGCTCTCGCGGTACGAGAACGCGCAGACGATGGTCAGCCCGGCCTCGGTACGCGCCCTGCTCACCCTCTACAGGCGGCCGGAGAGCGAACTGGAGGACATGGTGGCGCTCGCCAAGGAGGCCAGGAAGCAGGGTTGGTGGGTCCCGTACTCGTACATCCTGGACCGCCGCACCATCGACTTCATCGCCGTCGAGGCCGAGGCCACCGCGATCGCGAACTTCGAGCCCTCGGTCGTGCCGGGCCTGCTCCAGACCACGGAGTACATCCGGGCGATCATGCGCGGCGGCCCGCACACCCTCGGCGACGAGGAGGTGGAGCAGCGGGTGCAGATCCGGATCGGCCGGCAGGAGCGGCTGAAGGAGAGCGACCCGCCGATCTTCGACGCCATCGTCGACGAGGGCGCCCTGCTCCGCCCGGTCGGCGGGGAGGCCGTGATGGCAGCACAGCTGAAGAGCCTGCTCAAGATGTCCGAGCTGCCGAACGTCACCGTCCAGGTCATCCCGCTCAAGGCCGGCTACCACCGCGGTACCCGTGGCTCGCTGCACCTGCTCGAGTTCGCCGACCCGGAGGATCCGATCCTCGCCTCGGTGGAGACCGTCGCCGGACAACTGATCCTCGACCGGCCGCACGAGCTGCGCACCTGCACCAAGATCATGGAACACCTGCGGGCCGTCGCACTGAGTCCCGCGGAAAGCCGCGACACCATCAACCGCCTCCTGAAAGGACTGTGACATGTCACCGGAGACCACCGACCTGCTCGGCCGGGCCCCCTGGCGCAAGAGCAGCCACAGCGGAGACCAGGGCGCCTGCGTCGAGTTCGCCCTGCTCGCCGGGGCCGCCGACGACGTCGTGGCCGTCCGCGACTCCAAGGACACCACCGGGCCGGTGCTGATTTTCGCGCCGGCCGCCTGGACCGCATTCACCACCGCGCTGCCCGCCTCCCCCGTTCTCCCCTGACAGTGAGGATGTAGGAGCGGGTCACCCGGCCGGTCTGACTCAGCCTCTGACTGACCTTGGGTGTCTTCTAGGGGATTCGTCGGTCTGCCCGGGTGACCCGTTCCTGCACTCACCGACCGGGCGCTCGATCACCGCCCACTGCCGATCAGTCAGCGACGACTCGTACGCCGGTTTACAAACACAACGACACAGAAGTGATCTTCGTCCAAAGAGTCAGCAAAGGTCACGCCGAGGTATCACAACACTCTCTAAGAGGGGACCAGATGTCCCGCCAGGGAAACCGGCGGTGGTGGCCGAGCGGGGTGGAGAGCGGGCCGGCAGCGCCGGTGCAAGGAGGCAGCCGGGGCCTACTGATCACCGCCCGCACGACTCAGGATTCCGGTGCCGGCGCCGATCGGGGCAGCCCCGACGAGGTTTCGGCGGTGTCGCGCCACCAGCGACGCGACGCCAGCGCGGCCAGGCCGGCGCCGGCGGCGTTGAGCAGTACGTCGTCCACTGAGGACACCCGGTCCAGCCGCAGGAGGTACTGCGCGGCTTCGACCAGTACCGAGCAGCCCGCAGCGAGCGCCAGGATCCGCGGTACCGACGCCAGCGCCGGGAACCGCAGCGGGGCGAGGAAGCCCAGCGCCGCGAAGACCAGCAGGTTGCCGATCACCTGGCCCGCCGCGGTCAGCGGCCCGGCGGCGGCGATCGTGAACAGGTCGACCAGTGGTACCAGGCTCACCCGACCGGAGACGGTGCCGGCCCGGTCACCCGGCAACATGATCATCCATACCCACGGCACCGTGCCGTAGACGATGCCGACCTCGGCCAGCGACATCCGCCAGGCCCACGCCGGCTCGGTGCCGGCGGCCCTGCGACGGCGTGCCAGCGCCCACACCGTCAGCGCCGCCAACGGCAGTACGGCCACCGTGATGAGTACCACGCCGGTGAATGTGCCGACCCAGCCGTGCCAGCCCCTGAGCATGCCGCCTCCGCTTCCGTCCGACCGTGAAACTACCCGGCGCGCCTCCGGCGGCTGACCCGACCAACCGGCCGCCGGTCCGGGTCGCCTCGTCCCACATTGGGCTCTCGGGCCGCCGCCGGGAAACCATGACCGCTAACATTTGCTCTGCGATTGGCGTGTCCTTCGGCGCAATGCGCCGAATTGTCGGATGCTAGGGGCAGTACCGATCACCCAGGGTGGGTCGCATGGAACCTTTGGCCGAGACTGCTCACTTCGACCTTGTCGATCTGACCGGCGTGAGCCTGGCCAAGCTCAACGAGTTGCCGCAGACCGTCTTCGTCGGCTCGTTGCGGAGGATCCTCGAAGACATCGAAGAGCCCCACGACGTGGTGGCCGGGTGGAACTCGGCCATGTAGGTCATGCCGCCAGTGCCTCTTCCACCACCCGCCACGACCCGGCCGCCGGAGCCCGCCCGCTCCGCGCCGCCGGGCGCCGGCGCGGAGGGGCGAGGGGTGCCGTTCCGCGAGTACGTCGTCAAACTGCGGTCGCGCTGCAACCTCGCCTGCGACTACTGCTACATGTACGAACTGGCCGACCAGAGCGCCCGCAGCGCACCGGCGGTCATGAACAGCGCGGTTTTCGACCGCGTGTGCGAGCGGATCGCCGAACATGCCGACACGCACGGGCTGGCCGAGGTGCGGGTGGTGTTCCACGGCGGTGAGCCGATGCTCGCCGGCTCCGCACTGCTGGCCCAGTGGGCCGGCCGGCTGCGCGAGGCGTTGCCGGAGCGGATGGCCGCGCAGATCGCGGTGCAGACCAACGGCGTGCTGCTGACCGGCGCCGACCTGGATCGGCTCGCCGCCGCCGGGGTACGCGTCGGGGTGAGCCTGGACGGCGGTCGGGTCGCCAACGACCGGCACCGGCGCTACCGCAGCGGGCGCAGCAGCTTCCCGGCGGCGGACCGGGCCCTGCGGATGTTGCGCGCCCGGCCGGAGCTCTTCGCCGGCATCCTCTGCGTGGTGGACGTCGAGAACGACCCGGTGCACACCTACGAGGCACTCCTCGAATACGACCCGCCGATGGTGGACTTCCTGCTGCCGCACGCGCACTGGGACCGTCCGCCGCCCGGCTGGCGGCCCGGCACCACCCGCTACGGTGACTGGCTGGTCGCGGTCTTCGACCGGCAGTACGGCGCACCCGTGCAGGAGACCAGGGTGCGGCTCTTCGAGGAGCTGATCCGCCTCTCGTTCGGTGCACCCAGCCGCACGGAGACGGTGGGGCTGAGCCCCGTCGCCACCGTGGTGTTCAATGTGGACGGCGCATACGAGCAGGTCGACACGTTACGGTCGACGTACCCGGGCGCCGTCGGTACCGATCTGACCGTCTTCGCCGATCCGCTGGACGCCGCGATGCACCACCCCCAGGTACGCGCGCGCCAGGCCGGAGCGGCGGGACTTGCCGACGCCTGCCGGCGGTGCGCCGTGCACCTGGTGTGCGGCGGGGGCTACTACCCTCACCGCTACCGTGCGGCGTCCGGCTTCGCCAACCCCTCGGTGTACTGCTCGGACCTGGAGCGACTCATCCGCCACATCGTGGCGCGGCTCCGCAGTGATCTGACCGGCCTGAGGGATGGTACGAATGCACACGCATCACCTGGCTGACGCCGAACTCGACCAACTGGGCCGTGGTCTGGGCGACCCGGCGCTCATCGACCGGCTGCGCGCCGGCCAGCTGAGCAAGCGGATGCTGCACCTGCGGCTGCTGCTGGACGGCCTGCCGGAGCAGAGCCGCGTACACGAGCACTTCGCGCTCCTGGTCGCGGCGACCCGGCGCCGGCCCGAACTCGGATCGGCCACCCTCGCCCACCCGCACCTCGGTACCTGGCTGGCCGAACAGCTGCGGCGGCTGCACGGTGGCCGGGACGGCGCCCCCGCCCCGGCGGACGTCGACTATCTCGGCTGCGTGGCGGCGGACGCGGCGGCCCGGGCCGGCCTCGACTTCGAACTGACCCTCACCCCGCGCGACGGCGCACTCGTGCTGCCGGGCCGGGGCATGGCCCTGGTCGACCCGTCGGCACCGGCCGTCGTCCGCCACCGCGACGGCGTCCTGCGCATCGGTACGGTGACCGTCCCCGCCGAACCGGAGCGGGACACCGAGAACTGGTTGGCGGTGCGGACGCTGCGGGCCGAGAGCGAGGGACTGGGCATAACGCTGCTCCTGGACGACCTGGACCCGTTCCGGGACCGACACCAGCTCGGCGCGGCCACCCGGCTCGACGAGAAGGAGGTACGGCACTGGCAGACCGCGCTCACCTCGGCCTGGTCGATGCTCACCCGGCAGCACCGCCAGTACGCCGAAGGGATCGCCGCCGGCCTGACCACGGTGGTGCCGCTGGACGCGCCGCACAGCACTGCCGGGGTGAACGTGACCAGCCTGGAGGCCTTCGGCGCCACCGCGATGACCCGACCCGCCGACGGGATCGCCCTCGGGCTCGGCCTGGTACACGAGTTCCAGCACGCGAAGCTCGGTGCCGTACTCGACGTCGTCGAGCTGTACCAGCGGGACGAGCGGCCCCGCTACTACGCACCCTGGCGCGACGACCCGCGCCCGCTCGGCGCCGTCCTCCAGGGCGTGTACGCGTTCCTCGCGGTCACCGACTTCTGGCGGGTCCAGCGCACCGTCCTCACCGGCGGCCCGGCCCAGCTCGCGGAGGCCGAGTTCGTCCGCTGGCGGGACCGGGTCTGGCGGACCCACGACACCCTGGTCAGGGCGGACCGGTTCACCGCACCCGGGCGGCGGTTCCTCGCGGCGATGCGAGCGGTGCAGGAGCTGTGGTGGAGCGAGCCGACCTCGCCGCAGGCGCAGCAGTTGGCCCGCGACGCCGCCGCCGATCACTGGGTGGGCTGGCGGCTGCGCAACCGCCGGCCGGATCGGGCCGCCGTGCTCCGCCTCGCCGACCTCTTCGCCGACGGGGAGCCGTGCCCGGCCCGCTGGGTGGAGGTGCGCGTCGAACCCCGGGCGGAGCGGCTGCTCACCTTCAGCGCCCGGCTGGACCTGATCCGGCTCGGGCTGACCGACCCGGCGCGGTTCGCCGAACTCTGTCGGGAGCCGGACCCGGGCTTCTCCGTCGGCGACCTCGCGCTGGTCGGCGGCGACCTGGCGGCGGCCCGGGACGCGTACCGGGCGCAGATCGCGGTCGGCGAGGACCCGCTGGACGCATGGATCGGACTGACCCTGGCGTGCCAGCGCGACGACCGGTACCCGGTGCGGCTCGACTCCCCCGAACTCTGTCTCGCGGTGCACACGGAACTGCGCCGCCGGGGCCGCGAGGCGGACCCGCTGGAGCTGGCCCGCTGGCTGGAGCCGGTGACCTGCGACGAGGACGGCGCGGGCGAGCGGACCTGGGGCCCGCTCGTCCAGCCACGCCGTACGCCGGTCGCCGCTACGTCGGAGGCGGCTCCAGATCGCAGTTGAGCCGGTTCTCCTCGGCCAGCGCGACGGTGTTGGGATGAGTGTCGCCGAGGACCCGACGAAACGCGGGTAGCAGCGAGCGGCGCAGCTCCTGTGCCGCCGACCGGTCGCCGTCGGCGGTGAGGCTGGTCGCCAGGTTGTTGGCGACCGCCAACGTGTCGGGATGGTCCGGGCCGAGAAGTTGCCGGAGCCGTTCGTAGTCCTGCTCGTCGGTGCGGCGGGCCGCCGCGTAGTCGCCCTGGTGGTAGAGGCAGTTGCCGAGGTTGATCCGGGCGGCCAGCGTGTACGGGTGGTTCGCCCCGGCGACCGCGGTGAACCGCTGCACCATGTCCTTGTTGAGCTCGTACGCCCCGGCCGTCTCCCCGGTCTTGCGGAGGAAGATCGCGACGTTGCTCCCGTACGCGAGCGTGAAGAGGTGGTTGTCGCCCATGATCCGCCGGTACCACTCGTAGACCGGCTGGGCGCGGCGCAGCGCCGCCTCGTCGTTACCGAGGGCGGAGTCGTCACAGGCGAGGTTCATCGCGCAGGCCTGCACGTCGGGATGGTCGGGGCCCTGGAAGAGTCGCCGCGACCGGGTCAGCGTCTCGGCGCTCAGGGCGTGTGCCTGCTCGAACTCCCCGATCTTCCGCAGTGTCACGGCGTAGTTCTTGATCGCCCGCAGCGTCTCCGGGTGCTCCTCGCCGAGCACCTCCCGGTGCGCCTCCACGGTCTGCTCCAGCACCCGGCGCGATTCGCGCAGCTCGCCGGTGTCGCGCAGGTCGCGCCCGTAGTTGCCGGCGCTGTAGAGCGTGTTGGGGTGCCGGTCGCCGAGTACGGCTCGGCGCCGGTTGAAGGTGTCCTCGTCGAGTTGCAGGGCCCGGCGCAGGTCGCCGACGAGTCGCAGCGACACGGCGAGGTTGTGTGCCGCGTTCAACGCCAGCGGGTTGAACTCGCCGAAGACGTCCCGGGCCAACGGCTCGGTCTGCTCGTCGAGGTCGCGCGCCTCGACGAAGCGGCCCAGCGCGCGGAGGTCACCGGCAAGGCTGCCGGCCGCCATCAGCGTGTAGGGGTGGTCGCCGCCGAGGGTACGGAGCAGCCGCTGGTGCACGTCCTGGTCGATCTCGTGCGCCGCCGGGTACTGCGCCCGCAGCCGCAGCGCGTTCGCGAGGTGGAAGCGCATCAGCAGCGTCTGCGGGTCGTCCGCGCCGAAACGCTGCTGCCACTGGGCGATGCTGGCGGTGGCCAACTCCTCGCAAGTGGTGTAGTCGACGCGTTTCCACAGGTAACGGGCCATGTCAAGGAGCAGTTGGCGCACCTCGGGCTGCTCGGAGTCCATCGTGCCCGGCGGCACGATGTGCGGCCAGAGGTCCGAGTAGAGGCTCCAGTTCTCCGGGCGGTCCGGGTCCTTCCGGTTCGCCGCGGCGAGGATCGCG